>NZ_JBHSON010000046.1:0-152285 GCF_042656285.1 Actinomadura rugatobispora | reverse complement strand
TACGCTGTGGCCAGCGGCCACCGCCCGGTTTTCGTTTGTCCTCACAAACAACGATGATCACGCGGTGGCCGTCCTGCTTCCAAACGCCCTTAACCAGCAAGATCGCGATCTACAGCTGGAGTATTAGGGTAACCGCTGTCCAGTCCCAGGAGATGCTTGACGTTTTGGTCCAGGCATGTTTGACGGATGCTCTAGGAATCATGGGGCGGCCTTGCGGGCGCGTGGGCCTTGATGCCGCGGGCCTTGCGCGGCGGCCGACGGCGCGGTCCGCGCCGGGAGCGGATCGCGGGCAGCGCCATGAACAACGGCTTGAACGTATCGACCGGATTGGGGCCGGTCAGTGTGCCCCCTTTTTCGCGCGGACGGCGGCGGCGTCCACGATCGCGGTGAACACTTCTCGGAAGAAACCGTGGTCATGGATCGAAAGATGTGCGGAACACGGGGATTCGATAATGACTGGAATCACAGTTGCCGCAGGTACATTGAGCACTTCTTGGCGCCCGGTCGCAAGTTGCATGTGGTGGACGGAGACGGCCACACAACGACATGCCCAGGAAAGGCCGACGGATCTTGACCTACCATGCAGGCGTGCCCACGGGCTACAATCAGGGCACGAATATCGCTTTGGACTCCGAGGAATCCTTGGAGCGGTTCATTTCGCTACTGGCGCGCCCTGGGTCGCCCGACGCCGTGATTCAGGGCGACGACGGAGAGGACGGCTTGCTCGTCGTCCATGTCGCCCATGGATTTGGTTACCTGGCATATTACGGTTCATCGATGTTCGGCCACAGCGTCGGCGAACCTGCCTCACCTGCGTTGGCAGCGGAGTCCGAGGCTGGATGGCCTGCCGGCAGCGGTGTCCCGCTGACGACGTTCCGCGCCACCCTGGTTGAGTTCATCCAGCTGCGAGGACAGGTACCGCAAGCGGTGCGGTGGCAACCTAAAGATCCCTAAAGGTCAAGGAAGGCGTGCGACCATCGGTCGCGCGCCCCATGGGCGAGCGCGTCAAGAAGGTCCCTTGCGGCATGTGCCAAGATGACGGGTGGGCAGTCCCCATCACCTGCCAGGACCACCCTCGGGAACGGGAACGCGTCGTCGGCGCCAACGACCGGTACATCGCGAAGCCGGCCGCCGAGGACAAGTTCTCCGGAGTGGTGCTGCTGTCGCACCGGGGCCGGACGGTGCTGTCGCGCAGCTACGGCATGGCCGACAAGGAGAAGGGGATCGGTAACCACGAAGGTGCCGCGTTCAACCTCTACGGCGGGCCGTTCCTCAGCCTGTCCATCGTGCAGCTGGCGCAGCGGGGCAAGGTGAAGCTGTGGGACACGGTGGCACCTACCTGACCGGTTTCGCCAAGGAGATCGCTGAGCAGGTGCGCATCCACCACCTGCTCATGGGCACCTCGGGGCTGTCCTTTCCGGAGCACGACCACCAACGCATCTTCCACAGCAAGCAGGAGCAGCACGAGTGCCACCGGCAGGCGAAGCTGGACGCGGCCCCCGGCGCGGGTTCGAAGAAACCCGGCTGGGGTGCGGAAGTCGTCGTGCAGATCGTCGAGGCCGTGACCGGCATGACAGCCCACATCGTCGAAGACCGGTGGGAGCTCGGGCGCGGCGGCCCCCACCCCGGCAGTTGCACCTACTGGAGCGTCTACCCGGACACCGGGTGGGTCGGCGTCGTCCTCGGCAATCACAACGACATACCGCTGGGGGAGATCGTCGGAAAGCAGTCGCAGGCCATCACCGGGGCTTCACCCGGCGACGGCGACGGCTGACGCGCGGCCACGGCATGGCCGACCCGAAGAAAGAGTCCCTGCCCGGGGCGGTTCACATTGCTCGGCGATTTCTCAGCTCTGCGAGCCATTGCCGCACCTGTTCGTCATCGCGCAGGAAGCCACCGCTCTCATACGTGGGGAGATCGATTCCGTAGAGACGGTTCAGTGCCCACCAGGAGAGGTCGTCCCAGACGATCCTGTCATCCAAGAGCCTCCCCGCCCGGCGGTCGGCACGGTGGAGGTCGAGTGGATCCGCCAGGCCAGTGTGACCTACTCGGAGGAGCCCAGGAACAGGGCCGCCAACCGAGGTAGCCGGCGGTGCATCTCGGCGGAGTCATCGAAGTCGAAGTCCTCACCCATGTCGTGCTCCCCAGACTGCTGCGGATGCCGCTGCTCCTGAGCTTCGAAGAGACCGTCGTTGCCTGTAATGCGTTCGTAGGCATGAGACGGGGCGTAGGTGAACTCCTCGTAGAAGATGTCCTCGCCGTCGTCTCCAGCCAAGGCGGATGTTTGAACGAGCGAGAGGGCTGCGAGGCCGTCCGGGTTGGTGAGGGCGATCTGGTAACTCTCACGCCCCCGGGCGATGATGCCTGCTCGGAAGTCCATGAAGGAGTCGTCGCTGCAGCCACCGCCGATCAGATAGGCGGCGGCCCAGACATCCCAGCGGTAGAGCGCCGCCTTGTGCTCGTCGTAATGCTGGCGATAGTCAACGACTACCTCGGCCGGCATGCCTGCCAGGACTGTTTCCAAGGCCTCATGGAGAGGGCCGCCCAGATCGCGGGCTCGTTCGATGATCGGCCAGAAGTCATCGTGATCCATGGTGGGATGGTGTCAGAGAAGACGGACCTGAGCTTGAGGAACTCGTCGATGAAGTCGATCACAGGGTTGAGTGTGGCGCAGTGATGGAGACGTCCGGCCGTCAGGGGCGTCGGGATCACCGATGCGGTGAGTCGTAGGGCTCGCGAGCCGAAGGTGCGCTGCTATTCGTTTCTGACTCGTGGAGGCCGTGGGTCCTGGCTATTGCGTGGGCGAGTGGCCTGGAGAGTTTGATGCTGGTCCGCAGGCTCTCGGTGGCTCTGCGGTCTGTTTCCCAGGCGTGGCCGAGGAGGGGCGCGAGACGTTGCGCCAGCTCGGCGGGGTCGGGGAGTTGCAGGAGGCACTGGGCGAGGTGGAAGATCGCCGCGCTGGTGAGGGCGTCTGGTGGTGCCACTGACCAGGGAAAGGTCACTTGACGTTTCCAGGAGCGTTCCGATCATTACGCGGATGAGTTCCGCGCCCAGGAACTGGTGATCTGTGCCGTTGGGGCAGGTGTGGTGGAGGAGCCGCTGGTGGCGGGGTTCATGCGAACACCGCGGGCAGATAACCAATGCCGCCGCCACGGGCCTCCGAGTTCGGTTTCCAGGGGCTTCCGGCACCGGCCAGGCACTGTCGCGAACCTCCTCGGCTGGTCTCGGAGTATCCATCGGTGTGTACCGACCAGCCGAGGAGGTTCGCGACGGTGGCCGGTCGGGTTCGGTGTGGTCGGGTAGTGGGTCCGGGCTGCGCGGGAGCGGCTGAGCCCAGACGGCCGCGACGCCGGTGTTTCCGAAGCACCGGTGCGACCGGAGGGGCAGCGGGTGCGGCGAGCCCCCGTTGCCGCCGCCCCCGCCATCGGTGCCCTGACCGGCCAGGGCCCGCGCCTCGGCCGGTCGGTAGACCGCGCGTCAGGTGCCACCCCTGCACGGTGCCCTCGCCGGCCTCCACCGCTCCTCGGCGCACGCCGTGACGGACCGATTCCGCCGCGCAAGGGCCGTGGCCTGGGCGAAGGGGCCGGGCCTGAGGCTCAAGGCGCATCCGGTTATGTCTCGACGCCCTGCCAGCCGCTTTCGTCGCCGATGTCCCCGTCCTCGATCTCCTGGACCCGGTAGGTGATCAGGTTCTTCTCGCCGTTGGAGAGCTTTTCGGCGAAGTCCTTGTTGCAGGTCACGGTGCCGTTGTTGGAGCCGTTGCCGTCCACGCAGTTGCCGGACCGCCCATCGGCGGTGTGCCACTTCACCCGGACGCCCCAGCCGTCCCAGCTGGTGTCCTTGACCCTGATGATGTCGCCGTACGACTGGTAGCAGCCCCAGCCGCCGCCGACGTAGAACTTCTTGCACGTCTTGGAGTCGGCGTTGGCCGGACCGGCCGCGAGCGAGACGGCGCCGACGGCCACTACAGCCGTCGCCGCACAGCGGGCGAGCTTGCCGAACCGGGTCATGTTTCCCCCGTTCTCGATGAACCGCCTGGATGACATCCGATTCTGGGAAACGAGGCCGATTGGCGCGAGAAGTGTTTTGGCCAAGGGCGATCGGTTTCAGGACAGCCTGTGTGAGAACGTGTTGCGGTAGTCGGTCATGGTGACTCCGAGCAGCCGCCGGAAGTGCGGGCGCAGCGCGGCGGCCGAGGAGAATCCGCACGACCGGGCGATCTCGTCGACCGGCAGATCACTGAGCTCCAGCAACTGCTGGGCCCGAATGACCCGTTGATGGGTCAGCCATCTCCCCGGCGCGGCTCCGGTGATCTCCCGGAACCGCCGGTCGTAGTTGCGCCTGCTCATATGCGCCCTTTCCGCCAGCAGGCTCACCGGCAGGGCGGTGTCGAGTCTGGTGTGCGCCCAGGCGATCGTCTCGACCACCGGATCATCGGTGTCGCCATCCGGGACCGGTGTCTCGATGAACTGCGCCTGCCCGCCTGGTCGGTGCGGTGCGACCACCATCGCCCTCGCCATCCGGTTGGCGGCCGAAGCTCCCATCATCGTCCGGACGAGGTGGAGACCGACGTCGATCCCCGCAGCGCCGCCGCCCGCGGTCAGCACGTCGCCGTCATCGATGTACAGGGCGGACGCGTCGACGCGAACCCTCGGGTACATTTCGGCCAGCCGGTCGGCGAGCGCCCAGTGCGTCGTCGCCGGGCGACCGTCCAGCAGACCGGCCGCCGCCAGGACGAACGTCCCGCTGCACAGCCCGGCGACGCGGGCACCCCGGCCATGCGCCGCGCGCAGTGCCTCCAGCGCGGGCTCGGGCGGATCCTCGGCCGAAGGTTGAGGCAGGTTCGGCACGACGACCAGATCGGCGACCCGGACCGCCTGCAGGTCGTAGGGGACCGCGCAGGTCAACCCACCGCCCGTGAGCGTCGAGCCCGGTTCGCCCGCGACGACCGCCACCTCCGCCCCGGGGAGGGCCCCGTAGTGGGAGGCGAGATCGAACACCCCGAACGCGAAGGACATGCTGGCCAGCAGAGCCCCGTCGAAGAGCATCACGACAATGCGCCGATTCTCCTCGTCCCAATCTCCAACGAAAGCCTTACGGAGAGATCCGGTGCTCACCAGCAGCCGCCTTCCCTGTGCCCGGAGGGATGGAGCCATGATGCCCACGGCCGTGCTGGATTGTCAGCGATCGGTCCGAAGGCCGGGCCGCCGAGCCATTGCCGCGAACGGATCGGGCGGAGATCCGTCCCGGCCGCGCTATTTGGGCGTCAGTCGATGCCCAGGTAGCGCTCGTAGATCTCGCCCGTGTCCAGTTCGCCCGCCTCGCCGGTGTGGACGACCTCGCCGCGGCTGAGGATGTAGACCGTGTTCGCCAGGGCGAGCGCCTTGTTGACGTACTGCTCCACGATGACCAGCGACATCCCCTCCTCCACGAGACGGGCCAGCGCGTCGTAGATCTTGTCCACGATCAGCGGCGCGAGGCCCAGTGATGCCTCGTCGACGACGACCAGTTTGGGGCGGGTCAGGTACGCCCTCGACAGGGCGAGCATCTGCTGCTCACCGCCGGACAGGCTCCCGGCGGTCTGGCGCAGCCGGTCGCCGAGGACCGGGAACAGCCGCGTCGCCTCCGCGATCGCCTCGTCCCGCTCCCGGCCGCGGGCCTGGATCGTGAGGTTCTCCTTCACGGTGAGGGACGGGAAGATGCCCCGGCCCTCGGGCAGGTGGCAGACGCCGCGCCTCGCGAACTCGTGCGGCGGCCTGCCGGTGACGTCGTCGCCGCGGAAGGCGATCCGGCCGGACCGCGGCTTGACGAACCCGGTGGCCGTACGGAGAAGCGTCGTCTTCCCCGCGCCGTTCGGGCCGAGGAGGGCCACGACATCGCCCTCGCCGACCGTGAAGCTCACGTCCCGCAGGACGGTCGACTCGCCGTAACCGGCGGTCACGGACTCAAGCGTCAGCATGCTCACTCACCTGCCAGTGCGACGGCGTCGCCGAGGTACGCGGCGCGCACCCGCTCCGAGGCGTGCATCTCCTCGGGCGTCCCCTCGAAGATGAGCGACCCGAAGTCGAGGACGTGGACGCGGTCGCAGACCTCGCGGACCAGCGTCATATCGTGTTCCACCAGTAGGATCCCGGTGCCCCGCTCCCGGACCACGGTCTTCAGGACCCGCCCGAACTCCTCGGTCTCGTAGGCGTCGAGCCCGGACGACGGCTCGTCCAGGAGCAGCAGGTCGAACGGCCCGGCCAGCGCCCGCGCCAGCTCCACCAGCCGCCGCTGCCCGATCGGCAGCAGGCCCGCCTGGACGTCGGCGATGCGGTCGGTCCCGGTGAGCGCCATCGCCTCCTCGGCGGCGTCCGCGACCAGCCGGGCGGCGTGCCGGGAGCCGGCGAGCTGGGCGAGGGGGTTGCCGCCGGCCAGCGCCGCCTCGCGGCCCATGGCGATGTTCTGCCGCACGGTCAGGCTGCCGAACAGCTCGGTGCGCTGGAACGTGCGGCCCAGGCCGCGCCTGGCCCGGCGGGCGGGGCTCGCGCGGGTGACGTCCGCGCCGTGCAGCAGGATCCGGCCCGAGGTGGGCGAGTTGAGGCCGCTGCACGCGTTGAACGTCGTCGTCTTGCCTGCGCCGTTCGGGCCGACCAGACCGGTGATCGCGCCGGGCGGAGCCGTCAGGCTCACGTTGTCGACCGCGGTGACGCCGCCGAAGCGGACGGTCAGGTCTCGGACCTCCAGCCCCTTCCCGGCGGGCTCCTCGCGTCGCACGGTGACGGGGGCACGGGGCGCCGGACGGGCCTCGCCCGTGGTGGCCGGGGCGGGGCGGCGGCCGCCCAGGCGGTCCAGGAAGTTCCGGACCGGTTCGGGCGTGCCGGCGGCACGGGTGGCGTACACGGCGGTGACGGCGCCCAGCCCGAAGAGCAGCTGCAGCACCGAGTTGGTCGTGGCCCCGCCGTGCAGGTAACCCGGAATGACCGAGTACGCGATCGCCGCGATGACCGCGTACCAGGGGCTGCCTACCGTGACCAGCAGGACCACGGCCACGATGAGGATGGAGTTGAACCATTCGAAGTAGGTGCCGATGCCGAACTGGTAGAGCATGCCCGTGAACGCGCCCGCCAGGGAGGCCAGGGCCGCCGAGAGGCAGAAGACGATCACCTTCAGGACGCTGGAGGTCGCCCCGTGCGTCTCCAGGGCCAGCGGCGAGTCCGCCATCGCCTCCAGCAGCCGGCCGAGGCGGCCGTGGCCGATCGCCACCACCAGCACCACCACCAGCAGCGCCGCGACGAGCAGGAGGTAGTAGAAGCCCTCGTCGGTGGAGAAGTCCAGGGAGCCGATCGTGAAGGTCGGGCGCGGCGCGGGGATCCCCATCGTGGAGTCCCCGAACATGAAGCCGCGGGTGTAGAAGACCTGCTGGGCCAGGATCCCGAAGCCGAGCGTCGCCAGCGCCAGGAACACCCCCGACACCCGCACCGCCGGGATCGCGATCAGCGCGCCGACGGGCACCGCCACCAGGGCCGCCAGCAGCAGCGCCGCCGCCCAGGGCATGCCCTCGACGGCGGCGAAGTGCGCGAACGCCGCCGCCCCCACCGCCGCGAACGCCATGTGGCACAGCGAGATCTGCCCGGACTGCCGGATGAGCAGCCCCAGCGACAGGAACAGGATGATGTGGACCAGGGCGGCGGACCAGACGGCGATCTGCGCGCCCTGGACCGCCGGCACGAGCGCGAGCAGGCCCACCGCGACCGCCCCCGCAGCCAGGCGCACCCGAGCCGGCGCGTGGTAGGGGCGGTACGCCTGCGCCTGGGCCACCAGGCGCCGCTGCACCAGCTTTCCGCGGGGCGTCACGATCAGCACGACGAAGAGGATCAGGAACGGCAGGCTCGGGGCCATCCCGCCGACCCAGTCGACGGTGGCCGCGTACTTGTCGACCATCGCCACCGCGACGCCGATGAGCAGCCCTCCGGCGAACGTCAGCGGCAGGCTGGAGAAGCGGCCGACCGCGGCGGCGCCGAAGGCGGCGAAGACCACGGTCGACAGCGTCACGCCGTCCAGCGGCTGCGCCGAGGCCAGCAGCAGCCCGGCGACCACGGAGAACATCGTCCCGAGGATCCACGCCCACCGGCGGACCCGCACCGGGTCGTCCCCGGACATCGACACCAGGTCGGGGTCGTCGACCACCCCGCGCATGACGATGCCGAAGCGCACCGACCGGAAGAACCAGAACAGCACCGCCGAGGCCGCCAGCGAGAAGGCGAACAGGACGATCTGCTCCCAGGTGACGTTGACGCCCAGCAGCCGCACCGTCGACTGCGGCAAAAAGGGCGCGAACGTCGGCGGGTTGTCGGGGTGCCACAGCGCCCCGAGGGCCGCGACGATCAGGATCATCCCGACCGTCGTGACCACCTTGATCGTCTCGTTGGCCCCGGCCAGCGACCTGGCGAGCAGTTCCAGCAGCAGGCCCATCGCCGGGGCGAGCACCCCCAGGCAGACCGCCGCCGCGATCGGCCAGGGGATGCCCAGGTCCGCCCGGAGGAAATGGAACAGGAAGGCGCTCAGCGCCGCCACCGCTCCGTAACCGAAGTTGAAGATGCCCGAGGTCTTGTACGTCAGCACCACCCCGAGCCCGGCCAGGCCGTACACCGCCCCCGTGGCGAGCCCCGCGACGATGAAGGGAAGGAATTCGTTCACTGGGGACCCCTCAGGAGGCGCAGGTGACCTTGCCGTCGTTGGCGACCATGGGCCTGCCGTTCTTCACCTGCGCGGTGAACCAGCAGTCGACCTTGTGCGGCTTGCCCGGCTCGAACGTCAGCGGCGGCGCCAGGCCGTCCACGGTGTAGTCCTTGAGCGACTCCAGGCCCTTCACGACCTGGGCCGCGGTCGGCTTCTCGCCCGCGGCGGCGCCGCTGTTCTTGATGGCCTGTTCGAGCAGCTTGGCCGAGACCCATCCCATGAACGCGTTGTGGATGAAGACGCCCGTGTTCTGCCGGACGCCGGGGTAGTGCTTGTCCATCGCGGTGTTGAAGGCCCGCACGGCCGGTGTGTCGGCGAAGAAGGGGAGGGTCGCGAACTGCATCCAGAGGTTCTGGCTCAGCCCGGGGGCGGAGGCCATGTTCATGCCGAAGGCCGCGCCCTGGGTGATGTAGATCGGGTTCCATCCCTGCCGGGCGCAGTCGGCGGCGACCTTGGCGGCGACGGCCGACGAGCTGCCGATGTAGAGCGCGCTGACGCCCTGCTGCCGGGCCGCGACGCACTGCGCCGTGTAGTTGGGCGCCGTCGAGGAGATCTTGGTGTTGTAGACCACCGGCACGCCCTGCGCCTTGCCGGTCGCCGCCAGCTTCGGGACGGACTCGGCGCACACGGGCGCCTCGGCGCAGTACATGAAGCCGAGGTTGGCGGCCCCCGCGCCCTTGGCGATGGAGACGACCGCCTTGTGGATCTGGCCGCCGGTCTGGCCCTCGGGGAAGAAGTACGGGTTCGTCTCGAACGGCTTGGTGTTGCTGAACACGCCGACGACCGGGACCTTCGCCTTCTCCACGGTGGACGCCCAGGTCTGGTCGATCATGGACATGTTGATGATGGCGGCCACCTTGTCCGCGACGAGCTTCTTGGCGGCGGTGAGCGCGGTGCCGGGGTTGAGGCCGTCGTCCTTGGCGACGATCTCGACCTGGCGCCCGTTGAGGCCCCCCGACGCGTTCACCGTCTTCGCCCAGGCCATGACGGCGCTCTGCACGGGCACGTTGAAGCCGGTCATGCCGGCCTTGCCCGAGCAGCTGCAGATGACCCCGATCTTGATCGTGTTCCCGGACGAGGTCTCCGACGAGCCTCCCGCCGAGGAGCACCCCGCGGTGACGGCCAGTGCGCACAGGGCGGCCGCGAATCTGCGCATGCTGATCATCTGATCGTTCTTCCTCTCGGGACCATCCCGGGCATGGCGCTCCGGCGGGGAGGCGGGCCGCGGGGATGAACGGCTCGCTGGCACGAGCCGGGGAGCGGCGGCGCGGCCGTTCCACGGCGATGCGCCGACTCGCCCAGGGCGGGGGGTGGGGGAGAGGCCGACCGAAGCGGGCGGCCGAAGAGGGAAGAGGTGCGGCGCGGGGCGCCGATGAAGTGCGGACCGGTCAGGCCCGGCCCGCGGTCGGGGCCGGCCCGGGTCAGGCCGGCCCGGCCGCGTCAGGTGTTGCGTCCGCCGTTGACGCCGATGATCTGGCCGGTGATGTAGCCGGCCTCCTCGCTCACGAGGAACGCGCAGGCGGCGGCGATGTCCTCGGGCTGCCCGATCCTTCCGACCGGGGTCTTCGCCACCTGCTGGTCGAGGTTGAACAGGCCGCCCTTCATGCTCTCGCGCAGCATGGGGGTGTCGATGAAACCGGGCGGGATCGTGTTGGCGGTGATGCCGTGCTTGCCGAACTCCAGCGCCAGGACCTTGGTCAGCCCGACCACGCCCGACTTGGACGCCACGTAGCCCGACAGTCCGACGCTTCCGCTGTGGACGCTCGACGAGGAGATGTTGACGATGCGTCCCCAGCCCTCCTCGACCATGCCGGGGAGCACCGACTGGCAGCAGTCGAACGTGCCCGTCAGGTTGACGGCCAGCAGCCGGTTCCAGGTCTCGGCGGACAGGTCGAGGAACGGGCCGTCGATGGTCACCCCGGCGCTGTTCACCAGGATCGTCGGCGTGCCCAGCCGGGTCCGCGTCTCCGCCACCCCGGCGTCGATGCCGGCGCGGTCGGTGACGTCGACGGCCAGGCCGACCGCCGTGCCGCCGTCCTTCTCGATGGCCGCGGCGGCGTCGCGGGCCGCGCCGCCGTTGCGGTCGAAGATCGCCACCTTGGCGCCGCCGGCCGCCAGCCGGCGGGCGATGGCGCCGCCGATGCCCGAGGCGCCGCCGGTGACGACGGCCGTGCGCGCGCTCACTTGATCGCCTCGTCCCCGGCCAGGGTGGTGCGGTGCATGCGGCGCGGCTTGGTCCGGTCGAACTCGCAGGCGCGGTGGACCAGGCCCCGGTTGTCCCAGATCACCAGGTCACCGATCGTCCAGCTGTGCCGGAGCACCTTGTCCGGGGTGGTGGCGCGCCGCGTGATCTCCGCGAGCAGCTCCTGGCTCTCGTCGACGCCCATCCCGACGAACTTCTCGATGGTCGGGCCGAACACCAGGGAGTGCCGTCCCGAACGGTGCTCCCACACCAGCGGATGCTCCCGCGCGGGCCGCCTCGCCCACTCCGCGCGCTGCTCCGGTGTCGGGTCGGGGTAGGACTTGCGCTGCACCGCCTCGAAGGTGTGGACCGCCCGCATCCCGGCGTAGCGCTCCTTCTCCTCGCCGGTGAGGGCGTCGTAGGCCGCGTAGGTGCTGGCGAACTCGGTCTCGCCGCCCGCCTCGGCGACCACGTGGGCGCTCAGCACGCCCGCCTTCGCCGGGATGTCGTCCAGGGAGCCGTCGATGTGCCAGTAGTCGTTGCTCGCGAAGTACTCGGCGTTGGGGTTGGACGGGTCGAAGCTGATCTCCATGACCTCGGGGATCCGGTACGACGGGAACCGGACCAGGTCGCCCAGCCTCCGGCAGAACGCCACCTGCGCCTCGTCGCCGGCGTGCAGCTCGCGGAACAGCAGCACGCCGTGCTCCTCGAGCGCGTCCAGGCACGCCTCCGGCAGGTCGTCGTCGTTCAGCAGCCGGTCGACGTCGACGTCCCGGACCTCCACTCCGACATGCTCGCTCAGTTTCTCCAGGGCGATCGCGGCCATCGGTCGCTCCTCCTCTCACCGGCCCCCGCGGCCGTTTCCGGCGCGGCGCGAACGGCGGCCGCCTTCCGGCGCGCCGACGTTTTCGCGGAGGGGGCCTGACACTTTGAATGCTCGGAATTCCAGCCCGGATTCTTCGGAACGGGCGAATTCTGGTTCTGCTGGCGGGTTATATCATGGAATCTATGCGGCGGTCGGAGGAATGTCAATATTTCGGCCGGTTCACTTTTCCTTTCCTGACGGTGAGGAAAGGGCGGGATTATTGGCCGCGCGCAGGTTGACCAGCGGGCGGCGGTACGAGGGGTCGTCCTTGTCGCGTGAGGGCGCGCCGTTTCCATGGACGTCCGGCACGTCCGCGAACGGCAGCGGCAGGGTCGGCAGCGCGCCCGACCATTCGATCGCGTTGGTGCGCATGGCGATCCGCCACGCGCCGCCGCGGAATTCCAGCCGGTCGATGTAGCGGCCCCCGGCGATCCAGTTGGACTCGTCGCGGTTGCGGCCGACGAAAAGGTAATAGGTCTCCGCGTGCGCGGTGTGCCCGCCGATCTCGCAGGTGTGGTTCAGCAGATCGTGCTGCGTCGCCACCTGGCCCTGCTCGTGCATGGCCGACGCCCAGTCGTACAGTTCCTTGGGGCCGCCGACGAAATCGCCGGCGGCGATGGTGGCGTCCGGGTGGAAGGCCGACAGGAACAGCTCCCGGTCGAAACGGTCCATTCCGCGGCTGAAGCGGACGAGGCAGTCGAGGATGTCCTGCCGGTCGAGCATCCGCTCCAGCCGGGCGGTGCGGTCAGCGTCCATGGCCTGCCTTCGTGATCGGGTCCCAGAGGGGCGAGCCGCGCTCGGCCCGCAGCGAGGGGATGACCTTGCCGTCGATGTCGGTGATGCCGTAGTCCCGGGCCACCTCGGCGGTGATGAACGTGCCGCCCGACCGCCGCATGATCTCCGGGTCGGCGGCGAGCGCGGCGATCACCCGGCCGGGGAACTCCGGGCTGCAGCCGACCGCGGGCTTGGTGACCGTCTGCTCCTTCATCGACGGGTCGCGGGCGAGGTTGCGGTTCGCCCGCTCGGTGAAGGTCAGCCCCTGCCACAGCGACAGCGACGCGACGGAGTACGGCTCCAGCTCGATCGCCATGTCACGTGCCATCCGGTCGACCGCCGACTTGCACGTCCCGAAGACCACGCCGTAGGTGTAGGTCACCCCGACGTAGCCGGAGACGGCGACGATCAGGCCGGACCCGCGCGGGGTCATGAGCTTCGCGGCGTGGTGGGCCGCCACGAAGTTGGACCGCACGCCGACGTCCACCATCTCCCAGTTGGACAGCGGCTTCTCCCAGAACGGCCGCGGCTCGGTGAGGTCCTCGGGCAGCGAGAAGGCGTTGTTGACCAGGATGTCGAGCCGTCCCCGCTCCCGCTCCACCCGGGCGAACAGCGCCGCGACCTGCTCGTCGTCGGCGTGGTCGACCTGGACGGCGACGCCCTCGCCGCCCCGGCGGCCCACCTCCTCGGCGGTCTCGCCCACCGTGCCGGGCAGGGGGTGGGAGCCGGGCGCGACCGTGCGCCCGGTGACGTAGACGGTGGCCCCCTCGGCGCCGAGCGCCAGCGCGATCCCCTTGCCGATCCCGCGGCTGGCGCCCGTCACCACGGCGACCTTGCCCGTCAGCGAACCCGTGCTCGACGTCACGTCCGCCCTCCGAAGAAGGCCGTGCTGTGGTCGCCGACGGCCCGGCCCGTGTAGTGGTCCCCGCTGAACGGGGCGCCCATCACGCCCTTCGACCAGTCGGCCGACAGGCCGAAGTCCTGCTGCCAGTCGTAGAGCATCGTGCGCCGCGCGATCCGCCAGCCGCCGTCCCGCTTCTCGGCCCGGTCGAGGTAGCGGCCGCCGATGACGGCGTCGCGCTCCTCCTCGCCCGTGTCGATCCGGTGGTACGACAGCACCTGGGTCTCCACCAGCGCGGTGCCGTCCAGCAGCTTGATCACGCTCTGCCCCAGGAAGTGCTGCGTCACCGGTATCGCCGGCGAGCCGGGCACCACCCAGTCCAGGTACGCGTCCAGGTCGCCCTGGAAGAGGCCGTAGTCGACGGTCGCCTCCGGCCAGAACGCCGCCCTGATCAGGCCGGCGTCGCGGCGGTCCTCGCCACGGGCCAGGAGGGCGACGCACTCGCGGATCCGCTCGCGGTCGAGCAGGCCGGCCAGCTCCTCGGTGAGGCCGCTCACGAGGCGGCTTCGTCGGGCGCGTACCCGAGGACGCCCTTGATCTCCAGGTAGTCGTGGAAGCCGAACTCGCCCCACTCCCGCCCGTTGCCGCTCTTCTTGTAGCCGCCGAACGGCGCCAGGAAGTCGAACCCGTCGTTGATCGCGACCGAGCCCGCCCGGATCCGCCGCGCCACCGCGCGGGCCTGCTCCAGGTCCGCGCCCGCGACGAAGCCGGCCAGGCCGTACTCGGTGTCGTTGGCGATCTCGATGGCGTCGTCGAGATCGTCGTAGCCGAGGATCGTGGCGACCGGCCCGAAGATCTCCTCGCGGGCGATGGTCATGTCGTTGGTGACGTCGGCGAAGACGGTCGGCTTGACGTAGTAGCCCTTCTCCAGGCCGTCCGGGCGGCCGGTGCCGCCGGCGACCAGCCTGGCGCCCTCGTCGATGCCCTTCTGGATCAGTCCCTGGACCCGCTCGAACTGGTCCTTGGCGACCACCGGGCCGATCACGACGTCGCCGTTGGGGTCGCCCACGGTGACCTCGGACGCGGCCTTCCGGGCGGCCTCGACGGCCTCCTCCATGCGGGCGCGGGGCACCAGCATGCGGGACGGCGCGCTGCAGGTCTGCCCGGAGTTGCCCATCATGCTGGCGACGCCCTTGCCGACGTTCTCGGCGAACGCGTCGTCGTCCAGGATGATGTTCGGGCTCTTGCCGCCCAGCTCCTGCGCGACCCGCTTGACACCGGGCGCGGCGTTCTTCGCGACCTCGACGCCCGCACGGGTGGAGCCGGTGAAGGAGACCATGTCGACGTCCGGGTGGGAGGCCAGCGGCACGCCCACCCCGGGGCCGTCGCCCTGGACGAGGTTGAACACCCCGGCGGGCACGCCCGCCGCGTCCAGGATCTCGGCGAAGATCTGCCCGGTGAACGGCGACCGTTCCGACGGCTTGAGCACCATCGTGCAGCCGGTCGCCAGCGCCGGGAACACCTTCACGGCGATCAGGTTCATGGGCCAGTTCCACGGCGTGATCAGGCCGCAGACGCCGATCGGCTCCTTGACGACGAGGCTGGCGCCGCGCCGCTCCTCGAACGCGAACTCCTTGAGCACCTCGATCGCCGTGGACAGCTGCCCGACGCCGAGCTGCACCTGGAAGCCGCCGGCGAGCGAGGCCGGCGCGCCCATCTCCTCGGTGAGCGCGGCGGCGAGGTCGGCGGACCGCTTCTGGTACGCCTCCAGGATGTTCTGGAGCAGGTCGATCCGGTCCTGCTTGCTGCTGGCCGACCAGCCGGCGAAGGCGCCGCGGGCGGCGGCGACCGCCCGGTCGACGTCGGCGGCCGAGCCGACGGCGACCTTGCCCGCGACCTCCTCGGTCGCGGGGTTGACGATGTCCAGGGTCCGGAGCTCCGCCGGGTCGGTCCACTGGCCGCCGATGTAGAACTTCAGGTATTCGCGCATGCCTACTGCTGTCCTTCCGCGTACCAGGTCCGGAACTTGTCGTAACTCGGCATCTCCTCCGAGTTGGCCTTCGGGTCGACCGCGACGTGGATGACGGCGGTCTTGCCGCTGGCGTAGGCGCGCTTGACGGCGGGGGCGATGTCCTCGTCGCGCTCGACGTACTCGCCGTGGCAGCCGAAGCCCTCGGCGACCTTGTCCAGGCGCGTCTCCGTGCTCCAGTGCACGCCGGTCTCCCGCGACCCCTGGCCGAAGGTGCGCTTGTAGACGCCCACCTCCAGGCCCCAGGCGTAGTCGACGCCGACGACGCAGACCAGGGGCAGGTTCAGGCGCGCGGCCGTCTCCAGCTCGGCGATGTGGAACTGGAAGGACGAGTCACCGGTGATCAGCATCAGGGGCCGGTTCCCGCCGTCGGCCACGCCGGCGCCGACGGCGTAGGGCAGGCCCGTGCCCAGGTGGCCGAAGTTCTGGTTCCAGATCACGTCGTGCGGCTTGGCCTGCGAGTACGTCCAGCCGAAGATCGTGGTGGCGCCGCCGTCGCGGATCATGATGCCGTTGGCGGGGAACTCCTTGGTCGCCTCGACGATCAGCCGCGCCGGATGCACCGGCGACCCGCCCGAGGGCGCCGTCTCGGCCAGCTCCGCCAGCCGCGCCGCGTCCTCCCTGATCCAGCCCTCGAACTCGGGGGTCGGGGTGCGCGGGGTGTCCTTGAGCGCCTCGGTCAGCTGCGGGACGATTGCGCGCAGGTCGCCCACCAGCGGCACGTCGATCGGCCGGTTCACGCCGATGGCCTGGGGGTCCTGCTCAACGAGGATCCAGGTGCGGTTCGCCTCGTTCTCCACCCAGTGGAAGTTGCGCCCGAAGTGGACAGGCTCGCCCAGCTCGGTGCCGATGGCCAGGCACAGGTCGGACTTCACCACCGCGTCGGTCGCCGCGTCGGAGAAGGCGTACTGGAAGGTGCGGTCCTCCAGGCCCTCGATGTAGGAGGTGCCGCCGGAGGTCTGGATGACCGGGCAGGCCATCAGCTCGGCCAGCGCCCGGACCGAAGCGCCCGCGCGGGAGGTGTGGACGCCGTGCCCGACCAGCAGGATCGGCTGCTCGGCGGCACGGATGGCCGCCGCCGCCTCCGCGATCTTGTCGGCTCCGGCGGTCTGGCCGACCAGGCGGTACCGCTCGGGCGGCAGCGGCTCCGGGACGTCCAGCTCCTCCAGGATCACGTGCGAGGGGTACTCGATGTAGGCCGGGCCGGGCGTCCCCGACAGCGCCTTGCGCAGCGCCTCCCGGACGATCTCGTCGGTCTGCTCGGCGTACTCGATGCTGGCGGCGTACTTGACCGAATCCTCCACCAGCGGGGTCTGCTGGACGAACTGGATGCGGCCGCGGCGGACCCGCTGCTCGGTGATCCGGGCCCGCTGCCCGCCCAGGAAGATGACCGGCGAGTTCTCCACCAGGGCGCACTGCACGGCGGGCGCCATGTTGGCCATGCCGGGGCCCAGCGTGCCGATGCAGACCGCCGCCTTGCCGGTCATGCGCGAGACCGCCTCCGCCATGAACCCGGCGGACGCCTCGTGGTGGGGCGCCACCACGTTCCAGCCGCGCTCCTCGGCGAGATGGAACATGTGCACGAAGTTCGGATCGGGGATCCCGAAGATCGTGTTGATGCCCTCGGCCTCGAAGAGCTGCAGAATGCGCTCGTAGACCTTAACCGGCATTGTCGGTTCCCTTCGTGGCCATGGCGAAACTGTTGCGGATGTGGTCGACGTGCGCCGACGGGACGGGCGGCAGGACCCACGGGTCGCTCGTGTCGCGGATCCCGGCCAGCTGCTCGCCGACCTCCGCGATCGTCCAGGACGGCCGGTACACGCCGGGGGACTCGGCGACGAACGCCCGCGCCACCCGTCCCGCGATCGACACGAGCATCTCCCCGGTGATCGAGCAGGACTCGTGCGCCAGCCAGCCCACCACCGGGGCCACCAGCTCCGGGCCCATGGGCGGGTAGGCCGAGATGTCGATGCCCTCGGCCATCCGCGTCACGGCGGCCGGGACGATGACGTTGCACTTCACGCCGTGCTCGGCGCCCTCCAGGGCGGCGACGTTGGACAGCCCGATCACGCCCGCCTTGGCGACGCCGTAGTTGGCGACCCCGTGGTTGCCGTACAGGCCGCCGATCGAGGAGGTCAGGACGACGCGGCCGTACCCCGCCTCGCACATCAGGGGGAAGGCGGGCCGGACGACGTGGAAGGCGCCGCGCAGGTGGACGTCCACGACGGCCTCGAAGTCCTCGTAGGACAGCTCGCGCAGGGACCCCGCGCGGACGTTCCCGGCGTTGTGGACGAGGACGTCGATCCGCCCGTAGTGGTCGAGCGCGGTCTGGACGATCGCCTGACCGCCCTCGGGCGTCGCCACCGACTCGGTGCAGGCGACGGCCTCGCCCCCGGCCGCCTTGATCTCCCGGACCACCTCGTCGGCGGGCCCGGCGTCGTCGCCGTCGCCGCGCAGGGCGCCGCCCGGGTCGTTGACGACGACCTTGGCGCCCTTCGAGCCGAGCAGCAGCGCGTAGGCGCGCCCGAGCCCCCGGCCGGCGCCGGTGATGACGGCCACCCGGCCGTCGAACCTGAGGTCGGTCGCGGGGTCAGTCATCGGACGCCCCGTCCAGGGCGAGGCCCTTCAGCTCGCCCGTGTCGCGCCATGCCTGGAGCAGGTCCTCCAGGACGTAGAAGCCGCCCCAGAAGGGATCGCCCAGGAACGACCGGCCGTTGGGCTCGCCCTCGGCGTTGTAGTACCCGGGCGTGCACTCCCGGACGAAGTTGCTGTTGTCGACCGAGTTCTCCCTGATGGTCGCGATCCACCCCTCCTCGGCCTCGGCGGTGGGCTCCACCAGCGTGGCGCCGCGCCCCACGGCCTCCTTGAGGATGTAGGCGATGTGGTCGGCCTGCTGCTCGAACATCAGCGTCGTGGACGCGGTCACCCCGCCCTGGATGAACCCCGTGAAGAACAGGTTGGGGAACCCGTGCGCCGTGGTGCCGTGCAGGGTGCGGAACCCCTTGCCCCAGTGCTCGTAGATGGACTTGCCCCCGCGGCCCGCGAACGGCTTGATGTTGTACTGGGCGTCGAGGGAGCCCGTGATCTCGAAGCCGCTGGCGAAGATGATGCAGTCGACCTCGTACTCGACCCCGCCGGCGACGAGGCCCTTCTCGGTGATGCGCTCGACGCCCTTGGTCTCCGACACGTCGATGAGGGTGACGTTGGGGCGGTTGAAGGCGGGCAGGTAGTTGTCGCTGAACCCGGGTCGCTTGCACAGGAAGCGGTAGTAGGGCTTCAGCGTCTCCGCCGTCTTCCCGTCCTCGACGATCTCGTCGATCCGGGCGCGGTTCGCCTCCATCACCCGGTAGTCCTCGTCCTCCTTGAGGGCCATGAACTTCTCGGGCGTCAGCTCGGCCCAGCCGTTGGTGGCGTCCAGGTGCGCGGCCACGTTGCGGGAGACCTCGGTCCAGGCGTCGCAGATGAGGTCGGGCTCGCCCGGGGAGTAGAACGCGTACGCCGCGTTGTGGAAGTTGCGCTGCCGCTCCGCGCGCCAGCCGGGCCGCAGCGTCTTCACCCACTCGGGGTCGGTCTTCGCGTTGCCGCGCACGTGGATGTACGACGGCGTCCGCTGGAAGACGTAGAGCTGCTGGGCGGACGCGGCCAGGTGCGGGATGGCCCCGATGCCGCTCGCGCCGGTGCCGATGATGGCGACCCGCTTGTCGGCGAGCTTGTCCAGTCCGCCGTGCAGGTCTCCGCCGGTGTACTCGTAGTCCCAGCGCGCGGTGTGGAAGGTGTGGCCCTGGAAGTCCTTGATGCCGGGGATGCCGGGCAGTTTCGGCCGGTTGTACGGGCCCTGGCACATGACGATGTGCCGGGCGCGGATGTCGTCGCCCCGGTTGGTGGTGATCCGCCAGCGCCGGATCCCCTCGTCCCACTCCAGCGAGCGGATCAGCGTGTGGAAGATCGCCTTCTCGTAGAGGCCGAAGTGCTTGCCGATGCGCTGCGCGTGCTCGTAGCACTCGTCCCCGTAGGAGAACTTCTCCTTCGGCATGTAGCCGGTCTCTTCGAGCAGCGGGAGGTAGCAGTAGCTGTCGGAGTCGATCTGGATGCCGGGATAGCGGTTCCAGTACCAGACGCCGCCGAAGTCGCCGCCCAGCTCGATGATCCGGAAGTCGTCGACACCGGCCGTGTGCAGGCGGTGGGCCGTGATCAGCCCCGCGAAGCCGCCACCGAGGATCGCCACCTCGATCTCGTCCGAGATCGGCTGCCGCGGCACGACCGGCAGGTGCGGATCGCCCTCGTAGAACTCCGCGAAGTCGTCCTCGGCCTCCAGGTACTGCTTCTGCCCCTCGGGGCGCAGGCGCTTGTCGCGCTCGGCCAGGTACTTGGCCCTCAGGGCTTCCTTGTCGACCTCGGGCGGCTGTGTAGGTTCGCACTTCTGCATGCAAAGTCCTCGGATCGGGGCGGTCTAAGGTCCTGCAGGCCCGTCCGGGCCCGGGGCGACGGGCCTGGACGGGCCTGCAGGAGGTCAGGCGAGGTCGCGCGGCGCACCGGTGCCCATGTACTTGGACAGGTTCCGGTGCAGGTTCACGGTGGAGCGCTCGCGGTAGGGGTTGGGCTTGGTGCCCGAGAAGCCCTGCGTCTTCATGCCTTGCTGGACCGCCGCCATGTTGGAGAAGTCCTGCGGCAGGACGGTCCGCCAGTCCGGGTCGTCCTGCGGCGTGTAGAGCCACTCGGTCTCCGGCTCCTGGCCCTCCGGGTAGAGCTGGTAGACGGCGGCCTCGAAGATGCACTTGTCGGGGTCGTAGCCGTAGGGGCGGGCGCCGTAGCACAGCATGTTGTTCTGGCCGTGCCCGATCTGGAAGTTGGGGAAGATCTGCCAGGCGGTGCCGCTCTTGGCGACGGCCTCGGGGGCGACGGTCGGCCAGTCCACGCCGCGCTCGGCGTCCTCGCGCCGGGCCGTCTCCAGCCAGTACTTCGCCACCTGGTCGGGCGGCGTGCCCTCCGGCAGCTCCTTGACCAGCCGGTTGGCGACGTCCACGAGCGTCTCGGTGGTGTTGGTGTTCGCGTTCTCCCAGATGAAGTTCTGCATCTCGGCCGTCGACACGCGGGCGTCGACGCCGCCGCCGATCCGCAGCTTGCCCTGGTTCTCCTCCAGGCCCTTGGGCGCCTCGAACCCGATGTTGCTGTGCCGGCCCTGGGCCCTGGACCACCCGAGGAAGCTCCCGAAGGGGATGAACTCCGGGTGGGTGTAGGGCACGTGGTAGGTCTCGTTGAACGCCTCGAGCGCGACCTTCCAGTTGCAGTCGAAGACCAGCCAGCGGCGCCACCGGTAGCGGAACCGCTCCAGCTGGAAGGGTTCGAGCAGCGTGGCCGCCGGCTCCAGGTAGTCCCGGAGCGGCTCGGACTCCGGGTCCATGTTGATGAAGATCCAGCCGCCCCAGGTGTCGACCTTGACCTCGCGCAGCCGGATCTTGTCGTCGGTCAGGACGCCCTGCCAGTCCTCGCGCTCGGGCACGTGGGTGCACCGGCCCTCGATGTCGTACCGCCAGCCGTGGAAGCCGCAGACGAACTGCCGGCCGCGGCCGCGGGCGTTGCGGGCGCGCGGCGGGGTGTCGACGAGCCGGCGGCCGCGGTGCGAGCACACGTTGTAGTACGCGCGGATCTTGTTCGGAGCGGTGCGCATGACGATGATCGAGTCGTCGAGGATCTCGTAGGTGATCCAGCTGCCGACCTCGGCGATCTCCTCGACCCGGCCGACCTGCTGCCACACCTTTCTCCACAGCCTGTCGCGCTCGGCCCGGGCGTAGTCCTCGGAGAGGTACGCCTCCACGCCGATCGTGAACGGCTCCGACAGCGCTTCGGCCGTCGCGGTTCCCTGGACGTCTTCGAGGGTTTCGCTCATGACATTTCTCCATCCCGCGTCGGGAGGTCGTCGGTACGGGGGCGGTCGCCGTGTGCGTGCGTAGGCGGGGGCGGGTGGGGGTGCGGGTGCCGGGGCGTCAGCGCGTGATCGCGGCGCGGAAGCCCTCGTCCTTGAGGAAGAGGGAGGTGTTGTCCGAGCCCAGATGGGTCCACTTGAGGTTGAGACCGCCGTCCACCAGGATCGTCTGGCCCGTGATGTAGGTGGACAGGTCCGACAGCAGGAAGAGGATCGCCCCCGCCTGCTCCTCGGGACGGCCGCGCCGCCCCATGGCGATCGCGGTCCGGTCGCGCTCGGGGTCCTCGTCCACGTAGGTGCGTGACGACGGGGTCTCGGTCACGCCGGGCGCGACCGCGTTCACCCGGATGCCGTCCAGGGCCAGCTCGACGGCCATCGTCCGGGTCGCCGCCACCAGCGCCGCCTTGGCGGTGCCGTAGGCGATGTGGAACGGCGCGGTGTTCATGCCGCTGATCGAGGAGATCGAGACGATCGAGCCGGGCCGGGCGCGCGACTTGAGCTCCGCCGCGACCGCCTGGCTCATGAAGAACATCGTCTCCGCGTTCTGGTGGAACAGCGCCCGCCAGTCCTCGCGGGTCACCCGCGTCGACGGCATCCAGGTCGCGGGCGCGGCGCCGCCGGCCACGTTCACGAGCCCGTGCAGCTCGCCCTGCGTCCGCCCGACCCGCTCCATCACGGTCGCGATGCCCTCGTCGGTGGACGCGTCCGCCGTGACCGGGACGACCTTGAGGCCCTCCGCCGCGAGCGGGCCCACGTGCGTGTCGAGGTTCTCCTTGGAGCGGCTCACCGCGATCACGGTGGCGCCGGCCTGGGCGACCATGCGCGTCACCGTGGTGCCGATGCCGCCGCCGCCCGCGCCGGAGACGATGACGATGCGCCCGTCCAGTCCGAAGAAGTCGTGTGTCATGACCCTGCTCAACCTTCCTTGCGGAGTGCCAGGACGCTGCCTTCGGCGTCGGCGGAGACGTAGAGGGTGCCGTCCGGTCCGGCGGCGATGCCCGCGAAGAGGCCCTGCGGCCCGGAGAACGGCTGCAGTCCCTTCAGGGGCTTGGGCTCCACCCCGAGCGGGGCGCCCACCGGCAGGTCGCGGGCGATCGTGGTGCGGGCCTTGCTGCCCAGGTCGACCTCGACCAGCGTCTTGGCGCCCGCGTCCACGACCAGGAGCCGGCCGCCGCGCACCAGGAGGCCCTGGGGCGTTTCGAGGCCGTCCACGACCGTGTCCACGCCCGAGCCGGTGACCGCGACGACGCGTCCGGCGCCGGACTCGGAGACCAGGCAGGTGCCGTCCGTGCCGAACGCCACGCCCATCGGCCGGTCCAGGCCGGAGGCCAGGGTGGCCACGTCGCCGCCGCGCACCGACACCACGCGGCCGGTGCCGAGCTCGGCGGCCACGACCTCGCCGCCGGGCGCGACCGCCACGCCGTAGAGCTGGTCGAACGGCTCGGTCTCACCGGCCAGGACGTCGTGCTCGCCGCTCGCGGGCCGCCACCGCGCGATCTGCCCGTTGGAGGTGGTGACGACGAACTCGCCCTCGCCGGCGGCGGTCACGCCGCGGATGTAGCCGGGCCAGCCGGGGCTGAACAGCATCCCGAGCATCTCCAGGCCGCCGTCCGGCGCGAGGACGTAGAAGTGCGTGCCGTCCGAGATGTAGAGGGTGCCGTCGCCGCCCACCGTGAGGTCCAGCGGCCAAGTGAGGCCGCCCGGCAGCACCGCCCGGGTCTCGCCGCCGCCGAGGATCTCGGTGATCTGCCCGGTGAAGCCGGAGACGAACAGCCGGTTCCCCACGAACGTCAGGTTGTCCAGGCCGGGGGCGATGGTGGCCAGGACGGTGCGCTCGCCGCTGCGGGGGTCGATCCGCAGGACCTCGCCGGTGCCCACCTGGGTGGAGACGATGTAGCCCTCGGAGTCGAACTTCACCGCGTCCGGGACCCCCAGGTCGCCCACCACGCGCTCGGGCTCGCCGCCGTCGGGGTCGATCCGCCAGATGTCGTTGCTGCCCAGCACCGGGTAGTACAGCTTCCCGTCCGGGCCGACCTCCATGGCGTTGGGCATCGGCAGGTTCTCCAGCAGCACCTTGGGCGCGCCGCCGTTGAGGTCGAGCTCCAGCAGGCGGCCCCCGATCCGGCACTCGTCGATGAACAGCCGGCCCTGGTGGAAGGTGATGCCGTTGGCGCCGGGCAGGTCGTCGCGCAGCACCCGCGTGCGCCCGTCGGCCCCGCGCACGCTCACCCGCCCGTCGTAGTACTCGGTGGCGTAGAGGTCGCCGTCGGCGTCGAAGGCCACGTCGTCGGGCGCGACGATGTCGCCGCCCTGCGCGCTCACGGTCTCCAGCTCGCCGGTGTCCACGTCGAGCGCGCTGATCTGGCTGCCGGCCACCTGCGCCACGTAGATGCGGCCGTCCGGCCCGGTGCGGAGACCGTTCGCGCCGAACAGCCGGCTCGGCGGGGAGAGCCGTTCCAGGCTCCAGCCCGCGGCGAGACCGATCGATGCGGCGCTGGTATAGCGCGTCCCTTGCTGCGACATGGTGACGGACTCCCGGCAGTTTCGTCGTTGAGGTGGAATGTGCCGCCGTGATGAGAAGACTTCGCAGGCGGAGCGGTGCGCGGGCCGTAGGAGGGCGCCGCGCGGCCCGCCGACCTCCGGCCGGACGCCGCGTCCCGGGGTCTCCGGTCCGCGCGCGGCTGTGGGCCGGCGGCGTCGGTGCTGCTCACGACAACTTGGTATCACTAATCCTTGCAAGGATTCAATCCTTGCAAGGATTCGACCGAGGGTGGCCGCCCCGGGAAGGCGGCGAAGCGGGCTACGGGGCGCCGTGCTCCGTCCGGCGGGACGCGGCGCGGTGGACGACCGCCGCGGCGGCCAGGTCGGCGAGCCCGCTGCCGACGGCCTTGAACACCGTGATCCGGTCCGCGTCGGGACGGCCCGGGACCTCCCCGCGGCACAGTTGCGGCAGCGTGCCGGCGATGTCGTCCCGCGCCAGGACCCCGGCCGCGATCGGCCGGGTGAGGTCCCCGGACTCCTCCAGCGCGACCGGGGTGTCGATGTAGACCAGGCCGCGGCGCACGCACTCGTCGTCCGACTCGCGCATGCCCGGCCGGAAGCCGCCGACCAGGTCGAGATGGGTGCCGGGGGCCAGCCACGCGCCCCGGACGATCGGCTCGGCCGCCAGCGTGGCGCACGTGATGACGTCGGCCTCCGCCGCGGCCTCCGCCAGGCCGGTCACCGCCCGCGCGTCCACGCCCCCGGCGCGCAGGCGGCCCGCCAGGCGCTCGGCGTGCGCGGGCGTCCGGGAGTGGACGAGCACGGTCCGCAGGCCGTCCAGGACGCTGCGGAACGCGTCCGCCGCGAGCCCGCCGATGTGCCCGGCGCCCACGACCAGCAGGGTCCGGCTGTCAGGGCGGGCGAGGTAGGAGGCGGCCAGCGCGGAGGTCGCCACGGTCCGGCGGCGGGTCAGCTCGTTGCCGTCGATCACCGCGAGATGCCTTCCGGTGGCGGCGTCGGCCAGCACGTACGCCGAGGACAGCGCGGGGAGCCCGGCCGCGCTGTTGGCGGGGAAGACGTTGACCAGCTTGACCCCGAGGTACTCGCCGTCGGTCCAGGACGGCATGAGCAGCAGGGTCGCGTCCGCCGCCTCGTCGATGGTGTGGTGGTGCCGGGCCGGGGTGTGCGCGCCCCGCGCGAAGCCCTCGCGCAGTGCCGGGACCAGCACCTCGAACGGCAGCGCCCGCGCGGTCTCCGCCGCGGTGATGTTCAGCATGGCGTCCAAGCTAGGTCGTTCCCGCGTGCGGAACCGGGGCCGGAACCGCACCGTCGAATGCGGCATGGGCGGCAGAAGAGTCATCGCTGTGGGTGTCGTCGCCGTGCTCGCGGTGGCCGGCCTTGTGGTGGCGGCCCTGTGGCCGGAGAACGGCCCGCGCGTCCTCCCGGTGGCCAGTACGGTGAAGGCCGAGCTGCTGACCTTCCACCAGGGGCACGGCCTGCCCGACGTGTCCACGGTGCTGCGCAGCCGCACCGACGCGCGGGCGGTGCGCGGCTGGTTCGCCGAAACGGGGGGCGGGCGGGGCGCGCCGGACGCCGACGATGTCGAGAAGCTCGCCGCGGGACGCGACTTCGGCCGGGAGGCGGTGGTGCTGTTCTCCTACACCGGCGGCTGCGACTCCGCCCGCGGCGCGCGCCTGACCAGTGACGGCACGCGACGGCTCAGCATGGACCTCACCGGTGTCACCGAGCACGACGAGTGCGAGGCGCCCTACGACAACCTGGCCATGTTCGCCGTCGACAAGGCCAGGGCACCGGCGGACGGGCTCATGCTGGGCGGCTCGCGTACGGGCAGCCCCGACCCGGTGAGCCCGGGGACGCTGCTGGCGTTCGAGCGGCTCACGGGGCCGCCGCCTGCCTCCGGCTCTCTGCGGGCGGCCGAGGTGAGCCAGCCCGATCAGCTGGAAGGGTTCCTCACCTCGCTTCCCGGAGCCACGGCCGCCCGGCTCGGCCGCCTGGCGGCCCGCCAGGACGGCGGGCGGCGGTTCGCCTTCGTCGTCTCCGGCTGCCGAGCGAAGACCGCCCTCATGATGATCGACGAGGAGCGGCTCGCGGCCGAGCCGGTCGGCGGCGACGGCGGCGGCGGTGGCGCGGCACGGTGCGGGACGGCCGAGCACTACGTGGCGGTGTTCAGCGTCGAGGCGCCGCACGTGCCGTCCGGCGCCCGGATCGGCTGAACGCCCCCGCCGGACCGCCGTGTACAGATTCCATACCTAGGGGTATGGTCTCCATGCCATGGAGTATGGAGACGAGATCGTCCGCCGCGTCCGTGACCTCGCGCCGACGCTGACCGAACGCGCCCGTGCCGCCGAGGACGCGCGGCGCCTGCCCGACGAGACCATCGCGGACCTGGCCGCGACCGGCCTGTTCGGCATGCTGGTGCCGGAACGGTTCGGCGGTTCCGAACTCGGCTTCGACGCGATGGCGGCGGCGTGCCGCGAGGCCGGCGCGGGATGCGCCTCGACGGGATGGCTCTCGGTCATCTACACCCTGCACAACTGGATGGTCGCGCTGTTCCCCGAGGAGGCGCAGGCCGAGGTGTGGGCCGAGCGCCCGTACGCCCTGATCCCCTGCACCCTGGCGCCCAGCGGCACCGCGGAGCCGGTCGACGGCGGCCACCGCGTCACCGGGCGCTGGTCGTGGGGGAGCGGGGTCGTGCACGCCGGGCACGTGCTGGTGATGGCCCTGGTCACCGCCGGGGACGGGATCGAGCCGAGGCTGTTCCTGCTGCCGCGCGAGGACGTGACCGTCCACGACGTCTGGCACACCAGCGGGATGCGGGGCACCGGCAGCAACGACATCGAGGTCGCGGGCGCCTTCGTGCCCGGGCACCGCTCCGTGCCGCTGGCCGAGCTGGCCGAGGGGCGCGCGCCCGGATCGCTCGTCCACCCGGGGGCGCTGTACCGGACCCCGCTGGTGCCGGTGTTCGCGCTGACCGGCGCGGCACCCGTGCTCGGCGTGGCCGAGGGCGTGCTGGCGCGGTTCACCGAGCGGATGCGGGGGCGGGTGATGGCGTACACCGGTGAGCGGCAGCGCGACCAGATGAGCGGCCAGATCCGGGTGGCGTCGGCGACCGCGGACCTGGCCGCCGCCCGGCTGCTGCTGGAGGAGGCCGTGCGCGACCTGACCGATCCTGAGGGGGCGGACGGCGACGGGATCCGCTCGATCCCGCGGCGGGCCCGCGCCCGGCTGGTGGCCGCCCACGTGGCCGGGACCGCCCGCCGGGTCGTGAACGAGCTGTGCGCGGCGGCCGGCGCGAGCGCGCAGTTCGCGGACTCGCCGTTCCAGCGGGCGCAGCGCGATATGAATACGATCTCCACGCATGTGGTGTTCGACCAGGACGCGGCCTACGCCCTCTACGGCAGGGTCGAGCTGGGGATGGACCCCGGCCCGATGACCCTCGTGTGACGGCGCCCGCGCGCCGGGACGTGAGCGGGGGAGCGATGACGGCCCGTACCAAGGTGGCCAGGCGGGACTGGATCGAGGCCGCCTACCAGGAGCTGGCCCGGGGCGGCGAGCGCGGCGTGGGCATCAACGCGCTCGCCGCCCGGCTGGGCGTCACCAAGGGCAGCTTCTACTGGCACTTCAAGGACCGGTCCGAACTGCTGCGGGCGCTGCTCGACCGCTGGGCGCACGAGCGCACCGACGAGGTGCTGGGACTGGCCCTCGGCAGCACCGCCGACCCGCGCGAGCGGCTCCGCCGCATCCAGGCGCTCGGCCGCGAGATCGCGCCGATCGACCGGGCCATGCGGCTCTGGGCCCAGCACGACCCCGCCGCCGAGGAGGCGGTGCGGCACGCCGACCGGGCGCTGCTCGGCCACATCACCGGCTGCCTGGAGGACCTCGGGTTCGACGCCGGGGAGGCGCGGCTGCGGGCGCTGCTGATGCTGCGCGCGTGGGCGGGCGGCTACCTCGTGCCCGCCCCCTCGGGCACGGCCGTCCCCGACCCGCACGACCACGTCCTGGAGATCTTCCTGGCCCCCGTGAAGGACGCCTAGCGGTGGTCAGGCGGTGTCGCGCTGGGAGGCGCCCAGGCGGCGCCTGGCGAGGACGAGGAGGGGCCCGGCGGCGACCAGGACGCCGAGCGCGGCGTACCCGTGGCCGAGCCCGGCCTGCGTGGCGACGGCGGCGACCAGGAGCGGGCCGCCGGCGTCGCCGAGTTCGCGGCCGAGTTCGGCGGCGCCCATGGTCTGGCCCAGCCGTTCGGCGGGGGTGGCGGCCGCCAGGGCGGCGAAGCCCAGCGGGGTGATCAGGCCGGTGCCGGCGCCGATCAGCACCGCCGCGGACAGGATTCCGGCCAGGCCGGGGAGCGTGGCGCAGCCCAGCCCGGCGGCGGTGAGCAGGAGCCCGCCGGTGACGCCGCCGCGGGCGGTGAGCCGTCCGGTGTCCAGCGCCCGCCCGGCCCGCGGCTGGACGAGCGCGGCGCAGGCGGCGAGGGCGGAGACGGCGGCGCCGGTGGCGATGGTGCCCAGCCCGGCCGCCCTGCCGGACACCGGCAGGAAGCCCACCCCGACCGACAGGGCGGCGGTCGCCGCGGCCAGCGCCGCGGTGGGCGCCAGGAAGGCGGGGTCGGCCAGCCGGCGGGCCAGGTCGACGACCGTCTGCCGCGCCTTGGGCAGCGGCGGGACGGCGGGCACGGCCAGCGCCGCCCACACCGCGACCCCGGCGCCGAGCACGGCGAGTACGGCGAACAGCAGCCGCAGTCCGCCCGCCCACACCAGCACGCCGCCGAGCAGCGGGCCCAGGGTGTAGCCGATGGACTTCCAGAACCCGTACGAGCCGAACGCCCGGCCGTGACCGGCCGCCGGATTGAGCCGCGCGACCAGGGCGGACGCCGCCGGCGAGAACGCGGACGCGGCGGCCCCCTGGCCCAGGCGGGCCGCCCACAGCCAGCCGGGGGCGTCCGCGACGACGTAGACGGCGGAGGCGGCGGCGAACGCGACCAGCCCGCCGATCATGACGGGCCGGGCGCCGACCCTGTCCGCGAGGGTGCCGAAGACCGGCTTGAGCAGCACCTCGGCCCCGTCGTACAGGGCGAGCAGGCCGCCGAGCACCAGCAGGGAGGTGACCGCGTCCGCGGAGAAACCGCCCAGGTTGGCGGCGATTCCGTGGGCGCCGAACGCGGTGGTGAACCCGGCCGCGTACAGCGGCCACATCCGCCCCGCGGCACGGTTGGGTCTCACCAGACGAGGGTACGACCGAGCCGGGACGGCACTCGCGCCCGGGATCTCCTGACGGCCCGCGCTGGGCTCCGCCGTGCCGCCGCGTCCGATAACCGCTCTGACCTGGTGCTTCGTTTCGTATGCCCTGCTCCGGGACGTCCTGGCATGTTCTGGAAATCGGATTCTTGACTGATTCCAGAAAATGACTAACCTGTGTCCCGTGACCGCGCCCTTGGACTTCCAGCAGATGCTGCGACGCGCCGCGCTGCGCGTTACCCGTCCTCGGGTGGCGGTGCTGAGCGCGGTGCACGAGCATCCCCACGCCGACACCGATTCGATCATCGGTGCCGTGCGGAGGGAGCTCCCGAAGGTGTCCCACCAGACCGTCTACGACTCGCTGCACGCGCTGACGGCGGCCGGTCTGGTACGGCGCATCCAGCCGCACGGCTCCGTGGCCCGCTACGAGTCACGGACCGGGGACAACCATCACCACGTCGTATGCCGGTCGTGCGGGGCCATCGACGACGTCGACTGCGCCGTCGGCGAGGCGCCCTGCCTGACCGCGTCCGACGACCACGGCTTCTCGATCGACGAGGCCGAGGTCATCTACTGGGGCCTGTGCCCCGGTTGCTCCGCCCCCCAGAGTTCCTGAGTTCATCCCCGCCCTGGAAGGAACCACATGTCCGAGAACAACGAAGTCATTACTCCGACTCCCGCCGAGGCCACGGAGAGCGGGGGCGGGTGCCCGGTCGTCCACGGACGGGCACCGCACCCCACCCAGGGCGGCGGCAACCGAGGCTGGTGGCCGAACCGGCTCAACCTGAAGATCCTTGCCAAGAACCCCGCCGTGGCCGACCCGCTCGGCGGGGAGTTCGACTACGCCGAGGCGTTCAAGAACCTCGACCTGCCCGCCGTGAAGCGGGACATCGCCGAGATCCTCACGACCTCGCAGGACTGGTGGCCGGCGGACTTCGGCAACTACGGCCCGCTGATGATCCGGATGGCCTGGCACAGCGCGGGCACCTACCGCATCAGCGACGGCCGCGGCGGCGCCGGGGCGGGCCAGCAGCGCTTCGCGCCCCTCAACAGCTGGCCGGACAACGGGAACCTCGACAAGGCCCGCCGCCTGCTGTGGCCGGTCAAGAAGAAGTACGGCCAGAACCTGTCCTGGGCCGACCTGATGGTCCTGGCCGGCAACGTCGCGCTGGAGTCGATGGGCTTCAAGACCTTCGGCTTCGCCGGCGGCCGCGCGGACGTCTGGGAGCCCGAGGAGGACGTCTACTGGGGCCCCGAGACCGTCTGGCTCGACGACCAGCGCTACTCCGGCGACCGTGAGCTCGAGAACCCGCTGGGCGCCGTCCAGATGGGTCTCATCTACGTCAACCCGGAGGGCCCGAACGGCAACCCCGACCCGGTCGCCGCGGCCCGCGACATCCGCGAGACGTTCCGCCGCATGGCGATGAACGACGAGGAGACCGTCGCGCTGATCGCCGGCGGCCACACCTTCGGCAAGACGCACGGCGCGGCCCCCGACAGCAACGTCGGGCCCGAGCCCGAGGGCGCCCCGATCGAGGCCCAGGGCCTGGGCTGGAAGAACGCCCACGGCACCGGCAAGGGCGCGGACACGATCACCAGCGGTCTCGAGGTCACCTGGACGCCCACCCCGACCGCGTGGGACAACAGCTTCTTCGAGACCCTGTTCGCCTACGAGTGGGAGCTGTTCCAGAGCCCGGCCGGGGCGAACCAGTGGCGGCCGAAGGACGGCGCCGGCGCCGGCACCGTCCCGGACGCCTACGACCCGTCGAAGAAGCACCAGCCGACGATGCTCACGACCGACCTCTCGCTCCGGTTCGACCCGGTCTACGAGCAGATCTCGCGGCGCTTCCTGGAGAACCCCGACGCGTTCGCGGACGCCTTCGCCCGCGCGTGGTACAAGCTGACCCACCGTGACATGGGCCCGATCGTCCGCTACCTCGGGCCCGAGGTGCCGTCCGAGGTGCTGCTGTGGCAGGACCCCGTGCCGGCCGTGGACCACGAGCTCGTCGGCGCCGAGGACGTCGCCGCCCTCAAGGCGAAGATCCTCGACTCGGGGCTGTCGGTCTCCCAGCTGGTCTCCACCGCGTGGGCGGCGGCCTCGACCTTCCGCGGCAGCGACAAGCGGGGCGGCGCCAACGGCGGCCGCATCCGCCTCGCGCCGCAGAACGACTGGGAGGTCAACGAGCCGGAGAAGCTGGCGCCGGTGCTGCGCACCCTGGAGGGGATCCAGGAGTCCTTCAACGCCGCCCAGACCGGCGGCACGAAGGTCTCGTTCGCCGACGTGGTGGTGCTGGCCGGGGCCGCCGGCATCGAGAAGGCGGCCAAGGCCGCCGGCTTCGACGTCGAGGTCCCCTTCACCCCGGGCCGTACGGACGCGACGCAGGAGCAGACCGACGTCGAGTCCTTCGCCGCGCTCGAGCCGCAGGTGGACGGGTTCCGCAACTACGTCGGGAAGGGCGACCGGCTGCCGGCCGAGTTCCTCCTGATCGACAAGGCGAACCTGCTCACCCTGAGCGCGCCCGAGCTGACCGTCCTCGTCGGCGGCCTGCGGGTGCTGGGCGCGAACTACCAGCAGTCGTCGCTCGGCGTCCTCACCGACAAGCCCGAGACGCTGACCAACGACTTCTTCGTGAACCTGCTCGACCTGGGCACCACGTGGCGCCCGACGTCCGAGGAGGCCGAGACCTTCGAGGGTGTCGACGACGCCACGGGCGCGGTCAAGTGGACGGGCAGCCGCGCCGACCTGGTCTTCGGCTCGAACTCCGAGCTGCGGGCGGTCGCGGAGGTCTACGCGAGCGATGACGCGCGGGAGAAGTTCGTGCGCGACTTCGTGGCGGCGTGGACCAAGGTGACGAACGCCGACCGGTTCGAGCTCTGATCCGGGCGTCCGGGCCGGTCCGCGTGCGGGCCGGCCCGGACGTGTTCCCGGGGAGCGCCGAGGCGGTCAGCGCAGCGCCAGGCCCTCGGCGGCCAGCGCCTCCGACAGGATGCGCACCGCCTTGGGGCCGACCCCGTGCAGGGCGAGCAGTTCGTCCTCCGAGCGGGCGGCGACCTGCGCGAGCGTGCTCAGCCCGGCCCCGAGCAGGGCCTGCGTCGCCGGCCTGCCGATGCCGGCCGGCAGGTCGGAGCCGGCCGTCCCGGCCCCCCGGTCGGCGGCCGCGAGGGAGGCCGCCAGCCGCTTGGGGGCGCGGCAGTACCAGGCCGCCCGGACCAGGGCGTTGAGGTCCTTGCCGTTGACGTCGTCCAGCGGGACCCGGAAGCCGATGAGCTTGCCCATCCTGACCAGCCGCTCCCCGCTCGGATGCGCGGCCTCGGCGGCCTCGACCTCGGACTCCGGCAGGTGGAGCTGTGCCTGGCCGTCCTTCGACACCGAGACGAACCCCTTGCCGCGCACCGAGAACGCGACCATGCCGAAGTGCGTGCCCTCCTCGACCTCCGGAAGGGCGAGCGCGGCCTTGCGCAGCTGGGACAAGGTGGTCATGGGCCGATGCTAGACGCCGCCCCCGACAACCCCGCGGCCCGTGGCGGCCGGCAGCCCCTTCCTCCGTGATCTCGGCGTGCGACGCCGCGGCGGGGACCTCGTCATGCGGGTCGCCGAACCGCACACGAGGTCCGGGGCGCTGCACGGCGGCGCGATCGCGGCACTGGCCGCGGCCTCGGCGCAGGCGACCATGCGGGCCTCAGACGCGGACCTGGAGCCCAGCACGACGGTGCGCCGCGCGAGCTCGGGTTCTACGCGAGGCCGGCGACGTGATCGCGAGCGCGTCCAGCACGCTCGCGGACGCCCGGAGCGGCGGCCGACCTTGCGCTTCCGGAACCTGAACGGGGGACTGGCCGTGCCGGGCTTCGGCGAATCGCCCCCGCAGCCCGCCGCGAGAACGAGCGGCGGCAGATGATGATCGCGCCGCCGCGCCTGCCGGGCTGACGCCTTCCCTCTGACAGGCGGTTCCCGGAAAACTCACCGCGAACGTCATGTCCCGCCCACGCTTGCCCAGGTCACGGGCGGGGGTTACTATCCCAACGCAAGCAAGGGAGCGTTCACTTAGTTATTGAATCGCTCCGCAAGGCGGATTCCCGATGGATGTGGCGTCCGTCCCGTCGCGTTCCCCCACCCCCCATGGCTCCGGTCTCGTCAGGCGGTGACCGCCAGGTTCCGCCCGGCCAGGACAAAGGAGAGTCGGTTGACTCACAAGGACGCACTCGGCGCGGTCGACGCCCAGATCGACCGCAAGATCTCCCTCCGCCTCCTTCCCTTCCTGTCCCTGCTCATGTTCGTCGCGTTCATCGATCGGATCGCCATCTCCTACGCCGGTCCGAACGGGATGAACGAAGAGCTCGGGCTGACGGCGACGGCCTTCGGCTTCGCCGCCGGGATCTTCTTCGCCGGCTACATCCTGGTCGAGGTGCCGAGCAACATCGCGATGCACCGCTTCGGCGGGCGCGCGTGGCTGGCCCGCATCATCACCACCTGGGGCATCGTCCAGACGCTCACGGCCTTCAGCCCGAACGCCCCCGTGCTCTACGCGCTCCGCTTCCTGCTCGGCGTCGCCGAGGCGGGCTTCGCGCCGGGGGTCATGCTCTACCTGACCTTGTGGTTCTCGCACTCCTACCGGGGACGCGCGGTCAGCCGGTTCTTCTTCTCCACCCTCGTCGCCACGGTCGTGGGCGCGCCGCTGTCCCTGTGGCTCATCTCGTTCGGCGACGGCAGCCGGCCCCTCGGACTGGTCGGATGGAGATTCCTGTACGTGTCGACGGGCGTCGTGGCGGTGATCCTGGGGGTGATCGCCTGGTTCTACCTCGACGACCGTCCCGACAAGGCGAAATGGCTGTCGGCGGACGAGAAGGCCCGCATCCGCACACGCCTTGAAGCCGACCGGTCCGACGCGACGCCCGCCGAGGGCGGCGGCATTCTGGGGGTGTTCAAGAGTTCACTGCCGTGGCTTCTCGGGCTCTGCTATTTCACCTTCGTCTACGGCGCCTACGCCTTGACGTTCTTCCTGCCGACGATCGTGTCAGGATTCGAGGAGCAGTTCGGCGTCCGGTATTCGTCGGCCCAGGTGGCGCTGCTGACGTCGGTGCCCTTCTGCTTCGGCGGCGCGGCGCAGCTGTGGCTCGGCCGGCGGGCCGACAAGAAGGGGCGGCTCGGGCTCCTCGTCGCCGCGACCGCGGTCATCGGCCTGGTCGGCGGCGTGGCCGCGACGTTCGCGTCGGACCCCCTCGTGCTCATCCTCTTCATCTGCCTGCTGTCGATCGGGACCGCGGGCGGCGCCACCACCGTCCTGATCATGGCGACGCGGATGTACTCGGGAGTGAGCGCCGCGACGGCCATCGCGCTGGTGAACACGGTCGGCATCTCCGCCGGATTCTTCGGGCCCTATCTCACCGGGTGGCTGCGGGACGCCACCGGGAACGACAAGGGCGGCATCCTGCTGATCGCGCTGCTGCTGGCGCTTTCCGCCGTCATCGCGCTCATGGTCGACCGGCCGAGGCGGATCAGGGCCGGCGGGGGCGATTCCCTCGGCCTCGGCGATTCGGCCGGCGTCCAGAGATCGCCCAGCGCCCAGCGCTGAACGAGTGACCGCTCCGTGGCCGCCGGGGAACCCCGGCGGCCACCGCCTTCCCGCGGTCACAGCATGGCCTCGATGCCCGCGATCAGCATGGTCAGGACCGATTCGAAGAGGGCGTCCGGGGGCTCGGGGACGATCTCCGTCGCGATGCGGTCCAGCTGCGTCAGGCCCGCGCCCGCCGAGTTCGGCGGCACCCCCGCCCAGGCCGGGGGATCCGAGCCGGGCGGCGGCCGGTCGTGCCAGGCGTCCCAGATCTCGGCGAACCCGGCCACCTGGAGCACGGTGATGGACCAGGCCCGGTAGGCGTCCTGGGGAGAAAGCCCCACGTCGAGGAAGAGGCCCACCAGCGCGTCGTCGGCCCGCAGCGACTCCGCCGAGGCGAACGGCGTCAGGTCCTCGGCCCGCGCCAGGGCCAGCATCCCGGGATGGGTCCGGTACCAGGACCGGAGATCCCGGCAGTAGGCGCGGAGGCCGTCCTGCCAGTGCGCGGGGTCCAGCCGGGGCGCGGGACGGTCGCGCAGGCAGACCTCCACGATCTCGCGGAGCAGGTCCCGGCGGTCGGTCACGTAGTTGTACAGGGCGCGCGGCGAGACCTCCATGCGGGCGGCGACGGCGCGCATGGTCAGGTCGGACGGACCCGTGTCGCCGAGGATGGCCAGGGCCGCCCGCGCGATCCGCTCCCTGGTGAGGGTGGGGCGCCCCTTGCGGAACTCGGGCCGCCTCCGGCTCGTGGCGCCGCTCTCGCCCCCGGGGGACGGCTCGGTGTCTCGTCCGGGCACCGGATCATCCTAGCGGGCCTTGAACTTCACACCCTGTTGACTTTAAGCTCCATCCCAACTTAGGTAAGCCTTACCGAACTGATGTCGAAGGGGTGGGGCATGGAGTGGTCGACGATCGTCGGATACGGCCTCGGATACGGGCTGGTGCTCAGCGTCCTGTTCAGCGCGGCGGTGCTCGCCGGGGCGGCCGTCAGCACCGACTTCCTGCTGAACGACTATCCGCCCGCGCTCCAGGAGCGCTACGGCAGACCCAAGAGCGCGCGCGGCCGGCGGGTCGCGGTGGCCTTCGGCGTCTTCGTCTGGGGGGTCTGCGGCCTGCCCCTGATGACGATCGCGATGATCACGCTCGACGGGGCGCTGGACGGCGGGCTCGGCTTCGTCTCGGCGGCACTGTGCGCCGCCCTGATCTTCGCCACCCTGAGCGTCTTCGACCTGGTCGTGCTCGACTGGATCGTCTTCGCCGGCCTGCGTCCCCGCGTCCTGGTCCTGCCCGGCACCGAAGGCATGGCGGAGTACCGCGACCTGCGCTTCCACCTCGTCGCCGCGGCCAAGGGCAGCCCCCTGATCCCCGCCGTCGGCCTCGTCACCGGCGGCGCCGCCGCCCTGATCGCCTGAACCCCCAGGTCAGCAGCCACGGGTGGCGAACGCCAGGAACTGCGTCACTTCGCCGGAGTCGAAGTTGTCGTCGGAGCCGACGACCAGCGTGCACTCCCCGGTGGCCAGCCGCGGCCCCCAGGCGAGGCCCTCGAGATTCTGCACCGGCGGCCGGACCGTGCTGAGGTCCAGGACCAGGCGCTTGGCGACCGGACGGTAGGGCCGGCCGTCCGTGAGACCGGGCCGGGACAGCACGTTGGTGGCGCCGCGCAGGTCGAACTCGTACAGCTTGACCTTGTAGCCGACGCCTTCGAGCCAGGAGCGCTCCAGGGCCAGGTACCGGTGGTCGTCGATGGCGAGGATCTCGGAGATCCCGGTGTCGGTGTGGCCGTCCGGCGGGTCCGGCGCGGTGGGCAGCGGGTCGATGGCGTAGGCGTACTGGCCGCGGACGGTCCCGGCGCGGTTCCACGTCGTGATGCGCGCCGGCGCGCCGCGCCGCACGGTGGGCGGCTCGCCGTCCTCGTACCGGGGCCCTTCGATCGCGGCGGCGATGGTGTGCGGCGTGACCGCCAGCGCCTCGAAGCCGAAGTTGCGGCGCGGCCCGCGGTCGGTGTCGGTCAGGTCCAGGTTGCCGGGTTTCCGCAGCCGGCCGTGGTCCCGGCCCTCCCCATCGGTCCAGCCGATGAACTGGTCGGACACCGGAATGTCCGAGCCCTCCGCAGGCCGGTCGCCTTCGTTGCCCCAGAGCAGCCGGCGGCTCCGCGGGTCGAAGCGGATCGTCTCGGGGTCGGCCGACTCCGGCTGCCCGTAGGGCGGGTAGGGGGTCCCGTCCTGGCGCCGCAGGGTGGTGACCCCGGTCAGGCGCACGCCGGTGAACGCGCCGGTGACGCGGTCGATCTCCAGGCTCCCGGTGTAGAACCGGGCCGGGTTGTAGCGCCACCGGTCGTCGGAGACGAAGTACCAGGTGCCGGTGCGGGGGTCGCGGTCGAAGCCGGACAGGCCCCCGACGGTCGTCCCGTCGAGCGGCGTCTTGTGCGGCACGCGCTGCTCGCCCAGGAAGCGGGTGACCTCGACGGCCTTCGCCCGCGCCTCCGCGCTCGGCGGGCCGGTGCCGACGACGCAGAGCCCGGTCGCCGCGGCCGTGGCCGCCAGTATTATTCGCCAGCCGGTCAAATGATCTCCTCGGGAGCGTGCGCGATCACGACCGTGCTCACTTTAGGTAGTTCGGCGGCGACTTTCTGTTTCCTGACGGTAGGTCGCCACTGACCATCCCGACGGGGAAATGTGCCGACCACGCTCCCGCCGTGCCCTATCCCGTGAAGTCGCCGTACGCCGGCTTCCCCGCGGGCTCGTAGACGCTGAGGACGCAGCCGCTGCCGGTCGTCCTGGACTCGATCAGGCGCAGCGCCGTCGGCACCCGCCCCGGCTCGAACAGCCGCTTGCCGCCGCCCAGGACGACGGGGTAGTTCCACAGGCGGAGCTCGTCGACCAGTCCGTGGTCCAGCAGCGACCGTGCGAGCACGCCGCTGCCATGGATCTGGAGCTCCCGCCCGGGCCGGCCCTTGAGCTCGGCCACCTTCCGCGGGACATCGGACTTGATCAGCGTTGAGTTGTTCCACTCGACCCTGTCCAGCGTCGTGGAGACGACGTACTTGGGAAGGGCGTTGAGCCGTGCCGCGATCACGTTGCCCTCGTCGGTGACGGCGGGCCAGTAGGCCGCGAAGATCTCATAGGTCCTCCGGCCCAGCAGGAACCCGTCGGCCTCGTCGAACCACGCGGCGGTGCGGGTGCCCAGTTCCTCGTCGGCGTAGGGGAACTGCCAGCCCCCGTGCTCGAACCCGCCACTGGTGTCCTCCGTCGGCGTCCCCGGCCCCTGCATGACCCCGTCCAACGTCAGAAACGTCGTCAAGGTGATCCGCATCGTCGTGCTCCTCTCACTCGGGATACGTCTACCAATGCAGACACCCCCCACCCCCCGAAACTCATCGCCCGACCACCGCTCCTTAAACGATCACGGGATCGTCGCCGCCGGTCACGGACCCGTTGTGGGGGATCACCTTCTCGCTCGGCACGTTCACGCCGCATCTCGGCCGATACGTCAGTCGGGCGTCCCGCGGGACCCTCCGGGCGGGCCGGCAGCGCCGATCCTCCGTGGGAAAGTGAAAGCGGGTTGCGGGTGATCATGTTGCCGCCGGCCGTCTTGTCGTACAGCGGCGACGCCTTGTCCATGATCCGGTCGAAGTTGAGCTTCAGCGCCGCGGCGTCCAGCGGGGTCCCGTCGGAGAACCGCACGTTCTCGCGGAGCGTGAAGGTGTAGGACCGGCCGTCCTTGGAGATCGTCCAGAAGCCGGCCAGGGCGGGCTGAGCGCCGGCGCCCGGCCGCGGGACCCGCGGGTGAGGTCCTCGCGGACGAGCGGGTCGAACATGGCGTCAGCGTGCCGGCGCTCCTCCAAAGGGGCCGCCCGTCCCGCAGCCGGACGCCGCCAGGACGCCGGCGAGCCCGAGGACCAGGAGGGCGTGGGCCCGCCGCCCGCGTCGCGTGAGCCGCATGCCGTTCACCGCACCGGGCGGCTCAACCCGCCGGCCCAAGGCCGATCGGGCTTTCCGGGCGCGGGTCGTGCGGGTCGGGGTCGGCCGGATGCCACGCCAGGGGGTGGACGGTCAGGTCCATCCACGGCCAGACGGGCAGGCCGCTGAGGATCTCGTGCAGCTCGCTCGCCGACGAGGCCCGCCACACCCCCCAGTTCTCCCGCCGGCCGGGGACCCGCCAGATGCGGACGAGATGCCCGGCCTCGGCGAGCCGCGCGGCCATCGCGCGCTCCTCCGCCACGATGCGCGCCCACCGCTCGGGGTCGCCGTCGGCGGGCCACTCGATCTTGATGTTGACGAGGAATTCCATGGTCTATCGCCTTTCCGCGGTACGGTCGCGCAGGATCACGCGACCGGCGTTCGGGCAGCCCGGCGTACCGGGGCGGCCCGTCCAGCTCCAGGACGACCTTGAAGGTCGATCCCCGCATCGGTACCGCCGCCACGGCCCTCCGGAGCTCCGGCCCCAGGGCGTCGTCGAGCAGGTCGCGCGCCAGGTGGACGCATCATCAGGCCGAAGGTGACCCGGGCGGACGGCTTCCCGCACCCCACCGGAGAGCATCGTGCGCAGGACATGGGCCGTCCCTCAGCACTCCCGTCCTACGCTGACCGCTCACCCGGGGATTGTGCGGGGGCTGCCAGCAGGGCGTCGAACCGCTCACTCGTGAACAGGTCTTCGGTGGTCTCGTCGATGAGCGTGCGGCACTCGGCCGCGTGTTCGGCGAACACGGCCCTGCACTCGGCGCGCTCCGGGTGGTCGAGGTCGAGGCCGTTGAGCGTCACGTCGAATGGTGTGCTGTTCTCGTCGACCGGCCGGGACAGCACCGCGATCAGCAGCACCCATTCGGCCATGTCGGCCCGGACGGGCACGCTGGAGTCGGTCGCGAGCCGGATCAGGAACGGCAGCGCCGTGGGCATCGCCGCGCTCACGTGAAAAAGGCCGTCGGTGAGCACGATCTCCAGCACGCGCAGCGCTTCGGCGCCGGTGGAGCGGTCGAGCAGCCCCGCGAACAGCGCCGGAACTCCGGCAGGGCATCCCGGGAAGGTGGCCCATGAGATCTCGGCGACGCCGTCCAATGCCGGGTGCTTCACCGCGGCCGGGTGGTCCGGGTGAGCCTGGATGTAGTCGGCGACCAGCGCTTCCTTGGCCTCCGGTTCGTGCACGCACATTCGCCCGCTCCTCGGTGTCCTCGCGATGGTAGCGCCGGAGACGATCACTGCGATAACGAATTCCCGGACGCCGAGGCCGGCTCCGCGAGCGGTGAGCGGCCATGAAGCCGGTCTGCGATCACGGGTGGTCGCGGGGGTTCCGACCGTCCCTTTACGGACATATGTGGTCGGCTAACGATGCCGTCCCTAACCGGGGCGATGTTCACTGGGACGGGAAGTGGCCGGAATGAGACGGCCGATCAAGACGGGTTTGATGATCATGGAATTTGAGAAGCATATATGGCGACAAAGTAGATAACGGCGCAGCGCGGCGCTCGACCGTACTGGGAGCTGATGGGCGTGCCCGGTCACACGGACGGGGTCGAATGGCCCGGCGCACTGAATGTGTCGGAGCTCGTGGCCGAGGGGTGGACGCCCACACCGTTCAGGCAGTTCATCCTGAAGATTCACAGCAGATGTAATCTGTCCTGTGACTACTGCTACATGTACCACATGGCCGATCAGAGCTGGCGCGAGCAGCCCCGCACCATGGCGCCCGAACTGATCGACAAGGTGGCGGAGCGGATCGGCGAGCACGTCCGAGCGCACCGCCTTCCAAGGATCGAGTTCATCCTGCACGGTGGTGAGCCGCTGCTGGCGGGACCCGCCCGAATCCGGCGCGCCGTGACCGCGGTCCGCGCGGCCGCGGCCCCGGCAGAGGTCCGCGCCTATGTGCAGACCAACGGTGTCCTCCTCGATGAGGCCTTCCTCGACCTCTTCGCGGAGTTGTCGATCCGCGTCGGCGTCAGCCTGGACGGCGGCGAGGCGAGCCATGACCGGCATCGCCGTTTCGCCAACGGACGCGGAAGCCACGCGGCGGTGAGCGCGGGCATCCGGCGGTTGGCCTCGCCGGAATACCGGCATCTGTTCAGCGGCCTGCTCGCGACCGTCGACCTGCGCGCCGGCGCTCCCGTCGCCACCTACGAGGCCCTGGCACGGCACGCTCCGCCGGTCGTGGACTTTCTGCTCCCGCACGGCAACTGGAGTGCTCCGCCTCCCGGACGCCACCGGGACGACCCCGCCACCCCGTACGGGGACTGGCTTGTGGCCGTCTTCGACCACTGGTTCGGGGAGACCGACGACAAGCCTCGCATCCGCCTCTTCAGCGAGATCATCCGGTTGCTCCTGGGCGGGAGGTCCCGCACCGAGGCGGTCGGCCTGTCGCCGGCGGCGATGGCGGTGATCGAGACCGGCGGGCAGATCGAGCAGGTCGACACTCTCAAGTCCGCCTATCACGGGGCGGCCCGCACGGGCTTGAACATCGTCGACGATCCGTTCGACAGGGCGCTCCTTTCCCCATGGACCGCCGCACGCCAGATGGGAGCGGATGCTCTCGCCTCGTCCTGCCGCTCCTGCCCGGTCGGGCGCATCTGCGGCGGAGGCATGTACCCGCACCGCTACCGGGCGGGGAGCGGCTTCGCCAACCCGTCCGTCTACTGCCCCGACCTGATGCGCCTCATCAGGCATGTCCGCCGGACGGTCGCCCGCGACCTGGTCGCCACCGGTCATCTCGACGCAGTCGTCCCGTGACCCGTCACATCATCCCGGGCAAGGTCTTCTACGGCCTGGCCTCAGGCGGGGGCGGTGCGTACGCGGTCGGACACCTCAAGGCCGCCCAGTACAGCAAACGCGTCCTCCTGCTCCGCGCCGTACGCGATGCGGCCAGAGCCGAAGGGGCGACCCGTGCGAGGCGGGCGAGGCAGGCCTACGCGTTGCTGGCCGAGATCCAGAGAACGTGCCCCGACGCGGTGGACGCCGTGATCCGGTATCCGACCGTGGGAGTGTGGGCGCGGGCCGCCCTGCAGGGCCAGGGCGATTCCGGAGCACTGGCTTCGCTGGCGGCGGCCGCCCTTGTACGGGCTCGCTTCCCCCGGGCGATCGAAGTCGAGATCTCCAGGGAGAGCGCTGTGCTGCCGTCTCTCGGACGTCTGCTCCTTCCGGGGGAGGCGGAGGGGCGGTACGTGATCGTGCGCACCGCCGGCGGCCGGCCCGAGATCGCCGCGCCGGACGCACGGGTGCGGATCCCCGCCGACCCCCATGGCGACACGTCCATGTGGCAGGGGCTACGGCGGCTCGACGCCGAATACCACGGCCTGACCATCAGGCTGGTCCTCGACGACTGCGATCCCTATCGGACGCCCGGCACGCCCGAACTGGAGGCGGCGCCCCGCCTGGCCGCCGCCGAGGTGGAGGCGTGGCGGGCCTCGCTCCGCCGGGCGTGGCGGCTGCTCGTGCGCGGGCACGCGGAGACGGCGGGCGAGGTGGCCGCCGCGATCAGCGTGCTGGTCCCGCTCCGCGCGGACGGACCCGACCACACCAGTGCCACCGTGCCCATGGCCTTCGGTGCCGTCGCCATGTCCCCGCCCCCGGACGATCACGCGCTCGCGGTCACCCTCGCGCATGAGGCCCAGCACGCCAAGCTCGGTGCGCTCAACGACGTCGTTCCGCTGACGCTGCCCGACGACGGGAGCCGCTTCTACGCTCCGTGGAGGGACGATCCCCGCCCGGTCGGCGGCCTCCTCCACGGTGCTTACGCGCACCTGGGCGTCGCCGGGTACTGGCGGGCCGAGCGGGGGCGTGAACGAGGAGACGGCGCCTTGCGAGCGCACACCGAGTTCGCGCACTGGCGCGACGCGTGCGCCCTGGTCATCCGCACTCTCAGAGGCTGCGGGCGGCTCACCGAGGCCGGTGAGCAGTTCGTCGCCGTCATGGACAGGACGGTGCGTGCGTGGCGGCGCGAGCCCGTCCCCTCCGTCGCGTTGGACGCGGCGCGTGCCATCGCCGAACGCCATCGCGGGAGGTGGCAGGCCGCCCACGCGGGGCGGGGAAGGGCACCGGGCTGATCAGATCGGTGGGGGATCGAAGTCGCAGTCCAGGTGGTGGCGTGCCGTCGCGGCGAGTGTGTCGAAGTGGGTCGGGCCGAGAGCACGGGTGTAGCGGTCGAGGGTGTCCTCGTACAGGACGGTGCCTTCTCCCTCGAGTCCGTCCGCGAGCAGGTCCGACGCCACGTTCGCGGCGCACGCCAGCGTCATCGGGTGGTCTTCGCCGAGCAGGGCGCGCAAGCGTCCCAGGGTGTCGGTGCCGAGTTCGTGCGCCGATCTCAGGTCCCCACGCGCGGCCAGGTCGCTCGCCAGATTGGTCGCGACGGTCAACGGGTAGAGATGGTTGCGGCCCAGAGCCTTCTCCAGGCCCATCAGCGCGTGCTCGTTGGCACGCCGTGCCTCGTCGAGGTCGCCGCGGACGCGATGGAGGATCGCCACGTTGCTCGCGCAGCCGTGGTAGTACGGATGCTCCTCGCCGTACACGCTTGCGTAGCGGATGAGGGCGGCCTGGATCATCTCGTACGCGGCGTCGATCGCGTTCATGCTGCGGTGGATGTTGCTCAGGCAGACGACGACGGCGAGGGTGTCGGGGTGGTCGGACCCGAACAGGCGCTGGCACCTGTCGTGGGTCTCCGTCGCCAGTGCCAGCGAGTCCTCGTACTCCCCGGTCCTGCGATAGGCGATGGCCAGGTCGATGCCGGTGCGCAACGTCAGCAGATGTTCAGGGCTCAGGACGTCGGCGCCATAGGAATGAGCGGCCTCGCCCAGGTCGACGGCCTCCTGGTAGTTGCCGCTCAACCGGACCGCGCGGGCCAGCCCTCCCCACGCGGTGAGGACGTTGGTCGCGCCGATGCCCGCGCCTCCGGTCTCCACGCCGGCGTAACTGCGCTCGTGCAGTTCCCGTGCTGTCCGGAAGTCGCTGATGAGGCCGAAGTCGAGGGCGAGGTTGTTCACCACCCGCAGGACGCGCGCGTCGTCGGGACCGTAGGCGGCCTCGTGCTCTTCCAGGGACTTCTGGTCGTGGTCGAAGGCGCCGCGGAAGTCTCCGCGGCCTCTCAGGTCGGCACCGATGCTGTTGACGACCTGGAGCTGCACGTCCCGGAAGGGCTCGTCCGTACGGCCGATGCGCCGCATCTGCGCCAGCGTGCCCTGGTTGAGCTCGTAGGCCTCGGTGAACCGCCCGAGCGCGCGGACGATGTTGGCGCGCTGTCGGCGCAGGTCGAGCACGTCCAGATGGTCCTCGCCGTTGAGGGCGACCCAGTGACCCTCGAAGTTGTCGATGTACTCCACGGCCGAGCTGTGGTGGCCCGCCAGCCACAGGTACTGGACGAAGCCCAGGGCCAAGGCGTGCACGTCCGGATCCTGGCAGGAGGGCAGCCCCGCGGCGAGGACGTGCGGGAGCAGGGCCGCGTAGCCCGGCCAGTTCTGAGGCTGCGTCGGGTCGTCCGGGGCGGCGCTGACCATCAACCGGTGCACGTGGTGGCGGATGCGGTCCTGGTCCTCGTCGTCCAGCGAGTCGCGCAGAAGGGCCTGGACCAACCGGTGCACCTGAATCGTGCGCCCAGGGTTGTCGATCTTGGCCAAGGCGAACCGGTTGAGTTCTCCGATGGCCCGGTTGAGCAGGATGGGGTCGCGGAGAATTCCGGTCAGATGCGGGCTCAGCTGTTCGGCCGTGCGGGAGAACACGGCACGCGGGATCGGCTCGGCGCCGAAGAACGCGCAGCAGCGCAGCAGTTCCACGGCTTCGGGGAGCTTGTCCTCCAGCGTGCTCACCGACAACGCCCAGGCCGCGGTCATCGACTTGGGGTATTCGGGTGGCTTGCCCTCGGCCATCAGGCTGCTCAGGTGCTCGTCGAGGAGTTGCAGATACTCGTCCACGGGCATCCCGGTCTGCGCCTGGAGCGCGCCCGCCTGTTCCAGCGCCAAGGGCAGATCGCCCAGCGACTCGGCCAGCATGTCGGCGTCCGCCTCGGTGATGGCGTGCGGCACGCGCCTGGTCAGGAACGCGAGGCTTTCATCCCTGGTGAACACGTCGATGCGGACCGCGTCGACGATGTCCTCCCAGCGATGGTCCCGAGAAGTGATCAGAACGTGTCCGGGGCCGCGCGGGATGATGGTGTTCAGTTCGTCCGGCCTGTCGGCGTTGTCGAAGATCAGCAGCCAGCGGGGGTAGGGCTCGCCGCGCCGCAACGCGTCCAGCACGGCCTGGGCGGCATCCTCGATGCCCGTGGCGGTGGCCGACGGGAGGTCCAGGAACGGGGCGAGTGCGGCCAGCGAGGACTGGACCAGGAACGCCTGGTCGGAGGGCACCCACCACACCAGGTCGTAGTCGCCGCGGTAGCGGTGGGCGTATTCGACCGCCATCTGGGTCTTGCCCACACCTCCCATGCCGTGCAGGGCGTGCGGGACCACGGCGGTGACCTCACCGGCGATACCCTCCCGGAGCCTCTCCAGCAGGTCTGTCCGCCCGGTGAAATTCTTGTTTCTGGGGGGTACCCCGCCCCACACCGTGGGCTCGGAGCTTCCAGGTCGTCTCGTGTAACCGTCGCGCGTCACGGCCGCCTCCGTGTCCGTCCCACCCGTGAGAACATCTTATGTCGTCGGCTTCTGGAAATAACCACGAGGTGAAGTGGTGATCGTAATCCAGTGGCACGCAATGGTCGATCGGTATGCGGCTAATCCAGAAACTCATTTTCGGCCTGGCCGTCGAAAGCATGGAATGCGGTGCCGGCGCGGAGAGATGTGCTGTGCCCTGTTTGGTGATCAATAGGCGTGGTACCGTGCGAAGGAAGCGTTGACCGCGCAGGGAGGTCGAATGAGTGACGCCGAAGACTTCGGGGGTGTTCTGCTCGATTTCTCAGAGGTCTCGCTCGATGACGTGGCCGCCGTCGACGCCGCCGTCGTCGAACGCGAGTTGCGCTCTCTGCTCACTTCGGATCACGGCGATGACGCGGTGGCCAGATTCGACGCCGTCGTGGACGATGTGTGACACACGGCCCGGCCGGCGTCGTGCCTGCTCGGGTCGGGCGTGTCGTCGATTCGACCGAGGCGCTCGTCGACCCTTCCGTGGCCGCTCTGGAGTGACCTCCCGCGTGCCCGGCCCTGACCGGCACCGCGGCCAGGGGCGTCTCTAACCGCCTTCGCCTGACCGGAGCCGTCGACATGAGCGCCGCTGACTCGTTTCTCGGACGGTCTTCCTCCGGGGGGTGGCCGGGCTCCCTCACCGTTCATGACCGGCGCCGGCTGATCGGGCGCGGCGAGGAGATCGCCCAATTGTGCTCGGTCTGGCAACGGCACCGCCTCACGGTGTTGTGCGGAGCGAGCGGTTCGGGCAAGACATCCCTTGTCCGGGCGGGTGCGGTGCCGTGGCTGCGGTCCCGGCGCGCGGACGTCCTGCCGGTCGCCTCGGTCTCCATGGGACCGTCCGAGGAGGCCGGCTATCCGGTCGCCGGCCTCCCCCCGCAGAATCCGTTCACGCGCACGCTGCTGGAAGCGTGGCGGCCCCGCGAGCCGTTGACCCGCCTGACCGGCCTGTCCATCGCCGATCACCTGCGTCGTCGGGTGCACGTGCGCGACGTCGCAGCCACTCGTGGTCCCGCCGCGGGTCCGGTTCTGGTGGCGATCGACCAGGCGGAGAGGCTTTTCCGGGATCCTGACTCGCGTCGCACGCGGGGCTTCGTCGATGAACTGCACCGCGCCCTGGAGGCCGTTCCCCATCTGCGCCTGCTGCTCGTGGTGCGGGAAACGCGTCTCGACGATCTCACCCGGCTCTTCAAGACATTCGACGCCGGGCCGATGGGGTGGCTCGCGATACCCTCCGTCGGCCGTGAGGAGGCCCGGCGGGCCCTCACCGATCCGCTCGAGGGCTCCCGCCCCCCTTTCACGGACGCTGCCGCGGATCAGCTGCTGGACGAACTGTCCCAGCGGGAAGGGCCTGCCGGAGAAGGCATCGAGCCTGTGCTGCTGCAGTTGCTGTGCCGGCCGATGTGGGATCGGCGACCTGGCGGCGCCCGCGAGATCACCCCGCGTGATCTACCGGATGTCGACGAGGTTCTGACGGATTTCTGCCGGGCCGCGATCAGCGATGTGGCGGTCGACCATGACCTCCCGTCGCCGGTCGTGGCCGCGTGGCTGAGCCGCATCGGGCATCCGGACGCACACGATCATCTCGACACCCGCGATGGGGCGATCCCGTTCGAGGTGCTCGACGCGCTGGAGGAACGTTTCCTGCTGACAACGCGTCGGCACGGCGGTGTCTGGCGGCACGAGGCGAGGCACCCGCTGCTGGTCCGGGCGATCGACCGGGTGCGGCGTGAGGACCGGCCGGAGCGGGAGTCCGATGCCGCCACCCGTGTCCGGGCCGCCGGCCGGGCACTGGCACGAGGAGATCTGGAACTGGCCGAACGCCAGGCCAGAGCGGCGCTGAACCGTTCGGGCGAGCCGGACATGCGCGTTCGTGCCGAGGCGGAGTCCTGTTTGGGGGACATCGCCTGCCTGGGCGCCGCCGATGAGGCGGCGATCCGCCATTACCGCACCGCCGCCGCGCTGTTCGAGTCGATTCCCGACTCGCCCGCCGCCGGGCGCCAACTCGGCGCGATCGGCAGGCTCCATCTGGCCAGGGGAGAGGGACACGAGGCTCTGGAGATCCTCGACCGCGCGTCCACGCGAGCCCCGAACGACCCTGCTGTGGGCACGGCCCTCGCCCTCACCTTCTGGCACGTCGGTAAGCCGCGTGCGGCGCAGGCCGTGCTCCGGGAGGTGCTGGCGGCGGACGGTGACAATCCTGAAGCGCTCCAGTTGCGCGGTGAGATCCTGGCCGACTCCGGCCAGGCCGAGTCGGCTCTGCGCGATCTCGACCGGGTGGGGAGCGACCCGCCGGCCTCCGTGCGGGCGGCGCGAGGGCTGGCGCTGGCCGCGATCGCCCGTCCCGGCGCCATCGAGGCGGCCAGGCGTGACTTCGAGCAGGCCGTCGCCGAGGCCGACGACAATGGACCGGTCCTGCTGCGCGTGGCCAAGGGCAAGCGGGAGACGGGCGACCGGCGTGCCGCCACCGAGCTGGCATCCCAGGCGGTCAAGGCCAGCCGTCCTCCGCTGCCCTCTCACCTGCGCGACGAGGCGCGGCGCCTGCTCGAAGAAGTGTGACCGATGAGGTGGTGACGCGCTGACCGGGCTCCCATCATCAGGACATGTCCGACGCCGCGCTGGTCGCGCTCATCACTGGTCTGTCGACGCTCTTCGCCGCGGGGCTCGTCACCTGGCTGCAGGTCCTGGGAGAGGGGCGCCGTGCCCGCCAGCAGCGCCGGCAGGAGGCCGATGCCCGGGCGAACGCGCGCCGGGAAGCCGACCGTGACCGTCTCTTCGAGAGCTACGCCGAGGCGCAGGCGGCCGTGCTCAGGCTGGCGTTCACCATGCGCTTCTGCGCCGAGATCCGCAAGGTGACGAGCGGAAGCGTGAAGAACGAGGAACTCGGTGCGGCGCTCGCACGCGCCCACCAGGAGTATTTGGACGCCGACAACGCCACCATGACGATGTGGGTCCTGCTCGGCGATTCCGAGGAGACCGGCACCGTGGTCTCGGAACTTCTCGCGGACACTGCCATCGCCTACCAGTTCATCCGCAACGGTGGCGGGCTGGACGGCGCCGTCGCTACGGAGCAGCGGCTCCGGCGGGCAGTACGGAATCTTGGCGGGATCGCGGAGCTTCTCCGCACTCCGCATCGTCCGGGGGATCAGGGGAATCTGACACCGGGGGCGACGGCAGCGCGCGGTCGCGCGGTCGGCGGACCCGATACTTCCAGGCTCCCCACAGAACCGCGGCCAGGATCGCGATAGCCCCCGGAACGCACCAGGCGACCGCCGTCGCCCCGATCCAGAAGACGAGCGGGCCGCCGACCACGGTGCCGATGGAGGTCCCGCCCATCGTGCAGAACCGGACGACACCGTTCACCCGCCCGCGCATCGCTTCGGGGGTGTACACCGACTGGTAACCGTTCAGGGCGATGTTCATCAGGGTGCCCACGAAGCCGACCCCGCCCCAGGCGATCAGCCAGATCCACGGGTTCCCGGTGAGCGGGATGGCGGAGGTGAGCACCAGCCAGCTTCCCAGGCAGATGGAGACCATCCGCAGCGGGTGGCTGCTGAGGAACCGCAACCGGTGATGCTGTGACACCGGCTCCGTCTCCGTCTCCGTTTCGGTGGCGGGTGCCGGGGCCGGCTCAGGATGTGCCGTGGACGGCTCGCGCGGACACGGCATCAGTTCCCGCAACCACCCAAAGCGGGGCTTGGCCGTGTAGCAGGCGGCGATGAACCCGCCGAGAGCGGGTGCGCCGAGGATCAGCCCGATCAGCCAGGAGCCTTCTCCCTGATCACGAGTTCGCACCATCAGTATCAGGACCATCACGGAGAACAGCGCGTTGGTCAGCGTGCAGGTGATCAGAACGGTGCGAAGGAAAAGCCGGCGCCACAGCCAGACGGCGCTCTCGGTGAAGTCGGGCCCGAGACCGCGCAGTCCCTGGGGGCGTTCACCGGTCGTGGTGCGCTTGAGACGCGATCTTATGGTGAACAGGGTCGCCAAGGTCGCGGTGCTCAGCGCCGCGTCGATGGCGAAGGGCATCGTGCTCCGTCCCGGAACGGCCAGTGCGCCGCCCAGCAGACGTCCCACCAGTGACGAGAGGTTGCCGCGCAGTTCGTTGGTCGCCGCGGCCCTTTTCCGGTGGCTGACGGGGACCAGTCGCGGGACGGTCTTGGTCTCGGCGACGTTGTAGAAGGTCGTGCAGATTCCGCTGAGGGCGGCCGCGCAGAGCAGCATCGAGACATGCAGTCGCCCCGCGGCGGTCACGCACACCATCGCCACTGCCACCGCCAGCCGGACGGCCAGGCTGACCTGCATCGTCCGTCGCTCGTCGAACCGGTCGACCACGAGCCCCGCGGGCAGATAGAGCAGGTTGGGCAGGGTGCCCGCGGCGAACACGGCACCCGTGACGACGGCCGATTCGGATTCCGCGAGGGCCAGGAGCGGCGCGGTCATGGCGACGCTCGTGCCCCCGAGCGTCGAGGCCGCGGAACCGAGCCACAGCCACCCGAACTCCCGCCGCCACCGGTCGGGTCGGTCGGGAGGGCCGACACCATCGAGCACGACTCCGGCGTCGCCTCCTCTTCCGGTGCTGGGGGACCGCGTCATCGATGTTCGTGCCCCTCGATCACGGTTCCTTGGCGAGCCGATCGATCGACCGCGTGGACGGACCCGGGTGGGCGAGATCTTCCGTGACGGCTGACGATGACTGGCACAACGAACCGGTTCCGCCAACGCTAGGGGAGCAAGGACTTGACAAGCGAATTTAAAGAGCTTACTCCCCTTATTGGATTTACCCAGAGTGATGGGGCTGACACTCGACCCTCGGTCGCCGAACCCAGGTCGCCAGAAGGGCGGCCAAACCTAATAATCTGGGATTTATCCGCCAAGAACTGTTATTGCAGGCATGAACGGCATATACCGTCAAGCGGCATTGAGATTCCAGCGGGTGTGCCAACGTGATCTGCCGCCGTCTTCTGGCTCAGGTCGGCGTTTCCGCTGGCGGAGGTGGCGGGCGGTGGAGGGCCAGGACGCTCAGCGAGGTCGGGCGGGGGGCACTGTTTCGGGGTGGGGGCCTGTCGGGGTCAGGGTGATGGTGGTGGGGGCGCGTTCGCATTCCCAGGTGGTGACGTTCGCGTAGGTGATCCCGTCGCGGTGCCACAGGCCGCCGTCCTGGTGGATGTGGCCGAACAGGTGCAGCTTGGGGCGGACCTCGCGGACGCGGGTCAGGAGGTCTTCGCAGCCGTGGCGTCCGGGCATGGCGTTCGTGTCGCCGATGCCCAGGGGAGGGCCGTGCGTGACGAGGACGTCGACGCCTTCGGGGATCAGGGCCCAGCGCTCCGCCAGGGGACGGCCGCGGGGCAGGTTGAACGCCCAGTCGTTGAACTCCGGCTGCCAGGGGCTGCCCCAGAAGGTCACGCCGTCGATCTCGGTGCCGCTGTCCTGGAGGTAGCGGATGCCGCGGTCGGCCAGGACGGCGCGGGCCCGTTCGGGCTGGTCGAGGAACATCCAGTCGTGGTTGCCGGCGACGACGACCTTCGTCGGGTGGGGGAGAGCGTGCAGCCAGTCCGCGGCGTCCTCGAGTTCCCGGAGGTCCTTGCCGCGCCGGCACAGGTCGCCCGCGTGGACGAAGACGTCGCCCTCGGGGACGGTGAGTTCGTGGTGGAACGTGTGCGTGTCGGCGACGGCGACGATGCGCATGCGGGCCTCTTCTAGGGGGTCTGGCTGCGGTCGATGAGGTCCAGGACGGCTTTCCGGGTCTCGTGGAAGATGGCCAGGGTTCGGTCGGCGGCCGCGGTGACGGCGGGGCGGGCGGGTGCGGCGGGTGGTTCGAAGAGCACGGCGATGGTGTCGGCCAGGACCTTTCCGGGGTCGTCCACGCCGGTCGTGGGGTCGGCGGTGGTGGCGAGGAAGCCGGTGAGCAGGGCGTGCATCGTGTAGGTCTGGTCGGGCAGGGGGCGGTCGTGGCGGATCAGGCGGTGGCGGTGCAGGACGGGCATGACCGCTTCGCACAGGGCGCTGGGCCGGGTGCGGGCGAACAGTTCGTGGTCGGCGGGGTCGGGGGTGAGCAGGCGCAGGAGGTCGGGGTCGTTGCCGTGCACGAGGCGGGCCAGGGGACGGGTTCCGGCGGCGCGCAGGAGGAGCGGGGCCAGGTGGCGGGGCTGGACGGTGGCGGCGTCGGCGGTGAGGCGGGTGATGAGTTCGTCCATGCCGGTCAGCAGGTCGCGGGCGAACAGGCCGCGGATGAGGTCTTCCTTGCCGGGCCAGTAGAGGTAGACGGTGCCCTTGCCGACGCCCGCGGCCTGGGCGATCTCGGCGACGGTGACCTTGCCCGCTCCGTGGTCGAGCACCAGTTCGCGCGCGGCGTCCAGGATGCGGGCGGCCTTGCGGGAGTTGTGCTCGACCAGCGGGTTCATGGCTCTCTCAGGGGGAGGCGACGTCGATGTTCTTGGCCTTCATGTCCTTGGCCATTATCCTGCGCGCGGCGTGTCCGACGGCGGGTGCGCGCATCAGGCGCATCATCCCGGCGCGCATGATGTGCTCCTTGCGGTCGTGCGGGGTGAAGAGGCGTCGCGAGGTGAGGGCGCCGGTCTGCTGGGTGTGGATGAAGGGGCGCATCCGGGCCTCCCACGCGTGCAGTGCGGCGGGCAGGTCGTGGCGTCGCAGCATGGTGCCCAGCAGTTCGGCGCCGGCGATGCCGGTGGACGCGCCCATGCCCGAGTACAGGGTCAGGCACCAGGCGGCGTCGCCGAGCAGGACGACCCGGCCGCGGTGCCAGCGCGGCATCCTGACCTGGTGCACGGAGTCGAAAAGGGCGTCGGGGGCCTGTTCGTAGCGGGTGAGCAGGCTCTCCAGGAGGGGGCCGGTGGGCTGGGGGCCGAAGGCGGCGCGGATGGACTCGATCGGCGGGCGGGCGAACTCGGCGTCGATGTCGGTGGTGCGGTAGGAGAACAGCAGGCTGGGCGCGTGGTCGGCGAAGGGGAAGGCCCAGGCCGAGCGGCCCGGTTCGGCCAGCATCAGCCCCTCGGACAGGCCGAAGCCGTCGACCGGCTCGTCCAGGAGCGCGGCGCCGATCATGTAGTCGAGCGGGTGCAGGAAGTCCTGGGGGCCGAAGGCCAGTTCTCGTACCGTGGAGCGCATCCCGTCGGCGCCCACCACCAGGTCGAAGCGCTCGGTGGCGGTGGTGCCGGCCGTGGTGTCGTGCAGCGTCACCTCGGCGGCGGTGTCGTCCTGGACGATGCCGGTGGGGACGGTGGAGTAGCGGATCTCCACGTCGTCCGGCAGCGCTGAGAAGAGGCCGCGCTCCACATCGCCGCGCAGCAGCGCGCGGGGGGCTCCGGGGGCCATGGCGGCCGGGTTCATGCCTGGACGGCGACGCCCGGTCCGATCGACCTCGTGCACGGTGACGTGGGGTCCGCCGCGGTCGCCGATCCGGTCCAGGACGCCGAGCCGCCGGGCGGAGGCGACGCCGGTGCCGAACAGCATGATGAAGTACCCGCCCGAGCGGCGCGCGGGCGCCCGTTCGACCAGCACCGGCTCCCAGCCGATCTGGCGCAGCCGCACCGCGGCGGCGATGCCCGCGATCCCCAGCCCCACCACCAGCGCACGGCCGCCCCTGGACGCGTCCGTCATGAGGACCTCCTCGGTAGGTTCCTCCTTCACTCTATAGAACGAACTGACCAGATCGGTTCGTTTGGTCAGTCGCTGTGTTCTGGACCTGCGTCGGCGTGCGCCATAACCTCCGGTGGGAACCCTCCGAAACGGCATGGGAGACGCGCATGGGCAAGCTGGACGGCAAGGTCGCGTTCATCACCGGGGCGGCGCGGGGTCAGGGCCGGAGCCACGCGGTACGGCTCGCGCGGGAAGGCGCCGACATCATCGCGATCGACACCGCGGCCAAGGTCGACAGCGTCCCCTACCCGCTGGCCACGGCCGAGGATCTGGCCGAGACCGCGCGGCTGGTCGAGGCCACGGGCCGCCGGATCGTCGCGCGCGACGCCGACGTCCGCGATTCGGCGGCGCTGGCGGCGGCGGTGGAGGCGGGGGTCGCGGAGTTCGGCCGGCTCGACGTGGTCCTGGCCAACGCGGGCATCTCCTCCCCGGCGCCGACGCTGGAGATGAGCGACGAGACCTGGCAGGACATGATCGACATCAACCTGACCGGGGTGTGGAAGTCGCTCAAGGCGTCGGTCCCGCACATCGTCGCCGGTGGCCGGGGCGGCGCCGTCGTCATCACCAGCTCGCTCGCCGCGATGTACGCCCACGAGAACACCGCCCACTACTCGGCCGCCAAGGCGGGGCTGGTCATGCTCATGAAGGTCATGGCCAAGGAGCTGGCGCCGCACAGCATCCGGGTCAACACCGTCCACCCGACGACGGTCGCGACCGACATGGTCCTGAACGACTCCACCTACCGGCTGTTCCGGCCCGACCTGGAGGCCCCCACCCGCGCGGACTTCGAGGAGGCGGCACGCGCGGTCAACCGGCTGCCGGTCGTCGCGCTCGAATCGGAGGACATCTCCAACGCGATCCTCTATCTCGTCTCCGACGACGGCAGGTTCGTCACCGGCGCCACCCACGTCATCGACGCGGGCGTGGCCTTGTAGCGCTTTCTTACCTAAGATTGCACCATCGTTCTCATCGCGGACCGAAGGAGCAATCCGGCCATGGATCGAGACGAAGCGCTCCGGGACCTGGCCGGCAGGCTCGGGCGGCTTGAGGACCTGGACGAGATCCGCCGGCTGTACATCGACTACGGGCGCCATCTCGACGCCGGCGATCCGGTCGCGTACGCGGCGCTGTTCTCGCGGGACGCCAAGCTCCGGCTCGGGCCCGTCATGCGCGCCGACGGCCGCGAGGAGATCGAGCGGGCGGCCGCGAAGGTGCTCCGGTCCGAGAGCGCGAGGAAGTCGGTCCACGTGATCGCCTCGCCCAGCATCGAACTGGACGGGGACACCGCGTCCGGCGAGTGCGTGTGGGCGGCGGTGTCCGGGGCGGCCGAGGGCGGCGCGCCCGGGGTCCTCGTCGGGCGGCACGTCGACGAGTTCGTCCGCGAGGACGGGCGGTGGCGGTTCGCCCGGCGAGCCGGGCACATCGACGTCGGCGCGCTCGGCTGAGGGCCCCGCACATGGCGGTCGGCGCGATGGACGTCCAGGCCGGCGTCACCGGGCGGAAGGGCTGAACCGCCGTGGCCCCGTGGCGGATCTCCGGGTTCGACGAAGTCCGCGAGCTGGGCTCGGGCGCGCAGGGGCGCGTGGTGCTGGCCCGGCCCACCGGATCGCGGTCCCCGGTGGCGATCAAGTACGTGCACCGGCGTCCGGGCGACGAGGCGGCCATCGACCGGCTGCGGGCCGAGGCCGTCATGCTCGGCCGCGTCACCGACCCGCATGTGACCCGGCTCTACCGGTTCGTGAGCGGCGAGGACGGCGCGGCCATCGTGATGGAGGCCGTCAACGGGGTCTCGCTCAAGGCGATCCTGGCCGAGCACGGCAAGCTCGCACCCGAGGCCGCGCTGGTCGTTCTGAAGGGCTCGCTGCTGGGGCTGGGCGCTGCGCACGCGCTCGGGGTCGTCCACCGTGACTACAAGCCCGCCAACGTGGTCGTCCAGAGCGACGGCCTCAGCAAGCTCGTCGACTTCGGCGTGGCCACGGTTTCCGGCGACGGGGCCCGGATGGGCACGCCTGCCTACATGTCGCCCGAGCAGTGGGAAGGACGGGCCGCCTCGCCCTCCACCGATGTGTATGCGGCGACCTGCGTGTTCTTCGAGTGCGTCACCGGGCACCGGCCGTACCGGGCGACCGGCCTGCCCGGGTTGAGGCGGCAGCACCTCACCGAACCGGTCCCGGTGGAGGAGGTCCCCGAACCGCTGCGGCCCCTGGTCACGGCGGGCATGGCCAAGGATCCGGACGGGCGCCCGCCGTCCGCCCGGGATTTCCTCACGTCGCTGGAGGCCGTCGCGTCCGAGGCGTACGGGGCCGACTGGGAGCATCGCGGCGTCCGGGCCCTGGCCGCGGGCACGGTGGCCCTGGCGGCGCTGCTGCCCCTGGGCGCTCTCATCGCGCAGGGGATGGCGGGCGGCGGGGCCGCCGCCGCGGCGCAGGGCGGGCTGCTGGCCACCACCGGAGCGAAGATCACCGCCGCGGTGCTCGGCACCACGCTGGTGGCCGGGGCCGGGACCGCCGGGACCCTCGCCGTCCAGGACGAGACGGCGCCGCCACGACCGACCGCCACCAGGACGGCCGCCGTGGTCCCCGTGCTGTCCTGCGCGTTCGACCGGGAGCGCTCGTCACCCTCCCGGATTCGGCTGCCGCCCCAGGTCGCGTTGCCGGCGCGTGCGGCCGTCTACCAGGTGCCGTTCCGGGACGTCCGGTTCATCGGACCCGCCGGGCAGGACTGCGGCGGAACCGGCGGAAGCGGGATCGGCATGGCGGGCACCCGAGGCGTGATGGTGGTGCTCTACACGCGCGGCTACGAATGCGGCTTCTTCCCCGACAGCAACGAAGCGGCCCAGCGCAGGCGCACCACGCCACAGCACTGCGGCTCCCCCCGAGCAGTCTCGGACCGGGAGGACATTCCGATCGGCCTGCCGGGCCACCTCGCCTATCTGGTGTCCGGCCATCCGATGAACGACCAAACCGACGGCGTGTCGTTGGTCATGCACACCCCGATGCGCTCCGACCTCGTGGACGCCGGTCCGTACATCCACTGCTACCTGCCCCGCCGGGACGCCGACATCTGCGCCGCCGCGCTCATCCACCGCCTCGACGAGATCATGCGGCCGCGCGGTGTCGGCCAGGCCGCCCTCGACCGCGCGGCCCGGCAGATCACCCGCTACGTCGGCGCCCACCTCTGATCGAGGGACGCCGGCGTTCGCGGTCTCCAGAGGCAGGAGGCGACGAGGACGAGTGTGAAGAGGAGGACGACGACGCGGGCGGCCTCGTACTGGGGGGTGGCGATGCCGATGCCCGGCAGGACGATGGCCGTGAGCAGCGCGCCGCGGACGATGAGGAGTTCGTCGAGCCGGCTGGGCCGGACGAGTGCGAGGAGGGGGAGGAAGGCGGCGTCGTACCAGGGGTACTGGACGGGGGAGAGGACGACGCAGGCGACGGCGAAGGCGGCGATCGGGCGCGCGTCCAGGACCGCCTCGGGGACGAGCGGTGACCGGCGGTTGAGGCGCCACCAGATGAGGAGCGCCAGGCCGCCGGTGGTGGCGGCGATGGCGGGGGTGTAGAGCGCCGGGCGTTCGAGCAGGGCGCCGGGGACGGGGAGGAAGAGGTCGTTGTCGTGGGCCAGGCGCCTTGTCAGGGAGGCGATGGCGGCGGGCCCGGCGACGAGGTAGCCGGTGGCGAGGGTGACGGCGCCGCCGAGTGCCCCGGTGGCCAGAAGGCGGGGGTGGCGCAGGCCCGCGATCGCCAGTCCGAGGACGGGCAGGGCGAAGGTGGCCTTGACGGCGACGGCCGCTCCGGCGAGGGAGCCGGCCAGGAGCGCGGGACCGAGCGCGGCCCGGTTTCCGACGACGAGGACGGCGCCGACGAGGAATGTGATCGCGAGGGCGTCGGCGTGCCCGCTGCCGATCATCCAGAACAGCATCACGGGGTTGAGCGTCCACAGGAGCGCGGCGCGGGTGCGGGCGGCGCGGTCGGGGCCCGTGAGCCGGTGGAGCATGTACGCGGTGGCCGTGAACGCGGCCGCGTGGAAGAGCTTGAGCCAGAGGACGATCCAGGCCATGGAGGCGCCGCCGAGGTGTCCGGCGAGCGCGTGGACGGCGGTGGCGGCGGGGCCGTAGACGGTGGGGTGCCCGGCCCAGGGCTCGGGACGCAGCAGCCCGACCGGGTCTCCAAGCCGGTACAGGTGTTGCGGGGTCATGGTGTACGGGTTGTGCCCCAGGTCGGTGATGCGGCCGTAGACGGCGTAGTTGAGGATGTCGACCGATCCCGCGACCGGAAGCACCGTCATGAGCGCCGCGGCCGCCGCGCCGAAAGTGAGGATGACGCGCGGGGGCAGCCCTTTCCACCCCCGCCGCAGGGCCCACAGGACGGCGAGGGTGCCGGCGGCGGCGCAACCGATGGCGGTCCGGCCGAGCCAGGTGACCGTTGTGCGGGAGAGGCCGAGCGAGCCGGAGAGGAAAGGGCCTTCGGAACCCCGTTCGGGGACCAGTCCCGAGGGTCCGGCGGCCATCCCGGCGCACAGCAGGACCATGCCGGCTCCCATCAACGCCAATCCTGTCAGCGCGAAGGTCGTACCGGACCGGCCCGGCCGTGAAGCGGCGGCCGTCGGGAGGGGATTCGAGGTCGGGGCGGAGAGCGACACGGACGGAGACCGTAAACGACCAATATGGCCAAGAGATGTCACCCGGGAACTGCTCGAACTCCACGAGACCGGGTTCGCCATTCACATTCTCGAAAGGCGAGCATTTCCTCCGCCGAACCTTGTCGTTAAGTGATAAGGAGTGTGCGGCCCGTGCCTGTTCGGAAACGGACGGTGAGTTTTTCTGGCCTCACCCGGCCAGGTCCTCGCCGGCGGGAAGCCAGCGCAGCGCTTCGGCCTGGAACGGGACCTCGGCCTCCAGCCGGCACAGCACTCCGATGCCGACGCCCAGGGCGCGCTGCGCGTGGACGGCTCCGGGCGGGAACGCCATGCTGAGCCCGACCGGCATCGAGGCGGTGATGCCGGCGAGCGCGTCCCGCAGGTACGCGGCGTCGAACCTGAACGACTCGGCGAACGCGGGCGCGCCCGAACGCAGGAACAGCTCCCGCAGCCGCACCGGGTCGGCCCGGACGCCCGGACGCAGGAAACCCGCCTCGCGCAGTGCCTCCTCCAGGTCGGCGCCGTCGTCCAGTGCCGCCAGGTGGACGTTCATCCACCGCTCCAGCGGCGTCACGGTCCCGGGCGGGTGCCGGTAGACGGCGCCGAAGTCCAGGACGCCGAGCCGCCCGTCGTCCAGGAGGCGGAAGTTGCCGGGGTGCGGGTCGCCGTGCATCATGCCGCAGCGCGGGATCCCGGAGAACAGCAGGCGGGTCAGCAGCAGTCCGGCGCGGTCGCGGGCCTCCCGGCTCCCGGACTCGGCGACGCGCGCCAGCGGCGTCCCGCCGACCCAGCCGGTGACCAGGACGCGGCCGCGCTGCAGCACGACCTCCGGGACGAGGAAGCCGGGGTCGTCCAGGTAGGCGGCCCGGAACGCCCGCTGCGCCGAGGCCTCGCCGGCGTAGTCGAGCTCCTCGGCGATCCGGTCCATGAGTTCGGTGGCCAGCGCCCGGCCGTCGAGCTCCGGCGACAGCAGCCCGGTGAACAGGCGCATCGCCAGGACGACCGCGTCGCGGTCGCCGAGCAGTTCGTCGCGGGCCCGCGGGTACTGGACCTTGACCGCCACGGCCCGGCCGTCCGCGCCCCAGCGCGCCCGGTGCACCTGACCGAGGGAGGCGGCCGCGGCGGCGTCGAGGTCGAAGGAGGCGAACAGGTCCCGCCAGCCGGGTCCCAGGTCCTCGGCCAGCACCCGCTCCACCGTGCCGGCGCTCTCGCGGCGCGCGTCCTCCTGCAGCACGGCCAGCCTCCGCCGGTACACCGCCGACACCGCGGGCGGCAGCACCGCCTCGTACACCGACAGCACCTGGCCGAACTTCATCGCCCCGCCGCGCAGCCCGCCGAGCACCTCGACGAGCTGGTCGGCGGTGCGTTCGTGCAGGTCGAGCGCGGACTCGTCGGTCAGGCGCCCGAGGGCCCGCAGCCCGCCCGCCAGGACGAGCCGCCGCGTGACGCCCACGGGGACCGCCGACAGGCGCGCCATCCGGGAAAGCGATCGGATCCTCATGGACGCCAGCGTCGCCGCCGCGCCCCCGTCCGCGCATCGCCCCGCGGGCGCCGGCCGGCCTATGACCGGGGTCGCGGCCGGGTACGACCACGGTCCGATGACGGCGCGCGGCGGCGCTTCCTAGGATCTGCGCATGGGTCGGATCGAGGCCGTCTTCCTCCGCCATCCCCCTCCGTGGCCGGTGCTCCGCTTCTTCGGCTGCGTCGGCGTCGCGTGGGCCGTCCTCGCCGTGGCGCTGTCACCGGCGCCCATCGCGAGGACCGTGCCGGTCGCCGCCTACATCGCGGTCTGGACCCTCCAGGTGGTGCGGCCGTGGCGGGTCCCGCCCGCGCTGGTGCCGTGGGCCGTGCTCGCCGTCCTGGCGCCCCTCGTCCTGGCGCCGCCGGCGCAGAGCGCGCCGGGGGAGTTCCGGCCGTTCCCGTTCACCGAGGGCACCTTCGCCGACGGCGCCCTCGCGGTGGCCACCGCGCCAGCCTGGGCGCATCTGGCCATCCTCGCGCGGACGCGGGACCTGGTGTGGTGCGCGCCGGTCGCGCTGGCGCTCGCCCCGCTGCAGCGGTTCGCGGCCGGGAACCTGCCGCTGTGGCCCACCTGGATCATGTGGGGGATCGGCTTCCTCCTGCTCGGCCTGGCGTTCCGCCTGCACACCGCGCTGTACGAGGCGCGGCTGCGGCTGGACCGGGAGGCGGTCGCCGAGGAGCGCCGCAAGATCGCCCGCGAGGTGCACGACCTGATCGGCCACGGGCTCGGCGTGGTGCTGCTCAACATCGGCGCCGCCCGGCGCGCCGCCGCACGCGGGGACGCCGCCGCCGCGGTCGGCGCGCTGGAGGAGGCCGAGCGGGTCGGGCGCCGCGGCGTCCGCGACGTCCACCAGGGCCTGGTCCTGCTCCGCGACCCCGGTGCGGCGGCGGGACCGATCGCCCCGCCGCCGCCCACCGCCGAGGACATCCGCGCCCTCGTCGACGGGCTCGGCGCCGACGGGCTGTCCGTCGAGCTGACCACGAGCGGCGACCTCGCGTCCGTGGACCCGGCGGTGGGGCTGACCCTGTTCCGCGTCGTCCAGGAAGGGCTGTCCAACAGCGCCCGCCCCGCGCCCGGCGCCGCCGCCGCGGTCGCCGCCAGCGTCGGCGCCCGGCACGCGCTCGTCACGGTCGCCGACCGGGGCGCCGCACCGCCGGGCGGCCGGACCGCCCCGCCCGCCGGCGGCGGGCTCGGCCTGGTCGGCATGCGCGAGCGCGTCGCGGCGCTCGGCGGCACCCTGCACGCCGGGCCGGACGGCGCCGGGTGGCGGATCGACGCCGCGATCCCGCTCGGCGGCGTCCGGTGACCGCGCTCCTGCTGGTGGACGACCAGCCGCTCGTGCGCGCCGGGCTCGTCCGGATCTTCGAGGGCGAACCCGGTCTGGAGGTCGCCGGCGAATGCGCCGACGGCGACGAGGTGGTCCGGGCGGCGGCCCGGGTGCGGCCCGACGTCGTCCTCATGGACGTCCGGATGAAGCGGGTGGACGGTGCCGAGGCCACCCGGCTGCTGCGCGCCGTCCCCGGCGCGCCGCCCGTGCTGACGCTCACGATGTTCGACGATCCGGCGGTCGTCGCCGCCGTGCTGGCCGCGGGCGCCGCCGGCTTCGTTCTCAAGGACGCCCCGTGCGAGGAGATCATCCAGGCGACCCGGGCGGTCGCCGCGGGCAAGGGCTGGCTCGACCCGGCCGTGGCGCCGCAGGTCCTCGACGTCTACCGCACGCGCGTCGGCGCGACACCGCCGCCGCCCGCGCTGGCCGGGCTGTCCCCGCGCGAGCGGCAGGTGCTCGCCCTGATCGGGGAGGGGGCGACCAACCCCGAGATCGCGGTCCGGCTCAGCATCGCCGAAGGGACCGTCAAGACCCACATCGGACGCGTGTTCACCAAGCTCGGCCTCCGGGACCGCGCCGCCGCCGTCATCTTCGCGCTCCGCCACGGCCTCACCCCCTGAAGGGGCCAGAAGTCGCCGCCCTGCCGGCCGGACGCAAAATCCGGGCCGTCGGCGGGGTGGCCGCGTCAGTGCCGCGTCAAGACTGGCGGCCTCCTCGTCAAGGAGTCGTTAAGGGGGGTCGAAGCGCCCAGAATGCGGCGATTTACTCACCGAGGGCCCCGAGAGGCGCGGGCCGCTCGTGATCCGGTATTCGACAGAGGTGACCGACCAATGAGTGATGTGGCGTTCGTCCTGCTGACCGTGGCGATCTTCGCCGCGCTCGGCCTGCTGGTGAAGGGCGTGGAGCGGCTGTGAGCGCCGAGAACCTCATCGGGCTGGTGCTGGCCGCCGCCCTGATCGTCTTCCTGATCGCCGCCCTGCTGTATCCGGAGCGTTTCTAGTGAGTCCGACGGCCGCGGGGCTCCTCTTCCTGGGGTCCCTGGTGCTCGCCGTGGCGGTCGCGTACCGGCCGCTGGGCGACTACATGTACCGCGTCTACAGCGGTACGAGGCATTCGCGCGTGGAGCGCGTGCTCTACAAATGCATGGGCGTCGAGCCCGGCGGCGAGCAGACCTGGGGCGTTTACGCGCGCAGCGTGCTCGCGTTCTCGGCGATCAGCGTCCTGTTCCTTTACGGCTTCCAGCGGCTGCAGAACCATCTGCTGCTGAGCCTGGGCATGGATCCGGTCAAGCCGGACCAGGCGTGGAACACCGCGGTCAGTTTCGTGACCAACACCAACTGGCAGTCGTACTCGGGCGAGTCGACGATGGGCCACCTGGTGCAGATGGCCGGGCTGGCGGTGCAGAACTTCGTGTCGGCGGCGGTCGGCATGGCGGTCGCGATCGCGCTGGTGCGCGGGTTCGCCCGGAAGAAGACCGAGCACCTTGGCAACTTCTGGGTGGACCTGACCCGCGGTGCGCTGCGCATCCTGCTGCCGATCGCGTTCGCCGGCGCCATCGCGCTGATCATCGGCGGGGTCGTGCAGAACTTCGACGGCGGCACGACGGTGACCACGCTCACCGGCCACCCGCAGACGATCACCGGCGGGCCGGTGGCGAGCCAGGAGGCCATCAAGGAACTGGGCACCAACGGCGGCGGGTTCTACAACGCCAACTCGGCGCACCCGTTCGAGAACCCGGTGTCCTGGACGAACTGGCTGGAGATCTTCCTGATCCTGCTGATCCCGTTCGCGCTGCCGCGCACGTTCGGCCGGATGGTGGGCCAGAACCGGCAGGGCTACGCGATCGCCGCGGTGATGTCCCTGATCGCGATCGCGAGCATCGCGCTGACGATGACCTTCCAGGGGATCCACCACGGCACCGTGCCGACCGCCGTGGGCGCCTCCACCGAGGGGACCGAGACGCGGTTCGGCGTCCTGAACTCGGCGGTGTTCGCCGCCGCGACCACGCTGACCTCGACCGGCGCCGTGAACTCCTTCCACGACTCCTACACCAGCCTCGGCGGCATGATGACGATGTTCAACATGATGCTGGGCGAGGTGGCGCCCGGCGGGACCGGCTCGGGCCTGTACGGGATGCTGGTGCTGGCCGTGATCACGGTGTTCGTGGCGGGCCTCATGGTGGGCCGCACGCCCGAGTACCTGGGCAAGCGGATCGGCTCCCGCGAGATCAAGTTCGCCGCGATGTACTTCCTGATCACGCCGATCCTGGTGCTGGCGGGGACCGCGGCGGCGATGGCGACCGCGAGCGGCCGCGAGGGCATGCTCAACACGGGGCCGCACGGGCTGAGCGAGGTCCTGTACGCCTTCACCTCCGCGTCCAACAACAACGGCTCGGCGTTCGCCGGCCTGACGGTCAGCACGGTCTGGTACGACACCGCGCTGGGCCTGTGCATGGCCTTCGGCCGGTTCCTGCCGATCATCTTCGTGCTGGCGCTGGCCGGGTCGCTGGCCCGCCAGGGGCACGCGCCGGCGTCGGACGGCACGCTGCCCACGCACCGGCCGCAGTTCGTCGGCATGGTCGCCGGGGTCACGGTGATCCTGGTCGCTCTCACGTTCCTGCCCGCGCTGGCGCTCGGGCCGCTGGCCGAAGGGATCCACTGATGCCCACGCAGACCTTGCGGAAGACCGGGCAGGTGCCGGGCGCCCCGGCGTCCAAGGGGGGCGGCCGGGTCCAGGGCGGGCTGCTGGACCCGAAGCTGCTGGTGACGACGCTGCCCGACGCGTTCCGCAAGCTGGACCCGCGGACGCTGTGGCACAACCCGGTGATGCTGATCGTCGAGGTCGGGGCGGTGTGGAGCACGGTCCTGGCCGTGCTGGAACCCACCGTGTTCGCCTGGGCGATCGTGGCGTGGCTGTGGCTGACGGTGCTGTTCGCCAACGTGGCGGAGGCGGTGGCCGAGGGGCGAGGCAAGGCGCAGGCGGACACGCTGCGCAAGGCCAAGACCGACACCGTCGCCCGCCGGCTGCCCGAGTGGGCCCCGGGCCGTCCCGGCGGCCTCCGGGAGGAGCGGGTCGGCGCGGCCGACCTGCGGCAGGGCGATGTCGTGGTCGTCGAGGCCGGGCAGACCATCCCCGGTGACGGGGACGTGGTCGAGGGCATCGCGAGCGTGGACGAGTCGGCGATCACCGGCGAGTCCGCCCCGGTGATCCGGGAGTCGGGCGGCGACCGCTCGGCGGTGACCGGCGGCACCAAGGTGCTGTCGGACCGGATCGTCGTGCGGATCACGCAGCGGCCGGGGGAGTCGTTCATCGACCGGATGATCGCGCTGGTCGAGGGTTCCAGCCGGCAGAAGACGCCCAACGAGATCGCGCTCAACATCCTGCTGGCCGCGCTCACGATCATCTTCCTGCTGGCGGTCGCCACCCTCCAGCCGCTGGCGATCTACTCCAAGGCCGGCAATCCGGGTGTGCCGGACTCCCTGGCGCTGGACGGGAACGGCGTCACCGGGATCGTGCTGGTGTCGCTGCTGGTCTGCCTGATCCCCACCACGATCGGGGCGCTGCTGTCGGCGATCGGCATCGCGGGCATGGACCGGCTCGTGCAGCGCAACGTCCTGGCGATGAGCGGGCGGGCGGTCGAGGCGGCGGGCGACGTCAACACGCTGCTGCTGGACAAGACCGGCACGATCACCCTCGGCAACCGGCAGGCCGCCGAGTTCATCCCGGTCGACGGGGTGACCGAGGACGAGCTGGCCGGCGCGGCGCAGCTGTCCAGCCTCGCCGACGAGACTCCCGAGGGCCGCTCGGTGGTCGTCTTCGCCAAGCAGCGGTACGGGCTGCGCGAGCGCGAGCCCGGCGAGCTGGCGCACGCGACCTGGGTGCCGTTCACCGCCGAGACCAGGATGAGCGGCGTCGACCTCGACGACCGGGGCGGCCGCCGCCGGATGCTGCGCAAGGGCGCGGCGAGCGCGGTCGCGGACTGGGTGCGCGAGCGCGGCGGGACGGTCTCGCAGGACCTGGGCGCCACCGTCGACGGCGTCTCCGCGTCCGGCGGAACCCCGCTGGTGGTCGGCGAGGTCGTGCACGGCACCGCCCGCGTCCTCGGCGTCATCCACCTCAAGGACGTGGTGAAGGAGGGCATGCGGGAGCGGTTCGACGAGATGCGCCGGATGGGCATCCGCACCGTGATGATCACGGGGGACAACCCGCTGACCGCCAAGGCGATCGCCGACGAGGCCGGGGTGGACGACTTCCTGGCCGAGGCCAGGCCCGAGGACAAGCTCGCCCTCATCCGGACCGAGCAGGAGGGCGGCCGGCTCGTCGCGATGACCGGGGACGGCACCAACGACGCCCCCGCCCTCGCCCAGGCCGACGTCGGCGTGGCGATGAACACCGGCACCTCGGCCGCCAAGGAGGCCGGGAACATGGTCGACCTGGACTCCGACCCGACCAAGCTCATCGAGATCGTCGAGATCGGCAAGCAGCTGCTGATCACCCGGGGCGCGCTGACCACCTTCTCCATCGCCAACGACATCGCCAAGTACTTCGCGATCATTCCCGCGCTGTTCGTGGCGCTGTTCCCCGGCCTGGACGCGCTCAACATCATGCGGCTGCACAGCCCGCAGTCGGCGATCCTGTCCGCGGTGATCTTCAACGCGCTGATCATCATCGCGCTGATCCCGCTGGCCCTGCGCGGCGTGCGCTACAAGCCCGGCGGCGCGTCCAAGCTCCTGTCGCGCAACCTGTACGTGTACGGCCTGGGCGGGATCGTCGCCCCGTTCATCGGCATCAAGCTCATCGACCTGATCGTCCAGTTCCTCCCGGGGATGTCCTGACATGCGTCTACCAAGCTGGATCCGGCAGCACCTGGCCGCGCTGCGCGCGCTGCTGGTCTTCACCGTGCTGCTCGGCGTCGCCTACCCGCTGGCCGTGTTCGCGGTCGGCCGCCTTCCCGGCCTGCAGGACAAGGCGGACGGCTCGCTGGTCTCGGCCGGCGGCCGGACGGCCGGCAGCGCCCTCATCGGGCAGTCGTTCACCGGCAAGGACGGCGCCCCGCTCAAGCAGTACTTCCAGAGCCGCCCGTCGGCCGCCGGCGACGGCTACGACCCCACCTCCTCCGGCGCGAGCAACCTGGGCCCGGAGAGCATCGTCGACACGCTGCCGAACCCGAAGCTGGTCGCCGCCGGCAAGGAGGACGAGAACGCCTCGCAGAGCCTGCTCACCCAGGTCTGCGAGCGCAGCAGGAGCGTCGGGGAACTGGAGGGCGTCAGCGGCGCCCGCCCGTTCTGCACGCCCGGCGGGGCCGGCGCCGTCCTCGCGGTCTTCGGCGCCCGCACGGCGGCCGGGGACGTCCCGCACCCGACCCGCGTGGTCAGCCTGAACGAGCAGGCGGGCGTGGTGCGGGCCCCGTTCATGGCCACCTACAAGGGCGTCCGGGTCGAACCGGCCCGGTACGGCGAGGACTACTCCGCCGGACTGGTCGTCCCGGTCAGGGGGAGCGCGCCCGCGCAACCCGCCGTGCCCGCCGACGCGGTCACCGCCAGCGGCAGCGGCCTGGACCCGCACATCAGCCTCGCCTACGCGCGGCTCCAGGCCGGGCGGGTCGCCCAGGCCCGCGGCGTCTCCCCGGCCCAGGTCGAACAGCTCGTGAAGAAGGAGGAGACGGGACGGGCCCTCGGGTTCATGGGACAGCCGGCGGTCAACGTCCTGAAACTGAACATGGCGCTGGACGGAAGGTTCCCGTACCGCGGTTGACCCCGCGGTAACGGGTGACGCGGGGCCGGGAGGAACACATGGGCCGGGGAAGTCTGCGCATCTACCTCGGGGCCGCGCCCGGGGTCGGCAAGACCTACGCCATGCTCGCCGAGGCGGGGCGGCGGCGGGAACGCGGCACTGACGTGGTGGTCGGCTTCGTGGAGACGCACGGCCGGGAGCGGACCGCGCGGCTGCTGGACGGGCTGGAGACCGTCCCGCGCCGGGAGCTGGCCTACCGGGACGCCTCGTTCACCGAGCTGGACGTGGACGCGGTGATCCGGCGCGGCCCGGCGGTGGCGCTGATCGACGAACTGGCGCACACCAACGTGCCCGGCTCCCGCAACGCCAAGCGCTGGCAGGACATCGAGGAGATCCTGGACGCCGGCATCGACGTGATCTCCACCGTCAACGTCCAGCACCTGGACTCGGTCAACGACGTCGTCGAGCGGATCACCGGGGTGCCGCAGCGCGAGACCGTCCCCGACGAGGTGGTCCGCCGCGCCGACCAGATCGAGCTGATCGACATGACCCCGCAGGCGCTGCGGCGCCGGATGGCGCACGGCAACGTGTACGGGCCCGACAAGGTCGACGCCGCCCTCGGCAACTACTTCCGGGTCGGCAACCTGACCGCGCTGCGCGAGCTGGCGCTGCTGTGGCTGGCCGACAAGGTGGACGACCAGCTCGACCGGTACCGAGCCGACCACGACATCCGCGGCACCTGGGAGGCCCGCGAACGCGTCGTCGTCGCCCTCACCGGCGGCCCCGAGGGCGACACGCTGATCCGCCGCGCCGCCCGCATCGCCGACCGCACCAAGGGGACCGACCTGCTCGCCGTGCACGTCACCCGCGCGGACGGCCTCACCGGAGCCGGGCCCGCCCATCTCACCCGCCAGCGCGCCCTCGTGGAGAGCCTGGGCGGCAGCTACCACCAGGTCGTCGGCACCAACGTCCCCGAGGCGCTGCTGGACTTCGCGCGGGGCGTCAACGCCACCCAGCTCGTCCTCGGCGCGTCCCGCCGGGGCCGGATCGCCCAGCTGTTCTCCCGCGGGGTCGGCGTCACCGCCACCGCCCAGTCCGGCTCGATCGACGTCCACCTGGTCACCCACGAGGAGACCAGCCAGGGGAGGCGCTGGAAGGCGCTGCGCACCGCGTGGGGCGTGCCCGCCAAGCGGCGCAACGCCGGGTTCGCGGCCGCGGCCGCGGGGCTGCCGCTGCTCACCTTCTTCCTCGACCACACGCGCGACCAGCTCTCCCTCACCAGCGAGATCCTGCTGTTCCAGGCGGCGGTGATCGGGGTCGCGATGATCGGCGGGCTGTTTCCCGCGATCTTCGCCGCGATCGCCGGCTCGCTCCTGCTCAACTACTACTTCACGCCCCCGCTCTACACCTTCACCATCAACCAGCCCGAGGCGTTCCTCCAGCTCATGGTGTACGTGGTGGTGGGGATGACGGTCAGCACCATCGTGGACGTCACCGCGCGCAAGAGCCGGGAGGCGGCACGGGCCCAGACCGAGTCGCAGATCCTGTCCATCCTCGCCGGGGACATCCTGCGCGGTGACGCCCCCGCCGGCGGGCGCCGCGACTCCACGGCCCTGGCCGGCATCCTCGAACGGCTCCGCGAGACCTACGGCCTCGCCTCCGTCACCCTGCTGGAACGCGATCCCGACGAGCCCGCCACCCCCGACACGCTCCGCGACCCCGACGCCTGGATCGTCGTCGCGACGGTCGGCGGCGAGCCGTGCACCAGCCCGGACGCCGGCGAGACCGACATCCTCGTCGATGACGACGCGCTCGCGCTCGTGCTGCGCGGCCGCACGCTCCCGGCCGCCGACCGGCGGGTGCTGGAGGCGTTCGCGGCCCAGGCCGCGGTGGCGCTGCGGCACCGGCGGCTGGCCGAGGCCGCCGAGCAGGTCCGCCCGCTCGCCGCCGCCGACCGCATGCGCACCGCGCTCCTCAACGCCGTCAGCCACGACCTGCGCACCCCGCTCGCCTCCGCCAAGGCGGCCGTCGACAGCCTGCGCAGCCCCGACGTCGACTGGAGCGCCGAGGACCAGGACGAGCTGGTCGCCACGGCCGCCGAGTCGCTGGAACGGCTCGACCGCCTGGTCGCCAACCTCCTCGACATGAGCCGGCTCCAGGCCGGGTCGCTGGGCGTCACCCGGCGCCCCCTCGCCGCCGAGGACATCGTGCCCCGGGCCGCCGGGGACGCGACCGGCGTCCGGATCCGCGTCCCCGACGGCCTGCCCGAACTGCTCGCCGACCCGGCCCTGCTGGAACGCGTCCTGGCCAACCTCATCGGCAACGCCGTCCGGTACAGCCCGCCCGGCGAGCCCGTGCTGGTCACCGCCAGCGCGCACGCCGGACGCCTGGAGCTGCGCGTCATCGACCGCGGCCCCGGGATCCCGCCCGCCGACCGCGACCGCGTCTTCGAACCCTTCCAGCGCCTGGGCGACCGCGACAACCACACCGGCGTGGGTCTCGGCCTGGCCCTCTCCCGCGGCCTGACCGAGGCCATGGACGGCACCATCGACATCGAGGAGACCCCCGGCGGCGGCCTCACCATGGTCGTCACCCTGCCGGCGGCGGAACCGGGCGGCGACCTGGCGGCCGGCGTGCCCGGCGGGCGCGAAGGAGACGAGGAATCATGACGCGCGTGCTCGTGGTGGACGACTCCCCGCAGATCCTGGCCACCCTGCGCATCAACCTGCGCGCCCGCCACTACGACGTCCGCGTCGCCGCCGACGCGGGCCGCGCCCTCACCTGGGTCGCGGACTGGCGGCCCGACCTGGTCGTCCTGGACCTGGGCCTGCCCGACGCGGACGGCATCGAGGTGATCCGGTCGCTGCGCGGCTGGACCTCGGTGCCGATCCTGGTGCTGTCGGGACGGACCGAGAGCACCGACAAGGTCCACGCCCTGGACGCCGGCGCCGACGACTACGTGACCAAGCCGTTCGGCGTCGACGAGCTCCTGGCCCGCATCCGCGCCATCACCCGCAGGGCGCCCGCCGACCAGGTCTCCCCGATCGTCCAGGTCGGCGACCACACCGTCGACCTGGTCCGCAAGACCGTCACCGGCCCCGGTGAGGCCAAGGTCCACCTGACCCCGATCGAATGGAAGCTGCTGGAGATCCTGCTGCGCAACCCGGGCACGCTGGTGCCGCAGCGCCGCCTGCTCGCCCAGGTCTGGGGCCCCAACCACGTCAAGGAGACCAACTACCTGCGGGTCTACATGGCCTCGCTGCGCCGCAAGCTGGAGAGCGAGCCCGCGCGCCCCGCACACCTGATCACCGAACCGGGGATGGGCTACCGCTTCGAGCCGTGACCATCGCCCGGCTTTCTCGCGATGAAGCGGAACTGGTAGTCGCTGACCGTCTCGACCACGGTGCCGGTGAAGCCCACGGCCTCCAGCCGCTGCCCGAGCGTGGCCGGATCGACCGGGACATAGGTGTCGTCGACATGGCCCCGGCGGATCATCTCCCCGTCGATCGACTCGACTCCCAGCAGTGCCGCGCCGGGACGGAGCGCGCCGTGCAGCCGCGCGAACAGCCGGTCCTGCGCCGCGGGCGACTCCAGGTGGTGGAGCATCGAGAAGCAGGTCGCCGCCGAGAACCGGTCCGGTGCCAGGTCCAGGGCGCCGGCGTCGCCCTCGATCACCTCCACCGGGGCGTCGCCGAGCCTGGCCCGCACCTCCGCGGCGAGCCGGGGATCGATCTCGACGGCGGTGACGCGGGGCGCCAGCGACACGAGGAGTTCGGTGGTGAGGCCGTAGCCGGGGCCGATCTCCAGGACGTGGTCGCCGAGCTCGGCCACCTCCTGGAGCCAGGGCAGCAGGTCGGTGCGCAGCGCCTCGGCCCACTCCGGGCTGGACAGGTAGGCCAGATGGGACTTGTTCATCATGACGCCATTACCTCACCCATCGGCGTGACCGGCTGTGCGGCAACGGCCGACCTGTTGCCCCGCGCGGCCACGCGGACAACACGGCGGACAACACTTGTTGCGTGTGCCTCGTAGTTGCGAGCGACTTGTAATAAGTGCGGCGGGCACGTTACCGTCCTGGCCGTGGGCGGTACTTCGCGTGCTTTGGTGAAGTTTGTCGTGGCCTCGGTCGCGATCGGAACGGTGGCGGCGGCCTGCGCCGCCCCCCAGGAACAGACCGGCGAGGACGGCATCGTCCTCGCCGACCCCTACGAGGACGAGTCGCTGCACCCGCTGATGGGGTTCGCCGAAGACGGCAAGGGCAAGATCTTCGACGGCCTGGTGACGCACGACGCGCGGCGCCGCCCGCAGCCGGCACTGGCCGCGGCCGTGCCCGCGCCGTCGGCGGACGGGAAGACCTGGACGGTGCGGCTGCGTCCCGGCGTCACCTTCCACGACGGGTCGGCCTTCGGCCCCGAGGACGTCGTCGCGACCTACCGGACGCTGCTGGACCCGAAGGCCGCGTCGCCGGTGGCCTCCTCGTTCCGGATGCTGGAGGAGGTCCGGCAGGCCGGGCCGGACTCGGTGGAGTTCCGGCTGCGGCACCCGTACGCGCCGTTCGTGCACAGGCTCCTCCTGGGCATCGTGCCGTCGGAGGCGCTGGCCGGCGGCGGCAGACTGGAGTCGTCGGCGTTCAACGCCCGGCCGGTGGGCACCGGGCCGTACCGGTTCGCCGAGTGGCGGCGGGGCGAGCGGCTGGTGCTCACCGCCAACGACCGCTACTGGGGCGGGGCCCCGCGGATCAAGAAGGTCACGGTGGTGTTCGTCCCGGACGACAACACCCGGGCCCAGCGGATGCGGCGCGGCGACTTCGACGGCACGGTGCTGCCGCCCGCGCTCGCCGGCACGTTCTCGCGCGTCGACGGCATGACCGTGCACGGCCACGACAGCGCCGACTACCGCGGCGTGATGATGCCGCAGAAGAACCCGGTGACCGGCGACCTGGCGATCCGGCGGGCGCTGAACCTGGCCGTCGACCGGGACGGGATGATCCGGGCGCTGCTGGCCGGGCGCGGCGCGCCGGCCTACGGCCCGATCCCGCAGGTGCTGCGCGAGTTCGCCGACCCGTCGGCGGTCTTCCGGCACGACCCGGCCGAGGCGGGGCGGATCCTGGACGCGGCGGGCTGGCGGGCCGGGAGCGACGGCGTCCGGGCGCGCGACGGCCGCCCCGCACGGTTCAACCTCATGTATCCGGCGGAGGACTCGGTCCGCAGGGCCCTGGCCGGCGGGTTCGCCTCCGACGCGGCCAAGGTCGGCGTCAAGGTGGACCTGGTCGGGCTGGGCTGGGACGCGATCGAGCCGAGGATGGACCGGGACGCGGTCGTCATGGGCGGCGGCACGCCCTTCGATCCCGACCTGGTGGCCTACGGCGTGCTGCACTCCTCGCAGGCCGAGGACGGGTTCAACAACCCGGGCTCGTACCGGGACGCCACCGTGGACGCGGAACTGGACAAGGCTCGCCGCGCCACCGACCCGTCCGCCAGGGCCGAGGCGTACAGGGCGGTGCAGCGCAGGCTGACCGAGAACCCGCCGTGGGTGTTCCTGGTCTTCCTGGAGCACGCCTACGTGGTGCGCGGCCAGTGGTCGGGCTACCAGCCGGTCGTCGATCCCCACGTGCACGGCGTGCTGATGTGGGGGCCGTGGTGGAACCTCGAGAAGTGGTCCCCCCGCGCGTGAACGTTCTCAAGACGGAACCCCGCACGCGGCGGGGGCGGGCCGGGCTGATGGCGCTGCGGCGCGCGCTCGTGGCCGTGCCGCTGCTGCTGGTGGTGTCGGGAGTGGTGTTCCTGCTGGGCGCGGCCTCGCCGTTCGACCCGGTGCACCAGTACTACGGCACGCGCATCTTCACGGCCGCCGAGGCCGACATCGCGCGCACCCGCGCCGAGCTCGGCCTGAACGAGCCGATCTGGCGGCAGTACGCCGACTGGCTGGGCGGGGTCCTGACCGGCGACTGGGGGACCAGCCGCAGCTTCGGCCAGCCCGTGGGCGAGGTGGTGTCGCAGCGGTTGCCGTGGACGCTGCTGCTGGCGGGCACCGGCCTCACCCTGGCCGTGGCGATCGCGCTGACGCTCGGTGTGGTCTCGGCGTGGCGGCAGGGCGGCTGGGTCGACCGCTTCACCGTCACCGTGGCGCACGCACTGGAAGGTCTGCCGACCTTCCTGCTCGGCCTGGGCGCGATCGCCGTGTTCGCGGTCGCGCTGCCGCTGCTGCCCGCGGGCGGTATCAGCGACGCCACGGGGACCGCCGGGTTCGCCTCCACCGCGCGCCATCTGGCCCTGCCCGCGCTCGTCCTGGCGGTCGCGCAGCTGCCCTGGCTGATCCTGACCGTCCGGCAGCAGATGCTGGTCGGGCTCGCCGACGACCACGTGACCGCGGCGCGCTCGCGCGGCCTGCCCGAACGCGGGGTCGTGCTGCGGCACGGGCTGCCGACGGCGCTGCTGCCGTTCGTGACCACGGTCGGCACCCGCCTCCCCGAACTGGTGACCGGCGTGGTGCTGGTCGAGGAGGTGTTCTCCTGGCCCGGCGTGGCCGGGGCGATGGTCAAGGCCGGCCTGAACGTCGACTTCCCGCTGCTGGTGGCGCTCACCCTGCTGGCGACCGCCGCCGTCCTGGCCGGCAACCTGTGCGCCGACGTCGCCGTCCTGCTGATCGATCCGAGAGCGTCCGCCGATGGGTGAGGCCATGAACGAGCAGACCGCCGGGGGCCGCCCCCGGCTCCAGGAGTGGCGACCCGCGGGCCGGCGCAGACCCGGCGGCACGGCCCGTCCGGGCGCCGCCGCCTCCGCCCGCGCGCGCGTCCTGGCCGCGGTCGCGGTCCTGGTGCCGCTGGTCGCCGCCGTCGCGGTGCTGCCGCTGATGGCGGGGGACGCCGCGACCGGCGCGGTCGACTACGACGCCGTCCGGCAGGCCCCCGGGCCGGGCCACCTCTTCGGCACCGACGACTCCGGGCGCGACGTCCTGACCCGCACCGCCGCCGGAGCCCGCGTCTCCCTGATCGTCGCCGTCACCTGCGCCCTGGTGGCGACGGTGCTCGGCACCCTGGTGGGCGCCGCCTCGGGCGCGGCCGGCGGCGCCGTCGACGCGATCGTCATGCGGCTGGTGGACGGCGTCAACGCGGTGCCCCACCTCCTCCTGGGCATCCTCATCGTGGCGCTGTACCGCGGCTCGCTGTGGGCGGTCATCGCCTCCATCGCGCTGACGCACTGGACGACCGTGGCCCGGATCGTCCGCGCCGAGGTGCTGTCGCTGCGCTCCCGCCCGTACATCGACGCGGCCATCTCGGGCGGCGCGTCCAGGATCGCCGTGCTCACCCGCCACCTGCTCCCGGCGGTCGCCCCGCAGTCGGCGCTGGCGGCGGTGCTGCTGCTGCCGCACGCGGTCTGGCACGAGACCGCTCTCAGCTTCCTGGGACTCGGCCTCCCCCCGCACCTGCCCAGCCTGGGGACCATGGTCGCCGACAGCCGCGACGACGTGCTGCTGGGCGCCTGGTGGACGATCGCCGCGCCCGCCGGGGTGCTGGTCGCGGTGACGCTGGCGGTCGCGGGCCTGGCGGGCTGGTGGAGGGACCGGATCGTCCCCCGGCGCCGCTCGGAGCTGGCCCTGTGACCGGCCCGGGTCCGCTGCTGAGCGCCCGGGACCTGTCGGTCCGGTTCCGGTTGCGCGACTCGGTCGTGCAGGCCGTCACCGACGTGTCGTTCGAGCTGCGGCCCGGCCGGCTGCTCGCGCTCGTCGGGGAGAGCGGCTGCGGCAAGAGCGTCCTCGCCTCCGCCCTGCTCGGGCTGCTCCCCGGCAACGCCGAGATACGCGGCGAGGTCTGGCTGCACACCGGCTCCGAACCCGTGGAACTCACCTCGGCGCCCGAACGCGTGCTCGCCCGCCAGGTGCGCGGACGGCGCGTCGCGCTGGTGCCGCAGTCGGCGGCCACCGCCCTGACCCCCGTCCGCACGGTCCGCGCCCAGCTCGTCGAGACCCTGCGCGAACTGCGTCCCGGCAAAGGCGACCGGCACCGGGAGGCCGACGCCCTCGCCGAACGCGTCGGCCTCGCCCCGGGCGCCCTCGACCACTACCCGCACGAACTGTCGGGAGGCATGATCCAGCGCGCGGTGCTCGCCTTCGCCCTCGCCGCCGACCCCGACGTCGTCCTCGCCGACGAACCCACCTCCGGCCTGGACCGGCCCCTGGTCGACCGCACCGTGGACGCCCTGCGCGGCATCGCCGAGGACGGCCGCGCCGTCCTGCTCATCACCCACGACATCGCCGCCGCCGAACGCGCCGCGACCGACGTCGCGGTGATGTACGCCTCCAGGATCGTCGAGCAGGGCCCGGCCGCCGACGTGTTCGGCGACCCCTGGCACCCCTACACGCGGGGCCTGCTCGCCGCCACCCCCGCCCGCGGCCTGCACCCCCTGCCCGGACATCCGCCCAACCTCTCCGACCTCCCCGCCGGCTGCGCCTTCCGCCCCCGCTGCCCCCGCCGCGACACCTGCACCGGCGACCCCGCCCTCGCCGGCCTGCCCGGGCCCCGCGCCCTCGCCTGCGCCCGCCCCCCGAACGGAGACCGGCCATGCTGAGCGCCACCGCCCTGACCGCCGGCTACGGCCGCGGCCCCGACGTCCTGACCGGCGTCTCGCTGACCCTCGAACCCGGCCGCGTCATCGGCGTCCAGGGCCCCAGCGGGTGCGGCAAGTCCACGCTCATCCGCGTGCTCGCCCTCCTGCACCCGCCCCGCGGCGGAAGCGTCCACCTGGACGGGGAGCCCGTCCGCCGGTTCCGCTACGCCGCGCCCGCCGCCCAGCGCCGCCGCGTCGGGGTCGTCTTCCAGCATCCGCGCGCCGCCGCCGACCCCCGCCACACCCTGCGGCGCATCGTGTCCGCCCACCTCCCGCCGTCGGCGCCCGACGGCGAGACCGAGCGGCTGGCCGACCTCGTCGGGCTCACCCCCGACCTGCTGCGCCGCAGGCCCCACGAGGTCAGCGACGGCCAGCTCCAGCGCGCCTGCCTGGCCCGCACCCTCGGCGCCGGACCGCGCTACCTGCTCTGCGACGAGATGACCGCCATGCTCGACGCGTCCAGCGCCGCCACCCTCGTCCACCTCATCCGCGCCCAGGTCCGGCAGGACGCGCGCGCCGCCCTGATGGTCAGCCACGACTCCGCGCTCCTGGAGTCCTGCTGCGACCAGACCCTCCAGTGGCACGACCTCGCGGCGGTCACCGCGGGCTGAGCCGGACCACCGGGTACTCCCGGTCGGACTTGCCCTGGTACTTCGCGATGCGCGGCTGGGCGGTGGCGATGAGCCGCCACGCCCGCTCACGCTCGGCGCCGTCCAGATGATGCGGCGTCACCGGCACGGGGTCGCGGCCGGGCAGCTCGATCGCCGCCTGTTCGGGATGCGCCATCAGGTTGTCGAACCAGTCCGGGTTCCGGCTCCCGCCGCCCGACGCGACGATCAGCCGGTCGTCCGCACCGTCGGCGAACCACGCCACGGGCGTCTCCCGCCGCTGCCCGCTCCGGCTGCCCACCGTGTTCAGGATCAGGACGTCCATGCCCATGAACGTGCCGCGCCCCCGCCGCACCTTGCGGTTCATCCGGGCGTTCGCCCGGTGCTGCATCCACCGCGAGAACGCCCCGGGCGTACCGGGCCTGCGCGCCTGCTGCTTCGCCGTCATCACTGCCTCCAGCCGGTCGACGAAAAGTCCATGCAGGTCACGCTAGGCGCGCCCCGGCCGCGGCCGCTTCTCGAATCCTGATCGGCTCAGAGGCTCCGGGCCGCGGTCTCGGCCTCCCAGATGGCGTTGAAGATGCGGCGGGGTGCCTGGGCGTCGCCGATCAGATGGACGTCCAGGCCGGTGCCGTCGAGCTCGCGGGCCAGCGCGTCGTCGGCGGCGTTGCCGAGGACGAGCACCACGCCGTCGATGTCGGTCAGCCGGGAGAGCTCGCCGGTGTGCACATCGGCGAGCGTGACGGTGTCCTCGTCGATTGCAGTGACCTCCACGTTGGGCGTGAACGTGACGCCGGCGCGGCGCAGCCGGCCGAACGCGAACGGCAGGTCGTGGGAGTCGGCGAACGCGTGGCCCAGCTGGGGGAAGGCGGAGACCACGTGCACCGCGTGGCGGCGTCCGGCCAGGTACTCGGCGGTGGCGAACGCCTGCCGGTCGCCGGTGTCGTCCACGACCAGGATCCGGTGCGGCGGGGTCTCGCCGCCGGACAGGATCTGCGCCGGGGTGTAGACGTTCCACTGGCCGGAGCCCGGCAGGGCGGCTGCGTCGGCGGCCCAGCGCGCGGGCCGCCGGGCCGTCCAGCCGTGCCGGACGGGGGTGGAGCCGGTGGCGACGATGACCGCGTCGTACCGGTCGAGGAGGTCGTCGGCGGTGGCCCGGTGCCGGAGGCGGATCTCGGCCTTGGTGCGCCGGAGCCGGTCGGCCAGCCAGTCGGTGACGCCGGACCACTCCCGGTAGGACGCCGCCTGCGCGAGGAGGTTGACCTGCCCGCCGAGGGCGCCGCTCTGCTCGAAGAGGGTGACCCGGTGCCCCAGGTCGGTGGCGCTGAGGGCGGCGCGCAGCCCGGCCGGGCCGCCGCCGACGACCGCCACCCGGCGGGACCGCCGCGGCCGCGCGTCGTCCTGGCGGAACTCGCGCTCGCGGCCCACGTGCGGGTTGTGGAGGCAGGTCACGGGGCCGCGGGCGAAGGACGCGACGCACCAGTTCGCGCCGACGCAGGGGCGGATGTCGTCGGGACGGCCCCGCTCGGCCTTGGCGGGCCACAGCGGGTCGGCGATGAGCTGGCGGGCCATGCCGACGAACTGCGCCTTGCCGGAGGCGAGGACGTCCTCGGCCATCTCCGGGGTCGTGATCCGGCCCACCGCCATGACCGGCACCGAGACCGCGGCGGTGATGTTGGCGGTGTCGGCGACCTCGTAGCCCGCGGGCCGCGCGGCGGAGGTGCCGTAGATCTGCATCCGGTCGAGGTAGGTGCCCTGCGTGGTGGAGATGTAGTCCAGGACGCCCCAGCCGTCGACCTCGGTCGCGATGCGCACCCAGTCCGCGTTGCGCAGGCCGTGCTCCACGTCGCCGTCGTCGCTGTTGAGGCGGATCCCGAGCACCCGGTCGGCGGGCACCGCCGCGCGCACCTCCTCGACGATGCGGCGCACGATGCGCAGCCGGTTCTCGAACGAGCCGCCGTACTCGTCGGTGCGGTGGTTGGTGGCGGGGGAGAGGAACTGGCCGAGCAGGTACCCGTGCGCCAGGCCGTGGATCTCGATGCCGTCGACGCCGCCCTCCACCGCGTGGCGGGCCGACAGGACGTAGTGCGCGACGATCTCGTCGATCTCCCGGCGGTCCATCGCGTGCGGCGTCTCCCGGTACACGGTGTCGGGCACCGGGCTGGGCGCCCAGGTCGGCAGCCGGGAGATGATGCCGTCGGTCTGGCGGCCGCGGTGCCACAGCTGCGCCATCAGCAGCGCGCCGTGCGGGTGGACGGCGGCGGCGACCTTGCGGTAGCTGTCCACCACCGCGGCGTCGTAGGCGTGGATGACGCCGCGCCGCGGCTGGGTCGTGGGGTGCACCGCCATCGCCTCCATGGTGATGACGGCGACGCCGCCGCGGGCGCGCTCGGCGTAGTAGTCGGCGCTGGCGTCGGCGAACGTCCCGTCGGTGGAGAACTCGGTGGCGTGCGCCGCCATCCAGACGCGGTTGCGCGCCGTTCGCGGTCCCAGCGCGATGGGGGAGAACAGGGTCGGATAGTCAGCGGGCAACGCGGGTGCCTCCCAACGGCTAGTGGCTCGCCAGCAACCGGCCGAAGCCGTCCATCTGGTCGGTGATGCCGTTGCTCCGCAGCGCGTGCCAGTACGTGGCCGTGTTGACGGCGATCACGGGGAGGCCCAGCCAGTGCTCGGCCTCGGCCGCCGTCCGTCCCATGCACAGGTTCGCGCCGAACTGGACGATCGCCCGCGGGCGCTTCTCCGCGATCTCCTTGAGCCCCTGGACGAGGGTCTCCCTGGGGGTGTGGGCGATCTGCACGGCGGTCGGGGCGCGCAGGTGGACCGCGGTGCTCAGCTCGTACCCGCAGCCCTCGACGAAACCGCGCAGGTGCTGTTCCGATCCGGGCTGGTACGGGGTCAGCACGCCGATCGGGCCCTCGTTGACGCCGACGGCGCGCAGGGCCGCCGGGATCGCCGCGCCCGCGTGCACCAGCTGCAGGTCGTCCCCGAACCTGGCGCGGAGCCGGTCGCGGATCGCGTCACCGGCCTTCGGGTCGCCCCAGACCGCCTCGATGGACACCCCGAGCACCACGAGCGCGGGCTCGCAGGTCAGCACCCGCTCCACCGCGTCGTCGACACCGGCGTCGATGTCCTGGACGAGCCCGGCGAAGTCCTCGTCGTCGTTCACGACCCAGTCCCGGATGTGGATCCGCGCGATGTGGTTGGTCACCCCGCGCGGACGCATGTCGTCGTATTCGGGCTGGACGATGGTGTTGACCGAGGGGGTCACCACCCCGATCTTCAGCCGCCAGCCCAACGGGTCGGTCATCGTCGGCTCCGTTCCGGTCGATCCACGCCCACCACCGAGGTTCCCATATTGCATACACCAGCCCGATACGCATGGGCAACAAGCGAGATTCTTGCGGTTTGTTCGGCGATATTGCATACAAGATGGGTGGAGCGAGAGTGTGGTGCGCACGGACGACGGGAGGCGCGGATGCGCTTGCAGGGCAAGGTCGCGGTCATCACGGGCGCGGGGTCGGGGATCGGCAGGGCCGCCGCGCACCGGTTCGCCGGCGAGGGGGCGAAGGTCGTCTGCGCCAGCGTCAGCGGCAGCGCGATCGACGTCGCCCGGGAGATCGGCGGCGCGGCGATCGGGCTCCGGACCGACGTCGCCGACGAGGCGGACGTGCGGCGCATGATCGCGACGGCGGAGGAGGAGTTCGGCCGGGTCGACGTCCTGGTGAACAACGCGGGGTTCGGCGGCGGGCTGAAGCCGCTGCACGAGCAGACCACCGAGACCTGGGACCGCGTGCACGGAGTGAACCTGCGGGGGGTCTTCTTCTGCATGAAGTACGGCATCATCTCGATGCGCGGCACCGGAGGCGGCTCGATCGTGAACGTCTCGTCGGCGACCGCGGTCGTCGGCTTCAAGCACCACGGCGTGTACGGGGCGGCCAAGGCGGGGGTGAACCAGCTGACCAAGGTCGCCGCCCTCGACTACGCCGACGACGGCATCCGCGTCAACGCGGTGTGCCCCGGAAGCATCTGGACCGGCCTGGTCGCGCGGTCCCGGGAGTTCCCGGAGCCGCCCCCGGGGACGTTCCGCATCCCCGGGATCCCCATGGACCGCTGGGGGCTGGCCGAGGAGATCGCCTCGGCGGCGCTGTTCCTGGCCTCCGACGAGGCCTCCTACATCACCGGGCTCCTGATGCCGGTGGACGGCGGCTACTCCGTCGGGTTCTCGGGCATGGGCGCCGAGAAGACCGGCGGCGCCGGCCTGTGAACCCGTCCCGGCCACCTTGCCTATCATTATTGCAAAACTTACAATGATTCCGACGGTGGCGGCGACAGGGCTGAGGTGAACCGGTGGCGGTGGAGCTGGGACTCAGTCCGGACATCCGGTGGGACAGCGCCGTCGGCGACCTGGTGGGGGCGGCCCGGCAGGCGGGGTTCTCGGCCCTGGGGCTGTCCGCCGAGTGGGTCGGCGCCGACGCGCCGGCCGTCTACGACGCGGCCGGGCTGCGCTGCCACGAACTGCTCGTCCTCATGGTGGACGGTGACGACGCGGCGACGCTGGCGGCCGCCGAGCAGCTGGCGCGGACGGCCGCCGCGGTGCGGGCGGAGTGGATCCCCACGCTCTTCTACACCGGGCTCACCGAGGAGACGGCCAAGGTGGTCGAGCGGTGCGCGGCGATGTTCGCCGACGCCGGCGCCGGGATGGCGGTCGAGTTCAGCCCGCTGGGACCGGTGTCCTCGATCAGGACGGGCCTGGAGGTCGTGGACGCCGCGGGCGCCGGCCGGGCCGGCCTCCTGATCGACTCGTGGCACTTCTCCTTCGGCGACAGCACCTGGGACGACCTGGCCCGCGTGCCGCTGGACCGGATCGCCTACGTCCAGTTCGCCGACGCGCCGCCGCCGGTGTCCGGCGACATCGCGGAGGAGACCTCGCAGCGCCGGGCGATGCCCGGGAACGGCGTCCTCGAACTCGACCGCTTCGCCTCCACCCTGCTCGGCCGCGGCTGGGAGGGCCTGGTCAGCGTCGAGGTCCTCAACACCGAACTGCTCGCCCTCCCGATGCCGGAGTTCGCCCGCCTCGCGCGCGACTCCGCGGCGCGCTACTGGTCGTGACACGCCGGGCCTGGACCCCTCCGGAGGCCCGTCCGAGAAGTCCGTTGCCGCTACGCTTCTGCGGACGCGACCGTTTTGATTTCCCTTTATAGGAAGCGCTCTCCATGACCGACACGCCCCCCTCCGTGGATCTGCGCACCGACGAGCCGCACCCCGCCCGGGTGTACGACTTCTACCTCGGCGGCAAGGACCATTTCGGCGCCGACCGCGAGTTCGGCCGGCGCATCCTCGGCATCTGCCCGCAGCTGCGGCCGCTGGCGCAGGCCAACCGCCGGTTCCTGGCCCGCTCCGTCGGCGTGCTCGCGCGCGAGCACGGGGTGCGGCAGTTCCTCGACCTCGGCACCGGGCTGCCGACCTCGCCCAACCTGCACGAGGTCGCCCAGGGCATCGCCCCCGAGTCCCGCGTGGTGTACGTCGACAACGACCCCATCGTGCTCGCCCACGCCCGCGCGCTGCTGACCAGCCGGCCGGAGGGGGCCACCGACTACATCGACTCCGACGTCGTCGACATCGACCGCATCGTGCGGGAGGCGGCCCGGACGCTCGACTTCAGCCGTCCGGTCGCCGTCAGCGCGCTGGCCCTGTTCCACTTCCTGCCCGATCCCCGGCCCGCCGACCTGCTGGCCCACCTCCGCGAGCGGCTCGTGCCCGGCAGCTTTCTGACGATCAGCCACGTGCTTCCGGCCCTGGAGGAGGTCGCCGAGGCGTACCAGGGGACGATGGGCCTGGGCACGCTGCGCGACCGCGACGAGATCACCGCCCTGTTCGGCGACTTCGAGTTCCTGGAGCCGGGCCTGGTCGACCCGTTCCGGTGGCGGCCGGAGCTGGAGCCCGCCGAGCAGGAGCCCGGCGACGAGATCGCGAACCTGGGGGCCTGCGCGGTCGCCCGCCGCCCGTAGGAACGATCCCTCCCCGCTCCGCGGCGAGGTGTCCTGGGAATGTCGCGTGCGGACGCCGGCCTCTTCTCGGAACGGCCATTCCGCACGGCCCTGACACGGTTTGCGTGACGGTCGTGCTCGCGCTCGGAAGCGCCGAGAGGGAAGATCTTTTGGCCGGCCCGCCGGGCCGCGCGGCGCCGCGGGACGACGGCGTCCCGCCGTCGTCGGGGCCGTTGAAACCCCTTCACCTGCGGAAATACTGTCCTTTTTTGGCGAGAACGATCTTCTACCGGCTTATGGACATACCAGCTTCTCCTGGTTACCATGACCCTGCCAGCGCCTCAGAGAAGGGCACACCCCGGCCCCGGAAAGTCACCTTGGCCCGCGCTGTGCAATAGCCGAAGACCATGTGATCCGAACCATTCCATCGGCAATTCCAGCTCCGGATTCCGCGGATTTCCCGCGCGCGACGTCCGAGCCGACTCCGGCAATCCCACCCCACGCCTGGAGAAGCCCATGTCCCTCTCGCCGGACAGCGTCACCCCACCCCGTGAGGACGCGCACACGCGCCTCCTCATCGTCCTGATCGTGATCGAGGTCTTCGCGGTCTTCGAGACCGCGATGGCGATCGCGGCCATCCCCACCTTCATGAAGGTCTTCGACGCCGACGCCGCCGCCGTCGGCTGGACCACCACCGCCTACCTGCTGGTGGGGGCCGCCGTCGCCGCCACAGCCGGGCGCCTGGGCGACATCTTCGGCCGCAAGAACGTCCTGGTGACCGTGCTGTGCGTCGCGGCCTGCGGCTCCTTCATCAGCGTGCTGGCCACCGACCTGTGGATGGTGGTGCTGGGCCGCGGCGTGCAGGGCGTGGCCGCCGGCGCGCTGCCGCTGTCGTTCGGGCTGGTCCGCGAGCTGCTGCCGGAGCGGCGGGTGCCGCTGGCGATCGCGCTGCTCGGCGGGATCGTCCCGATCTGCGCCGGAGCCGGGGGGCTGCTGGCCGGGGTGCTGATCGACCACAGCGGCTGGCGCCTGATGTTCATGGTGGCCACCGGGATGGGCGCCGCCGCGGTGCTCACCACGCTGGCCGGGCTGCCGCGCACGCCCGGGATCAGGCCCCGCCCCCCGGTCGACATCGCCGGTGCCGTGCTGCTCGTCCCGGCGAGCGGCGGCCTGCTGTTCGGCGTCACCCAGGGCGAGGACTGGGGCTGGACCGACGGGCGGGTGCTCGCCTCGCTGCTGGTCGGGCTGGCGTCGCTGGCCGCCTGGGTGTGGTGGGAGCGGCGCGTCCGCGAGCCGATCGTGGACGTCCGGCAGTTCACCCACCGCAAGCTGGCGCTGACCACGCTGGCGACGATCGCGATCGGGGTGGGGCCGATGGGGGCGGCCTCCATCCTGGGGCACATCATCCTGCAGCTGCCCGCGTCCGCGCCGGTCGGGCACGGCCTCTCGGTCACCGAAGCCGGCTTCGTGCTGCTGATCGCCGCGGTGGTCGGCTACGGCGGCTCGGCGCTGAGCGGGCGGATCGCCCAGGTGGTGGGCGCCCGCTGGTCGATGGTGATCGCGTGCGTGCTCTACCTCGTCGGGGCCGGTCTGCTGATGGTGACGGTGCAGAGCCTGGTGGGCGCCTCGATCTGCCTGGGCCTGCTCAGCGTGGGCTCGGCGTTCGCCTTCACCGCGATGCCGAACCTGGTCGTGGAGGTGGTGCCGGCCGAGCAGACCGGCGCGGCGACCGGCATGAACCGGGTGATCATGAACGTGTCGATCGCCACCGGACTGTCCCTGGCCTCGGTGATCATGGCCACCTCCACCGCGCCGGGCACCCACCTGCCGACCGAGGCGGCGCTGACGTCGGTGTGCCTGTTCATGATCGGCGCCACCCTGGTGTGCCTGCTCATCACCGCGTTCATCGCCAACGCCGGGCGGGCGGGCGTGAGACGCGAGCCGACGCCGGATCTCGGCGGCGCCAAGCAGGCGGCCGCCTGACCGGACCTCCCCCATGTAGCGAACATTTTCGCAGGTAGCAGACGGCGTCCCGCGCCCTGGTGCCGCGCCCGCCGGCGGGGATGCGAGACATTCTTTTTGCGCCCCTTGACAACTTCTGTCGCCGGTGTTCCCCTCGTTTAGGGAACAGCGTTCTCTAAACCAGGGAGGCGATGTGACGGAGCGGGCGCTGCGGCTCACCGGAATCGGCGGGCAGGGCGTGCAACTGGCGGCCCGGACACTGGGCGTGGCCGCGGCTTCGCAAGGGCTCTCGGCGATGGTGTTCGGCGAGTACGCGGGCATGATGCGCGGCGGCAACACCGACGCCACGGTGGTGATCGGCACCCGGCGGCTCGTGACGCCGCCGACGGTGTCGCGCCCATGGGGTGCGATCGCCATGCACCACGAGTTCTGGGCCGACGTGGAACGGCGGATGTCGCCCGGCGGCGTCGTGATCGTGGACGGCAGCGTCTTCCGGGGCGAGCCGGCCCGCGACGACCTGATCGTGGTCACGGTCGAGGCCACCGCGGCGGCGACCGGCCTCGGCAACGCCCGCGGCGGCTCGATGGTGACGCTGGGGGCGCTGGCGGCGGCCACCGGCGTGGTCACCGTGGAGTCGCTCGAAGCGGCCGCCGGGGAGGTGCTGCCGTCCTACCGGGCCCAGCACGCCGAGGCCAACGCCGCCGCCATCCGCGCGGGCTACGAACTCGTGGCCGAGCGCGCCACCGAGGCCTGGCCGGACGAGAAGCGGGAAGCCGAAGTGGGGGCGGGACGATGACGGAACCGATCGTCACCAAGGGCACGGTGGTCATCGACGTCGAGCGCTGCAAGGGCTGCGAGCTGTGCATCGACGCCTGCCCGCCCGACGTCCTCGCGATGACGGTGCACGAGCGCAACGAGATGGGGTTCCAGTACCCGCTGCTCGTCGAGGGCTGCATCGCGTGCCGCGCGTGCGCCAAGGTCTGCCCCGACTACGTGTTCCAGGTGTGGAAGTACGACGAGCCCGTCGTCACCACGGTCGACGCCGAGGAGGGCGAGTGATGGCGCCGCGTCTTGCCGAAGGGGCCGAGACGATCGCGGAGGCGATGGTCGCGGCGGGATGCCGCTTCTTCGCGGGCTACCCGATGACACCGTTCACCGAGGTCCTGGAGCACATGGCCCGCCTCCTGCCGGACGCCGGCGGCACCTGCGTCAACGCCGAGAGCGAGCTGGAGGCGATCGGCATGACGTGGGGCGCGGCGGCCGCCGGCGCCCGCGCCGCGACCGGCTCGGTCGGGCAGGGCCTGTCGCTGATGCAGGAGTCGATCTCCGAGCTGTGCCGCGCCCAGGTGCCGCTCGTCGTGCTGAACATGTCCCGCGGCCAGACGGACTACTTCCAGAGCACCCGGGGCGGCGGCCACGGCGACTACCGCCACCCCGTCCTGGCCCCGGTGGACGCGCCGGAGGCGGCCGAGCTGGTCCAGTACGCCTTCCACCTGGCCGACCAGTGGCGCAATCCGGTGCTGCTCTACGGCGACTACTACCTGGCGCACGTCCAGGAGTCCGTCGAGGTGCGGCCGCTGGACTTCGGGCCGCTGCCGCCGAAGGACTGGTGCGTGGACGGATCCGCCGCCGGCACCGGCAACTCCAAACTGGTGTCGCCGCTGTCGCGCGACAAGGCCCGGATGGAGGGCGAGGGCGGGTACGGCGCCCACCTCGCCTTCGTGGCGGAGCGGATGTCGGCCATGGCCGCCGGGATCACGCCGATGGTCGAGACCGGCTTCGTGGACGACGCCGAGTTCGTCGTCGTCTCCTTCGGCACGGCCGCCCGCTACGTCCGGTATGTCGTCGGGCTGCTCCGCGAGGAGGGGCTCCCCATCGGGTTCGTCCGCCCCATCACCCTGTGGCCCTTCCCGAGCGAGACCGTCGCCGAGGTCGCCGCCCGCGCCCGGACGGTCGCCGTCTACGAGCTCAACAACGGGCAGATGGTCGAGGACGTGCGGCTCGCGGTCAACGGCCGCGCCCCGGTGCGGTTCATCGGCGACCTGACCCTGGACATGTCCGGTTTCGGCATCTCCCCCGACTACGACGTGGAACGGCTGTCGGAGCGGCTCCGCACGGCGTTCGACGCCGAGACGCGAAAGGTGTGACCACGTGAAGATCGTGCCCACCGACCAGGCGCCCGCCGCCCCGGCCCGGCTGCTCGAGGACTTCGCGCCCGCCCTGGTGCGCAACGAGGCGCACCACCTCTGCCCCGGCTGCGGCGAGCCGATCGTCATGCGCGCCATCGCGGAGATGATCTCCGAGCTCAAGATCGCGTCCAGGGCGATCGGGGTGGTCGGGATCGGCTGCTACACCGGGTTCTCCACCGCCGCCGACATCGACATCGTGCAGGCCCTGCACGGCCGGGCGCCGTCGCTGGCGACCGGGGTCAAGCGGGTGCGGCCGGACTCCTTCGTCTTCACGCTGCAGGGCGACGGCGACATGGTGAACGAGGGCCTGCAGGAGATCCTGCACACGGCGGCGCGCGCCGAGCGGGTGACCGCGATCCTCGTCAACAACGGCGTCTTCGGCGAGACCGGCGGCCACATGACCGCGGCGAGCGTGCTCGGCCAGCGCACGAAGAACACGCTCGAAGGACGCGACGCGGCGCAGCACGGGTTCCCCATTCCGATCGCCGACCTCCTCGCCCGGCTCGAAGGCGTCGCCTACGTGGCCCGCGGCGCGGTCAACAACGCCGCCAACGTCACCCGCACCCGGCGCGCGCTCCGCCGGGCCTTCGAACTGCAGGAGGCCGGCGCGGGGTTCACCTTCGTGGAGGTCCTCACCATGTGCCCGACCGGATGGTTCCTGGAGACCCGGCAGGCGCCGGACTACCTCGACGACAAGCTGGCCGCCACCTACAAGCTGGGCGTACTCAAAGACCTCTCCGCGTCCTCGGGCTGATGAGCGAGCTGCTGCTGCACGAGGCGTTCCTCGCCGCCGCCGCGCGCCACCCCGGGCGCGTGGCGGCGTCCCGGGGCGGCGAGTCGGTGACCTACGCGCAGGTGGCGGAGGCCGTCGAACGGTGCGCCCGCGCCCTCGCCGCGGCGGGCGTCCGCCGCTCGGACCGCGTGGTCTGGCGGGGCGAGACCCATCTCGACCTCGTCCCGCTCTTCTTCGCCACGGCCGCGCTCGGCGCCGTGTTCGCCCCGATGAGCCCGAAGCTCACCGGCGACGAGGCACGGGCCGTGCTCGACCTGGCCGATCCCAGGCTCGTCATCTCCGGCGAGGGGTACGACGGCGACCTGCGGCTCGCGGACGTGACGCGCTCGCCCGCCGCGTCCGGCATCGACCGCGCCGGCCGGGCCGGGCCGCGGGAGACCGACGGCCACGTCATGTACTTCACCAGCGGGACGACCGGGCTGCCCAAGGCGATCGTGCTGTCCCACCGCACCACGATGATCCGGGCCCTGTCCGCCCTGTCGGACTTCCCGACCGGGCCCCTGGTCTCGATGTTCCCCCTCTTCCACATGGCCGGCTGGAGCAGCGCCATCGGCCCGTGGCTGTGCGGGGACGAGGTCGTCCTCGCCGACGGGGGCGGCGCCGAGGACCTGGTGCGGGCCATCGAACGGCGCCGGGCCCACAGCTTCTACGCCATCCCCGCGGTCTGGCGGCGGATCCTGGACCTCGACCTGACCGGGTTCGAGCTGGGGTCCCTCCGGCGGGCCGACACGGGCACGTCCGCGACGACGCCCGAGCTGCTCGCCGGCATCCACGCGGCCCTGCCGCGGACCACCACGACGATCACCTACGGGTCCACCGAGGCGGCCGGCGTGTGCCGGCTGCCGTTCGAGGACGTCCGGCGCAAGCCGGGCAGCGTCGGCCCGCCGGTGCCCGGGGTGCGCGTCCGGGTCGAGGACGGCGAGCTGTGGGTCAGGAGCCCGTTCCTGTTCGACGGCTACCACCGCGACGAGCGGGCCACCCGGGCCGCGCTGGTGGACGGCTGGTACCGGACGGGCGAACTGGCCGAGATCGACGGCGAGGGCTACATTTCCATCGTGGGCCGAGTCAGCGACATGATCCGCAGTGGCGGGGAGAGCATCGCCCCGGCCGAGGTCGACGGCGTGATCGCGACCCATCCGGCCGTCCTGGACGCGGCGGTGGCGGGGGTGCCGCACGACGACTGGGGCGAGATCGTCACGGCGTTCGTCGTCCCGCGCCCCGGGGCCTCGCTCAGCCTGCCCGAGCTCCAGCGGCACTGCGACGGCCGCCTCGCCCGGTTCAAGGTCCCCAGGCGGCTGGTCGTGGTGGACGCCATCCCGCGCACCGGCGCCACCCGGCAGGTCCAGCGGCGTCAACTGGCGGCCGGGGCATGAGCCCTCGCCCCCGCCTGCGGGAGGACGAGAAGGAGGAGTACGCCCGGCGCCTGATCGAGGCCGCGTTCCGGGTCATCGCCGCCACGTCCGACAGCGAACCGGCGGTCCGGGCGATCCTGCGCGAGGCGGGCCTGTCGCAGCAGGCGTTCTACCGGTGCTTCTCGTCCAAGGACGACCTCCTGGACGCGGTGCTGGCCGAGGGGCGCCGGCTCCTGGTCGAGCATCTCACCCGGCGCATGTCCCGGGAACCGACGCCCGAAGGCAGGATCCGGGCCTGGGTGGGCGGGGTGATGCAGCAGGCGGAGGCCAAGTACGCGGCCGACCGGACGCGGCCGTTCGTGGCCGGCACCGGGCGGCGCGGGGCCGCGGACCCGACCGAGGCCACCGAGACCGAGCGGCAGCTGGGCGGCCTGCTGGAGGAGGTCATCGCGGCGGGCAACGCCGACGGCTCGTGGGCCTGCGCCGACCCCGCCGGCGCCGCCCTGATCATCCATGACTTCGTCCTCGCCAGCCTGCGCCGCCACCTGATCAACGGCGTCGCGCCCTCGCGCAGCACTTCACAAGACCTCGCCGACTTCGCGCTCCGCGCGCTGCGGGGCCGGCCGGACGACCGGACGGCGTGATCAGGACGGGCCCTCCCCGCCCCGTTCCGGGCTCGGCGCGCCGAGGCCGTCGCTCAGCTGCCGGGACGCCGCGAGCAGCGCCGCGGCGATGTCGGGCACCTCGGCGTCGTGGTCGGTCTCGAAGATGACGCCCATCAGGGCGGCCACCCGGCCGTCGGCGCCGAAGACGGGGGCGGAGACGAACGAGTGCCGGACGGTGCGCGACTCGACGCGGGCCACCCGCACCAGCTCGTCCTGGGCCAGCGCCTGCTCCATCGGCCGCCGCCGCTCCTCGGGCAGGTCGGCGAGGCCCGATTCGAGGTCGCGGCGGGTGAAGGAGTCGAGCACGATGCCGTAGCCGAGCGTCCGCACGCTGGCGGCCGCCTCCCGCAGCCGCGTCTCGCCCTCGCGTCCGATCCCGGGTGCGCGCGCGATCCACCGGTCGAGCTCGGCATCGTCCCAGGCCGCGAACGCCAGGCCGTTCGGGGGCGCGAGCGGGAACGCCTGCCCCTCCATCATCGTCGCCGACAGCAGGAACGGCGGGCCGACGCGGCCGACGTTGACCAGCTGGTCTCCGGCGGGCAGGTAGCCGATCACCTCGCAGCCGGTCTCCTGGTACAGGCGGCGCGTGGCGGCCCGCAGCAGCCCCACCACCGCGGCCCCCCGCTGCGCCGCGGCGCCGATCGGGATGAGGCCGGCGCCGAGGGTGTAACCGCTCTCGGTGCGCCGGACCCAGTTCGGCGGTTCGAGGGCCAGCAGGACCGCCTGGCAGGTCGCCCGGCTCTGCCCCAGCCTCCGGGCCAGGTCGGCGACGGCGAACACCTCGCCCGGATGGTCGGCGAGGAACCGGACGATCTCGACACCGCGCTGCGCCGACGGTGCGGGTTGCAATGCCATCACGCGGTCGACCCTAACGGCGGATCGAGCGCTCGATCATGCCATAGGACTCCTCGCCGTCCCACCGGTACCTGGCGATGCCCTGCTGCAGGTCGGGGAAGGTCCTGCCGCCGCCGATGGGGCGTTCCGGCGTGAACGCGGAGGCGAAGGTCTCCGCCTCGATGGCGATATCGCCCTCGGGAGCGCGCAGGGTGAACGAGACGTCCTCGCCGCCGGACCGCATGTCCCCCAGCCATGGCGTGTCGACGACGCGGGCCGGCAGGACGGCGCCGCCGTCCAGCACCCAGCCCTCGTGGTACTTCACCGACCCGTCGGGCCGCGGCCGGTAGTGGATGAAGCCGAAGGCCCGGCCGCCCGGGAAGAGCGCCGACTGCCAGCAGTGCCCGAAGAAGTCGGCGTAGTCGCTGCGGCCGCCGCCCTTGCGGTGGATGCGCAGCCCTCCGCCCTCGAACCCGGTCGTGACGCCGTCGATGCTCACCGTTCCGGTCGCGGTGAAGAGCTGCTCGAACCGCTGCTCGCCGGGGATGAACCGTCCTTCCGGATCGTGGGTGCCCTGCACCCAGGGGGGAGCGGCCATGCGGCCGTCCACCTCGATCCTGAGCGGGACGGTCGCCGCGGCGGTCAGCGCCGCCCCCCGCGCGGCGCGGCCGGCGATCTGGTCCGGCACGGTCGTGGGAGCGGCATGGCCGTCGAAGACCAGCCGCCAGTGGGTGAACGGCTCGACGCACACGAACCGCAGCGGCCCGGTCCCCAGGACCCTGGGGAGACCGCGCCCGTCGGCCGCCGGCAGCGCCGGATGCTCCGCGTGGGCGACGAGGACCCGTCCGTCGGGGAAGGCCAGGTTCAGCGAGAGGTACCGGGACTCGTCCCAGGTGGCGCCGACCGCCTCGACGCCGATCCGGGGGAGGGCGAGCCGTCCGGCGCCGTCCCAGATCCACATCGACACGCCCTCGCGGTAGGCGGGGGAGCCCGGGGTCTCCGCGGTCACCTCGTCGGCTTCGGGCGGCATGCCGCCGGTGAGATCGAGGGTCATGCCGCGATCCCGGTGAGCGCGCCGAACCGGTCGATGTACCCTCCGAACGCCCGCCGGATCCGCTCGGCGCTCAGGCCGAAGTCCTCCGGCGCGTAGACGTGCCGGCCCCGGTCCCCGCGCCGGTTCGCGGCCGCCCAGGCGGCCATCGCCGCCCGGACCTGCGCGGTGAGGGCCAGGCCGAGGAAGTCGTAGATCCGCTCGGCGGCGCCGAGGGGATCGTTCTCGATCTCGTGCTGCCCGACGTCCAGGAAGCGCTCCTCGCCGAGCCTCCGCCGCTCCGCGATCGCCCGGAGGGTGCCTTCGGCGAAGTGCTCGAGGAGATCGCGGCCGAGGTCGCGGGGGTCCTGGACCCGCGCGGGCACCGCGCCCTTCTGGGAACTGGCGACGGTGCTGCACGCCGACGCGAGCGCCACCGCCGGGTCGCGGTGCGTCATGACGAAGCGGACGTCGGGATACCGCTCGGCGAGCCTGGCCACCTGGAAGAGGTAGGCCGGGGCCTTCAGCAGCCACCGGCACGAGGCCGAGTGCGAGTGGAGCAGCCGCAGCACCCGCTCGTGGTAGGCGAACGTGCTGGTCAGGTCGGCGTCGCGCCACCACCGGGTGTACGACGGCAGCGGGAGCAGGAGGTCCTGGTTGTGGAAGTGCAGGCCGAGCGGGCCGACGTCCTCCACCGGTCCGTCGACGGTCTTGATGTGGCGGACGTTCCCGCGGCCGTTCGCCGCCGCCCGCCGGGGGTCGTCGCTCTCGGTCGCGGCGACCGGCGGAGGGACCGGGTCCCCGCTCTCCCAGGCCCGCAGGTACCGGAACCGCGGGTCGACGGCCAGCAGGTAGTGGAGGGCGGTCGTGCCCGTCCGGGGCAGTCCGAGGATCACCACCGGGCCCTCGACCCGGGGGATCTCCGCCTCGTCGTGCCGCGCGTACCAGTGTTCGATGCGCAGGCGGTTGACCAGCCGCCCGAGGATGATCGTCTCGATCGCCTCGGCGGCCCGCGGGTCGGACCCGATGTCGACCGGGACCGCGGCGAGCAGCCGGTCGAGGCCCTCCTGCCAGCCGTCCGGACCGAGATCCGCCAGCCCGGTGCGCTCGCGCGCCCGGTCGATGAGCAGTTCAGACGTGGAAACCATGGTTTCCCCCCAGAAGCACGAGTGCTGACAACCTAACAGGGGTGCTGCTAGGTCAACAAGGGGAGCCGGTGCAGGGCAGGAGCGCGCACCTGCCCTGCACCGTGGGCGTGCGAGGCGTCAGCGGCTCCGGTCCGGCGCGGTCCGGGCGAGGACGTCGGCGGCGAACCGGTCGGGGATCTCGATGTGGGGGCAGTGTCCCGCGTCGGGATAGGTGACCAGGTCGGGATCGGTGAGCCGTTCCGGCAGGGCCGCCGCGATGGCCGACCCCGAGACCGGATCCTGCAACCCCCACAGGAACGACAGCCGCGCGCTGTTGTCCTGGATCGCCGCCGCGTAGCGTGCGCCGGCGGCGCGGCGTTCGGGGATGTAGTCGAGGAGCCGGCGCTGCAGCGTCCGCCCGGGACCGCCGGCCCGGAGAGCCTGCCAGTGCTGCGCGGCCTGCACGGGGTCCAGCGGATGCTCGCGGCTGTAGACCGCCGACCAGGTCTCCCGGAACGTCCGCTCGTTGGCGGCGAGCGCCGCGAGCAGCGTGCCCACCACCGGGGCGACGGACAGCTTCTGCACCCGGCGCGGCCGGTACAGGTCCGGGAACAGCCCGGTGTTGGACAGCACGACCCGTTCGGGCAGCACGCCGCGCGCCAGCAGTTCCTGGACGACGATCGTGCCGTAGTCGTAGGCGAGCACCGAGAAGGCGCCGATCTCCAGCTCCCGCAGCAGCGCCTCGACGAGATCGGCCTGCTCGGCCAGCCGGTAGCGGTGCCGGGCGGGCTTGTCCGAGGCGCCGAACCCCAGGAGGTCGAGCGCGACGACCCGGTGCGCGGCGGCCAGCGCGGGCCATACCCCCGCCCACTCGAACGACGAGCCCGGATAGCCGTGCAGCAGCACCAGCGGCGGCCCGGAGCCCTCGTCGCGGACGAAGATCCGGCGGTCGCGTCCCGCCACGGGCAGGGTCACGTGCCGGCCGCCCGCCCACCAGCCCTGGACGCCGGTCATCGCGCGGTCCTCAGCACGACCTTGCCGGTCGCCCGGCGGTCGTCGAGGGCGGCCAGCGCCGCGGCCGCGTCCTCGAGCGGGAAGGCCGGGCCCACCAGCGGGGCGACGGTGCCCTCGCGGGCCATCCGCGCCAGGTCGTCGGCGATGGCGCGCGAGACCTCCGGGCGGGTGTCGACGAAGTGGCCCCACGCGGCCCCGATGACCGAGACGTTGCGCAGGAGCACGCGGTTGAGGGCCAGCGACGGTATCGCGCCGTCGGCGAATCCGATCACGATCAGCCTGCCCTCCTGGGTGAGGAGGCGCAGGCTCTCCCCGGTGCGCTCGCCGCCGACGGGATCGTAGACGACGTCCACGCCCCGGCCGCCGGTGAGCTTGCGGACCTCGGCGGCCCAGTCGCCGGCGAGCACGACGTCGTGGGCGCCGGCCCGGGCCGCGACGGCGGCCTTCTCCCCGGTCGACACCACGCCGATGACGCGGGCGCCCAGGCCGCGGGCCACCTGGATCGCCGCGGTCCCCACGCCGCCGGCCGCCCCGTGGACCAGGACGACCTCGCCGGCGCGCAGCCCGCCGCGGCGGTGCAGCCCGAAGTGGGCCGTCTGGTAGTTCATGATCAGGCCGGCGCCCTGCTCGTCGGTCAGCTCGTCGGGCAGCGGGAACGTGGACTCCTCGGGCGCGACGAACCGTTCGGCGAAGGCGCCGAGGGCGAACGCGGCGACCCGGTCTCCCGGCCGCAGCGCGCTGCCCGCCGGGGCGTCCAGGACCCGCCCGGCCGCCTCCAGGCCGAGCGTGAACGGCGGGTCGGGCTGGACCTGGTACCTGCCCTTGCTCATGAGCAGGTCGGGGAACGACACCCCGGCCGCCGCGACCTCGATCAGCACGCCCGTGCCGGGTTCCGGTTCGGGAACGTCGGCGACGGTCACGGCGGACGGGCCGTCCGGCCTGGTCACCCGGACCGCGCGCATCACTCCACCTCCAGGCCGGCGCGCCGGGCGTACAGGTCGTCGATCAGCGCGCCGTAGCGCTGCGCGATCGGCGTCCGCCGCAGTTTCATGGTCGGGGTCAGCTCGGGACCTCCGGGCGCCCACTCCTCGCCGAGCACGGCGACCCGCTTGATCTGCTCGACCCGCGAGAGCCGGGTGTTGGCCCGCACGATCGCTGCGCGCACGGTCTCCAGCAGGTCCTCGCGCTCCGCCAGCCCGTCCGGATCCGGGGGGAGGCCCTGCTCGGCCGCCCAGCCCCGGAGATGGTCGGGATCCAGCACGACGATCGCGACGTTGTAGGGCCGCCGGTCGCCGATGGCGACGGCGCGGCCGATCAGCGGGGACGACGCCGTCAGCGCCGCCTCGATGGCGACGGGCGACATGTTCTTTCCGTGTGCGTTGATGATGAGCTCCTTCTTGCGGTCCACGATCGTGAGGTAGCCGTCCTCGTCGAGCCAGCCGATGTCGCCGGTGTGCAGCCACCCGTCCTCGTCGATGGCGGCGGCGGTCTCGGACGGGCGGTTCCGGTAGCCGCGCACCACGCTCGGGCCGCGGACGAGCAGCTCCCCGTCGTCGGCGATGCGCAGTTCCACCCCCGGGGTCGGCAGCCCCGCCGTGCCGATCCGCACCGCGCCGGCCGGACTGACCGTGCCGTTGGCCGTCGTCTCGGACATGCCCCACAGCTCCGAGAGCGGTACGCCGAGGGCCTGGAAGAAGACGATCGTCTCCTGGGGGCAGGGCGCGGAGCCGACGTGCGCGGCGCCGATCCGGTCCAGCCCGGCCTCGGCCCGCAGGCGGGCGAGCAGGTCGTGGTCGAGTTTCGCGGCCGGCTCCGGCGGGACTTCCTTGCCCGCCTGCCGCAGGTGCACGGCCTCCTCGGCGGAGGCGATCGTCGCGGCGACCCGCTCGCGTTCGGGGCCGGGGAGCCGGTCCCAGCTCGTGCGGAGCCGTGCCTCCAGCTTCTCCCAGACGCGCGGGACCCCGAAGAACCAGGTCGGCCGTACCGCGCCCAGGGCGTCGCCGATGGCGCCCGGGTCGGGGCAGAAGGTGACGGTCGCCGCGTGCACGACCGCGGTGTAGTGGTTGGCGACCCGCTCGGCCATGTGCGCGGCGGGCAGCCACGAGATCAGCCGCGGGTGGTCGCCCTGGGGGATCGCGCCGGACATCGACGCCACCGTCGCCAGCACGTTCCCGTGGGTGACCTCGACGCCCTTCGGCGGCCCGGTCGTCCCGGACGTGTAGACCAGGGTCAGCAGGGCGTCGGGGCCCAGCCGCGACGCGGCCCGCCTCAGGTCGATCGGCGGGGCGTCCCGCAGGCCCGCCACGTCCGGGTCCGCGCCGGGCCGCTCGCCGAGCACCAGGACCTGTTCGAGGCGCGCGCCGCCCGGCCGCCGCGACACGGCGTCCAGCACGCCGGCGTACCGCGGCTCGCACAGTGCGATCCGGGCGCCGGAGTCGGCCAGCAGGTACTCGACCTGCTCCGGTGACGAGGTGTTGTAGATCGAGAACGGGACGGCCCCCAGGCTCGCGGCCGCCAGGTCGGCCAGCGCGAACTCCGGGCGGTTGCCCATCATCAGCGCCACGGTGTCGCCCCGCCGGACGCCGTGCCGCATGAGCCCGCCGGCCACCCGGGCCACCACCTCGACCACGCGCGACCAGGTCAGCGCGATCGTCCCGTCGAGCGTGGTGAACGCGACCCGCCGCGGATGCCGGCACGCGGCGTCGAGCAGGGCCGCGCAGAGCGTCTCGTGAGAAGGGCGGGGAGAGGCCCCGCCACTGCTGGTGCTGCGCACGCGCGCCCTCCCGGAAGTCTACTTGCGAATGGCAAGTACTATCGATAAAGTAGTGGACTGTTCCGAAGGGCGCAAGGAGGGCCATGTCTCGGCGCGAGCAGATCCGGATGACCGACGAGGAGATCGAGGGGTTCCTGGCGGACGGGCGGGTGGTGACCTGCGCGACGGTCGGGCCCGCGGGCCGGCCGCACCTGCTGCCGCTGTGGTACGTCCCGGACGGCCTCGACGTCCTGTGCTGGACCTACCGGTCCTCGCAGAAGACGGCCAACCTGCGGCGGCTCGCCGAGGCCACGCTGCAGGTCGAGGACGGCGAGCGGTACGAGGACCTCCGCGGCGTCATGATGGAGTGCGGAGTCAAGATCGTCGAGGACGCCGACGCGGTCGCCGAGGTGGGCCTGGCGGTCGCGCGGCGCTACACCCCGGGGCTCGCGCCCGGCGACCCCGTCCCGCCCGAACTCGAGCGGGCCGCCGCCCAGCAGGCCGTCAAGCGCGTCGCGCTGCGGTTCTCACCCACCAGGATCGTGAGCTGGGACCACCGCAAGCTGGGAGGCGTGTACTGAAAGCGCGGAGCGCGGCGGACGGTAACCTGCCGGGCATGGCCGAGCACCGCCCACCCGGACAGGCCCCCAGCGCGGCCGCGATCTCACTGCTGGCCGAGCGCTGGACCTACCTGGTCATACGCGAGATCTTCTTCGGGGTGCGCCGTTTCGGGCAGATCCAGCGCGCCCTCGGCATCGCGCCCAACATCCTCACCTCGCGGCTGACGATGCTGGTCGACGTCGGCATCCTCGTCAAGCACCGGTACCGCACCGATCCCGACTGGTACGAGTACCGGATCAGCGAGAACGCGCAACTGGTCGTCCCCCCGCTGCTGGCGATCGCGCAATGGGCCGAGGAGCACCTCGGGGACGACCCCGTGATGCGCGTCCTGCGGCACGAGTCCTGCGGGAAGATCACCCACCCGGTGCTGGCCTGCTCCGAATGCGGCGAGCAGGTCACCGCACGCGGCCTCCTCCCCGAAACGGTGGACCGCCCCGGCCGCGAACCCCGGTGAACCGGACCCGGCGAGGGGAGGTCGCCGGGCGGCGGCTGAAGAAACCGGCCGCCCTGCCGCACCTCGGCCGGTGCTCCGGGAAACACCTCCCCTGACACCGGTCTGGTTGGGCGCATAGCCGGGAACATCCCTATCAGGGGTGTTTTGGTTGGGTTTGCCGTCTGCCAGTGCGGTGCTCTCGCCCGATCTGCCGTGCCGCGAGTGCGGCCGGCCGATGCTCGCCGTCGTCGGCGACGGGTACGCCTACTGCGGCGCCGACCGGTGCACGGCGCGGGCGCTGCCCGAGACGATCTCCCGGATCGCCGACCGCCTGGCCGCGGCCGCCGGCGTCGATCCCGACCCGCCCGGGTGGCCCCGCCCGCGTGCGGACGAGCGGCCCGTCCCGTGGATCACCCCGGTGACGGGCGGGCGGGTGTGGTGGCGCCTGGTGCACAGCGAGCGCCTCAAGGCGTGCCAGCGGCGCTGGCTGTGCCAGGTGTGCGGCCTGCCGGCGCCCGAGGCCGCCGCCGCCGTGGTCGACGCCGCCGGCGACTTCCTCACCCCGGCGCCGGCATGCCCGGAGTGCGCCGCCCTGGCCGCGGCGGTCTGCCCCCATCTGGTCGCGCGACCGCCGCACGTGGTGCTGGCGACCCCCGCCGACATCCTCAGCGGCGACCGGCCCCTGGCCGACAGCACGGCCTCGCCAGGCCCCACTCGCCCGTGGCGCCTGGCTCGGCCGCGCACCTGCTACCGCACTGCCTGACATCGCCTGACATCAGGCCAGTTCGGCGACCTCCAGGTAGATCTCCTGGACGATCTCCAGGTCGGCGGTGTAGGTGACGACCCCCGCGCGTGAGGGCTGGCCGGAGAACAGTGCCTTGAACGTCCCGGGTGCGGTCAGTCGCTCCGCGGGAACGTCGTGGCGTCCCTGGAAGTACGCCGGGTCGCCCAGATTGAACTGGGCGGCGGTTTCATCGGGCACCGGGTCGCCCTCGTCGTTCTTGATGCTGCCGGGGACAAGCCGGGCCTGGAGAACGTGGTCGAAGTCCGGCCGGGCCGTGATGTAGTGCGCGAGGTGGAAATCCCCGGCGCGCCCGAGGACCAGGTACCTCAGGTCGGCGTTGTTGTCGTGCGCCGCCTCCAGGTCGAGCAGCTGGAAGTACACGACACGGCTTATCCGCACCGTGATCTCCTCGGAGATCGGCTCGCCACCGTGCTCGAAGTGGCCGTGGTAGAGCGTTCCCCGCAGCGAGGTCCGGACCGGCCCCGGACCGGACGGGTCGAGCTCGGTGATGTCGAACACCTCGGGCTTGAAGCTGAAGATGTTGTCGGACTCCGCCTTGCGATCGGCGTCCAGCACCCCCTTCGTGGCGCCGTCGAACCCCACTTCGAGGATCACCTGGGAATGGTGCGGCGGCTGGAACATCGGGAAGTGCGAGAAGCGCGGCACATCGTCGCCGAACACCAGCATTCCGTGGATGCCGGTCGTCTTCCCCTGGAGAGTCTGCGTGCCTGAACGCTGTGTACTCATGTCGCCTCCTTCGGTGATGGTCGTGATGACGTCCGCCGCCCGCCGTTCAGGGCGGCCGGACGGTGAAGTCGCCTTCGTCGGGATGGGGTTCCGCGATCACCTCGCCCGAGGACAGCTTCGCCCGCAGGCGGAGAGTCGCACCCGGTGCCGCGTTCCCCAGCAGGTCGTGCCGGACGGCCAGTTCCAGCCGTTCTCCGGCGCGCCGGGACAGCAGGTCCGCCCGTCCCGGGACGGGACCGGCGTCCAGCACGTCCATGAGCACCCGGTCCCAGCCCGCCAGGCGCGGATGCGGGCCGATCTCGGCCACGCGCCCCGTCAGGGCGGTCAGGTTGTCGATGGACTGGACCATGGTGTCCACGGCACTTCCGTCAGCGGACCGTCGCCGCCAACGGCCGCCTGGCGCCGGCGCCGTCTCCGGCGGTTCCCGTCTCGCCCACGAGCGCCTCCGCCCGCACCGCGACGGTCGCGGTCATCTCCGCACCGGGCGCGGAGATCCGGGTGACCGCCACCTCGGTGTCCTCGCCCGTGTAGGAGCGGGTGTTCGGGTTCGTGGAACCGGTGAGGGACGCGTTCCCCGTGCTGCCGGGATAGGCGTCCCCGGCGTCGCCCCGGTTGCGGGCGCGTTCGAGGTCGCGCTTCCCGTCCGCCTGGAGCAGGGCCACCTTGTAGTGGTTCTCGTCGGTGTTGTCGGGCTGCCTCTCGTCCACCTTCCAGACCAGCAGCCCGCCCGTGGGCAGTGCCCCGTCGTAGTCGTCGCGCTGGCGGTTCTCGACGAGGAAGTACTCGTCCCCCTGCTCTCCGCCGCGCCAGAGCCGGTGCACCTCGAAGCCGGTCTTGACATCGGGAATGCGCAGCGTTCCGTTGGCGGTGACGTTGGTCTCCCTGACCCAGCCCTGGCGGATCTTGCACCAGGCGGACGGGTGGACCGGCCTGGCCCCGCCGCCGCCCCAGGACCCGGCGCCCATCAGGCACCAGTTGCCGACGCCCTCCGAGGTGCCGTCGACGTCGTAGAGGTCGGGGAAACCGAAGAGCAGGTGGCCCAGTTCGTGCGCGCAGACGCCGATCTTCGCGTCCTCCGCGACGGTGAGGTAGGCGAACACCTTGGTGTTGTCGGCGTTGTAGACCTCGGGGAGCGTCCACTTGTGGGCCCAGATGTCGCCCGGGTTCCCGGTGGCGTCCCCGCTGGGTCCGGCGTGGACGACGATGCAGGCGTCGACGTAGCCGTTCCCGTCGTTGTCGTACGGCGTGAAGTCGACCGTCGGATCGGCCTTCACGACCGCGTCCCGGGCCATGATGTTCGCCCTGGCCTCACCGCTCGGACGGCCGATCCCGAAGTTGTTGTTGGCGTACCAGGCGAGCGTCCGCGGGAGCCGCACCGGCTCGACCACCTGGCCGACGATGTCGACGAGGCCGTGCGTGACCTCGCGGTAGTACTCGCGCACGCTGCCCTGCTCCATCGCGCCGAGCGAGAAGAACAGCTCTTCGAGCCGCTCGTTCGTGGTCGTCATGGCCCGGTCGGAGAAGTCCGCCGGGATGACGATGACCCGCACCTGCCCGCGCAGCGGCGCCCGGTCGGCCGCCGCCGATCTGATGGTCGACTCCGGGGTCCCCCGCGCGTACTCGTCCGCGGGGAAGAGGGTGGCGTCGTCGAAGCCGCGCATGCGCGGAGCGTGGCTCATTCCCAGCAGGTTGACCGAGCCCGGCCCGCGCTCACGGATCTCTTCGAGTTCCCGGTTCAGCCGCTCGCGAAGGTCGGGGCTGGGCGCGACGGCGCACAGATCCGGCCAGACGGCCCTCGCATGACCGCACTCCTTTAAATGCTCAGACATTTTCCCTTCTCCGTTCGCATTCGTTCACCGGCCCTTCGGCTGATCCGCTCCCGGACACCGGTGCGGCGGCGCCTCGGGCCCACTCTCGGTTATTCACTGTAGGCACCGCTATTTCCGCAGTCCAGTGGTGTTCCGGCAGACGTGCGCGGCGCTACGGCCCGCGGCCGGGTAAGGGTCAAATATCAAACTTTCACATAAAGGCCCGGGTGATAGTCGGCGCCCCGCCCGCCAAGCCCGCCCAAAGTATCGTCCGCATCGGCGGCGGGCCTTCAACAATTCCTTGTGAGGAGACGCGCTCCGGCTCCATTGAACCCTTTGTAATATCTGCACAGGGCAGGTCAAAGGGCGGCGTGCGGGCGGCCGCCGGGGCAGGGGCGGCGCTTCGGTAATCTCGGGGCGAGGTGGAGGAGGGGCGTTGTGCGCAGGCATGGATGGTCGGGCGACCTGCCGGGGGACGACGAGGAGGCCGTCCGGCGGATCATCGGCGCGACCCGCGTCTGCATCGACCGGTCGGGGGTCACCACGAGCCTGGCGGACGTCGCCCGCGAGCTGGGGGTGACGCGGCAGACGGTCTACCGGTACTTCACCAACACCGAGGACCTGCTGGTGGCGACGGCCATCGACGCCACCGGCGCGTTCATGGACAAGATCGAGCGGCATCTGGCCGAGCACGTGGCGCTGCGCGGGGGCACGCCGGCCGAGGTGGTGGTGGAGGGGGCGGTGTACGCGCTGGAGCAGGTCCCGAACGAGCCCTACGTGGGGATCCTGCTGTCGTCCGGGCGGGGCGGCGCGTTCGCCAAGGGGTTCACGTCGCAGCCCGCGCTGCGGCTGGGGCGCGGGCTCATCGAGCGGTTCCCCGTCGACTGGGCCGCGGCCGGGTTCGGCGCCGAGGAACTGGACGAGCTGGTCGAGCACATGCTGCGGATCATGCAGTCGTTCGTGACGGACCCCGGAACGCCCGCCCGCACGGGAGCCGGCCTGCGCCGTTACCTGATGCGCTGGCTGGCCCCGGCCATCACCGCGCAGGCCGGTGAACGCGGTGAACGGCCGGCGCCGGCTCCCGGTTGAGACGGTTTCAGGCGGTCTGGGGTGACGTGCGGGCGGGGTGCCCGGTCTCCGGTGTGCGGGCGGCGGGTGCGAGCCGGGCGGCGCGCCACAGCACCCATACGCACACGGCGGCGCAGGCCAGCGCGTAGAAGGGGTTGCCGACCGGGGCCCCGTCGCCGGTGCGGCCGCCCTCGGCGGCCAGCAGATCCGGTGTGGCCGCCGCCCACAGCAGGGCGAAGACCGCCAGGTAGACCGTGCCGTGCAGCAGGGCATAGCGGTCGAGGAAACGGTCGCCGGTGGCCGGCGCGTCCGCTGGCGCGCTCCTGGCGACGGCCGCCACGGCGACCACCGCCGCGACCGCGATGGCCGTGTACAGCACGGCCGCCATGACGGCGCGGTTGGGCGTGTCGGTCAGCGTCAGGTAGGACACCGGCGCGCTGAACACCGGGAGCGACACCGTGGTCAGGACGCCGACGAGCAGCACGCGGACGGCGACCCCGGGAGCGCCGAGCGGGCCGCGCCCGGCCGGCTCGGGGGCGGGCTCGGGGAACAGCGTCCGCCACCAGAACACCAGCAGCGCGGGCGCCAGGAACCCGAAGATCACCGTGCTGACCAGCGGGACCGAGCCGAGCGCCGGATCGTTGACGGCCGCACCGGTGTTCCAGGCCCACCAGCGCAGCTGCGGGCCGAGATGATCGAAGATCTCGTAGAAGCAGTGGTTGACGAACCCCACGCATACGGCCCCGACCACCCGGCCGTGCCGGCGGAACACCCCGAGCCGGGTGACCAGGGCGCAGGCCAGGTAGAAGCACGCCGGGTACAGCGCCACGATGTACAGCGGCATGCGGTCGAACAGGAACTGGACGCTGAACACGTTGTGCACGAACAGCACGTCCAGGTACTCGCTGATGCCGAACTGCCGGGGGAAGTACAGCGGGGGCTCCAGGATGAGCACGAAGGCCACGGCGGCGCTCCACAGCGCGGGACCGGCCGGATCGCCGGTCCGCCGCCAGGTCCGCACCGCGTGCAGCAGGGCCAGCACGGCGCCGGCGATCATGAGGGCCTCGACCACCGGCAGGGTCCAGCCGGTCAGGCCCGCGGGGTCGCGGAGGGTGCCGACCGGATCAGCGTCGCAGGAGATGCCGCCGAGCCGGTCGGCCATGACCCGGAACGCCTCGTCGCACGGGCCGCTCATGACGCGCTCTTCAGCGCCGCGCCCTCGAACCGCGTCATGTCCGTTCCCCGGTCGTAGGCGTCGAACCAGGTGGCGGCCAGGGCCGGCAGCGGCTCCTCGGCCGGGCGGTGGCGCGGGGCCTGCGAGCGCAGCAGCCGGACGAAGGTCATCGCGAGCTGGGCCATCGGGACGCCCTGGAAGGGGGTCGGGTACCGTCCGGCGGCCACGCGGCGGCCGGCGACCGGCAGCCGGGCGCCCATCTCCCGCAGCCAGATCTGCCTCGGCATCACCCGGCGGGTGTCGACCAGCCGGTCCCGCCGCGGCACGTGCCGCTCGAACCCCTCGATGATCCCCCGGTAGACGCCGACCGCGTGGCCGAAGGCCCGGCGGGCGACGCGGGTGCGGAACCAGGGGTCGTCGACGAGCCCGTGGTAGATGACCAGGGCCGAACTGCGGTGCTCGATCTCCTCGACGAAGTGCCACACGAACAGCGACGCCACCCGCGCGTCACCCGGAGTGAACAGCGACCGCCGGTTGTCGAGCATCATCTTGAACAGCGGCGTGAACGTCGCCTCCAGGGCGGCGATGTAGGCGACGTGGAACTCCACCGGCTCCCGTTCGCGCAGCCGGTCGTAGTCGGCGACCGCCTCGTCCAGGGTGGAGCGCAGACCGGGGTAGCGCTTGATGAGCGCGTTGATGTGCAGCCGGTGCGCCCGCGCGTGCTGCGCCTCCTGCCGGAGGAAGGCGTCGGCCTCCTCGGCGACCTCCGGGTCGCGCAGCCGCGGCATCACCTCCCGGGTGACGGCCACGATGTACTTCTCGAACGCGATGGCCAGCATGCCGATGGCGTTGGCCATCAGCCCGAAGTCGGGATTGGCCGGGTTCCACTGGAACGGCACCTGCTCGTCGAACTCGAACGGGATCCGGCGAATCTGCAGCTCGGTCATCCCTGGGCCTCCTGGTGTCCGGGGCTCGTCCTGCGTGCCGACCGCGCCGCACCGCACGCTCCGTCCCTCGGACCATACACATCGACTCATATGTATGGTCAAGACCCCCGCGCCATCTCCCTGCGCCCGGGAAGCGCGAAGGGGGGACCCGGCGGGTCCCCCCTTCGTCATGAACCGGCCCACTCCACTGGCCCGGTCCGCTGCCGTTCCCGACCGTCAGCCCGTAGCACCGCGACCAAACTCGGGGAACTTTCCGCGACGCCCCTCGGCGTGCGACTCGTATTACACATCAAACAAGTGATCACGCACGAGCGGGACGCTCATTTCTTGACGTTCCGCACCGGTCTTCACCACTTCCGCACGCCGCGCAACACCCGGAGTCGACGGTATATCACCTGGTAGAGGGCGGTTCAGTGCGGTTCGGTATGTGGTTTTTGTAGATCCTGCGCCAACGCCCGCCGATGCTGCGGCAAGATAACGCGCCAGAGACCGGACGGTGAGGACTCCACTCCTCCCCTCGGGATCCGCATGCCCGCATTCCGCACGCCCGTAGCACCGGCGACCCACAACGAAAGGGAAACTCCAGTGAGATCACCGGGGCCCTTCCGGCCCGCCCGAACAGGACCGCCGATGAGGCCGCCGATGGTCGAGGACGGCACCCGGCCCGACATCGGCGAGCTGAACGAGGCCGAGACCCGCGCGCGCCGCGAGCAACTGCGCCGACACACCACCGGCCTCCGCGCCCGGCTGAACCTGCTGCTGGCCAGCACCATCCAGACCGAACTGGACCGGATCGCCGGCGACGACGGCGTCGAGGTGATCGCCTCGGCCGCCGCCGTCGAGCCGACCGAGGTCTGGAAGATCCTGGCCGGGGACCACCAGCTCACCAGCGGCACCTGGAAGCGCATCGAGCGCATCCTGATCATGTGCGGCCCGGCCCAGAAGGACCCCGCCCGGGTCGTCACCGCCAAGGAGCTGTTCGACCGCGTCCGCGACCTCAACCGCGAGATCGAGCTGCTGACCGGGCGGCTGCACGACTTCCAGCGGCAGCGCCGCGCCGCCGAGGTCATGGCGCTCTCCCACGACCGGCCCCGTCCCGGCCGCCCGCACCCCGACGCCCGGCCCAGACGCCCCGGCACCCCCTCCTCGTCCCCCGCGCGCTGCCCCACCTGCGGCCAGGACGAGGACGCCCCGCCGCCCTCGGCGATCGGCGCGCCCGCCTGCCCCGACCCCTGGTGCCCGGCCGAACCGGCCAGGTCCGGGGACGAGCCGGAACCGGCGACCACCCCGCAGGCCACACCGGACGTCCACGGGCACAACCGCCGCCCCGACCCGCTGCGCGCCACCAGCCAGCGGGAATTCATGGCGATGCTGCGCGCCTACCGGATCTGGGCCGGCAACCCCAGCCTGCGCCAGATGCAGGACCGCTGCGCCAAGAAGCTCTCCTACACCACCTTCCGCAACACCCTGGCCGCCGACACCATCCCGGCCAAACTCACCACCGTGGAGACCGTGATCAAGGTGCTGGGAGGCACCGCCGAGGACCTCCAGCGCTGGGCCACCGCCTGGCGAACCTTCGCCATGGAACCCGAGTAGGCGCGGACCGCCCTTGGCCGCCCTCCACGGGCGCCCAAGGGCGGTTCAGCTGCCGGAAGGTCTGCGCGCGAGGACGAGCCCGTACCGCGGGCTGCCGTCCTCGCGCTCGCCCAAGGCCGGCAGGGGGGCCGTCGTCACGGTGAAACCGGCCGCCGTCAGGTCGTCGCGGATCTCGTGCAGCGGGCAGGTGCGGTAGTACATGACGAACGGGGGACGCCACACGGCGTTCCGGACCCGCATGACCAGGTCGAACCCGAGCAGCGTCCAGTACCAGACCGACGAGATGGGCGGCGGCGCGGCGATCGGGAAGGCGAAGAGACCGCCGGGCCGCAGCGCGCGGTACACCCCGGAGAAGAGCGCGGGCCGCTCGGCGGGCAGGAAGTGGCCGAGCGCCCCGAAGCTGACCGCGAGATCGTACGCCTGCTCGAAGGGCAGGTCCCGGACGTCCGCCCGTACCCACTCGGCGTCCGGATGCGCTTCACGCGCCTGCGCGAGCATGCCGGCGCTGAAGTCGACGCCCGTGACCCCTCCCTGGCACAGGGGCTTGAGGACCCGCATCCCCGCGCCGGTGCCGCAGCACACGTCCAGCCCCTGATCGAACGGGCCGAGCGGCCCCAGCGCGTCGGCGGTGGCGGCGAGAAGGCCGTCGGGGGTGCGGAAGGGCGTGTGGTCGAACTTCGGGGCGAGCAGGTCGTAACCGCGCTCGACCGAGGACAGCGCCTGGATCGCCAGTTCGCGCAGAGACGGACCTTGGGGCGAGAACACCGGCCAAGCCTATGCCAGGCGGGCCGCCGGACCGGAACCGGAGATCAGGACGGCGGGGCCGGCCGGGCGTGGACCAGGTCCGGGACCAGGTGCAGCTCGTAGGCGGTGTAGCACTCGCTGATCTCGGTGCCGACGTCGGTGCCGCAGGGGCACCTCATGTTGAACCCCGCCCTGCCGGTCAGGCCGCAGCAGCCTGCGTCGTCCGGCTTGGGCGAGTACTGGAGCACCGGGGCGTCCTCCGGGTGGAGGACGATCGTGTCGCGCGGACCGGCGGACACCAGGAAACCATCGCCGTCCGGATCGCCCACGCACGGGCCGCCCGGGAAGATCGCCTCGGCGTCGTCCGTGGGGACGAACGGCGGCCCCCACGGCTCGGGGTCCAGCGCGTAGTACCCCCGCGCCACCGTGGCGGGCGCCCGGCGCGACCCGTCACCGGACTCGAAGCGCGCCTCGAACGGCGGCCGCCCGGGAAGGGTCTTCAGCCGCTCCAGGCGCTCGGTCAGCGCTGCCCCGCAGGCCGTGCAGACGAATACCGTCACGCTTGCCATGCCTATCACGCCGAGCCTGGATCGCGGCTGACGCCTCCGCGGTGTGAGCGTTACGTGGTGCCGTCGGTGGTCGCCCCGGCGTAGTCGTCGAGCCGTGCTGACGCGTCGGCGAGGTCGGCCGAGGCGACCACGCAGGCGGTGATGTGGTCGTCGAGCGTCCGGTACAGCCAGGGCGGCGCGGCGTCGTGCGCGCCGAGCCTGGACGCGAGGCGGCGCAGCCGTGCGGCGCACTCTTCGAGCACCTCGGCGTCGGCCCCCAGGACTCGGGCGTGGGCGGTGATGGCGTCGGTGCGTCCGGGCACGGGATGCCTCCGGGGTCAGCGGGCGGGCAGGGGGACGGCCGGTGTCCGCAGGCTGCTGCGGGCGGGGGCGACCAGGCACAGCACCGGCCGGGCGCCGTCGAGGCCGAGTGCGTCCAGCCGCTGCGCCAGGGGGTGCTCGGAGGAGCCGACGGTGAGCCGCATGCCGGGGGACGGGTGCACCCGCCGGCGGCCGCGTTCCCGGATCTGCGAACGCAGCGGGGTGCCGTCCCGCCGCGAATAGACGACCAGATCCCGTCGCACGAACGGCAGCCCGCGGCCGAGCGGACCGGCCAGCGTCAGGATGGGGCCGCCGGTGTCGGCGACCGTCACCGACGCGGCTCGGTCGTCGCCCTCCACGCGCACCCCGGCCACCGACGCCGAATGCCCCCAGACCTCGGACGCCACGGCGCACGCCAGCTCGGTGGTGAGCACCGAGTGCAGGAAGCAGGTGCCCAGGCCGCGGTGCTCGCCGGACGGCAGCAGTTCGCGCCACATCCGGGACGGGCGCGGCCCGTCCGGGTCGGCGACGACGACCCCGAGGTGCAGCTCGCCGTAGTCGCCGAGCGCGGCGCCCCGGTTCTCGAACGCGTGGAGGGTGACGAGCGCGCGGCCGCCCACCCGTACCGCGCGCCCGTGCTCGCCGAGCAGTTCCGCGGCGGCGGCCGGATCGGCGGTGAAGTAGGCGGTGAACGCGTGGCCCTCCGGGCTCTGGAGGGGCAGTTGGACGGGGCCGCCGCTGGTGGTGACCGTGGCTGTCCCGGGCTCGCGGTCGTACAGCCGGTAGAGCTGCGACCGGACGACCGGGCCCTGGTAGGGCCGCAGTTGCTCGTCCAGGTGGGCGCGGACCTCGGGGAGGTCCTTGGTGATGTTGGCCGTGTAGTGCTCGATGCTGTGGCAGGCCGGGAACACGTGCGCGGGGTCGGTGTAGTCGACCACGTACCAGTCCGGGTGCAGGTCGAAGCAGGAGCCGGCGCCCTGCCCGTCGAGGCTGGGGATGAGGTCGTGCTGGTTGGTGATGCTGGCGACCCAGGTGTCCGGGGAGACGGGCCGCTTGAAGTCGATCGGCGAACCGACGGCCACCACGTGGGTGACGGTGTGGCGGGCGCAGAACTCCGGGTCCTGCGCCAGGTTCATGACCGCGGCGCCGCCCGCGCTGTGGCCGATCAGGGCGACCTCCTCGCCGGCCGGCACGCCGTAGTCGTCGATGGCCTTGGCGAGGGCGCGGCTGAAGGGGGCGCTGTCCCTCAGGGTGCTGCTGAACGCGCCGAGCAGGTCGGCGGGCGACTCCAGGTCGGGGTTGCCGATCCGCATCCCCGGGACCTGCACGATGTGCCGCCGGGTGCCGTCCGGGCCGGTCACGGTCTGCACCAGGGCCCGGCCGGTGGGGCCGACGACGAGGATGTTGGTGAGGAAGCCCAGCAGCGACCCGTGCGTCCCGAGCCGCGCGGACTCCTCGGGGCCGGGCTCGGTGCGGCGGGCGGCGCCCTCGCCGACGTCCAGGGCGGCGATCGCCCGGTTGCTCAGGCCGGTGATGGGGTCGGCGGTGGCGACGGCCTCGCCGCCGGCGATGAGCCAGGCGGTGCGGTCGTTGAGCGGGTTGCGGTCCAGCAGGGCGCGCAGCGCCAGGAACTCGCTGAAGATCGGCGCGATGGCGGTGAGGGCGCGGGCCGTGCCGCGGTCCTTGACCAGGGCGCACAGGGCGCGCAGCGCGTCCATCTCGCGCTCGGCCGCCACCGCCTCGTGCAGCCGCGCCAGCAGCGGATCGGTGACCAGTTCGGGGTTGTCCAGGCAGACGGCGGCGATGCGCAGGCGCAGCGAGGTCGTCATCATCCGGACGGCCAGGCTCCGCGTCCCGGCCATGCCGCCGAGCTTGGAGCCGAGCGCGCCGACCGGGCCGCCCGTCACGGTGTAGCCCAGCCCGCGGCGGTCGGTGACCGCGCGCAGCACCGCCCGCTGCGCCCGCGCCCCGGCGGCGGGCGCCCGGTGCAGCGAGCCGTAGACGGCTCCGTCGGTGGCGGCGGCGGTGGCGCGCCGGGAGACCTCGCGCAACGTGGTGGCGATCTCCGCCAGCTCCCGCGCGGCCTCGCGCAGCACCGCGGAGTGCTCGGCGGAGTGCTCGGCGCCGTCCTGGGGGACGGGCTCGGGTTCGCCGGTCACCGGGCGCCTCGCCAGGTCATGCTGACGAACCGCGGCCGCGGGTCCTCCGGGACGTTGCGGTGCAGCACGTCCGAGACGGTGCGGGTGGTCCCGATGATCCGCATCCCGACCGGGGAGAAGGTGTCGGCGTTGCACAGCCGGGGCGCCAGCAGCGGATTGGTCAGGGCCTGCGAGAACGCGTCGATCGCGATGATCTTGGTGAGCAGCGGCGGGAGGATGGCCCTGGCCGACCCCGGCTCCTCGGCGAACAGGCCCACGTACAGGTCGACCTCGTCCACGCTGCGGTACAGCTCGCGCAGGGCCCCGTGGACGCGGGGATCGCCGGAGATCTGCTCGAAGCGGCGGACGCGCGGGAAGCGGCAGTGCTCGCGGTAGTCGTTGTAGGGGGCCAGGTCCACCGCCCGCGCGCCGGCGACGCTCGCCACGTCCACCTCCCGCAGGACCGGGTCGGTGTTGAACAGCCCGATGCGCCCGGCCCGCTGCTCCGAGGCGTCCTCGAACAGCCGCCCCAGCCCCGCCTCGGGCAGCAGCGCGCTGCCGAACAGCGTGCCCGCCAGCGGCAGCTCCCGGCCGCCGACGACCAGTTCGGACGGGACCAGGCTGTGCCAGCGGTAGACCAGGTTGAACTCGATGGACGCCCAGTTCTGCCGGTGCCAGGGCGCGCGGGCCAGCCGCGTGCTCAGCGCCGGGTCGAGCAGGAAGCGGAAGTGGTACGGGGTGATGTGGTTGATGTACTCCTCGACCACCAGCTTGATGACGAGGGCGAGCACGATGTTGCGGGCGGTCTGGAACAGCCGCTCGTCGTCCCACTTCGGGTAGGCGTCCGCCAGCTCCCGCGCCACCCGGTTGTGCTCGCGCAGGAAGAGCACGGTGAACATGGTGAAGCCGACCTGCGCGTTGCCGCGGTCGCCGCCGGTGGCGAAGAGGGTGTCGCGCCGCGCGTCGTCGATCCGGTCGAACAGGGCCACGCTCAGCGCCGAGAACTCCGGCTTGATCTTCCCGTTCTCGCAGAGGAAGAGGGGGAACTCCCCGCCGTTGACGAGCTGGCTCTTGAGCAGCCCGCCGTCGAAGGCCCGGACGGCGGCGGTCTGCTCCTCGTCGAGCCCGTAGACGGGGTTGACGTCGATCTCGTGGTTGGAGCTGGTGCGGCGCGGATCCCGGGGGACGTGCGTGTCGCCGCGCAGGAACCCGTCGGTGAACCACTGGGCGAAGTAGGCGAACAGCACCGTCGACCGGGGGCAGGGGATCATCTCCTCGCCCCGGGCGAACAGGTCGGCGGCCTGGTCCACCGGCGGCCGCCCCTCGTCGCCGGCGGGCACGGGGGGCAGGTGCCGGGCCATGTAGGTGCGGTCGGTCAGGGACGCCCAGGAGGTGTAGTCCGCTCTGGTGCTCAGCGGCTCGGGCCGTCCGGGCATCTCCCGGACGGCGCTGTCGATCAGCGCGGCGTTGAGCCGCAGCCGCAGCCCCGGGCTCGCCTCCGCCATCCGCCACAGCGGGCGGCCGTGCGTGAGGGCCAGGTAGCGCAGCCGGTTGGCCGCCCCGTCGGTCGCGATGCTCCGTGCCTTGGTCCGCTCGTTGCGCATGTTCATCCCTCGCGGTCGCCGATCCCCAGCCAGAACCGGTCCGGGAAGATGTCCCGGTCCCGTACCACCGTCCCGTCCGGCGGGTCGAGCAGCCGCAGCCCGGGACGCGCGAGCAGGCGGCGCACCGTCTCGGAGATCACCGCCGCGCCGGGGTGCACGCCCACGCACGCGTGCGGGCCGTGACCGAAATGCAGCCGTGTGTGCGGCGGCCGGTCGGTGCGGAACAGGTCGGGCTCGGGCACGGCGGTCTCGTCGAACATCGCCGAGGCCACGGCGGCCAGGACGAGGGTCCCGGCGGGCACGGCGGTCTCGCGCGGGGTGCCCGCCGCCAGGACGTGGTCGCGCGCGCACACCCGCGTGATCACCTTGAGGAACGGGTCGAAGCGCAGCGCCTCCCAGACGTGGCCGTCGAACTCCGCGGGGTCCGGATCGGCCGCGGCCAGGGCGGCGGCCCGGTGGATCTCCGGGCGCAGCAGGATCTGCCGCACCAGGTGGGTCATCGACCCGACGGCGTTCTCCAGGAAGCCCAGCAGCAGCCCCGCCACGTTGACCGCGGTGCGGTCGTCGTCCCAGGCCAGCTCGCCGGGCAGGGCGGTGCGCAGCAGCCGGGCGAAGACGTCCCGGCTCCGCGCCTCGGCATCGCCGGCGCGGCGGTCGGCGAGCGCGCCGCGCAGGTGCTCCATCATCTCCCGGCCGGCCTCCAGCGACGCGGCGTGGACCGCGGGGTCGCCGGCGAGGTTGGCGGTGACATCGGTCATGATCGTTCTGGACCAGCGCGCCAGCGTCCCGGGGTCCGGGCCGGGGAAGCCGAAGTACTCCGCGCACACGGTCGTGCAGACGGGCCGGAACAGCTCGCCGACCGCGTCGATCCGTCCCGCCGGGGCCGCCGCGTCCAACGCCCGGTCTGCCGTCTCCGCGACCAGCGCGCGGACCGCCGGCACGTCCTCGGGGGGCAGCATGACCTGCATGAGGCCCTTCTCGCGCCAGTTCAGCGGGGTGCCGTCACGGGTGAGCATGACCGGTGCGCCGAGGGCCGGATCGAGCTTTGCGGCATATCCGCTCACCGTGAATATGTCGCCGTTCCGGAGCACTTCACTGACGTCCGAAAATCGGGTCACGACGGTGAAGGCGGGGGTGCTGAGAATCGGTCGGCGGGCCCGAAGTTCGGCGAAGAGGGGACGCCATTCGGTGCGCAGCCACCCGGCCAGCAGCGCCAGTGCCTGCAGCGGATCTCCCTCGGCGGCCGCCTCGTACCGATCCACATAACCGTCCGCTGTGAGGTGCCGCGGTGCATCGCCCACGCGGTGTCTCCATTTCCGTCGGAGAAGGGTCGGAAAAGGGCATGCGTCATCGCCCGACCAACAACCGGTCCGTGACGCGAGGTATCTGGAAGCTAACCATCCAGGACCGAATACACAAGCGTCTGACCGCAGAAAGTATTGAGTTGACTACGACAAGGGATATTTCCCTGGCCGCGAGGTCACTGGCGAGCCGCGCGGCGCATGCCCTTCAATCGGCAGCGTCCGTCGTCCGGACACGAAGGAGACGGCATGTCCGCGCCCACGCGCAGGCCCGACCGGCCGACGGCCGGCACCTTCGGCGTGTCCACCGGCCGCCGCACCGCCTACCTGGTCGTGCTGGTGGTGGTCCCGCAGGTCGCGCTGGTCGCGGCGGTGGCCGCGCTGTGGGGCCGCGGCATCGGCCCGCGCGACCTGGTGATCGCGGCCGTCATGTACGCGGTCAGCATCTTCGGCATCAGCGTCGGCTACCACCGGCTGCTGACGCACCGCGCGTTCCGGTGCCGCCGCCCGCTGCGGATCGCGCTGACCGTCGCCGGCGGCCTGGCCCTGCAGGGGCCCGCGAGCCTGTGGGCGGCCGAGCACCGCAGGCACCACAAGTACGCCGACCGGCCCGGCGACCCGCACTCCCCGTGGGCGTACGGCGAGAGCGGGCCGGCCCTGCTGCGCGGGCTGCTGCACGCCCACGTGGGCTGGTTCTACACCGCCCGCCGCCGCTCGGACCGCCGGCACTGGGTCCCCGACCTGCTGGCCGACCCGGACATCCGGCGGCTGGACGCGCTGTACCCGGTGACCGTGGCCGCGTCGTTCCTGCTGCCCGCCGCCGCGGGCGGGCTGTGGTCGGGGTCGTGGGCGGGCCTGTGGTCGGCGCTGTTCTGGGGCGGGCTGGTCCGCTACGCGGTCGTCCACCACGTGACCTGGTCGGTCAACTCCGTCGCGCACACCTTCGGCGACCGGGCGTTCGACACCCGCGACCGCTCCTCCGACGTGTGGTGGGTGGCGCTGCTGACGTTCGGCGAGGGCTGGCACAACTGGCACCACGCCGATCCCACCTGCGCCCGCCACGGGGTCCGCAGGGGGCAGCTCGACCCGAGCGCGCGGCTGATCCGCATGTTCGAGCGCGCCGGCTGGGCCCACGACGTGCGCTGGCCCGACCCCCGGCGGATGGCCGCGCGCCGCACCCGGGCCGCCGACGACGGCCCGGAGCCCGGAGAAGCCGAACCCTAGCGGTGCGGATCAGGAGCGCCGCGGGACGACCAGGCCGGACTCGTAGGCGAACACCACCAGCTGGGCGCGGTCCCTGGCGCGCAGCTTGGTCATCGCCCTGCTCACATGCGTCTTGGCGGTGGTCGGGCTGATCACCATCTGCGCGGCGATCTCGTCGTTGGACAGGCCGCGGGCCACCAGCGCGGTGACCTCCCGCTCGCGGTTGGTCAGCACGTCCAGCCCCTCGGGCGCGGGCTCGGGACGGCGGCTGACATACTCGCCGATCAGGCGGCGGGTGATCGCGGGGGACAGCAGCGCGTCGCCGCGGGCCGCGACCCTGATGCCCTGCACCAGGTCGGCGGGCTCGGTGTCCTTGACCATGAAGCCGCAGGCGCCGGCGCGGAGCGCGTTGAAGACGTACTCGTCCAGCCCGTAGTTGGTGAGGATCACCACGTGCACGCCGCTCAGCCGCTCGTCGCCGGCGATCAGCCGGGTCGCCTCGATGCCGTCCATCACCGGCATCTGGATGTCGACGAGGGCGATGTCGGGCCGGTGCTCGACGGCCAGCGCCACGCCCTGCTCGCCGTTCGCGGCCTCGGCCACCACCTCGATGTCGTCCTCGATCTCCAGCAGGGCCCGGAAGCCGCCGCGGATGAGCGCCTGGTCGTCCACCAGGAGCACGCGGATCACGACGGCTCTCCCAGGGGGAGCTCGGCGCGCACGGTGAAGCCGCCCTCGGCGCGGGGCCCGGCCCGCAGCCGGCCGCCGAGCGCCGCGACGCGCTCGCGCATGCCGAGCAGGCCCGTGCCGGGCACGGGCGGCGCGTCCGGGTCGGCCTTGCCGTCGTCGTCGACCTGCACCACCAGCTCCCCGTCCGCGTAGTCGACGCGCACCGCCGCGCCCGCCCCGCCGGCGTGCCTGGAGACGTTGGTGAGCGCCTCCTGGACGATCCGGTACGCGGCCCGGTCCACCTCGGCCGGCAGGTCCCGCCGCGCGCCGGAGATCGTCACCGTGGTCGGCAGCCCGGTCGAGCGGGCCCGCTGCACCAGGTCGTCGAGCCGGTCGAGGCCGCTGGCCAGGGCCTCGCCGCCGGAGCCGCCGGAGCCGCCGGAGCCGTCGGAGTCGCCGGTGTCGCGCAGCACCTCCAGGGTGGCGCGCAGCTCGCGGATGGCGTCGCCGCCGGCCTCCTGGATGGCCAGCAGCGCGGGGGGCACGTCCTCGCCGCGCCGGCGCGCCAGGTGGACGGCCACCCCGGCCTGGACCTTGATGATCGAGATGCTGTGGGTGAGCGAGTCGTGCAGCTCCCTGGCGATGCGCAGCCGCTCCTCGCCCGCGCGGCGCAGGGCCGCCTCCTCGCGGGTGCGCTCGGCCTCGGCGGCCCGCCGCTCGGCCTCCTCCAGGTACGCCTGCCGGTGCCGGGTCACCGTCGCCACCACGCCGGCCGCCACGAACCAGCCGACCAGCAGCGAGATGTCCTGGAGGTTCTGCCCCGACTCGTCGGCCCCGGACAGGTTCACCGCCAGGCCGGCGCCCAGGAACGCCACGGCCGCCAGCGCCGCGACCACCCGGTGACCGGCCCGGACCGCCGCGAACACCGACACCATCACGGGATAGGCGGCCGCCGGGCCCGGCTGGACGTGCGCCCCGACCGCGAGCATGCAGACCGTGCTGACCAGCAGCGCCACCAGCGGCGCCCGCCGCCAGGCGACGAGCGCGAGGGACCCGGCGAGGGCGCCCGCGAGATCCAGCGCGCCCGCGCCCGGCGTGTTGACCACGATGACCGACAGCAGGACGGCCATCGCCGCGGCGAGCAGGCCGTCCTGGGCGAGCGGCCGCCCCCGGTCCAAGAACCTCATTCGACAAAGGTTAAGGTCGTCTCCGCCGGGCTTCCTCCGCAGCACGGCGTAATTGCCCACTACTCCCCGCGAAGTAGTCGCGCCGGACGTACTTCCCGGGTGCCGGTCGCAGAAGTCTCCCTGGGCACGATGACCGCCGACCTGCCCGAACACCACCATGTCCGGCATGAGAAATTCGGCAGGCGGAAACATGGCCGCCGGGGCGGGGGCCCGGCCGGGGCTCACCCTCGCCGCGGTGGCCGTCGCGCAGTTCATGGTGTCGCTGGACCTGTCGGTCGTGAACCTCGGGCTCCCGCAGATCGCCGCCGGCCTCGGCTTCGGCGCGGTGGGCCTGACCTGGGTGATCCACGCCTACGCCCTCGCCTTCGGCGGGCTGCTCCTGCTGGGCGGCAAGGCCGCCGACCGGTACGGCCGCAAGCGGGTCCTGCTGCTCGGGCTCGGCCTGTTCGGCCTCGCCTCGTTCGCCGGCGGCTTCGCCCAGGAACCCGGCCATCTCGTCGCCGCCCGCGCCGCGCAGGGCGTCGGGGCCGCCGCGCTGGCCCCGGCCGCGCTGGCGCTGCTGATCGCGGCGTTCCCCGCGGGCCGGGCCCGGGTCCGGGCCTTCGGGGTGTGGAGCGCCATGAACGCCGCCGGAGGCGCCCTCGGCGTCCTGATCGGCGGCGTGCTCACCGAGTACGCCGGCTGGCGCTGGGTGATGTTCGTGAACGTGCCGATGGCCGCCGGCGCGCTGGCCCTGGCCTGGCGCGGCGTCGCCGCCGGCCCGCCCCCCTCCCGCGGCGGCCGTCCGGACGTGCTCGGCGCCGTCCTGGCCACGGCGGGCATGACCCTGCTGGTGTTCGGCGTCGTCCGCACCGACCAGCACGCGTGGACCTCGCCGGTCACCCTGACGACGCTGGCGGTCGCCGCCGCGCTGCTGGCCGCGTTCGTCCAGGTCGAGCGGACCACGCGCCGCGAGCCGCTGGTCCGCCTGGGCCTGTTCGCCAACCGCTCGGTCGCCGGCGCGAACGCCTCCATCCTGCTGGTCGGCGCCGCCATGGCCTCGGCGTTCTACTTCATGTCCCTCTACCTCCAGCAGGTTCTGGACACCGAACCGGCGCTGACCGGGCTGATGTTCCTGCCGTTCGCCCTCGGTGTGGTCGCCGGCTCGGTGCTGGCCGTCAAGCTCGGCTACCGCCTCGCCCCCCGGACCCTGCTGGTCTTCGGCGGGCTCCTGACCGCGGCCGGGTTCGCCTGGTTCGGCCTGATCAGCGCCGACGGCGCCTTCACCACCGACGTCCTGGGGCCCTCGATCGTCGCCAGCGTCGGCTTCGGGCTCTGCCTGGGACCGGTCGTCTCCGCCGGCAGCGCCGGCGTCGCCTCCCACGAGGCCGGTACCGCCTCGGCCCTGCTCAACAGCTCGCGCCAGATCGGCGCCTCGCTCGGGCTCGCCGCCCTCGGCACCGTCGCGCACAACCGCACCGGCCCGGCCGTCACGCCCGAGACCCTCAACGACGGATACGCGCTCGGCCTGACCCTGAGCGCCGCGCTCCTGGTCGCCGCCGCCCTCGTCGCCCTCACCATCCCGCGCCCGGCGCCGCCGCAAGCCGACCAGGCCGAGCGGGTCGGCGACCGCAGGAAGGACGTTCCGGCATGACCGCCACCGACCTTGCCGAGGCGAGACAGCGGCCCCTGCCGCCACCGGAGGCCGACTCCGCGGCCGGACAGAGCGTGGCGGGGCTGCTGCGCCCGCACTTCCGAGGGTTCGCCGCCGTGGTGATCCTGCAGATCATCGGCGCCGTCGCGGGGCTGGCGCCGCTGCTCGCGGTCGCCGAGCTGGGGCGCGCCCTGCCGGCGCCCGGCCCGATCGATCACGACCGGGTCTGGACCGCCGTGATCGCGGGCGCGGCCGGCCTGCTCGCGCGGCTGCTGTTCACGGCCGCGTCCTCGGGCGTCGGGCACGTGCTCGACGACCAGGTCCAGCTGTCCTTCCGGCGGCGGCTGGCGGCGCGGCTGGGGCGCGTGCCGATCGGCTGGCTCTCCCGGCGCCGGACGGGCGAGCTGGCGAAGATCGTGGGGGAGGACGTGAGCGCCGTGCACCCCTTCATCGCGCACACCCCCGGCGAGCTCGTCTCCGCCTTCGTGGTGCCGCTGGTGTCGCTGGTCTACCTGTTCACCGTCGACTGGCGGCTCACGCTGATCACGCTGACCCCGGTGGCGCTGGCGGTGGCGCTGGTGCCCCTGATGATGACGCCGGCCCGGCTGCGCGAGCAGAAGGAGTTCGACGCGGCCATGGACCGGATCGCGAACTCGGTCGTCGAGTTCGTCCAGGGGATCGCCGTGGTCAAGGCGTTCGGCGGGGGCGAGCGCGCCCACCTGAAGTTCCGCACGGCCGTGGACGACTTCGTCCGCAGTTTCTACCGGATGGTGCGCGGCCTCTCCGGGATCGCCGCGGGGATGCAGCTGGTGCTGTCGCCGCCGTTCATGCTGCTGGTCGTGCTGGCCGGCGGCGCGATCCTGATCACGAACGGTTTCCTGCCCGCGGCGGACCTGCTGCCCTTCCTGCTGCTGGGACTGGGACTGGCCGCTCCGGTGGAGGTCCTCGGCCACGGCTTCGACGACATGCAGACCGCCGGGCGCGCGGTCGGCCGGATCCGGGACGTCCTCGCGGTGCGGTCGCTGCCGGAGCCCGCGCACCCCGTCGCGCCCCGGGGGCACCGGGTGGAGCTGCGGGACGTCCGCTTCGGCTACGACGCCGACCACGAGGTGCTGCGCGGGATCGACCTGGTGCTCGAACCGGGGACGGTCACCGCGATCGTCGGGCCGTCCGGGAGCGGAAAGTCCACGCTGGTCCGGCTGCTGCCGCGGTTCTTCGACCCGACGCAGGGCTCGGTCGCCCTCGGCGGCGTCGACCTGCGCGAGCTCGGCTCCCGGGAGCTCCACCGGATGGTCTCCTTCGTCTTCCAGGACGTCCGCCTGCTGCGCGCGTCGGTCGCGGACAACATCGCGCTGGCGGTGCCGCACGCCGGCCGCGACGACGTGGTCCGCGCCGCCCGGCGGGCGAACGTCCACGACCGGATCCTCGAACTGCCGCGCGGCTACGACACGGTGATCGGGGAGGACGTCGAACTGTCGGGCGGCGAGGCGCAGCGGATCGCGATCGCGCGCGCACTGCTGGCCGACGCGCCCGTACTCGTGCTCGACGAGGCGACCGCCTTCGCCGACCCGCAGACCGAACAGGCGGTGCGCCGGGCCCTGGCCACGCTGGAAGGCGACCGGACGATCCTGGTGATCGCCCACCGCCTGGAGACGGTCGCCGACACCGACACCGTCGTGATGCTGGAGAACGGGTCGATCGTCGAGCGCGGCGCGCCCGCCGACCTGCTGGCGCGGGACGGGAGGTTCGCCGCGTTCTGGCGATCCCACCGATCGGCGGCCGACGATACCGACACCCGTGGCGGCGTACCGCAAGGAGACGAGTCCTGATGATCCGGATGCTGATGCGCGTGCTCGGACCCGAGTACGCGCGGCCGGTACGCCGCACCGTGGCCCTGATGACGGCGGCCGCGGTGGCCGAAGGACTGTCCTACGCGCTGCTGGTCCCGGTGCTGCGGGCGCTGTTCGGCGGCACGCCCGCCGACGCCCGCCCCTGGCTGATCGCGTTCGGGGCCGTGGTCGCGGTCTTCGGGGTGCTGCGCTACGCCGGGGACCTGTCCGGTTTCCGCGGCGGGTCGACGCTGCTGCAGGGCATGTACCGCCGGCTCGGTGACCATCTGGCCCGGCTGCCGATCGGCTGGTACGGCGCCGGCCGCGTCGGGGAGGTGTCCGTCCTGGCCGGCCACGGCGTCCTTCAGGCGATGAGCGTGATCGCGCACCTGCTGGCCCCGCTCATCTCCGCCTGCGTGACGCCCCTGACGATCGTCGTGGTGATGCTCGCGTTCAGCTGGCAGATGGGCCTGGCCGCGCTGCTCGCCGTCCCGGTCGTGGCGGCGATCCAGATCTGGACGGGACGCTCCATGGCCGCCGCCGACGCCGAGCGCGCCGCGCGCGACCACGACGCCACCGGGCGGGTCATCGAGTACCTCCAGGCCCAGCCGGTGCTGCGCGCCGGCGGCCGGACGGCCGAATGCTTCCGGCTGCTCGACGACTCGCTGCGCGAACTCCAGCGCGCCTCCCGCCGCTCCATGCTGTCGGTGCTGCCCGGTGTCCTGGGCCTGACGCTCACGGTGCAGGCGGTCTTCACCGCGCTGCTGGTCCTGGGCGCCTACCTCGCGCTCGGCGGGACCATCGGCGCCGCCGAGGTGCTGGCGATCCTGGTGCTGGCCGCCCGCTGCGCCGACCCGCTGCTGTCGCTGTCGGACATCGGCGGCCGGCTCCACGCCGCGCGTTCCCAGCTGGTGCGGCTCGACGAGGTGCTGCGCACCGAGCCGCTTCCGGAGCCGCGCGAACCGGTCCGCCCGGTGCGCCACGACCTGGAGTTCGACTCCGTCACCTTCCGGCACGACGACCGCACGGTGATCGACGGCGTGTCGCTGTCCGTGCCGCAGGGGCGGCGGCTCGCCGTCGTCGGGCCGTCGGGCGCGGGCAAGACCACGCTGCTCCAGCTGCTCCCGCGGTTCTACGACGTGGACGCGGGCGCGGTCCGCGTGGGCGGCGCGGACGTGCGCGCGATCAGCACCGACGTGCTGATGGAGCAGATCGCCGTCGTGTTCCAGGACGTCTACCTCTTCGAGGGCACGATCGAGGAGAACGTGCGCCTCGGCCGTCCCGGCGCCGGCGCCGCCGAGGTCCGGGCGGCCGCGACCGCGGCGCGCCTGGACGAGGTGATCGAGCGGCTCCCCGGCGGATGGGAGACGAACGTCGGCGAGGGCGGCGCGCTGCTGTCGGGCGGCGAGCGCCAGCGCGTCTCGATCGCGCGGGCGCTGCTCAAGAACGCGCCCATCGTGCTGCTGGACGAGGTGACCTCCGCACTGGACCCGGTGAACGAGGCTGCCGTCCACGAGGGCATCGAGCGCCTGATGGCGGGCCGGACGGTGGTGATGGTGGCGCACCGGATGCGGACCGTCCGGCGCGCCGACCGCATCGTCTTCCTGGACGCGGGCCGCATCGTCGAGGAAGGAAGCCACGACGAGCTCCTCCGCCTCGGCGGCCGCTACGCCGGCTTCTGGAACATCTCCGTCAGGAGCTCGTGAGGATGACGAGCTGCCGGGTCGCCCGGGTCATCGCGACATAGCGGTCGACCGCCCCCTCGATGCCCTCGCCGAACGCCTCCGGGTCGACGAGGACGACCAGGTCGAACTCCAGCCCCTTCGCCAGCTCCGGCGTCAGCGACCGGACGCGGGACGTCGCCGGGAACGCGGGATCGCCGATGACGCAGGCGGTCCCGTCGGCGTTCTCGGCGAGCCAGGCGCCGAGGACCGCGTCCAGCTCCGCGACGGATCCGCGCACGACGGGGACGCCGCTGCCGCGGATCGAGGTCGGCACGTTGGCGTCCGGGAGCGCGGCCCGGATGACCGGCTCGGCCTCCGCCATGACCTCTTCGGGCGTCCGGTAGTTGACGCTCAGGGACGCCAGCTCGATCCGGTCGAGCCCGATCCGCTTGAGCCGGTCCTCCCACGACTCGGTGAACCCGTGCCTGGCCTGGGCGCGGTCCCCGACGATGGTGAAGCTCCGGGACGGGCAGCGCAGGAGCAGCATCTGCCACTCCGCGTCGGTGAGTTCCTGGGCCTCGTCCACGACGATGTGCGCGAACGGGCCGGCGAGCAGGTCCGGGTCGATGCCGGGCAGCTCGCTCTCGTCGACCAGGGAGTTCTGGATGTCCTCCCCGCGCAGCATCGTCACCAAGCCCTCACCGTCGTCGTCGGCCTCGATCAGGTTGTCGACGACCTGCGCCATGCGGGCGCGCTGGGCGGCGATGGAGGCGTCGTGGCGGCGCTTGCGCCGGGAGTCCTCAGGGTCGCCGAGCCGCTGCCGCGCCGCGTCCAGGAGCGGCAGGTCCGACACCGTCCAGGCGTGGGCGTCCTCGCGCTGCAGCTTCCGGACGTCGTCGGGGCCGAGCCAGGGGGCGCACATCCGCAGGTAGGCGGGGACCGACCACAGGTCTCCGACGAGGTCGGCCGCCTCCAGCATCGGCCACGCCCTGTTGAGGGCCATGAGCAGGTCCCTGTCCTGCAGCAGCGACCTGCGGAGCAGGTCCGCCGAGACGTCGCCCTCGTGCTTGTCCACCAGGATCGTGAGCAGCTCCTCCAGGATCTGGTCGCGCGCCTCGTTGTGCGGGGTGCCGGGGTCCGGCGCCCGGAACGCCTCCGCCCAGTCGTCCGCGCTCAGCCAGACGTCGGACCAGTGGGTCGTGACCGTCATCCCCTTGGCGGGCGGATTCTCGTAGAACCTGACGGCCTTCTCGATCGCCTTCACCAGATCCGCCGACGACTTCAGGCGGGCCACGTCCGGGTCGGCCTCGACCGCCGCCGCGGTTCCCTCCGCCACGAGGTCCCGCAGGGTGCAGGTCTGCACGCCCTCCTCGCCCAGGCTGGGGAGGACGTCGGCGACGTAGGCCAGGTAGGGCTGGTGCGGGCCGACGAACAACACCCCGCCCCGGTGGTGGCCGAGCCGCGGATCGGAGTAGAGCAGGTAGGCGGAGCGGTGCAGGGCGACGACGGTCTTCCCGGTGCCCGGACCGCCGTCCACGACGAGCGCGCCGCGCGAGCCCGCGCGGATGATGGCGTCCTGGTCGGCCTGGATGGTGCCGAGCACGTCCCGCATCCGGGCCGACCGGTGGCTCCCCAGGCTGGCGATGAAGGCGGACTGGTCGTCGAGCGCGGCGTGCCCGTCGAACCCGTCCGCGGCGAACACCTCGTCCCAGTAGTCGCTGATCCGGCCGCCGGTCCAGCGATACCTGCGGCGGCTCGCCAGACCCATCGGGTTGGCATGGGTCGCCCCGAAGAACGGCTCGGCCGCGGGGGACCGCCAGTCGAGCAGCAGCCGGCGGCCCGAAGCGTCCTTGAGGCCGAGCCGTCCGACGTAGACGGGTTCGGAGTCGTCCGCGCCGACCATGCGCCCCAGGCACAGGTCCAGACCGAAGCGGCGCAGGGCGCGCAGGCGGGCGCTCAGCCGGTGGATCTCCATGTCGCGGTCCAGCGCCTTCTGGCCGATGCCGCCGGGCGCCTTCCGCTCGGCGTCGAGACGGCCGGACAGGTCGGCGATCGACGTCTCGAGGCTCTCCGCGATGGCCGCGAAGTGCTTCTCGTCGTCGCCGATCAGCGCCGGGTCGGCCTTGGGCGCGAGGCGCTCGGGAAGGTCGAACGCACTGGTCGTCAAGGATTTCAACACGCGCATTTCCGCGTCCCCCGGGTCTGTCGAATCTGGCTTCGACCAGCGATTCTGAGGTACGCCCGGGGTCTTGCCGCAAGCCCCCCGGTGCGCTATAAGTTGAGAGTGGAGAGGAGCGGCCGTGGCCGCTCCTTCTTTGCTTTGCGGGGGCAGAAACCGGCGGGCAGCGGTCCCTGGGCGCGCCAGACGGTGCCGCGGCGCTCGTAGGCGAACAGCTCCCCGGCGTGAGCCCGCACTTCTACCGCCGCGCCTTCAGCTGAGACCACGCGGCCGGCTGGCAGCATGGCGGACATGGACAGAGCCGCCGGCGGTGGTGCGGATCGAGGTCCACTACCTGAGCGACGACCGGTCGCGCTGGCGCGACCTGTGGATCCTGCGTTTCGCCCCCGACCGGCCCGACGGCCACTGACCGCGTCTCCCCATCGACCCGAGCCGGCGCGCGTTACGTCCACCTTTAGTGGAGGAAACGGGAAACCCTCTTTCAGTGGCCGTTCTCGGACGTTCTTTTGCCATGATTGCCGGGGGCGCTGCTATTGTCGGACGTGCTTGGAATGATCTGGAACTCGTGCCAGGCGTCCAGGAGCGCGATGATCACGACCGGTAGCGTGAGCGGCAACCGGTGGATTCCCTCCGCATGCAGCTCGATCACACAGGTCAGCGCCGCCCAGGAGTGGAGCGTGCCGCGCACCCCGGGCCGCGGGAGAAAGCCGTGCCGGCCGGGTTTCGAGTGCGCTGCTCGACGGATCATCGCTGTCCTCCCTGTCGACCCGAACGCCGTCCGGCAATTCGGTGGCGCGGGCGGTTCGTCCGGTCGGTTCCCACTGTTCGTCGTCTCGCGTGTTCGCAGGTAGGCGTTGTTCGCAGCCTCTGGCAGCGGCAACGGGAAACCGGGGTAAGGGTGGCCGAGCGGGTGACAACATTTGGTGTGGAGCTTCGGCGGCGGAGAATGGCGGCCGGGCTGTCACTGGCGCAACTGGGTGCTCTGCTGCACTACAGCAAAGGACATCTGAGCAAGATCGAGAATGGCGGTAAAACCCCTTCACCCGAGCTGGCGCGGATGAGCGACGCGGCACTCGGTGCCGATGGGGCGCTCCTCTCGCTGGCGCCCGCGCAGCCATCGGAAACGCCACTGCCCGACGCAGGAACAGACGACGACGAGGTGTGGCTGATGAATCTCTCCGACAGCGGAACCAGCTGGTTCCATCCCGTCGACCGGCACGAGGCGTCGGCGATGAGCACGTCCTCCCTGCTGGGTTTCGGGCTGAGTTCCCAGGGCCTGACCGCGACCGCGAAGGAGCCGACCGCGCTGGAGGCCTTCCGCGGGCTGTTCGACCAGTTCCGCGGCCTCGGGCAGACCGCCAGCCCGGGGGCGGTGCTGCCTCCGGTGATCGCGCAGACCCACGTCCTGCGCAGCCTGTCCGCCCGGGCGCCCGCGGACCTCAGGGACGAGTTCCTGGTCCTGGGCGCGCGGTTCGCCGAGTACGCCGGGTGGATGGCGCAGGAGTCGGGCAACGACCAGGCCGCCCTCTGGTGGACGGCGAAGGCCGTGCGGATGGCCGCCGACGGCAACGACCACGACCTGGCCGCCTACTCCCTGGTGCGGCGCGCGCTGGTCACCCTCTACCGGGAGGACGCCACGCAGACCGTCCGGCTGGCGCGGCAGGCGCAGGTCTCCCCGGAGACGCCGGACCGGATCCGGGGCCTGGCCGCGCAGCGCGAGGCGCAGGGCCACGCGCTCGCGGGCGACCACCGGGCCTGCATGGAGAGCCTGGAGCGGGCCCGCGAACTGCTCGACCGCGCGTCCGGGGCGTCCGGGGCGTCCCGGGATCCGGTGCTCGGCTCGGTGAACCTGGCGGACCCGGTCGCGATGGTCACCGGCTGGTGCCTCTACGAGCTGGGGCGGCCCGAGGAGGCCAGTGAGATCCTGGACGCCGAGGTGGCCCGGCTCAGCCCGCGGGCGCTGCGCTCCCGCGCGCGGTTCGGGGTCCGCCGGGCGCTCGCGCACGCGGCGGCGGGCCGGGTCGACCACGCCTGCGCGCTGACCGCCGAACTGCTGCCCGTCACCGATGTCGTCAGCTCCGCGACGATCGCGACCGACCTGCGCCGGCTGGCCCGCACGCTGGCGCGCTGGCACACCGACCCCGCGGTGCGCGGGCTGTACCCCGCGCTGACCGAGTCCCTGAGCTCGCCGGACGTCTGAGCCGGAGCCGAGAGCCGAGAGAGCAGAGAAAGCGACCATGACCAAGGTCTTCGTCAACTACATGACGGGCGACGAGGAGAACGTCGCCGCGATGCTCGACGAGCACCTGTCGGACCGATTCGACTCGAAGGTGTTCTTCCGCGCGAGCAAGTCGATCCCGTACGGGGACGACTTCCGGCCCGCGCTGCTGGAGGCCGTCCGTGCCAGCGACGCCCTGCTCGCCGTCATCGGCGCCCGCTGGCTGGCGGACGCCGAGGACGGCCGGCGCAGGATCGACCGGGAGGACAACTGGACGCGGCGCGAGATCGTGGAGGCGTTCGACCACGGCGTCCGCGTGATTCCCGTGCTGGTCGGGTCGGCCGGCGCCCTGACCGCGGAGGTGCTCCCGCCCGAGCTGGCGCGGCTGGCCTACTGCCAGTACGCGCGGCTGGGCCACCGCAACCTGGCGGGAGACCTCGACCTTCTCGCGGCGAAGCTGAAGGAGCTCGTCCCCGGGCTCACCGAGAAGGAGCGGTCCGCCGAGGGGGCGCACGTCGTGAACAACGCTCACGGCAACGCGAAGATCGGCATCCAGGGCGTCGTCCACGGCGATCCCAGTTTCGACTTCGGCGGGAAGCCGTGAGCCCGGCGCGGCGAGAGGGGCGTTCCGCCGAGGTCCGCAACGAGGCCGGCGGCAACGCGACCATCGGCGTGCAGGGCGTCGTCTACGGGGACGTGCGGTACGAGGTCAAGAGCGAGGACCCGCCCGAGAGGAAGTTCTGGGTCGCCAAGAACTGCCTCGCCGGCGGCATGCCGCGGCGCGCGGAGGAGCTGATCCAGGAGGTGTTCCAGGTCGGCTTCGCCCGCCCGCCGTCCACGCTGGCCAACGAGGTCGCCTTCCACTGGGTGCTCGCGGTGCTGGGCGACCGGTCGTTCGAGCTCCTCGGCCACGAGGAGTTCGGCGATATCGAGCGGGCCCGGACGCTGGCCGCCGACGGGCCCGCCGACGACTGGCGCCGGGCGCTCGACGTCCTGCTCGAACTCGTCGACTGCCTGCGGCTCCAGGAGCGGACGGGACGGGACCACCCGGAAAGGCTCGACGCCTGCTTCGCCGGGTTCGATGGGCTTTCCGAGTCCCTGCGTGAGGAGATCCGGCGCCATCTGGACCTGATCCTGACCGGCGCGATCCAGGACCACCTCGACGCGAGGTTCGCCGAGGTCGTCCGGCGGGCGCGCACGGCCGACCGGCGGGAGGAGCGGGTGTGGAAGTTCTTCGAGCCCGAGCCGGCCGAGCCGCAGCCGATACCGGTCCGCGAGCCGGGCCTGGAGGTGCTGCAGCAGACGGCGGCGGCGGGGGGCGCCCTGCTGGGCGGCGGGGCGCTCATCCTGTCCTTCGCCCTGCTCGCGCTGCTCAGCGTCAAGGCGGCGGTGATCGTCGGCGTCGTGCTCGTGGCGGGCGGCGGGCTGCTCGCCTTCTGCCTCCCGTCGCACTTCCCCAAGCGCTACTCGGCGTTCGCGCCGCGGAATCCGGGCCCCAAGGACCCCGACTTCGCCGCGCGGGTCGAGGAGATCGTCCGGCGGCAGTTCGCCCGCCGCGCGCCCGAGGACGCGCTGCGGGGGGCCGGGTGGCACGTCGCGATGGGACGGTTCCGGGCCAGGCTGGCCGAGGAGCTCGTCGACCTCTACAGCAGGCCCGGGACCGAGCCGAGCACGATCGAGTGGCTGGCCGACTGGCACGCCAAGAAGATCGCGCGCAGGTGGAGGAGCGGTGAGCTGAGGGACACCCGGCGCGTCGTGAAATGGCTGGGCGTCGTCCCCGGCGCGGGCGTCACGGCGTTCACCGTGCTCTCCATGCTCTGGAAGATCTACCAGTCGGAGCCGCGGATCACGCAGGTGGCCGTCGGCGGGTTCCTGGGCGGCGCCCTGCTGCTGGCCCTCGGCCGCGCCGACGTCCACCTGTGGAGCCGGATCACCTACACCAGGAACAGGTCCGAGGCCGAGACCCGCACCCGCGAGGAGAGGGAGGCCTACGAGCGGCGGGTCGCGCTCCTCGACGACCGGCCCGACGACGCCGACATGGTGCGCTGGCTGGACTACGACAAGATCTACCTCAGGCGGCTGGCCATGAACCAGCACGGCCTGGCCAACCGGGACGTGGTCGCGCACGCGGTCCTGACCGAAGCCGCGCCGCAGGCCCGGCGGGCCCGGTTCAGCAACGGCCCGCCGCGGTTCTCCGCCTACCGCGTGTGGATCTTCCTGTTCACCCTGGACGGTGTGCGGGAGATCAACGTGCGCCTGGACTTCCCGACGGGCATCGCGCAGGACCAGCAGCGCATCGAGTTCCGCTACGACGTGATCGCCGCGGCGCGCGTCACCGAGGTCGGGCTGCGGTTCGACGACGGCCACCGCGAGATCATCCTGCCCCGCGCGGAACGGCCGGGCGAGGGCGCCAAGGAGCGGCGCGACGCCGGCCCGTCCTCGTTCATCCTCTTCCAGGAGTTCCGCCTCACCCTCACCAGTGGCGAGCCGATCTCCATCACGGTGGAGAACCTGGACGGGGCGATCCTGGAGGACGACCAGAACCGCGTCCCGGACGACTCGGAGTTCACCGGCGCGCTCCGCATCCTGGAGGCGGTCGCCGCCGACGGCCGGGACTGGATCGCCCGCGCGCGCAAGCGCCGCGACCACCGCGACCACCGCGGCCACGCCCACGCCTCGTCCAACGGCGACCGGCCATGAGATGCCGCTACTGCGGGAACCTCGACCTGTCGCCCCTGCCCTTCTGCACGCACTGCGGCGAAGAGCAGCCCCCGGCCGAGGCCCCGCGTACTCCGGGGACGGCGTGGGAGGTCCCCCGCCACCAGCGCCCGCGGGACCCGGCGGCCGAACGGTGGATGAGCATCGGACTGTCGGCGCTGGTCCTTGTCGTGCTCATCGGCGGCGGCGTGATCACCTTCCGGCACTGGCCCACCCGCGACCCCGGCCGCGTCGCCGCGGTGTCGCCGTCCGGGCCGGCCGGCTCGGACGCACCGGCCGCGCAGGTCGGCGCGATGGCGACGCTGCTCCGGTCGATCAGCGCGTCGAGCGGCGACCTGCCGGGCACCCTGGGCTCCTGTTCGAGCGTCGAGTCCGACATCGGGCCGCTCCGGCGGCTGATCGAGGAACGCACGGGCCACCTCCAGCAGGCGCGGAACCTGCGGACCGACGCCGTACCGGACGGCGATTCGGTGAAGCAGGCGCTGGTGTCCATGCTCCAGGTCACGCTTGACACCGACCAGAAGTACCTGACCTGGGCCGAGCGCCCGCTGTGTACGAGCGCCTACGGCGATGCCGCCATCACCGAGGCCAACAATGCCGCCACAAGGTCGAAGCAGACGTTCGTCGGCCTCTGGAACGGCCTCGCCACCGAATACGGCCGGCAGACCTACACGTGGGACGACCTCTGACCGCGACGTCCGAGGCGGGCCGTAGGGTCGGACGCCATGGAAGATCACATCCCCGAGCTCCCCGAGGGCCGACGGCCCTATCCGCGGCGTAACGGCCCGTACGTGTCCGAGGCCGTGCCGGACCCGGCCGCGGCGGCGCGCCTCGACGCGTCCGTTCGCGCGGAGGACGATCCCGCGCGGGCGGCCGTCGCGGCGATGGCCGCGCACGGGAACGGCACGCGCGACTGCCCGGACTGGCTCCCGGACGCGTGGACCGCTGAGCGGGGGGTCGCGTTCGCCGCGTGCGCGGTCGCGGAGCTGAGCGGGTACCAGTACCGCTGGGAGACCGGCGGCACGTTCGTGCCCGTCAAACCGCTGCAGGACGACAGCCTCTATGTCCTCGGCGGTGCCGGTGTGCAGCGGATGCGCGAGCTGCTGGCCGCCGCGGGCGAGGAGGAGTACGCGGCGGCGGAGCGGCGGCTGGAGGGTCACCGGCGCACCCGGGGCCAGCGGTTCGTGGCGGCCTTCCTGGTCCCGACGCGGACCGACTGGGTGGACGAGTGCTGCGCGCACCCGCCCCTCTACAACAACCACGTCATGACCGAACAGTATGAGCTGCTGCTGTGCTCGCTGAGCACGCCGCACCAGGTCGGCCTGCTCCGCCCTCTCCCATGGCCCCGCTACACCGTGCTGACGGAGAGGCTCGCGGACACGCTGGTCGACGGGCTCGGCGCGGAGGCGCTGCCGCTGCTGCTGGACCTGCTGGAGAACCAGATCGCCGAGAGCCGCCGGCAGGTGCTGCGGGCGCTGGCGACGCTGCCGTCGGACGCGGCGTTCCAGTGCCTTGTCGACCGGGTCGGCGACAAAGAGGCCCCGCCCGCGCTGCTCAGGGCCATGGAGGCGTTCCCGCGCCGGGCGCTGCGCCTGCTGCCGCCGGCCGCCGCGGGTTCCACCAAGGCCGCCGGCGTCGCCGCCGACCTGCTGCGCCGCCACCTGCGGGGGCACCGCGACCTGGCCGCCGAGGTGGTGCCGGGCCTGCCGGACGGCGCGCGCAAGGTCGCCGAGCGGACGCTGGCCGAGATCGACGACGCGGCCTCGGAGGCCCCCGCCGCGGCCCTGCCCGCCGTGCTGGCCTCGCCGCCGTGGGCGGTCAAGCGGAAACGGGCCAAGGCCGTCGTGATCCGGGGGCTGGAGCCGCCCGCGCCGGTCGCCGTTTGGGAGCCGGGCGAGCGGGAGGGGTGGGCGCCGATCAGGTCGAACGGGTACTGGTACATCTCCGACCGCGGCCAGGACCCGGAGGAGATGGCCCGGAAGTTCGGCAGCCTGGACCCGTTCCGGCAGGGGAAGACCCTGGCGACGGTGTCGGAGGAGGTCGCCCGGCCGCGGCTGGCGTCGTGGGTGCCGCGCTACCTCTACCCCTGGGACATCTGGGAGAGGGCGCTGCTGGCCCGGTTCGAGCTGGACGCGCTGCACGTGGTCGGGCTGCTCGGCAAGAGCCACCCCGACTTCGCGGCCGAGCTGGCGCTGCCGTTCCTGGACACCGGGCTCGTCGAGCTGGTGGCGCGCTGCCTGATGCGCGTGCGGCGGGCGCGCAGGGCCGCCGTCGCCTGGTTCGCGCGGCACGGCCTGGCCGCCGTCCCGTACCTGGTGCCCGCCGCGCTCGGTAAGCCGGGCGCGGTGCGGCGCGACGCCGAGGGCGCGCTGCGGCACCTGGCGGCGGAGCACGGAGCGGGCCCGGTGGTGGCGGCGGTGCGGCCGTACGGGCAGCAGGCGGCTGACGCGGTCGCCGGCATGCTGGCCACCGACCCGCTGGAGGTGCTGCCCGCCTCGTTCCCCAAGCCGGCGGCGTGGAGCGATCCGCGCACGCTCCCGCGGATCCGGCTGAAGGACGGCCGGGCGCTGTCGGCCGAGGCCACCGGGCACGTGCTGACGATGCTGTCGATCAGCAAGCCCGACCAGGTGTACCCGGGGGTGCCGATCGTCCGGGACGCGTGCGATCCGGGGTCGCTGGCCGCGTTCTCCTGGGAGCTGTTCCGCGGCTGGGACCTGCACGGCGCGCCGACCGCGGCGGGCTGGGGGTTCCAGCAGCTCGCCTGGCTGGGCGACGACTCGACGGTGCGCCGGCTGGCGCCGCTGATCCGGTCCTGGCCGGGCGAGGGCCGCAAGCAGACGGCCGCCACCGCGCTGGGTCTCCTGGCGGGCATCGGCACCGAGACGGCGCTGGCGCACCTGTACGGGATCGGGCAGAAGGCGCGGTCGGACTCGCTGAAGAAGCGGGCGATGGAGTGGGTCGACGAGGTGGCCGCCGATCTGGGGCTGTCGCGCGGGCAGCTCGCCGACCGGCTCGTGCCCGCGCTCGGGCTGGACGCGGACGGCAGCATGACGCTCGACTACGGGCCGCGCCGGTTCACCGTCGGGTTCGACGAGCAGCTCAAGCCGTACGTGCGCGACGAGGACGGCCGGGCCCGCAAGTCCCTGCCGCGTCCCGGCGCGGGCGACGACCCGGGGCTGGCGCCCGCCGCGCACCGGCGCTTCGCCGAGCTGCGCAAGGACGTGGCCAAGGTCGCCGAGGACCAGGTGCGGCGCCTGGAGGAGGCGATGGTGCGCGGCCGCCGCTGGCCGGAGCCCGAGTTCCGGAAGCTGATCGTCGATCATCCGCTGCTGTGGCACATCGCGCGCCGGCTGGTCTGGGTGGACGACGCGGGAACGGCCTTCCGGATCGCGGAGGACCGCACGCTCGCCGACTCCTCCGACGAGCCGTTCACCCTGCCCGCCTCGGCCCGGGTGGGCATCGCGCATCCCGTCGGGCTGGGCGAGAAGGGCGTGGCGGCCTGGTCGGAGGTGTTCGCCGACTACGAGATCCTGCAGCCGTTCCCGCAGCTCGGCCGGCCGGTGCACGAGCCGACCGAGCGGGAGCGGGGCGCCTCCTCGCTGGAGCGCTTCGAGGGGCTCAAGGCGGCGGGCGGGCCGGTCATGGGGCTGCGGCAGCGGACCTGGCACGACGGGCCCGCCGACGACGGCCTCGCCCGGGAGGTGGCCGAGGGCGTCCACGCGGTGGTCAGGCTGTTCCCGGGCTTCGGCTACGGCGGTGCGCGGGACGGCGAGGAGCAGGAGATCCAGCGCGTCCACCTCACCGAGGGGACGTGGGGGGACCTGGATCCCGTCATCGTCTCCGAGGTGATCGCGGACCTGACTACGCTGACGTGGCGGCGTCCTTGAGGACGGTCAGGTCGCGGAGGAGTTCGGACGCGGTGACGTCGTCGAGGTCGCCGAGCCGGACCGGGTCTCCGGACGGCGTCCCGAACCGGTCGCCGGACACGAACGCGTGGGTGAGGGTGTGCTCCTCGAACGCGTGGGCGTCGGCCGCGACGAAGCCGGGGTCCAGGTGGAGCAGCGCGTACCGGTCCTCGGGGAGGGGGCGCAGGAAGGCGTGCTCGATGCCCGCGTCCTGCGGGTCGCCGCGTTCCCAGCCCCGTGTGGTCAGGCCGAGGATCACGCCGGCCGGCACGGTCAGGCCCTCGAACCGTTCGAGCCGGGAGCCGCTTCGCTCCTCGTCGGAGAGGCGGTGGGTGTCGCGGCTGAGCTGCGGGAACGGCTGGGTGATCTCGTAGTCGGCGAAGATCTGGGCCCAGGTCGCGAGGTCGCCGCCGAGGTCGAGGGGGTGCGCGATGCCGATCCGGGCGCCGGCGGGGAGGGCGAAGGCGTCGTCGGCGGCGTCGGCGGGGGTGAGGTCCTCGGCGATGCGGAACGTGCGCGTGGTCTCCTCTGTGGTGGCCAGCCAGACCAGGCGGCGCGCGACGTGCCGGGTCAGCGGGTGGCGGGCGAACAGCTCGGTGAACTCCTCGGGGGTCCAGCGGCGCCGGTCGGCCATGGCGCGTTCGAGCCGGTGGACCAGGTGGGCGGCGATGGCGCGGACGTCCTTCTTGAGCTGGGCGAACCGCCGGTAGGCGGCGGGGGCCAGCTGGGCGTCGTCCTTCGCGCCGGGTTTGGGGAGGGATGTGCGCAGTCTGCCCGCCTGGTCGGTGACCTGCGGCCTGAGCGCCTCGTCGAAGCCGATGGTGAACGTCCGGGGCCCGTAGTCGAGGGTGAGGGCGCCGCCGGCGTCCAGGTCGAGGGCGGGGACGAGGCGGTCGGCGAGCTGGTCGGTGGTGAGGCCGAGCCGCTCGGCGATCTGCCCGATCCGTTCGATCGCCTTGGTCTTCAGGCCCTTGTACCGGACGCGTTGCGCGATCTGGTCGAGGCACATGAGGGCGGTGTCGGTGCCGAGGGCGGCGAGGACGTCCAGGCCGGTGACGGCGCGGGCGTGCCCGCCCTCGCCCGGCCATTCCCGGAGGAGCGGGGTGAGGCGGCGCGCGGTGTCGTCGTCGCCGAGCAGGCCCAGCTGGGTGAACGCCCAGTTGGTGCGGGCCGGCATGCCGTTCGTCCGCCAGGCGCGGAACACCGCCCAGGAGAACGCGGCCAGGGACGCCGGGTCGCAGGTCTCGCGCACGATCCGCAGGCCCGGGTGCGGGGCGTCGAGCGGTGAGAGCGCCAGCGTCGTGAGCAGGTGGGCGACCGAGTCGTCGGGCAGGCGGGTGCGGCGGTCGCGCAGCGCCACCTGGGGGAGCGAGGCGGGGTCCAGCCAGCCGGGCGTGGCGGGGACGGTGGGCGGGAGGACGTCCAGGGGGTCGGTGGCGAGGAACGCCTGGAGCGCGGCGGCGGCCCGTTCGCCGTGCTCGCGGGCGGCGGCCGGCACCGTCTCGTCGCCGTGGACGGCGGCGATGTGCCGGAGCGCGGCCTCGGCGGCCTGGCGGGCGGGACCCGCCTTGCCGAGCGCGGCGGGCACCAGGAGCCGGGCGGCGGCGGTGCCGTGCCATTCGAGCCAGGCGGCCGCGGTCTTCCGGACGGCCTTCAGCCGGACGAACCAGTCCGCCATGAGCGCGGCCACCTCGGCGCTCCGATAGGGCAGGAGGAACTCGCCGAAGGAGCGGGAGTTGTGCCGAGCCCCCCGCAGCACGTGCGGGTAGACCTCCATCTCGAACCGGGCCACCGTCCGCTTGATCGCGTTGGGGACCCGGTGCCCTTCGGTGGTGTCCCACTCGGCGAGCAGGGGCTGCGCCACCTCCAGGGGAGCCTGGGCGAACACCAGGGGAAGGACGATCCCGCTGTCGCGCCAGTCGCCGGGACGCCAGATCCTGTCCCAGCCGGGTGCGACGCCGTAGTGGCCGATCCACTCCTTGATGTCGGCCTCGGCCCAGTTCTGGCGGGCGCCGTCTGTCCAGTGGATCGTGACCTCGTCCGGGGCTTTCAGACCCGAGATGGTGACGGGCTTGGCGAGCTCGGAGCGGCGGGTCCAGGCGGGGGCGACCAGCATCCTGGGCAGCACGTCGGCGGCGGCCTCGGGGAATCGCCGGGTCGTCTCCAGGCTCGAGTGGACGAGGTCCCGGGCCCCCGAGCCGAGCTTGTCGGCGGTGGCGCGGAGAAGGTCCGGCTCGGTGCGCGCCCAGGTGTCGAGGACATCGGAGGCGACCACGCCCATGCGGCCCCCCGTGGAGCACAGCCGGGTGGTCCGGCGCAGCGTCCGCACCGGGTAACGGCGCAGCGCGTCGCGCAGCGGGCCCGTCTCGGGGCTCTGCTCGGCGAGCTCCAGCAGCAGGCGGAACGAGGCGTCGCCGGGGATCGCGGCCAGCACCGCGAAATCGACGTCGTTGAATCGTTCGGAAGCCTTGGAGAGCAGCGGGGCGAGCGCGTCCCCCAGCGCCACGGCCATCGTGGTCAGCACCGGGCGTTCGAGCGCCTCGCCGCTCAGGACCGCCGAGTCGCCCATCGCCGCGAGCTGTTCCGGGGTGCTCAGGGAGCAGAACCGCATGGTCCACACGCCCTTGGCGAGAAGGGGCTCCTCCGGACGTTCCCGGCACCACTGCTCCACCCAGTCCAGCTCGGTGGGGACGAGGTAGGCGGCGGTCGCGCGCCGGACCGGGGTGGTGCGGAGCGAGGCGAGCCGTGCCACCGCGGAGCGGTACTCGTCGTCGGAGGCGGCGGCGAGCAGGGCGCGCATGCGGCGGCCCGCCCGCCGGCCGCGCAGGTACCGCTCCGCCGAGTCGTCCTTCCGCTCGGTCCGCAGGGCGGTGATCTCCCCGGACAGGGGGTGGCGCGTCGCGTGCTCGCGCTGCCGCAGTCCCTGGAAGCCGCGCCACACCACGATGCCCTGCAGCTCGGTGAACGCGCACGCGGCGAAGGCGACGCCGTGCTCCGCGGCCCACGCGTCGATCACCTCCGCGTAGCGCGCGGCGGTCTCCTCCTCGTCCGAGCCCGCCGCGTCGCCGTCGAGGCCGAGGACCGCGCCAGCGACGACGGCCGCGCCGACGGGGTCGGCGGCGCCGTCCAGGTAGGCGCGGGCCGCCTCCGCCGCGTCGGCGTCCTCCACCACGGCGAGGACCTTCTCGATCTCGGCGCGTTCGCCGTCGAGCCGGGCCCGCCAGCGGTCGGCGGCCTCGGCGTCAGGCTCGGCGGCCGGGACGGGCCCGAGGTCGCGGCGCGGATGCAGCTGCGCCGGCCACGAGTCCGGGACCGTCATGATCTCCTCGTCCGGGATGTTCATGAACGAAGAGACGGAGCCCGTCGCCCGGCGGTTCCGCCGCCTCCCCCCGCGGCGTCACCGTCGCATCCACAGCTCCTCGGGCAGCAGCGACCCGAAGCCGTACAGCCTGGCGCCGTGGACGTTCCCGGCCGTCTCGACCGCGGGCGCGGCACGGGTGTAGTAGACGACGGGGACGAGGGCGGCCAGCCGCTCCTGCACCACCTTGTAGGCCGCCTTGCGTTCCGCCATCGAGGTCGACAGGCGGCCCTTGTCCAGCGCGGCGTTGAGCTGCGGATCGCTGAGTCCCGAGTAGTTGGCGGAGGACCGGCCGTGGTGGACGGTCCACAACTGCGGTTCGGGGTCCACCATCAGGGCCGAGGAGATGAGCATGTCGTAGTCGCGCGAGGCGAAGAGCGCGGCGGTCTCGGCGGAGGCGATGATCCGGATCTTGACGTCGACGTTCCTGAACGCGCTGAGCTGGGCCTGGACGCTTTCCGCCACGGCCCTGGGGTCCGGGCTGGTCTGGGCGGTGAAGGTGAACGAGACGCGCTTGCCCTCGGCGGCGAGCTGGTCGAACAGCTTCTGCGCGGTCTTCTTGTCCTGCCTCGTCAGCGGGATGTCCTCGTAGAACGGCGAGGTCTCGGTGAACAGCCTGTAGGGGATCTTCCCCTTGCCGTTGTAGACGGAGAGGTCGGTGGCATCGAGGTCCAGCGCGGCGGCGATGGCCTGGCGCGCGCGAAGATCGTTGAACGGCGGCCTGCGCGTGTTCATGGTCAGGGCCTGACCGCCGCTCAGCGGCATGACCTGGGTCGGGAATCCGGCCTTGCGGGCCTTGTCGATGCTCTTCCAGCTGGTGTCCACGACCACGTCGGCGCCGCCGCTGGTCAGGCTGCTCAGCCGCTGCATGGTGTCGGACGTGGAGCGCAGCTCGATGCGGTCGAGGTAGGGCTTGGGGGCGTCCCAGTACCTCGGGTTCTTCACCAGCATGATCTTGTCCTGGCGGTCCCAGGACCTCAGGGTGAACGGGCCCGCGCCGGCGGGAGCGGCGTCGTAGGCCCGCTGCCCCTTCGCCAGCGCCTTCGGCGAGGCGATCCAGTTCATCCCCCCGGCGACCACGGAGTGGGCGTAGTTGGGGATGGGCATCCGCAGCGCGATCTTCAGGGTCCGGGCGTCCACGACCTCGGTCGAGGCGACCATCGCCGCGTCGCGGATGGAGGAGGAGCCGGTGGCCGGGTTCCGGATCCGGTCCCAGTTGAACTTCACGGCGTGCGCGTCCAGCGGTGCGCCGTCGGTGAAGGTCAGGCCGGCGCGCAGCTTCAACTCGAAGGTCGCGCCCTTGTCCTTGGTGGTGAAGCTCTCGGCCATCTGCTGGTCGACGCGGCCGGTCTGGACGTCGTTGGTCATCAGGGTGCCGTACAGGGCGTTGCCCAGGACGGCGTTGAACGCCCACGCGTTGGACATGGCCGCGGGATCGAGGCTCCGCGGCTCGTTGATCATGATGATGCGGGCGGTGCCGCCGGGCACGGGGTCGCCCGCCGGCCCGGTCGAGGTGATGGCGGCGTGGCCGTTGCACGCGGCCGTGACCAGGGCCGCGGCGCAGGCCACGGCGGCCGCCTGGAAACGTCTGGTTGCCGGGAAACGTCTGGTTCGGTACACAGTCGCCTCTCATCAGCGGTCGGGGGCTACAGCTGATCGACAGTTCTTCGGGGTGGGGGCGCCGTCGCGGTGCGGCGAACGGCGGCGTCGACTGTTCTCTCCGGGAGGCGGCTTGGACGTCGGCGTCACAGGCCTTGCCGGTTCTCCGGCGGTGTTCCGAGAGGTGCCCAAGATCGCACCGCCGCACACCACCGGCGGGGTGGCCGTATCGGTCAGTTCGGTGACTCGAGCAGGGAGACGATGGCCGCGGGGCTTGCGGGCAGGCGCGTGATCCGCACGCCGAACGGCGACAGCGCGTCGGCGACGGCGTTGATCACGGCCGGCGGCGCGCCGATCGCGCCGCCCTCCCCGACCCCCTTGTACCCTCCGGGTCCGGGTCCGGGGATCTCGACGTGGCCGTACTCGATCGTGGGGACGTCGGTGGTGGTCGGGAGCAGGTAGTCCATGAAGGTGGTGGCGAGCGGGTTGCCGTCCTCGTCGTGGGCGAGGTGCTCCAGGAGGGCGCCGCCGATGCCCTGGACGGTCCCGCCGGCGATCTGCCCCTCGACGACGTTCGGGTTGATCATCGGCCCGGCGTCCTCGCTCACGATGTAGCGCAGCAGGGTCACCTCGCCGGTGGTCACGTCGACCTCGCAGGTGCACACGTGCGTCGCGTTGGCCCAGAGCAGGGGGCTCCGCGCCTTGTACCGGGCGCTCGCCTCCAGGCCGGCCGAGATGCCCGGCGGCAGCGCCTCCGGCCGGAAGTAGGCGAGTTCCGCCAGTTCGGCGTAGCCGACCGCGGCGGACGGTGTTCCGCGCACGCGGGCGCGGCCGTGCGCGAGTTCGATGTCGCCCTCCGCGGCCTCCAGGCGGTGGGCGGCCAGCGCCACGAGCTTCTCCCGCAGGACGCGGGCGGTCTCGGCGACGGCCCCGGCGGTCATGGATCCGCTCCGGCTCCCCCCGGTCCCCGCGCCGAACGGGGTGACCGCGGTGTCGCCCTGGATGGTGGCGACGTCCTCGATGTCGACGCCCAGCGCGTCGGCCGTCAGCTGGACCACGGTGGTCTCGATGCTGTTGCCCGTCGAACCGCCCGCCACGTAGACGTTCACCTTGCCCGACGGCTCGATGCGGATCGTCGCGCCCTCCGTTCCGTAGTAGCCCATCCCGGTCGTGGTCGGCTCCACGTAGGCGGAGACGCCGACCCCGAGGTACCGGCCCGCCTCGCGCGCCCGGCGCTGCTCGTGCCGGAAGGCCTCGTGGTCGAGCATCGCGAGGGCCTGCTCGAAGGTCTCCAGCGGCGACATGTGGTCGTAGGGCATGCCGCTGGGGTTGGTGAAGGGCATCTCGTCGCCGCGCAGCAGGTTGCGCCTGCGCAGCTCGATCGCGTCGATGCCCAGCCGGCGGGCGGCGATGTCGAGCAGCACCTCGCGCGCCACGGACTCGAACTGCCAGGGGCCCCGGTAGGCCGTGCGGCCGCTGGTGTTGGAGAACACCGACGTGGTCGACCAGGCGCCGCGCGGCACCCGGTAGGGGCCGGGGAAGAACATGCCGACGGCGCCGGCCGTCTTGACCGGCCCCGGTGTCGGGTAGGCGCCCACGTCCTGGACGTGGTCGAGCCGCACGGCCAGGATCGCGCCCTCGTCGTCGAACGCCATCCTGACCGTGCCGTGCTCGTGGCGCGCCTGGCCCGCCGCCATCAGGTTCTCGCGCCGGTCCTCGATCCACTTGAGGGCGCCGCCGACCCTGCGCGCGGCCAGCATCACGCACATCTCCTCCCGCTGGGGGACGACCTTCTGGCCGAAGCCGCCGCCGGTGTCGCGCATGATGACCCGGACGGAGTGCTCGGGCAGCCCCAGGAGCCGCGAGCAGAACGCGCGGACCTCGTGCGGGGCCTGGGTGGCGGCCCAGATCGTCATCTCGCGGCTGCCCGCCGTCCACTCCACCACCAGCCCCCGCGTCTCGAGCGGCACCGCCGCGTAGCCCTGCTGGTAGACGGTCTCCTCGACGACGTGCGGCGCCGAGGCGAAGGCGTCCTCGACCGTTTCCGGCGGCGGCCCGGACGCCTGGCCCGCGATGTTGCCGGGGTAGCCCTCGTGGATCTGGACGCCGGCGGTCTGCGCCTCCCGGTAGTCGGCGATCGCGGGCAGCGGCTCGTAGTCCACCTCCACCAGCTCCGTCGCGTCCTCGGCCAGGTAGCGGTCCTCGGCGACCACCAGGGCCACCGGGTCCCCGACGAAGCGCACCTCGTCCGAGGCCAGCGGCGGCCAGGCCAGGCCCGCGTCCCGGCCGAGCGAGGTGTACCACTGCTCCTTCACGTCCGGATTGAGGTCCCCGGCCAGGAACACCGCGTGCACCCCGGGCAGCTCCAGCGCCTGCGAGACGTCGACGTGCGTGACGCGCGCCCGCGCGATGGGGCTTCGCACGAAGCAGGCGTGGAGCATCCCCGGCCGCGCGATGTCGTCCACAAAGGTGCCGTGCCCGGTCACCAGGCGGCCGTCCTCGACTCGCTGGACCCGGGCGCCCGCGTAGCGGGCCGCGGCGGTCTCGGTCATCCCCAGGCCACGGGCAGCGTGTGGACCCCGAAGACGACCATGTCGGTGCGCAGCGGGATCTCCGCGGCGGGGACGTCGAGCCGCAGGTCCGGCAGGCGCGTGAACAGCTCGGCGAGCCCGATGCGCAGCTCGACGCGGGCGAGCTGCTGGCCCAGGCACTGGTGGACGCCGTGGCCGAAACCCAGGTGCGGCGCCCGGGGCCGGGCGAGGTCGAGCCGCTCGGGCGCGGACCAGCGCGCGGCGTCGCGATTGGCGGTGGGCACCGAGATCAAGACGGTGTCGCCGGCGGGGATGGTGACACCGGCGACGGTCAGGTCCTCGGTGGCGATCCGGCGCGGTCCGGTGTGGATGATCGACAGGTAGCGCATCAGTTCCTCGACCCCGTTGTCGATCAGGGCGGGGTCGGCGCGCAGCGCGGCGAGCTGGTCCGAATGCTCCAGCAGCGCGAAGGTGCTGAGCGCGAGCATGTTGGCGGTGGTCTCGTGCCCGGCGCCCAGCAGCGTGAGGCCGATGTCGACCAGTTCGGCGTTCGACAGGGGCGGGTCGGCGGCGAGGTCGCCGCGGATGAGGCCGGAGAGCAGGTCGTCGCCGGGGTCCTCGCGCTTCGCGGCCACCAGCGTGCGCATGAACTCCAGCAGCTCCAGTCCCGCCTGGGCCTGCACCTCCGCGCTGTTGCCGGTGTTGAGCGTGATCGCGCTGCGTTCCTGGAACTCCGCCCGGTCCTCGTAGGCGACGCCGAGCAGCTCGCAGATCACCAGCGAGGGCAGCGGCAGCGCGAAGTCCGCGACCAGGTCGGCCCGGGTGCCGCCGGCGCGCATGGCCTCGACGAGCTCGACGGTGATCTCGTGGACCCGGGTCTCCAGCGCCTTCATGCGGCGCACGGTGAACTGGCTGATCAGAAGACGGCGCAGCCGGGTGTGCTCGGGCGGGTCCATGAAGATGAACATGCCGTCCCGGCGCTCGCCCTCGTGCACCGGGCAGCCGGACGGTCCCGCGGCCACCTGCTCCGGAGTCAGGTTGAACGAGCTGGTGCGCCGGATGACGTCGGAGCTGAACCGGACGTCGGACAGGACCGCGCGGGCCTCGTCGTATCCGCTGATCACCCACAGGTCCGCGCCGTTGGCCAGCCGGATCTTCGAGACGGGCCCGTCCTCGCGCAGCCGCTCCCGCGCCTCCGGCGGGTCGAACGGGCAGCCCGGCCGGCGCTCCACCTGCTCGGGCGGGAACGGGCGCTGCCCGACGATGGAGGCGGGACGGCCGTGCTGTTTCGCGGTGCTCATCGAACGTTCCCTTCGTGGGAGGGCCGGGACGCGCGGACGCTCACCTGAGCAGGCTTCCCGCGTCGACCGGCAGGGTCGCCCCGGTGACGTAGCGGCCGTCCTCGGAGACCAGGTACAGCACCGCTCTGCTGATGTCCTCCGGCTCCACCCACGGCACCGGGAGGACGTGCTTCTCCTGCGAGATCGGCGCGAAGTCCTCGGCGGTGGGGTTCTCCAGGTCCGGCCGGAAGGCCCGATACGTCCAGTCGTTCATCAGCATCGGCGTGTTGACCTGGGTGGGGTGGACGGTGTTGACCCGGATGCTGTGCTGCCCGAGCTCCAGGGCCAGCGTCCGCATCAGTCCCACGACGCCGTGCTTCGCCGCGATGTAGTGGCCGATGTGCTGGGACCCGCGCAGACCGCCGACCGAACTGGTCAGCACGATCGCTCCGCCGCGGCCGCCCTCGATGATGTGCGGGATCGCGGCCTTGGCGCTGTGCCACACCCCGGTGAGGTTGATGTCGATGGTGTCCTGCCAGACCTCCTCCTTCATCGACTGCATGAGGTCGCCGGTGGCGCCGATGCCGGCGTTGGCCACGACGATGTCCAGGCGCCCGAGTTGCGCGACGCCTTCGTCCACGGCGGCCTTCAGCGCCTCGTGATCCCGCACGTCGGCCTGCGCGGCGACGATCCGGCGGCCCTCCTTCTCGACCAGCGCGACGGTCTCGGCCAGATCGTCCGGTGTGGGCATGGGGAACAGGACGCCCTCGACCTGCCGGCAGATGTCGACCGCGATGATGTCCGCGCCCTCCCGTGCCAGGTGCACCGCGTGGCTGCGGCCTTGGCCGCGCGCCGCCCCGGTGATGAAGGCGACCTTGTCTTGGACTCGTCCAGGCATCACTACCTCGTCTCAGTCGTCGCTGACCGCGATCGCCGCGGCGGGACACAGGGCTTCGGCCTCCCGGACGGCCTGCCATCGCGACCGCGGCGGCCTGCGGTCCAGGACCTCGACGAGACCGTCGGCCTCGCGCTGGTCGAACACCCCGGGGGCGGCCAGCGCGCACTGGCCGGCGCCGACGCATCTCTCCCGGTCGGCCTCGATGTCCACGGCGGTGCTCCTCGGCCCTAGATTTAAGAAGGTCTTCTTACTTGTACCATGGAGATCTCGTCAGAGGAATGTCTGAGAAGATGCGAAGTCAGCCGGGACCGCCGCGCGGACGACAGGAAGACGATCACATGGACGCCACGACTCCGCAGCGCCCGCGCGCCGCGCGCAGGCCGGCCGCCACGCGGCGGGAGCAGGCCGACGCCACGCGCGTGCTGCTGCTGCGCACGGCCGAACGGCTCTACGCCGAGCACGGCCTCGCGGAGGTCTCCAACCGCCAGATCGTCGAAGCGGCGGGCCAGGGCAACAACTCGGCCCTGGCCTACTACTTCGGCTCGCGCGCCGACCTCATCCGCGCCATCGCGCGTTTCCACGGCGAACCCATCGCGCGCCGCATCCAGGAGCTGGCCCGGGAGGCGCGCGACTCCGACGATCCCCGCGACCACATCGCCAGCCTGGCGCTGCCCTACACCGAGCACCTCGCCGAACTCGGCCACCCGACCTGGTACGCGCGCTTCACCGCCCAGGTCTGCGCCGACCCGACCCTGGGCCCCGAAGAGCTCGCCGCGCCCCTGCAGGCTCCGCTGTTCCGGAAGGCGATCGTCGCGGTCCGGTCGCAGGCGCCCGGGCTTTCACCGAAGGTGGCGGCGCTGCGCAGCCAGAGCATGCGGCTCGTGGTCATCCACACCTGCGCCGAGCAGGAGCGCGCGGCGGCCTACACGGGCCGGCCCGCGGACTGGACGATGGTGGGCGAAGCCCTCGTCGACATGATCACCGGCATGCTCCTCGCCTCGCCGCAGAGTTGATCGCCGAGTACAACGCCGTTCCCGGCCGGGCCCGGCCATTTCCGTCGCGCGTCTGTGTCCGGGAAGGCGGATGGCCGATCCTTGGAGCGGGGGCACGGGCGGAGACGGGGAGCCGATGCGCGGCGGAGTGCGGGTCGACGGCGACGTCGGCGGCCAGATGGTCGTCGGCGACCGCAACGTGGTGATCAACGCGACCGGCTCCTCGGTGTCGGTCGGCACCGGAGCGGCGCCGCGGATGCGCGCACGGAAAAGGCCCGCCCGTTCGGAGAAACCCGATCCCGCCGGCCCGCTCGTCGGCCGCGAGGAAGAACTGGCCGACGTGGCTCGGTGGCTGCGACAGAAGCGGCCGGTGGTGGTGCACGGCTCGCGGGGGGCGGGCAAATCGGCGCTGCTGTGCCGGGTCGCGGCGGACTGGGACGGCGACGTGGTCTTCCTGGCCGCGGCCGGACAGCCGGTCGAGGACGTCCTGCAGCGGCTCTTCGAGACCTGCTACGACGTGGAGGACTACCGGCCCACCCCCGCCCGCCTCGGAGAGCTGATGGCCCCGATCCGGGCGCTCTTCGTCATCGACGACTTCCCGGGCCGTGCCGACGACCTCACGAACCTGATCCAGGCCGTCCCGGCCGGCAGCCTGCTGGTCGGGACGACCGCCCCCCTCGGGGACGGCGCGGCGCAGCGACTGGAGCTGGGCGGGCTCGCGGAAGAAGAGGCACTGGGGCTGGTCACGGCGAAACTCGGCCGCGACCTGGACGACGAGGAGTTCGACGGCGTCCGCTGCGTGTACGAGGCCTGCCACGGGCAACCCGGAACCATGCTGCAGGCCGCGGCGGCGATCGAGGAGGGACGGGGCGCCTCCCTCGGCACCGACCTCGCCTTCCTCAGAGAGGCCCTGGTCGCGGGGCTGAACGCGCAGGCCCGCGCCGCCTTGGACGTGCTGCGCGCCCTGCCCGGCCTGCCGGTTCCGTCCGGCCTGCTCACCGCGCTGGCAGGCGACGATGCCGATGTCGCCGAACTGGAGCGGGTCGGCCTGGCCGTGGCCGGGGCAGGCGGCCACGTCCTCGCGGCCGGCGCGGAAGGCGAGGCCGATCCGGCCGATTACGCCGAGGCCCTCGATGCCTGGGCGCGCACGGCCACGCCACGCGAGGTGGCTTCCGCGGGACCCATCGTGCTGGCGGTCCTGACCGCCGCCGCCGACCGCGGCGATCACGAGCGGGCCTGCCGGCTCGCCCGGACCACCGCGCCCGCGTTCGGCCGCGCGCTCCGATGGGGCGTCTGGCGCCAGGTGCTCAAGCTCGGCCACCAGTCCGCCCGGCGCTCGGACTCGGCGGAGGACGCGGCGTACTTCGAGCAAGAGGACCGCGTGCGGCGGCGCGCGCTCGGCATGCTGGCGGGCCTGGCGGCGGCCGGCGGCGCTGCGGGCGGAACCGCGCTCGCCGTGCACGCGACCGCCGCGACGGGCGCCAAGGCGTCCGGCGCGGCCGTGCTGGCGCATCCCGCCGTCATCGTGGTGGTGGTCACGGTGGTGGCGACCGCGGGGGTCGCCGGCGTGGTCGCCGTGCGCGGCGGGGGACGTCCGGTGTCGGCGCCCGCCCCGGCGGCCGTGCCGTCCGGCGTCCCGACCCGCGTCGTCTCCACCCGGCCTCCCCCGTCCCCGTCCACGTCCGAGTCACGGTCCCGGACCCCGGAGCCGCAGGGGCAGATGAAGGTCGTCGCGGAGCCGTCGACCGTCGAACCGGGGGACATGCTCACGATCACCGCGACGGGGTTCAAGCCGCGCCAGCCGATCCACTTCATGGGGCTCGACGAACTGGACGGCGGCTCCGGCGGGATCCGGCACGCGACGACCGACGGCCAGGGGCGGGCCGAGAAGGTGATCAAGGTGCACGCCCCGTCCGACGGCCGCTACCGCGTCTACGTGTACGACGTGCTGTCCCACCTGACGCCCGACGACTGGGTGGAGGTGAAGGGCCCCGGACGCGGCACGGGCAGGGAAGGCGTCGAATCGACGCCCCCGCTCACCCCGCCCGACATCTCGTTCAACCCCCCGGCTCCCGAAGCGGACCAGACCTTCACTGTGATCGCCATCGGCTTCCGCCCGCGCGAGTCGGTGCGCGTCACCGGCCTGGGGGCCGACGGAGTCTACGTCGCCACAGACGACGGCCGGGTCGAGGCTCCGGGCCACGTCCCGTCCGGACCGGGGCAGTACGACGTCACCGCGGTCGGCCTCCAGTCCGACCGCAAGGCCCACGAGCGTTTGACCATCGACTGAGGAAAGGCCGGCCATGGCAGAACGCGACGACTACGACGTGCACATCGGCGGCTCCGTGTCGGGCCAACTCGCGATCGGGCCGAACAACACCCAGATCTCCGAGACCACGATCGACGTGCCCGCCCTCACGAACTTCACCGAAGCGGTCGCGCAGGCACTGCCGACGCTCGGGCTGACCGAGGAGGACGGCGAACGGGCGCGGCGGCTCATCGAGGAGATCGCCGAAACCACCCGCCGGCCGCGACCCGACCACGCCAGGCTCCGCGCCCTCGGGCTCTCACTCCGGACGATCCTCGAAAGCGCCGCGGGCAGCGCCCTGATTCCCGTACTCCAGGCCCTCTGGCCCTGACCACCGGCGGTCCGTGTCCGACCCCCAGCTGCCCAGCAGCCGCAGGTTCTCCGCCGTGGCGGTGCCCGGCCGGGCGTGGAAGACGGTCAGGCACTGATCGGGCTCGTCGGGCAGCCGGAACGACTCGAACGAAAGCGTGAGCGCGCCCGCGACCGGATGATCCAGCCGATCGGTCCCGTGGCTCCTCTCCTTGACGTCATGCCGGGCCCACAGGCGACGGAACTCCTCGCTCTTCACCGACAGCTCGTCCACGAGCGCCGGCAACCCCGGCCGTCGGCCCGCCTCCAGGCGCAGTGCACCGACGACCTCGGCCGCCTTGGACTCCCAGTCCACGAAGAGCCTGCGGGACTCGGGCCGCAGGAACACCATCCGCGCCAGGTTGCGCTCCTCGGCCGGCCATCGGTCCCAGTCGCCGAACAAGGCCGTCGCCAGCGGGTTCCAGGCCAGGATGTCCGAACACCGTCCCGTCAGGTACGCGGGCACCCCGTTCATCGAGGCCAGCAGATCCCGCAACGCGCTCCGCACCCGCTCCTGCCGCGGCGCGGATCTCCTGCGGGCCCCGGCCAGGTGTTCGAGGTGCTCGTACTCGTTGGCCGTCAGCCGCAGGGCACGCGCGAGCGCGTCCAGCACCTCGGCTGAAACGTTGTGGCCTTTGCCCTGTTCGAGCCGGGTGAGGTAGGCGACCGACACGCCCGCGAGCCCGGCCAGCTCCTCCCGGCGCAGCCCCGGCACCCGCCGGTGCCGCCCGGAGGCGGGCAGCCCCACGTCCTCCGGCCTCAGCCGTCCCCGGCGGCTGCGCAGGAACTCTCCGAGCTGCCGATCGTCCATACCGCCCATTATCGGCGGTCGTCAGCATACCAGTGCGTACCAGCCTGACCCTGGGAGTAGTAGGACCACTCGTCGTACACGCAAACGGGCTCTGGGAGACCCCGTCCGGCTCGGGCAGTCTCGGAACCCCGTAGCGAAAGGTGTCGAGATGAGATTCGGCGTGAGCACGTTCTTGACCGACGAGGGTCTCCAGCCGGCCGAACTGGCCCGGGCCGTGGAGGAACGCGGCCTGGATTCGCTCTTCGTGGCCGAGCACACCCACATCCCGGTGGACGAGCAGCCCCCGGACCCCAGCGGCGACCTCCCCGCCCGCGACTACTACCGGTCCTTGGACCCCTTCGTGGCGCTGGCGGCCGCCGCGACCGCGACCGAGCGCCTCCTCCTGGGCACCGGGATCGCCCTGGCCGTCCAGCGGGACCCGATCACGCTCGCCAAGCAGGCGGCGAGCCTGGACCACCTCTCCGGAGGCCGCTTCGAGCTCGCGGTCGGCGCCGGCTGGAACCGCCAGGAGATGCGCAACCACGGCACCGACCCCAGGACGCGCATGGCCCTGATGCGCGAGCGGATGCTCGCGGTGAAGGAGATCTGGACCAAGGAACGGGCCGAATTCCACGGCGAGTTCGTCGACTTCGGCCCGATCTTCTCCTGGCCGAAGCCGGTGCGGTCGTCGATCCTGATCGGCGGCAACGGCCCCACCGTCCTCGACCGCGTTCTCGAGTACGGCGACGGATGGGCCCCCAACCTCGTCGGCACCCCCGAGGACCTGGTGGCCCAAGTGGCGAACCTGCGACACCGAGCCGCAAGACCGATCCCGGTCACCTTGATCGGAGCCCCACTGGACGAGCGCGCCCTCACAACTCTCGCCGAGGGCGGCATCGACCATTTCGCCTTCTTCCGGGACGCCGGGGCCCCAGAAAAGGAGGCGCTCCTCTTCCTGGACGAACTGGCGGCACTGGCCGAGAAGCACCGCTGAACGTGTTCGGCTACTGGGTCTGGTCGGTCGGACGGATGAGGATCTCGTTGACCGCGACGTGCTCCGGCTGGGTGACCGCGTAGACGACGGCGTTGGCGATGTCCTCGGGCTGCAGGGTGCGCATGGAGGCGGCCATCTTCCGCGCGGCGGCCTGGATCGCGGGGTCGGTGATGTGGCCGGCCAGCTCGGTGGCGACGAAGCCGGGCTCGACGACCACGACACGCACGCCCCGGGTGGTGACCTCCTGCCGCAGCGACTCGGAGAACGCGGTGATGCCGAACTTCGTCGCCGCGTAGACGCCGCTGCTGGCCGTCGCGATGCGTCCCGAGGTCGACGAGACCTGCACGACGATGCCCTTGCTCTCCAGCAGGTGCGGCAACGCCGCGTGGACCGCGTACATCGACCCGAGCAGGTTGGTTTCGACCATGCGCGTCCATTCCGTGGTGTCGGCGCCCGCGATCGGGCCGCTGAGCATCACCCCGGCGTTGTTCACCAGGACGTCCAGGGCGCCGAAGTGCTCGACGGTCTTGGCGGCCGCGGCCCGCACCGACTCCTGGTCGGTCACGTCCAGTTCGAGGGCCAGGACCTCGCCGGGCGCCTTGCGCGCCAGGGACTCCAGCCGGTCGGCGCGCCGGGCCCCGACCGCGACACGGGCCCCCTCCGCCGAGAGGGCCAGAGCAGTGGCCTCGCCAATCCCCGACGACGCTCCCGTCACAAGGACGACCTTTCCTTCCACCATGGCGTTCATCTGCTTCCCTCCGCTCACAGGTGCCCGGCCCGGTAAACGGACCGGGCGGTCACTTTAGCCTAGCAGTGAAACGGACCGCCTGGTCACCTTAGGTACGCTGAGGGGGGAGGAGAGGCGCATGACTGGAACGACGCCGGCCGGCCCATCGCGCAGCGACGCGGTCCGCAACCGCCGGCTGCTGCTGGACGCCGCGGCCAGAACGTTCGCCGAGCGCGGAGTCGAGGTGTCCATCGGCGAGATCGCGCAGTGCGCCGGAGTAGGCAAGGGCACGGTCTTCCGCCACTTCTCATCCAAGGGGGAACTGCTGGCGGCGATCATGCTCGGCATGCTCGACGAGCTCGCGGACATCGGCACCGCACTGCTCACGGCGGACGATCCCGGCCTCGCGCTGCGGGAGTTCATGGCCGCCGGAGTGGAGACCTTCGTCAAGGACCGGGCGTTCTGCGAGGTCGTCGGACGCCCGTCCCTGCAGCACCAGCAGGTGCGCGACGCGATCGATCGCCTGTGCGACGTCGCGGAGGAGCTCACCGAGCGCGCCCGCCGGCAGGGCATCGTCCGCCCGGACATCACCGGCACCGACGTGATGCTCCTGCTGAGTGGCATCCAGCACACGGCCGCGCCGCTGCTCACTACCGACCCGCAGGCCTGGCGCCGCTACCTCGAACTGGCCCTCGACGGCATCACCGCCTCGACGGGCCGAACCCTCCCGCACCCGCCCCCGCACCACCTGCCACTGACCCCCGATCAAGAACCCTGATCCCGGCGACCCGCGGCCGTCCGAACTCAGCGGCCGGTGGATCCGTCGATCTGCTCGCGGAGGATGTCGGCGTGGCCGGCGTGCCGTCCGGTCTCTTCGATCATGTGCACCAGGACCCAGCGCATCGATGGCGCGGGCCCTGGACGCGGCGGGCGCGGGGCGGGAAGTGCCAGATCCGGGCACGCGTCGATGACCCGGTTCGCTCGCTCGACGGTCCTGCGGTAGTCGGCGAGCACGCCGTCGACGGTGTCCTCCGCGGACGGCCGCATGGTCGCGCGCCAGTCGCCCGCGTCCTCACCGAGGAAGTAGAACCGTTCGACGAACGCCAGATGCTTGAGCAGCCCGAGAAGGCTGGTGCCCGAGGGCACTCCGCCCGTTCGGACCTGCGGTTCCGGCACGCCCGCGACCTTGTTCGCGACCGCGTCCCGCAGCTGGTCGAGGAAGCCCCGCAGGGTGGCCTTCTCACTGGCGCCGGTCCGCGGCGGCGTGGCGTCCTTGGCCCGCATCGGGGTCACTCCGTTCCGGTTCGCTGGACGAGCAGGATGTTGTCGATGACGGTGGCGGTCTCACCCGCGGGTCCGGTGGCCGGGCGACGGGGCATGTCGGCGCGCAGCACGGACCAGTGCGCGGCGTCCAGATCGAGTTCGGCGGCGACCTCGGCGGGAGTGGGGAAGTGGATGCCGGGGTCCTGGTTCCACGACCAGGGCGCGGTGGAGCCGTGGTCGACGATCAGCAGCAGGCCGCCGGGGCGCAGGGCCCGCGCGGCGGTCCGCAGGACCTGGCCGCGGAGCAGCGGGAACGGGGAGTGGAAGTACTGGGCGGAGACGAGATCGAACCCCCCGGCCGGGAAGCTCGTGGCCAGATCGTGCTGTTCGGCGGCGACCCTCCCCGCGAGACCGAGCTCGCGAGCGCGTTCCCGCACCCGTTCGACGGCAGTGGTGGAGATGTCCACGGCGGTGACGTGCCAGCCCCGCCGGGCGAGCCATACGGCGTCGCCACCGGCGCCGCAGCCCAGATCCAGAGCCGCACCGCTGTTCAGCGGTGCGGCGATCTCCGCGAGCACCGGGTTGACGCGCGCGTCCCAGGCGCGCCGGGCGCGGTAGTGCCGCTCCCAGAACGCCTCGGCGTCCGCGGTGGAATCCATGCGAGTCTGCCCTTCGACGGCGGTGATGTACCGGCAGCATCACCACCGCCGTTCCCCCTTGCAAGAAAAGTTGCGGATCCGCATCATCGGCACATGGACAACCCCGCGGAAGACGTTCTGGCCGGAGTCGGGCCGCGTCTACGTGCCCTGCGCCGGGCGCGGAACGCCACGCTGGCGGCGCTGGCAGACGAAACCGGCCTCACGGCGAGCACCCTGTCCCGTCTCGAGAACGGCAGGCTCCGCCCCACGCTGGAGCAGCTGCTGCCGCTGGCCCGGGCGCACGGCGTCCCGCTCGACGATCTCGTCGCGGCCCCGCCCACCGGAGACCCGCGCATCCACCTGCGGCCAGTGCGCCGATCCGGCCTGGTGATCATCCCCCTGACCAGGCGGCCCGGCGGCGTCCAGGCCTACAAGGTGATCTATCCGCCCGCCGGGCGGGCGCCCGCGACGACCCCGCAGACCCACGAGGGCTACGAGTGGTTCTACGTCCTCAACGGACAGGTCAGGTTCGTGCTCGGCGAGCAGGAGTTCTTACTCGGCGTCGGCGAGGCCGCGGAGTTCGACACCCGCATACCGCACCGGATCGGCAGCGCCGACAGCCGGCCCGCGGAGGTCCTCACCCTGTTCGGCCCGCAAGGAGAACGCGCCCACCTGGAGCCCGCACATCCGCCGCGCACCTGACCAGTTGCTGGCCCGGGGTGGTGTCCCTGGTGTTCAGAACCACCGCCTCCAGTACTCCGACGTCTCACCGTTGCGGACGTACAGCTTGTAGTGGTCGGGACTGCTGGCGGCGTGGGTGCTGAAGACGTCCGCGTACTCGCGTTCCTGCACCTCCAGCAGGTCCCGGAACCCCGGGAACGGCTGCTCCAGCAGCCGGCGCGCGGCGTCCTCGGCCTGGTCGCGCTCGCTGCCCGGGACCTCGTCGAGCCGCCTGATCGGGGATCGCTCCTCGCCGGTGCGCAGGACCTGCGGGACCTCGTCCATCGGGATGCGCCCGTCCCGCACCGCGGCGTGGACGAGCGACAGCATGGTCTGCTGGGAAAGGTCGGTCCGCGAGTACTGGCGCTCCGCGTTCGGAAGCTGGAGCACCACGTCCGGCACGCTCGAGCCGGCCCGCGCGTCGAAGCGGTACGCCTCGTTGCTCACACCGATGACGGCCTTGCCGAGGGCGCTCCACGGGCCGAAGTTGCCGATGGTCTCCTTGAGCACCCCGGAGACCAAGGTCTGGCCGTTCAACTCCCTGAACGCGGCGTCGGCCGCGGCGTCGTGCGCGTTGCCGGTGCGGTCCATCGCCTCGTTCAGCAGTCCCGCGTCGAGGTAGGCGCGCAGCCTCGCGTTCGCGGCGCCGAACTCCGACGCCGCGTTCTCCCGGGGAACGCCCGCGTAGGCGAGCAGGTTGTTGTGCTCGAAGGTCTCCACGGCCGCGGACAGGTGGGTGGCCGCGCCCGCGTCCCCGGCGACCAGTTCGAAGAAGCGGGCGCGGGCGTCGTAGGCGACCTCCAGGTCGCCGCCGGCGAACGAGGTCGTCTCCGCGTCGTCCTGGAGGGCGGCGAAGTCGTCGAGGTAGGCGACGGCGATGTTGCCGAGGCCGCGGGACAGCTCCGGGTTGATCATGCCCATGGAGTCGAGGCCGGCGTTCGTGTCGGTGAGGGCGGCGTAGAGCCCGCCGTCGCCGATGCCGGTGACGGTGTTGATGAGCGCCGCGGTGGCCTCCCCGGCGAGCCTCTCGTCCACGCCGTCCTCGTAGATCCAGTCGGTGAGCCGCGCGGCCATGGCGCCGTCGTCGGCCCAGTCGTGGGTGAAGAGCGACCGCAGCAGCTCGGGCGTCGCGCTGCCGACCTCGCCGGGCTCGAAGTCGCCGGTGAGGATGGCGTGGTTCGCCTCGATGTCGCGGGTGGCGACGCGCAGCATGGTCCGCGCCGAGCCGTCCAGGAGCCGGAACTCCTCGCTCGCCATCTGGTTGGGGTGGGAGGCGATGACCTCGAGGTAGTGCGGCGTGACGGCGATGAGGTTCACGGCGAAGTCGGTGCCTGGGGTGAGGCGGCGGTCGGCGTGCCCCAGCAGGTCGGCGAGCGCCGCGTAGTCGCGGCCCCACGCATCGGTCGGCGTCTGCGCGGGGGCGTCGTTCACGAAGTCGCCGTTGAACAGGCCCCGCACGGCCTGGGGGAGGCGGTCGAACCCGCCGCCGAGCCTGCCGTTGGACAGGACCAGCAGGCCGCCGCCCAGCGCCCGGAGCGTGTCCCCTTGCAGCAGGGCCCGGTCGCCCAGCCCCATGTCGTCGTTGGCGTAGGCGTCCATCACCATGAGGTCGCCGCCCAGCTCGCCGTAGAAGGACTCCAGGTACTCGATGACCTCCGGATCGACGCGCTCGCCGTCACCCGCACGCCCGATGCCCTGCCGGACGGCCGCGTTGAGCGCCGCGATGATCGCGGCGTAGCCGGCGTCGGGCTCCAGGTCGCCGTTGAGGTAGTCGCGGAGCGCCTGGGCGTCCAGCCCGGCCATCTCCGGGTTGAGCGGCAGCGGCGCGTCGGCGCCCCGGATGTTGTACGGGGCCCAGCCCAGCACGCCGTGCCTGACCAGGTGCCGCAGGTTCTGGGGCGTCGGCCCCTGCGCGAGCTGCCGCCCGCGCAGCTCCGCCTTCTCCTGGAGTGCGTCCCACGCGGTCTGGGCCTGGCCCGACAGGCCGCGGAGCAGGGACGCCTCCGCGGCGGCCCGGCGGCGGACGAAGTCCTCCGACAGCCTCCGCTCCACCGCGAGGGGATCGACGAGGAGCTCGACCCTGTCCAGGTTCGGGTGCGGCTCCTGCTTCACGACGCCGAAGTCGTCGCCGCGGGCGGTCTCCCACCGGCCGATGAGCTCCCGGCGCCTGCTCTTGAACTCCCGCACGTCACCGGCCCACGCCCTGGTGACGCCGGCGCCGTAGACGGCCGCCTCGACGGCCGACCTCCAGTCCTCGGCGTTGTACTCGTTCTGCTTCCAGATGTCGTGGGCGATCAGGTCGGAGAAGTTCATCGCCGCGCCGTTGAAGGCGCCCTCCAACTCCCCGCTCCGCCCGGTGATCCTTCCCGCGACGTCGTAGAACGCCTCCACCGACAGGTCGATCTGGTCGGGGTCGGCGTCGGTGTCCTGGGGATCGAAGCCGGCCATGTCATTGCCGTCCGAGTTCGTGGTTCAGGTCGCGCAGCAGCAGTCCCCGGACGCCCTGGTAGTCCTCGTCGATCCGCCGGTCGGTCTCGGCGCCCGCGGCACCGGCGCCCTCGACGGCGCCGCTGAGCCCCTCGCCGTGCGCCTGCACTCTGGCGATCTTGGACATCTGCTCCTCGGCGTACGCCAGGTAGCCGTTCTTGACCGGCCACTCCCCGGCGCGCATGAACGCGACATCGATCGTCGACTGGAACATCGTGGCGAGGCCCCGGAACGACAGGGCCAGCATCCCCGCCTCCCGACCGCCGGCCACGGCCTCGTCGGGATTCACCCCGACCTCTGACATGAGCCCTCCCTCAAGCCTGCGAGACGATGCCCGCCTTGCGCGGGCCGTCACGGGTGTCTCTCGATCCGGACGGCCGAGGACCGGGCGGGGGCGGGGGCATTCGACCCCCGCCCGGTGCCTGGATGGGTCCTGGAGCGTCCTCGCCCGGGCGACTCCAGGACCCGCGCCCCGCCCGCGCGCTTTCGGCTCGCGGCTGGGCGTGTCCGGTCTGGCGGAAAGTGCGCGGTCGTCGCCTCGTCATCAGGCCACCATCACCTCGCGCAGCGCCGCCTTCACCTGCACTCCGGCGTCGGCCGGCTTGTCGGCCTCGCACATCCACGAGCCGCCGACCCAACCGAACCACCAGCGGTCGCCGTCGTCGCCGCGGCGGCGACCTTCGATCTCCACCGCACCTGGGCCTGTGCCCTTCGCCACGCGCAGGCACAGCTCATCGACCATCTCGACCATGAACCCCTGACCGCTCAGCAGGCCCGCCAGTGCGGTCACCAGGCGCGCCCCCTCATGGGTCCGCAGGTAGCGGCGCACGCTGCGCAGGGTCGGCGGCGCGCATGTGCCCAAGCCGACGAGCAGTTCAAGCTCGGGCTTCAGGTAGAGCCGCTGCGTCCGCTCGGCGGTCCGCAAGACCGAGAGGAGACCCTCCTCCCCCCACCTCGCCAGCACCCCGGGCTTGAGGCCGGTGATGTCGAACGCCTCGCGCACGGCGATCCACGGGCCGTCGGTGGTGGTCATGCCGTTCACCTCGGCGACTTTGCCGAGCCGCTTGCGGGGGTAGTCCGAGATCGCCAAGGTCATGCCGCTGCCGCCTTTCAAGACTTCTTTCCAGGGGCTCCGGTCAGACGACGGGAAGCCGGGACGCGCCGCTGCCCTCGGTCCTGGGTCCCTGCCAGGGGAAGCGGTCGGCGAAGGCGGGTTTGAGGTCGTCCAGCCAGACCGCCTCGGGGTCGTACTTGGCGAAGAAGGGCTTGCCGACCAGGTCGGAATCGCGGCACTGGATGAAGTGCAG
>NZ_JBHSON010000045.1:0-84617 GCF_042656285.1 Actinomadura rugatobispora | reverse complement strand
TGAGGACCAGGACCTTGGACGGCAGTCCCCGCTCGGTGATCTCCGTGATGGCCTCCACGCCGCTGCCGCCGGGCATGCGGAGGTCCATGAGGATGACGTCGGGGCGCAGGTCGGCCGCCAGGGACAGCGCGAGCGCGAGCGCGAGGACGGCGCTGACCGTCCCGTACACGACGATGGCGGCGCCGGGCGCGAGGTAGCGGCCCAGCGCGCCGGCGCCCAGCGACCCTACGGCCTCGCCGCCGGTCTCCTGCGCCGACCAGAGGGCGTTGACGCGGCCGAGGTAGGCGTCGGGCGTGTGGCTCTGGATGAGGCCGTAGCGCAGGATCTCCTCGATGGAGGCGACGAAGCCGTAAAGGAACAGGATGGCGACGGCCAGCACCGGGTGCCGGGCCAGGCCGAGCAGCGCCAGCGTCACGAACCCGGCGACGGACGCGACGAGCAGGACCCGTCCGGGCGCCCGGACCGTAGAGGCCCAGCCGCTGGTGACGGAGGCGAGCACGGCGCCGCAGGCGGGCGCGGTGTACAGGAACCCGATCGTGGTGGGCCCGCCGTCCAGGCTCAGCGCCGCGAACGCGGGCAGCAGCACCGGGATGCCGCCCGCGACCATGAACAGCAGGCCGAGCAGCATCAGCGAGCCCACGACCCGGTGCGTCGACACGAAGCGGAACCCGGACGCGAGCGCCTTCAGCGGCTTCTCATGCGTCTCGGCCTCGGGCTTGAGCGAGGGCAGCCCGGTCAGCAGGAACAGCGTGGCGAGCGTGCCCGCGGCCGCGGCCGCGTAGTTCCAGCCGACGCCGACCGCGGAGATCACCATGCCGCCGAGGGCGGGGGAGAGCATCGAGCCGAGCCGCACCGTGAGGGCGTTGAGCGCGCCCGCCGCCACGAGCTTGTCGGGTTTGACCAGCGCCGGTGTCGCGGCCAGCAGGGCGGTGACGCTGATGCCGGTGGCCAGGCCGTCCCAGGCGGCCAGGACGTAGAGGGCGGCCAGGGACGGCGACGGCAGGAAGGCGTTGAGCGTGAGCAGCACGAAGCCGATGCCGGCGGCGGTGCGGGCGCGCAGCATGAGCGTGCGGCGGTCGTACCGGTCGGCGAGCACGCCGCCCCACAGGAAGCCGACCAGCAGCGCGAACCCGCTGGAGGCCGCCACCGCGCCGACGTGCACGGTGGAGTCGGTCATGTCGTAGACCTGCACCGGCAGCGCGACCATCAGCATGCCGATGCCGAAGACCGACACCGTTCTGGCGATGAACACGTTGCGGAAAGGTCTGCTGCTGCGCAAGGGGCTGATGTCCATGGCCAGACGGCGAAGCATCTTCGGGGTTCTCCTCGGCAGGGGTAGTAGCTAAGGTAAGCCTAGCCTTAGTTGTTTTCGAGAAAGAGGCCGACCGGTGCAGCGCATGCTGATGAACGGAAAGATCCACCGTGCCACCGTCACCCAGGCGGACCTGCACTACGTGGGGTCGCTGACGATAGACGCCGACCTGATGGCCGCGGCCGACATCGTGGAGGGCGAGCAGGTGCAGGTGGTCGACATCACCAACGGCGCCCGGCTCGTCACCTACGCCATCACCGGGGAGGCCGGCAGCGGCGTGATCGGGATCAACGGGGCGGCGGCGCGGATCGTGCAGCCGGGCGACCTGGTCATCATCATCACCTACGCGTCGGTGGACGAGTCGGAGCGTAGCGCGCACGATCCGAAGGTGGTGCACGTGGACGCCGCCAACCGGATCGTCGCGCTCGGCTCCGACCCGGCCGAGCCCGTGCCGGGCGCCGAGGCGCAGCTCGCGGGGCGCTGAAATGGGCGGCGAAGCGGCTTCGGGGGGTCCGGGGGGCCGCCCCCGGGAAGGGCACGGCGTGGAAGGGTTCATCGCCTGGCCCCCGGAGCTCGAGGAGCGCTACACGCGCGAGGGCTACTGGAGCGACCGGCTGCTCGGCGGCGTGCTGCGCGGCGCGCCCGACCGGGTCGCGCTGGTCGCCGGTCCGGAGCGGCTGACCTACGCCGAGCTCGACCGGCGCGCCGACCGCACCGCCGCGGGGTTCCGGCGGCTCGGCGTCGGCCGCGGCGACCGCGTGGTCGTGCAGCTGCCCAACACCGCCTCGTTCGTCGTGGTGTTCCTGGCGCTGGTGCGGATCGGGGCCGCGCCCGTGCTGGCGCTGCCCGCGCACCGCGAGAGCGAGATCGGTTACCTGTGCGAGCTGTCGGAGGCGCGCGCCTACGTCGTCCCGGACGTCGACGGCGGCTTCGACTTCCGCGCCCTGGCCCGCACGCTCCGGGTCGAGCACGTCGTCGTGGACGGCGACGCGCAGGAGTTCGCCGCGCTCGCCGACCTCGACGCCGACCCCGCGGACGTGCCGGCCGGCGACGGCCCGGACCCCGCGGACGTCGGCGTGTTCCTGCTGTCGGGCGGCACGACCGGCCTGCCCAAGCTCATCCCGCGGACGCACCGTGACTACGTCTACAACCTGGAGGCGAGCGCGGAGGTCTGCGGCTTCGGCGAGGACACCGTCTACCTCGTCGTGCTGCCCGCCGCGCACAACTTCGCGCTGGCCTGCCCCGGCATCCTGGGCGTGTTCGCGACGGGCGGCACGGTCGTGCTGGCGCCCTCGGGGTCGCCGGACGAGGCGTTCCCGCTCATCGAGCGGGAACGTGCCACCGTGTGCGCCGCGGTGCCGCCGATCGCGCTGCTGTGGCTGGACGCGGTGTCGTGGTCCGACGAGGACCTCTCGTCGCTGGAGTTGCTCCAGGTCGGCGGCGCCAAGTTCGCCGCCGAGCGCGCCGCGCAGGTGCCCAAGGTGCTCGGCTGCTCGGTGCAGCAGGTGTTCGGGATGGCCGAGGGCCTGCTCAACTACACCCGGCTGGACGACCCCGCCGACCTGGTCGAGCGGACCCAGGGGCGGCCGCTGTCGCCCGCCGACGAGGTCCGCGTGGTCGACGCCGACGGCGCGGACGTGCCGGACGGCGAGGTCGGCGAGCTGCTCACCCGCGGCCCGTACACGCTGCGCGGCTACTACCGGGCGCCCGAGCACAACGCCCGCTCGTTCACCCCGGACGGGTTCTACCGCACCGGCGACCTGGTGCGGCGGCTGCCGTCCGGCCACCTGATCGTGGAGGGGCGCGAGAAGGACCAGATCAACCGGGGCGGCGACAAGATCTCGGCGGAGGAGCTGGAGAACCACCTGCTGGCCCATCCGGCCGTGCACGACGCCGCCGTGGTCGGCATGCCCGACCCGGTGATGGGGGAGCGGACCTGCGCGTTCCTCATCCTCCGTGAGGCGGCCGGGGACGGCGCCGCGCCGCCGGGGCTGCGCGAGGTCAAGGAGTTCCTGCGCGAGCGCGGGGTGGCCGCCTACAAGTTCCCCGACCGGATCGAGACGACCGGCGCCTTCCCCCGCACCCCGGTCGGCAAGATCAACAAGAAGGCCCTGGCAGCCCGGCTGGGCTGAGCCCGCCGGTTCCGAGCCGGGCGCACGACGGACGCCCTCCGCACCCGGGCAGCGGGGTGCGGAGGGCGTTCCCTCGTGCCGGGAGGTCAGGAGGCCGGGACGACGTACGGGGCGATGCTGGACAGCTTCTCGCACGTCTCCTCGTACTCGCGCTCGGGCGTGGAGCCGGTGACGATGCCGGCGCCCGCCCGCAGCCAAGCGCCGTCCTCGTCGCTGTAGAGGGCGCGCAGCACGAGGGCGGCGTCCATCGCGCCGTCGTGGGAGATGGTGAGGACCGCGCCCGCGTACAGCCCGCGCGGCTCCTCCAGCCGCCCGATCGCGGCCACCGCCTCGGCCTTGGGGATGCCGGAGGCGGTCACGCCGGGGAACAGCGCGTCCAGCACGTCCCAGCTGGTGCGGCCGGGCGCCAGCAGGCCGCTGACGCTGGAGCCGAGGTGCTGCACGCTGCCGCGCTCCTTCACCGCCATGAACCCGGTGACCTGGACGGTGTCGGGCTCGCACACGCCGTACAGCTCCTCCTGGGAGGTGCGGACGGACACGGCGTGCTCGAAGATCTCCTTGGGGTCGGTCTCCAGTTCGTGCCGGGTCGCCGCGTCCACCTCCGCGCCCCGCCCGAACGCGCGGGTGCCGGCCAGCGGCTGCGTCATGACGGTGCCGGTGCCGTCCACGCCCGCCAGCACCTCGGGGCTGAACCCGGTGGCGCCGAAGCCGCCGAGGCGGAGCAGGAACGAGCGGGCCGGGGTGTTGGCCTCGCGGCCGCGCACGTAGGTGGCGGTGACGTCGACGGGGTGAGAGATGGGTAGCCGCCTGGATACGATCACCTTTTGGTAGAGCCCGGCCGCGATCTCCTCGACGGCCTGGGCCACCCGTGACCGGTATCGGTCACCGCCGACCCGGACGTCGACCGGCGCGGGGGAGCCGAACCGGAGCGGTCCCGGCGCGGCGAGGAAGGCGGCGACGGCCTCGGCCTCCGCCGTGTCCACGCTGGTGACGGTGGCGGTGGCGCCCTCGATCCGCACCTCCGTGCGCGGGACGACCAGATGCGCGAGCCGCTGCCCGGCGGGCCGGTCGGCGGGGCGGGCGAACTCGAAGGCGATCCACCCGTAGGCGTTCCACGTGGCGAAGGGGCAGGCGCGGAACGCCTCGTCGAGCGCCGCGGACGGCGCGCCGGACCAGGAACGTTCCGATGGCTCGGCGCCGGCCCAGCGCGTGCGCGCCACGCCGTCGTCGAGGACCACCTCGCCGAGCACGCCGCCGGCGAACGTCCAGAGCCCGGGACGCTCGTAAACGACGTGGTCGTCGAACCTGCCGGAGCCGGACAGCCCCGCCAACAGACGCAGCGGCTCGGCACCGGTCACGTCGACCGTGAGCTCCGTGACCGCGAACGTGGTGACCGGACCGGCCGTGCGCACACCGAAGGACAAGGCACCCAACTCCTCTTCGACCGAAATATGCAGTCAAACTTAGGTAAGGCTAACCTTGTGCGTTTTTCGTAGGCAAGGCTAACCTAACTGACTGCGGTGGCCGACGACGACGAAAGAGTTGAGCGTGCGGGAACAGACGGCGGCGCGGCGACGCGAGCTGATGCGGCGAATGATGGTTGAGGCCGGGCTCGGCCCGGACACCTCCCGGATAGGTCCGCGTGGATCGGACGGCCCGGCGCCGTTGTCGTACGCGCAGCAGAGCATGTGGTTGCACCACCGGACGTTCCCCCAGAGCCCGGCCTACAACGTGTGCCTGCTGGTGAACCTGACGGGCGACCTCGACACCGCCGCGCTGCGCGAGGCGCTGCGCGGGCTGATCCGGCGCCACGCCGTCCTGCGCACCGTCTACGCCGACGCCGACCCGGCGGCCAACGGCGAAGCTCCCTCTGGAGCGGTGCAAATCGTCACCGACGACGACGCCCTCGACCTTCCCGCGAACGACTGCCCCGCCGAAGCGGCGCGGACGCGCGCCGAGGAACTGGCGGCGCTGCCGTTCGACCTGCGCAAGGAGCGGCCGATCCGGCTGGAACTGCTGCGTCTGGGCGAGCGCGAGCACGCCCTGGTCCTGGTCGTCCACCACATCGCGTGGGACGGCATGACGTGGGGCTCGCTGTCGGGCGACCTGTCGGCGCTCTACCGTGCCGCGCTCGCCGGGACGCCCGGCGCGCACGGCCTGCCCGACCTCGCCGTGCAGTACGCCGACTTCGCCGAGTGGGAGCAGCGGCGCCCCGTCCAGGAGGACGACCTGGCGTACTGGCGTGCCCGGCTCGACCCGCCGCCCGCGGCGCTGGACCTGCCCGCCGACCGCCCGCGCGGCGCCACCGTGTCCGAGCGCGGCGGGCGCCGCGCCCGCACCTTCGACGACGCGGTCACCGCCGGGATGCGGCGGCTGGCCGCCGAGGAGAACCTCACCCCGTACATGGTGATGATGGCCGCGTACGCGGTCCTGCTGCACCGCTACACCGGGTCGGCCGACATCTCGATCGGCTCGTCGGTGATGAACCGCGAGCACGCCGAGGTGCAGCGGCTGGTCGGCAACTTCGGCAACACCCTCGCGCTGCGCACCGATCTGTCGCCCTCGGACGGGACGCCGGGCGCAGGCCCGACCTTCCGGGAGGCGCTGCGCCGCGTCGGCCGCACGGTCGAGGAGGGCTTCGCCCACCAGGCGCTGCCCTACGACGCGATCGTGCGCGAGCTGCGCCCCGCACGGACGCAGGGCCGCTCGCCGTTCTTCGACACCATGCTGCTGTTCCTGGTCCAGGAGATCGGCGAGCTGGACCTGCCCGGCGTCACCTCCGGCTGGACCCACATCCACAACGGGACGACGCACTTCGACCTGTCGCTGGAGGCGTTCGTCCGGCGGCAGGGGATGACGGTCGAGGCGACGTTCCGCCGCGAGCTGTTCGACGACGCGCGCATGGACGCGCTGCTGGCCCACCTGGAGCGGCTGCTCGGCGACGCGACCGCCGACCCGGACCGTCCCATCGGCGCCTACGACCTCACGACCGGCGAGGACCGCGCCGTCGTGGACGCCGCGAACGACACCGGCCGCCCCGTCCCCGTGACGAACGTGGTCGAGCTGTTCGCCGACCAGGCCGCCCGCACGCCCGAGTCGACGGCCGTCGAGGGCACGGAGGGCGGCGCGGCGTCCCTGACCTACGCCGAGCTGGACGCGCGTGCGTCCGCCCTCGCCGCGAAGCTGCGCGCCCGCGGCGCCGGTCCGGGCGAGGTCGTGGCGATCGCGCACCCGCGCACCCCCGATCTGGTGGTCGCGCTGCTGGGCGTGCTGAAGTCCGGCGCCGCCTACCTGCCGCTCGACCTCGACCACCCCGCCGACCGGCTCGCCTACATGCTGGACGACGCCGGCCCGCTGTGCGTCATCGCCGCCTCCGGCACCACCGGGAAGCTCCCGGAGGACCGCGACGTCATCCTTCTCGACGAGATCGACCTGGTCACCGCCGCGCCCTCCGAGCCCCTGCCCGACCTCTCCCCGGACGACCTCGCCTACGTCATCTACACCTCGGGCTCCACCGGCAGGCCCAAGGGCGTGGCGATCCCGCACGGCGCGCTGGCCAACTTCCTGCTGATGCAGCGCGCCGAACTCGCGCTGGACGGCACCGACCGGCTGGTCGCCGTGACCACCATCGCCTTCGACATCGCGGCGCTGGAACTGTACGTGCCGCTCATCAGCGGGGCCACGGTCGTCCTCGCGGGACGCGCCGCCGTCCGCGACCCCGCCGCGCTCGCCGGCCTGCTCACCGGCGCCACGATCGTCCAGGGCACGCCGTCGCTGCTCGGCTCGCTCGACCCCGCCGCCCTCCGGGGGCTGCGGGTGCTGGTCGGCGGCGAGGCGCTGCCCGCCGACCTCGCCGCCTCGCTCGCGCGGGTGGCGGCGCGGGCCACCAACGTGTACGGGCCCACCGAGGTCACGATCTGGGCGACCTCCGCCGACATCCGCAGCGAAGCGAGGAATGTCGGCGCGGCTCTTGCCGGGGGGTCTGGGGGGTCGTCCCCCCAGAATGACACCGACCTGCCGTCGGACGGGATCGGGCGCCCGTTCTGGAACACCCGCGCCCACGTGCTGGACGCCGCGCTGCGTCCCGTCCCGGTCGGCGTGCCCGGCGAGCTGTACCTGTCGGGGGCACAGCTCGCGCGCGGCTACGTCGGCCGGCCCGACCTGACCGCCGAGCGGTTCGTCGCCGACCCGTACGGCCCGCCCGGCACCCGCATGTACCGCACCGGCGACCTGGCCCGCTGGAACCGGGACGGCTCCCTGGAGTACCTGGGCCGCACCGACGACCAGGTGAAGATCCGCGGATTCAGGATCGAGCCCGCCGAGGTGCAGGCGGTCCTGGCGGCGCAGGAGGGCGTCGCGCAGGCGGCGGTGGTGGTGCGCGAGGACCGTCCCGGCGATCCGCGCCTGGTCGGCTACTACGTGCCCGCGCCCGGCGCCGCGGCGGCCGAGGACGCCGCTTTCGAGGGGGCACTGCGCGACGCACTGGCCGAAACGCTGCCCGAGTACATGGTGCCGTCCGCCCTGGTCGCCCTGGACGCGCTGCCCCGCACCGTCAACGGCAAGCTCGACCGCAGGGCGCTGCCCGCCCCCGCGGCCGAGGCCGGGATCTCGGGCCGGGAGCCCAGGGACGACCGCGAGACCGCGCTGTGCGCGGTGTTCGCCGAGGTCCTCGGGCACGACCGGGTGACGATCGACGACGACTTCTTCGCGCTCGGCGGGCACTCGCTGCTGGCCACCCGGCTGGCCGCGCGCGTCCGCGCGGAACTGCGCGCCGAACTGACCATCGCGGACGTGTTCGAGGCCCCCACCGTCGCCGCGCTCGCGCCCCGCCTCGTCGAGGTCGCCGGCACCCGGGTCCGGGACGTCGAGCGCCCCGCCGTCCTGCCGGTGTCGGCCGCGCAGCGCGGGCTCTGGTTCGAGGAGCGGCTGCGCGGGCCCTCGCCCGCGTACGCGCTGCCGCTGGGCCTGCGGCTGTCCGGGCCGGTCGACCCCGGCGCGCTGCGCGCCGCGTTCGGCGACGTCGTCGACCGCCACGAGGCGCTGCGCACGCTGCTGGCCGAGGGCGAGGACGGGCTGCCCGTCCAGCGCGTCCTGGACCCCGGCACGGCCGCCGCCTTCGACGTCGTGGACGCGCGCGGCTGGACGCCCGAGCGGCTCGCGGAGGCCGAGGCGGGCGCCGCCGCGCACATCTTCGACCTCGGCACCGACCTGCCCATCCGCGCCACCCTCATCCGCACCGGCGACCAGGAGTGGACGCTGGTGCTGCTGCAGCACCACGCCGCCGCCGACGAGTGGTCGTTCACGCCGCTGCTGGCCGACCTGTCGGCCGCCTACGCCGCGCGGCTGGAGGGCCGCGCCCCGGACTGGGCGCCGCTGCCCGTCCAGTACGCCGACTACGCCGTCTGGCAGCCGCAGGCGCCCGAGCCCGCCGGCGGCCTGGCGCACTGGGAGCGGGCGCTGGCCGGGCTGCCGGAGGAGACCGTCCTGCCGCTGGACCGGCCGCGGCCCGCCGAGGCCACCCACCGGGGCGGGCTGGTGCCGTTCCGGCTGCCGCTGGAGGGGGTGCGGGAACTGGCCCGCGCCACCGGCACCAGCGTGTTCATGGTGCTGCACGCCGCCGTCGCCGCGCTGCTGCAGCGGTCGGGCGCGGGCGACGACATCGCGCTCGGCTCGCCCATCGCGGGCCGCTCCGACGAGGACCTCACCGACCTGGTCGGCGTGTTCGTCAACCTGCTGGTGCTGCGCACCGACCTGTCCGGCGACCCGACGTTCGCCGAGCTGCTCGACCGGGTGCGCGCCGCCGACCTGGACGCCTTCGCGCACGCCGGGGTGCCGTTCGAGCGCGTGGTGGAGCGGCTGGCGCCGGAGCGGTCGCTGGCGCGCAGCCCGCTGTTCCAGGTGATGATCGTGCACCAGCGGCTGGACGACGTGCGGCCGTCGCTGCCGGGGGTGCGGGCGACGCCGTTCCTGCCCGAGACCGGCGGCGTCAAGTTCGACCTCGACCTGTACTTCGCCGAGGGCGAGGACGAGGTGGAGGGCTTCGCCGCGTACGCCGCCGACCTGTTCGACCCGGAGACCGTCACCGACCTGGTCGACCGGCTCGGCGAGCTGCTCGGCCGGATCGCCGCCGACCCCGGTGTCCGGCTGTCCGCGCTCGGCGCGCCGGTCCGGGGGCCCGACACCGCCCGCGACTTCCCGGTACGAACCGTCGCGGAGCTGGTCGAGGCCCAGGTGGCGCGGACCCCGGACGCGACCGCCCTCGTCTTCGGCGACACCGTGCTGACCTACGCCGAACTGGACGGGCGCGCCGAGCGGCTGGCCGACCGGCTCGCCGCCGCCGGGGCGGGACCGGAGACCACCGTCGCGATCGCGCTGCCGCGCTCCGCCGACTTCGCCGTGGCGCTGCTGGCCGTGCTGAAGACCGGTGCCGCCTACCTGCCGATCGACGTCACCTACCCGGCCGCCCGCGTCGACTTCATGATCGAGACGGTCCGCCCGCTGCTGGTCCTGGGCCGCGACGAGCCGCCCGTGTCCGCCCCGCCGCGCACCCGGCCGGACGTGCGCCCCGGCCACCCGGCCTACGTCATCTTCACCTCCGGTTCCACCGGCACGCCCAAGGCGGTCGTCGGGACGCAGGGGGCGCTGGCCAACCGGCTCGCCTGGGGCGCCGAGCTGACCGGGCCCGGCGTGCGCGCCGCCAAGAGCTCGCCCGCGTTCATCGACGGCACCACCGAGCTCCTCGGCGGCCTGGTCGCCGGTGACACCGTGGTCGTGGCCGACGACGACACCGCCACCGACGCGATCGCCCTCACCGCCTTCCTCGACCGGCACGGCGTCGGCACCGTCACGCTGGTCCCGAGCCTGCTGTCGGCGCTGCTGGAGGCGGGCCCGCCCGCGTCCGTCACCACCTGGATCAGCAGCGGCGAGGCGCTGCCCGCCGCGCTGGCCGAGCGCGCCCCCGGACGCGTGGTCAACCTGTACGGCTGCTCGGAGGCGGCCGGCGACAGCCTCATCGCCGACGGCGGCACGGGAGGGCTCTCTCCGATCGCCAACACCGCGGCCTACGTGCTGGACGCCGCGCTCCGCGAGGTGCCGGTCGGCGAGCTGTACCTGGCGGGCGACGGCCTGGCCCGCGGCTACCTCGGCGACCCGGCGCGCACCGCCGAGCGGTTCGTCGCCAATCCGTTCGGCCCGCCCGGCTCGCGGCTCTACCGCACCGGCGACCGGGTCCGGCGGCGCCGGGACGGCTCGCTGGACTTCCTGGGCCGCGCCGACGACCAGCTCAAGATCCGCGGCTTCCGGATCGAGCCCGGCGAGATCGAGACCGTGCTGGCCGCGCAGCCCGGCGTCCGGCAGGCGGCTGTTACCGTCACCGGGGGGGCTGGGGGGTCGTCCCCCCAGAATGACACTGCGGTGCGCGGGGGATCGCGTCTGGTCGGGTACGTGACCGGCGACGTCCCCGACCCGGACGCGCTGCTCGACCGCCTCGGGGAGCTGGTGCCCGGCTACCTCGTGCCGTCCGAGCTGGTCGTGCTGGAGGAGATGCCGCTCAACCCCAACGGCAAGGTGGACCGCCGGGCGCTGCCCGAGCCGGGGCGCGGCGCCTCCGGGCGCCCGCCGCGCACCGGGCCCGAGCTGGTCCTGGCCGGGCTGGCGGGCCGCCTCCTCGGCCGCGACGACGTGGCCGCCGACGACGACTTCTTCCGCACCGGCGGCGACAGCATCAGCGCCGCCCTGCTGGTGGCCCGCGCCCGCCGCGCGGGGCTGGTCTTCACCGTCCGGGACGTGTTCCGGCTGCGCACGGTCGAGGCGCTCGCCGCCGCGGCCGCCATCGACGGCGGCGGCGCGGCGGTGGAAGCCGCGGCCCCGGCGGACGAGCCGTCGGAGCTGCCGCTCTCGCCGCTCCAGGAGGGCCTGCTCTTCCACCTGATGATGGCGGGCGAGGGCCGCGACATCTACGTCCAGCAGGCCGTGGTGACGCTGTCCGGCCCCGTCGACCCCGACCGGCTCAAGGACGCGGCGCGCGGCGTCCTGGAGAAGTACCCGAACCTGCGCGCCGGGTTCCGCGCCGACGGCGGCCGCACCGTCCAGTTCGTGCCCGCCGAGTTCGAGGTGCCCTGGACCCACGCGGAGGTCGCCGGCGAGGACGAGCTGGAGGCGTTCGTCGACGCCCAGCGCGCCCGCCCGTTCGACCCCGGACGCCCGCCGCTGATCCGCTTCGGCCTGGCCGGCCTCGGAGAGCACGACCACCGGCTGATCCTGACCTCCGAGCTGATCCTGCTGGACGGCTGGTCCGGCGGCCTCCTGGTCACCTCGCTGCTGGAGCACTACACCGACGCCGCCGCCGAGGCCGCCCGTCCCGCGGCGCCCTTCCGCGCCTACCTGGACTGGGTGAACGCCCGCGACCGCCAGGAGTCCATCGACGCCTGGCGCGCCGAGCTCGACGGGTTCGACGAGCCCGCGCTGCTGCGCCCCGGGCTGCTGGACCGTCCCGCCGACCTGTCCACCGCCGGCGAGGTGCACCGCGACCTGCCCGCCGGGCTCGCCGGACGGCTCGACGCGGTCGCCCGCGAGCGCGGCATCACGCGGGGCACGCTGTTCGAGACCGCGTGGGGCCTGGTGCTCATGGGCCTCACCGGCCGCGACGACGTGGTCTTCGGCGCCTCCGTCTCCGGCCGCCACCCGGACGTGCCTGGGGTGGAGTCGATCGTCGGCCTGCTGTTCAACACCATCCCGGTGCGGGTGCGCGCGGGCGGGGCCGACTCGCTGGACGCCGTGCTGGAACGCGTCCAGGGCGCCCGGTCCGAGCTGTTCGACCACAACCACGTCGCGCTCGCCGACGTCCAGCGCGCCACCGGCCTGGGGACGCTGTTCGACACCCTCTTCGTCTTCCAGAACTTCCCCGGCATGCCCACCGACCGCGGCTTCGGCCCGGACGGCGACGTGCGGGTGCTGGGCCGGGAGGTCCGGGACGCCACCCACTACCCGATCACGATGGTGGTGGAGCCCGGCGCCGGGCTGCGCGTCATGTACCGGGGCGACGCGTTCACCGAGGCCGAGACCGAGCGGATCACCGACCGGTACGTCCGCGTGCTCCAGCAGCTCGCCGACGACCCCGGCACCCTCTGCCACCGCCTGGACGTCCTCGTCCCCGAGGAGCACGACCGGCTGCGCGCCGACTGGGACGAGGCCGTCCGGCCGGTGCCGGAGCTGACCGTCGCCGAGCTGCTCGCCGAGCAGGCCGGGCGCACCCCCGACCGCACCGCCCTGGTGTCGCTGCCGGACGTGTCGCTCACCTACGCCGAGCTGAACGCCGAGGTCAACCGGCTCGCCCGGCTGCTGCTGCGGCACGGCGCCGGCCCCGAACGGGTCGTCGCGCTCGCGCTGCCCCGCTCGGCGGAGATGGTCGTGGCGCTGTTCGCGGTGCTGCGCACGGGCGCCGCGTACCTGCCGCTGGAACTGGACTACCCGGCCGACCGGCTCGACTACATGCTCGCCGACGCCGCCCCGGCCTGCCTCGTCTCGCACGGCCCGATCGCCGCCGGACTCACCTTCGGCGGCCCGGTGATCGAACTGGACGACCCCGCCGTCCGCACGTCCCTCGACGGGCTCGACGGCGGGGACCTCGCCGACGGCGAGCTGCCCGGCTTCGCGCCGGGCACGCCCGGCCGCATGGACCGGCCCGCCTACGTCATCTACACCTCCGGCTCCACCGGACGGCCCAAGGGCGTGGTGACGCCGTACCGCGGCCTGACGAACATGCAGTTCAACCACCGCGCCAACATCTTCGACCCGGTCGTCGAATCCGCCGGGCGCGGGCTGCGGATCGCGCACACGGTGTCGTTCTCCTTCGACATGTCGTGGGAGGAACTGCTGTGGCTCATCGAGGGCCACGAGGTGCACGTCTGCGACGAGGACCTGCGCCGCGACGCCGAGGCCCTCACCGCCTACCTGCGGCGGCACCGGATCGACGTCATCAACGTGACGCCCACCTACGCCCAGCACCTCCTCGACGAGGGGCTGCTCGACGACACCGGTGACGGGCACCGTCCGCCGCTGGTGCTGCTGGGCGGCGAGGCCGTCCCGACCTCGGTGTGGGAACGGCTCGCCGAGGCCGACGGCGTCCTCGGCTACAACCTGTACGGCCCCACCGAGTACACGATCAACACCCTGGGCGGCGGCACCGAGGACAGCGCCACGCCCACGGTCGGCAAGCCGATCTGGAACACCCGCGGCTACGTGCTGGACCGGTGGCTGCGGCCCGTCCCGAAGGGCGCCCCCGGCGAGCTGTACATCGCGGGCGCCGGGCTGGCCCGCGGCTACCTCGGCCGTCCCGACCTGACCGCCGAGCGGTTCGTGGCCGACCCCTTCGACGAGCACGGCGGCGGGGGCCGGATGTACCGCACCGGCGACCTGGTCCGGGTGCGCGAGGACGGCAACATCGACTTCCTCGGCCGCACCGACGACCAGGTGAAGATCCGCGGCTACCGGGTGGAGCTGGAGGAGATCGAGACCGCGCTGGCCGCCGAGCCCGGCGTCGGCCAGGCCGCCGTGATCGCCGCCGACACCGACATGCCCGGCGTGAAGCGGCTGCTCGGCTACGTGGTGCCGGACGGGTCGCGCGAGGGCGCGGCCGACGAGCAGATCGCCGAGTGGCGGCAGATCTACGACGCCGAGTACACCGAGGTCTCCACGGTCGTGCACGGCGAGGAGTTCGCCGGCTGGGACAGCAGCTACGACGGCGGCCCGATCCCGCTGGACCACATGCGCGAGTGGCGGGAGACGACCGTCGAGCGGATCCGCGCGCTGCGCCCCCGCCGCGTGCTGGAGATCGGCGTCGGCACCGGCCTGCTGCTGACCCGGCTCGCGCCCGGCTGTGAGGAGTACCACGGCACCGACTTCTCCGCGCCCGTCATCGACAAGCTCCGCGCCGACCTCGGCCCCGGCTCGCCGGTACGGCTCAGCTGCCGGCCCGCGCACGACACCGAGGGCCTGCCCCGCGAGCACTTCGACACGATCGTCATCAACTCCGTCGTCCAGTACTTCCCCGGCGCCGGCTACCTCGCCGACGTGATCGCCCAGGCGATGGAGCTGCTGGTGCCGGGCGGGGCGCTGTTCGTCGGGGACGTGCGCGACCTGCGCTCGGTCCGCGCGTTCCACGCCGCGATCCAGCTCGGCCGCGGCGGCGGCGACCCGGCCGCCGTCGACCGCGCCGTCCGGATGGAGAAGGAACTGCTCCTGGAGCCGGCCTTCTTCGCCTCCGTCGGGGAGTCCGTCGGCGCGGCGCGGGTGGAGGCGCGCACCAAGCGCGGCGTCCACCACAACGAGCTGACCCGGCACCGCTACGACGTCACGCTGTGGAAGGCGTCGCCGGATCGGGTCTCGGAGCTGGAGACACGGGTCGTCGACTACACCGGCCCCGGCGACCTGCCCGCGCCCGGGGCAGCGGTCCGGCCGCTGCGCGTGCGCGGCATCCCCGACCCGCGGCTGTCCGGCGAGGTCGCCGCGCTGCGCGCCCTGGAGGCGGGCGCCACAGCCGACGAGGCCCGCGAACTGCTTCAGGCGCCGCCCGAGGGCGTCGAGCCCGAGCGGCTGTACGAGCTGGACCCGGACGTGGTCACCACCCCGTCGGACGAGATCGGCCGCTACGACGCCGTCTTCGGCGGCGGCGCCGCGGGCATCGAGGCGGCGCCCGACCGGCGGGCCGCCTCGTACGCCAACGACCCGGTCGCCGCCCGCGACCTCGGCGTGCTGGCCTCCCGCGTCCGCGAGGGGCTCAAGCAGCGGCTGCCCGCGTACATGGTGCCGAGCGCCATCGTCACGCTGGACGCCCTGCCGCTGACCGTCAACGGCAAGCTGGACCGGCGCGCCCTGCCCGACCCCGGCCAGTCCGGCGGCCCGCGCAAGTCCGGCGGCCGGGCCGCGCGGACCCCGGTCGAGCGGCTGCTGTGCACGCTGTTCGGCGAGGTCCTGGACGCCACGGGCGTCGGCATCGACGACGACTTCTTCGAGCTGGGCGGCCATTCGCTGCTGGCGACCCGGCTGATCGGCCGGGCCCGCACGGTGCTGCGGACCGAGCTGGCGATCCGGGACCTGTTCGAGGCGCCGACGGTGGCCGAGCTGGCGGCCCGCGTCCACCAGCGGGCGGAGGGCGAGCTGCGGCCCGTGCTGGAGCCGCGGGAGCGTCCCGAGCGGATCCCGCTGTCGTTCGCGCAGCGCCGCCTGTGGATGCTCGACCAGCTGCTGCGGGAGGACGACGGTCCGCGCGGCGCGTACCACCTGCCGCTGGCCGTCCACCTGCGCGGCGACCTCGACCTGGCCGCGCTGGAGGCCGCGATCGGCGACGTGACCGCCCGGCACGAGAGCCTGCGGACGGTGTTCGCCGAGGACGACGGCGCCCCCTACCAGCGGATCCTGCCGCCGGAGGAGGCACGGCCCGCGCTGGAGGTCGCCACGTGCGCGCCGGAGGAGGTCATCGCCCGGCCGTTCGACCTGGCCCGCGACATCCCCCTGCGCGTGGCGGTCTTCCCTGAGGGGGAGGGGGAGCATCTCCTGCTGGCGGTGTTCCACCACATCGCGTTCGACGAGTGGTCGTTCGGGCCGTTCGCGCGGGACGTCGCCGAGGCGTACGCGGCCCGGCTCGGCGGCGGGGAGCCGCCCGCCTGGGAGGCGCCGTCCGTGCAGTACGCCGACTACACGCTCTGGCAGCGCGACCTGCTCGGCGACCCGCTCGACCCCGGCAGCCTGCACGCCCGCCAGCTCGCGCACTGGGCGCAGGCCCTGTCCGGGATCCCCGACGAGATCCCGCTGCCGGTGGACCGGCCCCGGCCCGCCACCGTCGGGCAGCGCGGCGCCACCCGCACCGTCGACCTGCCGCCCGGCCTGGTCGACCGGCTCCGCAAGCTGGCCCGCGGCAACGGCGCCACCATGTTCATGGTGTGCCAGTCCGCGGTGGCCGCGCTGCTGCACCGCATGGGCGCGGGCGACGACGTCCCGCTGGGCAGCCCCGTCGCCGGGCGCACCGACGACGCGGCCCGCGACCTGGTCGGGTTCTTCGTCAACACGCTGGTGCTGCGCGCCGACGTGTCCGGCGACCCCACGTTCACCGAGCTGCTCGGCCGCGTCCGGGAGGCGGTGCTGGCCGGGCTCGCCCACCAGGACCTGCCGTTCGAGGCGGTCGTCGAGGCGCTCCGGCCGCCCCGCGCGCCCGGCCGCAACCCGCTGTTCCAGGTGATGGTCGGATACGAGAACCAGGGCGTCGGGGACGTGCGCTTCCCGGGGCTGGAGCAGCGCGAGGCGCTGTTCGGGCCCGGCGCGGCCAAGTTCGACCTGGACTTCATCTTCCGCGAGGCGCCCGGCTCGCTCCAGCTGATCGTGGACTACTCGGCGGACCTGTTCGACGACGCCACGATCGGCACCCTCGCCGGCGCCCTGACCGGCCTGATGGAGGCCGTCGCCGACGACCCCGGCGTCCGGGTCGGGGCGCTGCCCGCCTCGCTCACCGCCCGCAGCGTCACCGGCGAGGCCGCCGGACCGGCGGGGCCCCGCGACGGCGACCGCGAGGCCGCGCTGTGCCGCGTCTTCGCCGAGGTGCTCGGCGTGGACGAGGTCGGCCCCGACGACGACTTCTTCGACCTCGGCGGCCACTCGCTGCTGGCGATGAAGCTGGTGAGGCGGATCCGGCGGGAGCCGGGCTGCGCCGACCTGAAGATCGCCACGCTGCTGGCCGCGCCGACGGTCGCCCGGCTGCTCGACCGGCTCGGATAGGAGCCAGGCGTGCGGCCCGACCCCACCAGACCACCCCGGAACCGGTCCGGGACCGTTACCCCACTGTCAGGAAGGACGACCCCCATGCGCCGAATCCTTGTGGAGGGGAGACCCCCCATGCCCCGCGATAGAAGAGGCTCCACCATGCGCCGCCTGGCCGCGGCCGGGGCTCTGCTGCTGAGCCTCGGCCTCGTGGCCGCCTGCGGCGACGACGAGCCCGCGGAGACCTCCGCCGGTGGCGGGTCCGGGGGCGCGTACCCCGTCACCCTCACCCACAAGCTCGGCACCGCCACGATCGAGAAGAAGCCGGAGCGGATCGTCGCGCTCGGCGAGGTCGACCAGGACGCCCTGCTCGCCCTGGGCGTCCAGCCGGTCGGGATGACCGAGCTGACCGGCGTCCAGCCCGACGGCCTGGCCCCCTGGACCGCGTCCAAGGTCACCGGGACCAAGCCCACGCTGCTGAAGCCGGCGGAGTCCGGGTTCAACCTGGAGGAGATCGCCAAGCTGCGCCCCGACCTGATCCTGGCCGGCGGCGACTTCACGATCGACAAGGAGTACGCCAAGCTCAAGGAGCTGGCGCCGACCACCGCGTACCAGACGGGCCCGGCCGAGGACTCCTGGCAGGACATCACCCGGCAGGTCGCGCAGGCCGTCGGGCTCAAGGCCGAGGGCGACAAGCTGGTCGCCGACGTCGAGGCCAAGATCGGCTCGGTCAAGACGGCGCACCCCGAGCTGAACGGCAAGGGCTTCGCGTTCACCAGCGTCATGCCCTCCGGGAACATCGCCGTGATGAAGTCCAAGGACGACACCAGCGTCAAGATGCTGGAGCAGTTCGGCATGAAGCTGCCCGACACCCTCGCCACGCTGCCCGGCGAGGGCTTCGCCGCCGAGCTGAGCATGGAGAAGGTCTCGGTCCTGGACGTGGACGTCCTGATCAGCCACTACAACGACGACCCGGCCACGCAGAAGAAGATCGAGGGCAACAAGGTCTTCGCCGACCTCGGCGTGGTCAAGCGGGGCGCGTACGTGGCGCTCGACCTCAAGGCGTTCTGGCCGCTGCGCACCCCCACCGCGTTGTCGGTCCCCTACGTGGTCGACCAGATCGTGCCGAAGATCGCCCAGGCCGCCAAGGCGGAGAAGACGGGCTGACCGCCCGCCCCTCCGCGGCATCCGGGGCCGGCGGCCGCGGAGGGGCCCGTTCCCTGGCCCCGTACGACTTTGGCCCCCCGCACGACTATTGAGTGAGAGGCGCACATGGCGACACCCGTCCATGACGTTGTGGGCATCGGTTTCGGACCCTCCAATCTGGCCCTGGCCGTGGCTCTGGAGGAGGAGTACGGCTCCGGCGTGGACGCGGTCTTCTTCGAGAAGCAGCCTGCCTTCGGGTGGCACCGCGGCATGCTCATCGAGGGCGCCACGATGCAGGTGAACTTCCTGAAGGACCTGGTGACCCTGCGCAACCCGACCAGCCGGTACTCCTTCGTGTCCTACCTGCACTCCCGGGACCGCCTGGTCGACTTCATCAACCACAAGACGATGTTCCCGACGCGGCTGGAGTTCCACGACTACCTGGAGTGGGTGGCCGCCTCGTTCTCCGGCATGGTGCGGTACGGGGCGGAGGTGGTCGCGGTCCGCCCGCACGACGCCGACACCCTCGAGGTGGTGGTGCGGCACGACGACGAGCTGCACACCTGCCTGGCCCGCAACCTCGTCATCGGGGCCGGGCTGGAGCCGGTGCTGCCCGACGGCGTGCGGCAGGGCGAGCGGATCTGGCACACCGAGGACCTCCTCACCCGCCTGGAGGAGCTGGACGCCCGCGAGGGCGAGCCGCGCCGGCTGGTGGTGCTGGGCGCCGGGCAGAGCGCCGCCGAGGCCGTCGAGCACCTGCACGGCCGCTACCCCCGCACGGAGGTCTGCGCGGTCTTCACCCGGTACGGGTACTCGCCGGCCGACGACAGCGCCTTCGCCAACCGGATCTTCGACCCGCAGGCCGTCGACCACTACTACCAGGCGCCCGACGACGTGAAGCGGATGCTGTTCGACTACTCCCGCAACACCAACTACTCCGTCGTCGACCTCGACCTCATCGACGAGTTGTACCGGCGCGCGTACGCCGAGAAGGTCGCCGGAACCGAACGGCTGCGGATCATGAACGTGTCCCGGGTCCTGGACGTCCGGGCCGGGGACGGCGCCGTGGACCTCAAGGTGTGCTTCCTGCCGTCCGGGGAGGTGACCGCGCTGGAGGCCGACGCGCTGGTCTGCGCCACCGGATACCGCGAGCGCAGCCCGCTCGACCTGCTCGGCGAGGCCGCCGAGCACTGCCGGACCGCGCCCGGCGGCGGCCTGGTGGTCGAGCGCGACTACCGGCTCGCCACCGGACCCGAGTGCGGCTGGGCGGTGTACCTGCAGGGGGCCACCGAGCACACGCACGGGATCGCCTCGTCGCTGCTGTCGATGATCGCGGTCCGCACCGGGGACATCGTCCGTTCCATCGCCGGGCGCAGCGCCCGCGTCGCCCAGGAGGCCTGACCGATGACCAACCCCTTCGACGACACCGACGGCCGGTTCCTCGTCCTGGTGAACGAGGAGAACCAGCACTCGCTGTGGCCCGAGTTCGCCGACGTGCCCGCCGGATGGACCACCGTGTACGGGCCGGAGGAGCGCGAGCGCTGCCTGGAGTACGTCCGGCTGAACTGGACCGACCTGCGCCCCAGAAGCCTCGCCGACCGCGCCGGCTGAGACCTGGCGAACGCCGGAGGCGCCGCCCCCCATGTCCAGGGGAGACGGCGCCTCTCGTTCGGCGGTGCCTTACTTCTCGGCCAGCGGCGTGAGGTACTTCTGCAGGTCGTCCAGGAGCTTCCCGGCGGCGGTGACGCCGATGCCGGTCATCCAGATCTCGTCGTCGACCACATGGGCGCGCCCGGCCTTGACCGCGCCCAGCTTCTGCCACAGCGGCCCGGCCGTGACCTTGGCCTGCTCCTGCGCGGCCTTCTCCCCGTAGGCCGCGACGAAGACGATGTCGCCGTCGGCGTCGGCGATGCGCTCCGGGCTGAGCGGGGCCATCCGCTTGTCGCTCTTGTCCTCCAGCAGTTGCAGCTTGGGACGGCCGGCCCCGACGTCGCGCAGCACGATGCCGGAGAAGGAGTCCGGCCCGTACTGGCGGAGCTCGTCGGGCATGAACCGGATCACGCTGACCTTGAGCCGCGCGGGATCGCCGAGCGACCTGCCCAGTTCCTTGGCGCGCGCCTCGTAGGCCTGCAGCTTCTGCTGCCCCTCGGCCTTCTTGCCGACGGCCTCGGCGTCCAGCAGGAAGTTCTGCTTCCAGGTGATCCCGACCAGCTCGGTGAAAACGGTCGGGGCGATCTTCGACAGCTCGCCGTAGAACTTCTCCTGGCGGAACTTCGAGCCCAGGATCAGGTCGGGCCGCAGCGAGGCGATCGCCTCGACGTCCGGCTGCTGGGTCGTTCCCACGACCTTGACCTTGGCGAACTCGCCGCCGAGGTACTTGGGCATGCCGCCCGCCTCGCCCGGCAGCACGCTGCCGACCGGGGTCAGGCCGAGGGACTTCAGGGTGTCGAGCTTGTCGGTGTCGAGGACCACGACGCGCCGGGGGCTCTCGGGCACCTTCGTCTCGCCCATGGCGTGCTTGACGGTGCGGGTGGGGCCCGACGACTCGGCGTCGCCGCTTCCGCAGGCGGTCAGAACGAGTCCGGCCGCCATCACACCGGCGACCGCCGCACCCAGCCTCCGGCCGAGTCCAAGGAACTTCACGTGTGCCACCTGCTTTCTGTGGGGGCGAATGTTGTCGGGGGGCGTTCTCACTGCGGGACGCCCCCCACGGACCGGTCAGGCCGGCGCGTTCGGAATGACCAGCGGGGCCCCTGTCACCGGGCACGGGACGACCACGCCGCCCAGGCCGAACACGTCCTCGAGGCGGTCGGCGTCCATGACCTCGCCGGGCGGGCCCTGGGCGACGACCCGGCCCGCCTTCATCACCACCAGGTGGTCGGCGTACCGGCAGGCCTGGTTGAGGTCGTGCAGCACCGCCACGACCGTCCGGCCCCCGCGGTTGAGCCGCCGCAGCAGGTCGAGGACCTCCACCTGGTGGGCCAGGTCGAGGAACGTGGTGGGTTCGTCGAGGAGCAGCGCGTCGGTGTCCTGGGCGAGCGTCATGGCGATCCACACCCGCTGCCGCTGGCCGCCCGACAGCGCGTCCACCGGGCGGTCGCGCAGCTCGTCCAGCCCGGTCAGGCTCAGCGCCCGCTCCACGGCGTCGGTGTCGGCCGTGCTCCACTGCCGGAACCACCGCTGGTGGGGCTGGCGGCCGCGCGCCACCAGGTCGGCCACGCTCAGCCCCTCGGGGGTGACCGGGCTCTGCGGCAGGACGCCCAGGCGGCGGGCCAGCTCGCGGGAGGGCAGCGCGTGCACGTCGGCGCCGTCGATGAGGGCGCTGCCGCCGCGCGGCTCCAGCAGCCGGGCCAGCGTGCGCAGCAGCGTCGACTTCCCGCAGGCGTTGGGCCCGGCGATCACGGTGAACGCGCCGCCGGGCAGCTCCAGGTCCAGGTCCTCGATGACGAGGCGGTTGCCGTAGCCGACGCTGAGCCCGCGCGCGGTCAGCCGCACCGGGGGACGCGCCTTCTCCTCGGTGGTCATGCCTTCTTCCTCCGTACGAGCAGCCACAGCAGGTAGGGCCCGCCGAGCGCCGCGGTGAGCACCCCGACCGGCAGCTGGATCGGCGCGAACGCCGTCCTGGCGACCAGGTCGGCCACGACGGTGAGCAGCGCGCCGGTGAGCGCGGCGCAGGCCAGCGGGGGACGTTCGGCGCGGACGAGGCGGCGGGCGAGCTGCGGCGCGGCGAGCGCGACGAAGTCGACGGCGCCCGCCTGCGAGGTGGCCAGGGCGGCCAGCACCACCGCGACGGCGCCGAGCGCGACCCGCCGCCGCACGACCCGGACGCCCAGCCCGCGGGCCACCTCGTCGTCGAGGGCCGCGGTGTCCAGGGCCCGTCCCGCCCACAGCAGCAGGGGCGCGAGCAGGAGCAGCGGGATCAGCAGCGCGCGGGCCTCGGCGTAGCCGAGCCCGCCCAGGTTGCCCGCCAGCCAGATCCGCGCCTGCTGCCCCTCGATCGGGTCGGCGTCGACGATGATCACCTCGGTCAGCGCCCGCAGCGCCAGCGCGACGGCCATCCCGCACAGCACGAACCGGTTCGCGGCCAGCCCGTACCGCCAGGACAGCGCGAACACGACCGCGGCCGCGGCCAGGCCGCCGACCAGCGCGGCCGGTCCCAGCCAGACCGCGCCCATGCCCGCGCTCATCCCGAGGGTGGCGACGAGCCCCGCGCCCTGGGTGACGCCCACCACGTCCGGGCTGGCGAGCGGGTTGCGGCTGATCGACTGCAGCAGCGCGCCGGCCAGGCCGAGCAGCAGCCCGACCGCCAGCCCGACCGCGATCCTCGGCAGCCGCAGGTCCTGCACGACGACGACGAACGGCCCGTCCCCCGCCAGCGCGCGCACGACATCGCCCGGCGGGACGAACGTGCTGCCCACGCCCAGGGAGACGACCACGGCGACGCCGGTCAGCACCGCGAGCACGGCGCCGGCGACGACCGGGCGGCGCCGCACCACGAACGCCACCGGCCCGCGGCCCACGACCACATGGCCCGCGACGGGATGAGCGGTCTTCACGCGGTCACCGTCCGTCCGCGGCGGACCAGCAGGATGAGGAACGGGGCGCCCAGCAGCGCGGTGACGACACCGGCGCGGACCTCGGCGGGCGGCACGATCAGGCGGCCGAGCACGTCGGCGGCCAGCAGCAGCGCGGGCCCGAGCAGCAGCGAGACGCCCAGTACCCAGCGGTGGTCGGCGCCGACCAGGCCGCGCGCCAGGTGCGGCACCGCCAGCCCGACGAACCCGATCGGACCGGCGGCGGCGACCGCCGCGCCGGTGAGCACGACGGCGGCCACCGCGGCCAGCAGCCGGACCCGGCCGACGTTGCGGCCCAGGCCGCGCGCCACGTCGTCGCCGAGAGCGAGCGCGTCCAGCCCGCGCGCCGCGCCGAAGGCCAGCACCGTCCCGGCGGCCAGGAAGGGCAGCATCCACAGGGCGACCTCGGGGGGCCGCCCGGCCAGCGAGCCGACGGCCCAGAACCGGTAGGTGTCGAAGGTCTGCGCGTCGACGGTGAGCACTCCGACGACGACGCCGGTGAGCGAGGCGTCCAGGGCGGTGCCCGCGAGAGCCAGCGTGACCGGCGACGCCCCGTCCCGCGCGCGGGCCGCCAGCACATAGACGAACGCACCGGCCACGGCGGCGCCGACGATGCCGAACCACACGAAGGCGGGCAGCGTCGTCAGCCCGAACACGCTGATCGCGACGACGACCCCCAGGGACGCGCCGGACGTGACGCCCATCAGCCGGGGATCGGCGAGGGGGTTGCGGGTCAGGGCCTGCATCAGCACCCCGGCCAGCGCCAGCCCGGCGCCGACCGCCAGCCCGGTGACGGTGCGCGGCACCCGCATCGACCGGACGATCGTGCTCTCCTCGCCGCCGTCGGGGCGCAGCAGCGCGTCCAGGACGTGTCCGGGGGCGATGCCGCGGCTGCCCACGGCCAGGCTGGCCAGCGTCGCCGCCACCAGGAGTACGGCGCACCCCGCCACCACGGCGAGCCGCCTGCCGCGCATCCCGCCCACCCGCCGCCACCTTCACTTCAAAGAGGGCAGGCCACCTATCACATAGGTAAGGCATGCCTAAGTTCAGCGGAATCGTAGGGTATGCCCGGCGAAAAAGACAAATCACTCTCGAGGGGTGAACAGGGGGCGCATATCCGAGGCATATAGGCCCGTGTCGACTATGATGGCGATCATGCCCGAGTCGAATGATCACGCCGCCCGTAGCGGCGGCGTGCACCCCGGGTAACCCACGGCTCCACGCTTCGCCGCATCAGCTCCAGCGCCGGTGCGGCGCTCAGCGCTGCCCGGCTCCGCCATCGATCCGCGGAGCGTTCCGTGTCCGACACACTCTCCCCTTCCTTTGCTCGTTCCACCGCCCGGCGGCTGCTCGTCCTGGGCGTCGTGCTGGCGTCGATGCTGACCATCCCGCTGACGATCACCGGCGCCTCGGTCGCCCTGCCCGGCATCCGGGCCGACCTGGACGCCGGGCTGCCCGCCGCCCAGTGGGTCGTCAACGGCTACAACGCCTGCTACGCGGGCTTCCTGCTGCTCACCGGCTCGCTCGCCGACGTCTTCGGACGGCGCCGGATCTTCGCCTGGGGCCTGGCGCTGTTCTGCGGCGGCGGCGTCGCCGGCGCCCTGGCCCAGCACATCGTGGTGCTCGACCTGGCCCGCGCCGCCGCCGGGATCGGCGCCGCCGCGGCCACCACGGGCGGGTCGGCGCTGCTGGCCGCCACCTTCCAGGACCCCCGGGCCCGCGCCCGCGCGTTCGGGCTGGTCGGGACCGTGCTCGGCGTCGGGCTGGCGTTCGGGCCCACCCTTGGCGGCGTGCTGGTGGACGCGCTGGGCTGGCGCGCCGTCCTGGCCGTCCCGGCCGGCTTCGCCGCGGCCGCCCTGGCGCTGGTCCGCGCGCTGCCGCCCGTCCCCGGAGAGCCGGGACGGACGGTCGACCGGCCCGGCGCGGCCCTGTTCACCGGGGCGCTGCTGGTCCTGATCTTCGCGCTGGACGAGGGGCCCGCGCTCGGCTTCGGGCACCCGCTGGTCGTCGCCGCGTTCGCCGCCGCGTCGGCCATGGCCGTCGCGCTCGTCCGGATCGAGCGGCGCCGCCCCGACCCGATGTTCGCGCTGGACCTGCTGGCCGAGCGCCCCTTCCTGGCCCTGGCCGCCGCGGCGGGCGCGCTGATGGGCGTGCTGGTGCCGCTGGTGGTGTACCTGCCCTCGTACCTGATCACCGTGGTCGGCCTGGACGCCGGGACGGCCGGCGCCTGGCTGCTCATGCTCACCGTCCCGACCGTGCTGCTGCCGGCGGCCGGTGCGGCGCTGGCCCGCCGGCTGCCCGCCCCGGTCCTGGTGGCCGGGCCGGTCGCGGTCGCCGGCGCCGGCGTGCTGCTGCTGGCCACCATCGGACCGGACGCCACGCCCGCCCGCCTCCTCGCGCCGTTCGTCCTGCTCGGCGCGGCCGTGGGGGTGTCGAACGGCGTGCTGGACGGGATGGCGATCGGCGGCGTCCCGCCCGAGCGGGCCGGGACCGCCTCGGGCATGTTCAACACCGCCCGGCTCGTCACCGAGACCGTCATGCTCGCGGTGGTCGGCGCGCTGCTGGCCGCCCTGAGCGGCGGGCACCTGGAGGGCGCGGCCTTCACCGGCGCCTTGCGCGCGGTCTGCCTGACCCTGGGCGCCTTCGCCGCCGTGGCCGCGGCGGTGTCGGTCCTGCTGCACCGCTCGGCGGCCGGGAGGAGCCAAGCGTCCCGAGGGTGACGTCACGCCCGGTCCCGGGCCCGAATTCACCGGGCGTTTACCGTGTCGGCACCCGCTCCGCGGCCGCGGACTGGCAGGTTAGCGCCGTGATCGCCAGCCTCGGAGCGACATCGACCAAGGAAGAGGACGCCGCCCCGGCCGGTCGCCGCGGCCGGGCGGCGCGGGCCTGGCTGGTCCCCGGGCTGCTGGGCCTGGCCTGGCTGGTGGTGCTGCTGGCCCACCTGCGCGTCCCGGCCCCGTCGGACCAGCTCAACTACATGCTGGCCGCGCGCCGGTTCCCCGACCCCGTCACCGAGGGGACGGAGACGCACCAGCTCACGCGGTTCGGCCTGGTCGTCCCGGCCGCCCTCGCGGTGAAGGTGTTCGGGTACTCCCAGGCGGCGTACGCGGTCGTGCCGGTGCTGGCGACGCTGTCCCTGCTGCTCGGCACCTACGCGCTGGGGACGCTGCTGTTCTCCCGGCCGGTCGGCGTCGCGGCGGGCGTGGCCGTGGTCGCGGCCACGCCGGTCTTCAACGACTCGACCGACCTGCTGCCCGACGTGCTGGCGGTCGGGCTGTTCACCTGCGCGCTCGCGATCGCGGTCGCCGTCCGCAAACGGGACGATCCGCCGAGCGTCTGGGTGCTGGTGGGGCTCGGGGCGCTGCTCGGCTGGTCGTACATGACCCGCGAGTTCATCGTCTTCCTCTGGCCCGTCATCCCGGTGCTGCTGTGGCGCCGGGCGGGCCTGGCCGGGCTGGCGTGGACGGCGGCGCCGATCGTCGTGCTGGGCGTGACCGAGCTGCTGCTGTGCTGGCGGCTGTACGGCGATCCGCTGGCCCGGCTGCTGGCGATCACCGGGCACGGCAGCGGCCCGTCCCGTCCCGAGATCGCCTCGACGTACCGGGACAAGCCCCGGATGATGTACGTCCTGCGCCTGCCCAACACGCTGCGGGACCACTACCCCGAGGGCGGCCTGCTGGTCGCGATGATCGGCGCCACCCTGCTGGGCGCGCTGGCCTGGCCGCGCCGGCTGGTCCTGCCCGCGGCGCTGTGCGCGCTGTTCTGGGTGCCGCTGACGCTGCTCGGCGGAGTGATCGACCCGAGCGCCCCCAAGCTGAGGCTCCAGCTCATCCGCTACTGGTTCCCGATCTTCCCCGCGTTCGTGCTCGGCGGCTTGGCGGCGCTGTGGCTGCTGGCGATGCTCCTGGCCGCCCGCCTTCCGGACCGGGGGCGCGTACGGGTCGTGCTGCCCGCCGTGGCCGTCCTCGCCGCGGCGGCCGTGGTCTCCGGGGTCGCGGCGAGCGGCTGGTGGGCGACACCGCAGACCAGGGCCGGCGGCGCCACGCAGATGGAGGCGTTCCGGGGCTGGATGCACGACCGCGACGGCACGTACCGCCGCGTGTGGACCGACCCCGACACGCGCCGGATCCTGGCCGTCTACCGCAGCGGGCCGTTCGGGGGCGAGGCGTGGCGGGCCGAGATCCTCGTGTCCCGCCCGGGGAAGCCCGGCCCGGCCGCCGGCGACCTCGTGGTGTTCTACGACACCGAGCGGGGGAAGGTCTGCCCGTACTGCAAGATGGAGGCGCGCAGGACGTGGGGCGACACCAGCGGGAACCGGCCGGGGTGGCGCCAGGTCTTCGCCACCCCCGACCGGGTGCTCCGGGTGTTCGAGGTCTCCCGCTGATCCTCCCGCCCGGCCGCGCTCAGGCGGCCTCGCGGAGGGCGGCGGGCAGCGGCGCGGCGTGCAGCACGTGCAGCGCGCTGACGGCGCGGGTGAGCGCGACGTACAGGCGGTGCAGCCCGCGCGGCTCCGCGTTCACGATCCCGGCCGGTTCGACGAGGACGACCGTGTCGAACTCCAGGCCCTTGGCCAGGGTCGCCGGGACGCACACCAGCCGCGCGTCCTCCATCGCGTTCTCGTTCTCTTCCAGCGACGCCGCCTCCAGGCCCTCCGCCAGCAGCCTCTGGTGCAGCGCGGGCAGGGCGGCGTCGGCGGTGATGACGCCGATCGACCCCTCGCCCTTCAGGTGCTCGCGGCAGGTCGCGGCCACCGCGTCCGGCAGCCCCTCGGGCGCTGCGGCGGCGACGCGCAGCGCGCCGGGGGAGCGGCGGGCCGAGGTGGGGGCGCCCAGCCCCGGGGCGATCTCGGGGAGCAGCCGCGCCGCGAAGTCGATGATCTGCGCCGGGACGCGGTAGCCGCGCTCCAGCGTCTCCAGCCGGGCGTCCGGTTTGCCGAGGTGGCGCAGCAGCGCCGCCCAGTCGCCGACCGCCGACGGGGCGGTGCCCTGCGCGATGTCGCCGAGCACCGTCATCGAGCCGGTGGCGCAGCGCCGCCCGACGGCGCGGCACTGCATGGGGCTGAGGTCCTGGGCCTCGTCGAGGACGATGTGGCCGATCGAGGCGGTGCGCTCGACGAGGTCGGAGAGCTCGTCCAGCAGCGCGGTGTCGGCGTCCGACCACTTCGCCGAGCGCCACGACCTGGGCGGCCTGCGCCACAGCAGCAGCTCCTGCTCCTCCTGCGTGAGGTCGCGCCGGGCGGACCTGGCGAGGAACTCCGCGTCCGACAGCAGCCGGAACAGCACCTGCTCGGGCGTGACCTTCGGCCACACCGCGTCGAGCAGCTGCCGGACGGGCTTGGAACGGGCGACGGCGTTGTGGGTGCGGTCGTCGGGCGACTCCCCCCGCCGCTCCATCTGCACCAGGACCGCGTGGGCGATCCGCTTGGCGGCGGCCGCGCGGCCCGGGCCGTACCGCATGGCGCCGCGCAGCCCGGCGACGATCTCGCTGACCTCGTGGTCGGCCACCCGGTGCCGGTAGACGCCCTTGGCGTACACCAGCCCCTCGGCGGGCCGGGTGACGTGCGACCACAGCGCGCGGTGCAGCACCTCCGCCATCCGGGCGTCGCCCTTGAGGCGGGCGACCGCCGGGTCCTCGCGGTGGTGCGCGGGGCCGCGGCCGATCAGCTCCTCGACGGTGGTCTGGGTGACGTTGACCTCGCCCAGCGCCGGGAGCACCCGCCGGATGTAGGACAGGAACGAGCGGTTCGGCCCGACGACGGCGATGCCCGTGCGGCCGAGCCGGTCGCGCTCGGTGTAGAGGAGGTAGGCGACGCGGTGCAGCCCGACGGCGGTCTTGCCGGTGCCGGGGGCGCCCTGCACGCAGACGGTCCGCTCCAGCGGGGCGCGGACCAGGTCGTCCTGCTCGGGCTGGATGGTGGCGACGATGTCGCGCATCGGCCCGGAGCGGGGGCGTTCGATCTCGGCGGCCAGGAACGCCCCGGCCCGGTCACCGTCCACGCCGGGGCCGGCCAGCGGCTCGTCCTCGTAGGCGGTGAGCTCGGCGGCGCCGGAGAACCCGTACCGGCGGCGCAGCCGCACGCCCTGCCGGTCGTCGCGGGTGGCGCGGTAGAACGCGGTGGAGATCGGCGCCCGCCAGTCGATGACCAGCGGGTCCCCGGCGCCGTCGTGGACGTGCCGCCGCCCGATGTAGAGCCGCTCGGCGCCGGTCGAGCCCGGGTGGGCGGCGCCGGGGTCGAAGTCGAGGCGGCCGAAGAACAGCGGCACGTCGGGCAGGTCGACCAGCAGCAGGGCGCGCAGCTCGCGGGCGCGCTTCTGGAACAGCCGCTCGGCGTAGTTGTCGTTGTCCTCGGCGGCGGCGGTCAGCTGGGTCTCGGTGGTGACGACGTCGTGGTGCATCCGGTGCAGCGCGGCGCGGGCGGTCGCCAGGTACGCGCGCTCGGCCCGGATCTCGGGCTCGGCGTGGTCGAGGGCAGGGTCGGCGGGCGCGCCGGAGGAATCGGCCATGGCAGGACGGCCTCGGCTTTCGGGTCGCGGTGTCGGCGGGAAGGTGTCGGCAGGAAAGAAGGGGAGGCGGCGGACTCCGGATCCCGCCCCGGAGGAACTCCGGTTCGTTGCGACCCTCAGGCATGGTGCGGGCGCCTGCCTCGAAAAGAAGCGGGAGGCACTTTAGCGCGCCCGCGGGCCCGTGCCAAACGGGTTTATGATCGACCGGCAGAGGCGCTCAACGGCAGGGGGCGAGGCGCATGGCGGAGGGCGACGCGGGTGGTGACACGGGCGTCGACGCCGGGCCGGTCGTGATCGACGGCGGCGACCGCTCCTGCGTGCGGCTGCTGCTGGAACTGCGCGGCCGGCTGGCCGAGATGGCCGCCGGGACGGTCGTCCACCTGATGGCCAGCGACCCGGCCGCACCGCTCGACCTGGCCGCCTGGTGCCACATGACCGGGCACGAGTACCTCGGGACCGTTCCGCCGCCGTACGGCGAGACGCCCACCTACGCGCTGCGGGTGGCCGCCGCGCCGCGGCCCACCCGGCCCGAGTCCCCCTGGCGCCCGCAGAACTGAGGCCGGGCTCGGTTCATCGAGGCCGGTGGACGACGGACAGGACGATCTTCCCGGTGGTCCGGTTCGTCTCGCCGCGCTCGTGCGCCCTGGCGGCCTCCTCCAGGGGCACCACCGTGTCGAGTTGGGCGCGCAGCCGTCCCGCCCCGGCCAGCGCCGCCAGCTCCTTCATGCCCTGCTGGTCGGGCTCGACCAGCAGCACCTCGCTGCGGACGCCGGGTGCGTCACCGATCCGCACGTCGCGCGGGGTGATGGTGACGATCACGCCGCCCGGGCGCAGCGTCCGCACCGACCGCGGGCCGTACTCGCCGCCGATGGTGTCCAGCACCACGTCCACGTCCCGGACCGCCTCGGCGAAGTCGGTGGTGCGGTAGTCGATCAGCTCGTCCGCGCCCAGCCCGCGCAGCAGGGCGTGCTTGGGCTCGCTGGCGGTGCCGATCACGTACGCGCCGCGGGCCTTGGCGATCTGCACCGCCAGGTGCCCGACCCCGCCCGCGGCCGCGTGGATCAGCACGCGCTGCCCGGCCTCCAGGCCCGCGGTGTCGACCAGCGCCTGCCAGGCGGTCAGCCCCGCCAGCGGCAGCGCCGCGGCCTGTATGTGGTCGAGGTTCTCGGGCTTGGGGACGAAGTAGCGGGACGGGGCGGAGACGTACTCGGCGTGCGCCCCGGCCCCCTGCGGGTACTTCAGCATCCCGAACACCGCGTCGCCCGGCTTGTGCAGGGTCACGCCCAGGCCGGTCTCCTCCACCACGCCCGACAGCTCCCAGCCCAGCACGAACGGCGGCTGCCCCAGGAAAAGCCCGTACGCCCGGTGCTTCCAGTCGGTCGGGTTGACGCCCGCCGCGTGCACGCGGACCAGGACCTCGGTGGGCCCGGGGTCGGGGCGCGGCAGGTCGATCTCCTTGAGCACCTCGACGCCGCCCAGGACGTCCTGGCTGATCGCTCGCACGGCGCTCAGTCCTCGGTGGCGAGCCGGGCCGGGAAACCGCCCGTCGCGATGGGGCCCCAGCCCTCCGGGCTGATCCGGATCAGCGACTTGCCCTGCTCGACCATCGCCGCGCGGTACTCGTCCCAGTCGGGATGCTCGCCGGAGATGTTGCGGAAGTACTCCACGAGCGGCTCCACCGACTCGGGCGCGTCGATCACCTCGGCCCGGCCGTCGATCTGGACCCACGGCCCGTTCCACTCGTCGGACAGGACGATCACGCTGACCCTGGGGTCGCGCCGGGCGTTGCGGACCTTGGCGCGCTCGGGATAGGTGGAGACGACCACCCGGCCGGCGTCGTCCACGCCGCAGGTCACCGGCGAGCCCTGCGGGCGCCCGTCGGCGCGGGCGGTGAGCAGCAGCGCGCGGTGCCGAGGCCGGACGAACTCCAGCAGTTCGGGCAGCCCCACGGTCTGGTTCGTCGCGATGGTGCGGGCCATCACCGGCCCCCTTCCTTCGGGTGTCGTGCGGGTGTCATGGCAGGATCTTCGTCCCTGCTCCCTTACCGTGATTCGCCGGTTTCACTCGGATCTCACCCGGACCCGCCGCGCCGGGCCAGCAGCCGCCGCCTGGGAGCACCCGGCTCGTCCGGGACGTTCCGCTGGTCGAGGACGACGAACGGGCCGGGCAGGTGCGTCGCGGGCTCGCCGGGGAGCAGGCACCATTCGGCGGGCAGCGACGGGCGCTCGCGGCGGGCGTCGGAGGTGAACGCCTCCCAGGCCAGGAGCCCGCCGTCCATCACCGCCTCGGCGGCCGGTCCGAACACCCTCCGGTCCCAGAAGCCGGTGCACACCACCAGCGCGAAGGCGCGCGGCGGCGGCGTCCACACGGCCAGGTCCGCGTGGACGAGGGTGATCAGGTCGCGCCGCCCGCGCCGCCCGGCCTCCTCGCCGAGCAGGTCCAGGGCGGTCTCGGAGACGTCCACCGCCGTCACCTCGCGGCCGGACCCGGCGGCCAGCAGGGCGCAGCCCGACGGGCCGCAGGCCAGGTCGAGGACCGGGCCGTCCGGGGGCGGCACGGCCAGCGCCCGCGCCGCCGCCGGGTGGGCCTTGAACGAGGGCCGCGGGGCGGCCTCGTACTTGGCGTTCCAGCGGAGCCGATCCGGATGGCCGGAAGGCACGGCGGGCACGGGCGGCGGGTGGTTCATGATCGGAAGACTACGCGGTCGTCACGGTTCGAGGGCGAGCTCGGGGGAGGGAGCGGGGGCGGGGGACGTGCGGAGGGCGGTCAGCGCGGCGGCGGGGTCGTCGGCGAAGAACCGGATCGCGCGGACCTCGGCGCGGGCGCCCATCGGCCGGACGATGGTGACCGGCTCGGTCAGTTCGACGACCAGGTTGGTCCGCGAGGCGACCACCACGGCGGCGGTGCCGTCCTCGACGCGGATGAGGCCGGTCTCGTTGAGGTTGCGGACGGAGCGGACCGCGGCGATCCGGTCCCGCGGAATCCGCGCGTCGAAGTACGCGCCGGAGCGCAGCCGCAGCTCGTCGCGGGTGACCACGTGCGGGCGGGTGACGCAGGCCGCCCACATCCCCAGCGCCATCAGCAGTCCGTACACGTCCACCACCAGGACCAGGATCCGCAGCCAGTCCGGCACGCCGAGCCCGCGCAGCAGGATCTCGAAGCCCACCAGCTCCACCGTCATCGCGAAGAGCCACAGCGACTGGGTGAAGGTCTGCTCGCGCGCGTAGGAGACCTCGACGGCGCCCTCGGGAACGCCCGACCGGCGGCGGGCCGCCCACAGCAGCAGGCTGTGGTTGCCCTTCAGCTCGAAGCCGGCCAGCCGGAGGACCTGCCGGGGGACGAGCCGGTCGCGGACCTCGCGCAGCGCCGCCCGGCGGTCGGCCCCGTCCCGGCGGGCGGCGGCGAACACCCGGCAGGCCACCGTGAGCTCCAGGGCCAGCACCGCCGGCACGGCGGCCTCGGCCGCCAGGATCAGCCCGGCGGGGACATCGGCCCCCGACAGCAGCAGGACGACCAGCGTCAGCTCGGCGGGGAACACGGCCAGTAGCGCGGCACGCGCGATCTTCACCAACACGTTGTCACCGTCTCTCCATGAGGAGGGCCACCATCCGCCGGAACACCGCGAGCTGGGCGGGCGGCAGCTCGCCCAGCAGCGTGTCCAGCCATTCGGCGCCCTGGACCTGTTCGGCGCCGGGCGCGCCCCCGCCCGGCGGCGCCAGGCTGTCGACCATCACGGCCGCCATCTCGGCCGGGATGTGATCGGCGAGGTCGGCCGCCAGCTCGGCGATGCGGGGATCGTCGGGCGGGACGCCGGTCAGCTCGTCCAGCCGCCGGTAGAGGTCCTCGCCGCGCTCGACCGCCGCGGGCTCGGTGAAGGGCCGGAACATCTCCAGGAACTCGGCCCGGGCCGCCTCGTCGACCCCGGTCTCGATCAGCGCGATCACCTGGCGGTCGAACTCGGCGAACTCCGACCCGCCGTGCGGCAGCGCGTCCAGCACCGCCGCCAGGTCCGGCGACACCGTCGACTCGGGGTGCAGGTCCGCCTCCGACAGCAGTGCCGCCAGCCGGGCCCGGCGGGCGGCGATGGCCTCCTGCTGCCTGGCCAGGTCGGCGTCCAGCTCCAGAAGCACCTCGCGCAGCTCCTTGCCCTGGTCGTCGGCCAGCACGTCGCGGATCTCGTCCAGTGACAGCCCCAGCTCCGTCAGGCGGCGGACGCGGGCCAGGGCGACCGCGTCCCGCAGCCGGTAGTCCCGGTAGCCGTTGGCCCGCCGCTCGGGCTCGGGCAGCAGGCCCAGATGGTGGTAGTGGCGGACGGTACGGGTGGACACCCCGACCAGCGCCGCGATCTCGCCGATCCGCATGCCTTCATTAGAAACGTTGACGTTGCGTCAAGGTCAAACCGGCGCCCCCGGGACGCCCGTGTGCAGCGTGTAGCGCCGGAAACCGAGCGGTGTCACCCCGTCCATCCGGGCGATCAGGGAGCCCAGCCGGTTGCCGCCCCGGGTGGACGCCTCGATCACCGCCTCGTGTGAGGCCGCGTCCGTGAACTCGGCGTAGTTGAGCATCCGGGAGCCGTCCACCGCGATGTGGAAGTGCGAGGCGAGGCCGCCCCCGGGCAGGTCGGCGCCGGCGAACTCCTCGATCAGGCCGTCCACCAGGGCGCGGGCGGCCCGCTCGTCCCGGGTGTCGAACCGGATGATCACGATGCTGCCGGGCGTGCGCCCCCGCGCGGTGAGACCGGTGCGGTACAGGCGGTACGCGGCGGGCTCGCGGCGCTCGACGCCCGGCGCGACCTCCCCGGTCAGCGGCGGGCGGCCGGTCTCGGCGAACCGGCGGTACGCCTCGTGGCTCCGCCACTGCTCGTACGCCAGGACCGCCGTACCGTCGTCGCTCACGTACAGATTCCGGGACAGGCAGCCGCCGGGGAGGGGAGCGGAGCGCCAGAGCCGCGCGAGGGCGGCGGCGCCCGCCCGCTGCCGCTCGCGGGTCCCCACGTCCCACTGGTCGATCAGGACGGCGCCCGCGTCGGCGCGGGAGATGTCGGGGTGCTGCTGCTCGGTGGTTCCGGCCGGACCGGTCACGTCGTGCTCCTCGGGTCGCTTCGTCGTACGGCGTCGTACGGCGTCGTACCGGAAGCTACGGGCGGGGCGGCCCGCGGAGCATCAGTCACGTGACCGGTCGCCGGGCGGCGGCCGTCCGGGCGGGTCAGCCGCCGAGCCGCTCGGCCAGGATCGAGACCAGCGGTTCGCGGCGTGCGCAGGCGGCGAGGGCGAACGAGTCGGCCAGCGCGTCCAGCCCGCCCTCGTCCAGGCCGCGGAACAGCTCCGCGTACTCCACGGTCAGCGGCTGCGCGAACAGCAGGTGGCGGACCAGGTCGTCGGTGAACTTGCGCCGCCCGAACGGGTAGGGGTCGAACCCGGGGAACTCCTCGGCCATGAAGGTGTGGAGGGGCTCGGTCAGATGCCGCACGCCCTCGCCGGTCGACCCCCAGTGATCGGCGCCGATCCGGTCCTTCTTCGCCTGGAACTCCCCGAACCGCCGCATGTAGGGGCTGTCCGGGTGGGCGTGCACCATTCCCTGGAGCCCGACGTCCTTGTACGTCCACAGCGACCAGCCCGCGCCGTGGGCGTCGTAGATGTCGAGCTGGTCCCGCAGGATCTGGTAGCGCTGCGCGTCCCGTTCGGGGTCGCCGGTGTAGACGGGGCCGAACTCGCCCACCCAGACAGGGGTTCCGGTGCGGCGCTGGTAGGCGGTCCGCTCCAGGAACTTGTCCTCCAGTTGGTCGCGGTCCACCCATTCGCCTTCGGTGCGGCCCGGGTAGGGGCCGCCGTACACGAAACCGGCGAGCGCGTAGTCGTGGCAGGTGTAGACGGCGTTCTCCGCCGGCTCCCCGAACATGTCGAACCGGGTGGAGTAGGTGTTGCCGTCCAGGAAGATCGTGTGGCGGGGGTCGGCCTCCCGGACCGCCTCCACCAGCCGGGCGTAGAACGGGCCGATGATCTCGCCGGTGGGATCGGCGGGCTCGTTGAGCAGGTTGTAGCCCGCCACCCACGGGTTCCCGGCGTAGCGGTCGGCGATGGCCCGCCACAGGTGGACGAGCCGGTCCTGGAAGTGGGCGTGCTGCCAGAACGCGGGCTCGTGCGTGGGGTTGTCGCTGTGCCAGTGGTGGTTCTGCGAGCCGGGCGCGGCGTGCAGGTCCAGCACGGTGTAGACGCCGTGCCGCGCGCAGTCGCCGACCACCCGGTCCAGGTGCCGGAACCCGTCCTCGATGATCTTGAAGGGGGCGAGGTCGTCCTCGAAGTGCCGGTAGTTCAGCGGTATCCGCACGCAGTTGACGCCGAGCGAGGCGAGGAGGGCCGCGTCGTCCTCGTTGAAGAAGGCGGTGAGGAGGCGGTCGAAGAAGCGGCGGTACCGCTCCTCGCCCAGCACGCCGCGCACCGCCCGCCGCATCAGCGTCTCGGTCGCCGGGTAGCCGGTGATGAAGTTCTCCATGTTCATCCACCCGCCGAGGCCCACGCCGCTCAGGCGCACGGGGGCGCCCGTCCCGTCGGCGAGCGTGCTGCCCTCCACGCGGAGGAACCGGTCGTCGTCGGTCATGCCCGTCTCCTTGGATCTCACTTGCCGAATCCCGCGGTCAGCCCGCTCACCAGGCGCCTGCGCCCGAGCACGTAGAAGAGGAACACCGGCAGCACCGACAGCGTCATCGCCGCCATCAGGGCCGGGACGTTGGAGGTGTACTGGCCCTGCAGGCTCCACAGGCCCATCGTCAGCACCCGCCGGTCCTGCGACTGGGTGAGCACCAGCGGGAAGAGGAAGCCGTTCCAGGCGTTGACGGCGACGTAGACCGCGACGGTGACCAGGCCGTGGCGGCTCAGCGGGATCACCAGCGTGCGCAGCGTCCGGGCGGGGCCGCCGCCGTCCAGCGCCATCGCCTCGTACAGCTCCTCGGGGATGTCGCGCAGCGCGCTGGTGAGGACCAGCACCGCCATCGGCAGCAGGAACGCCGCCGTGGGCAGCACGATCCCGGTGAGCGAGTCGTACAGGTGCATCCGGGTGATGATCAGGTACACCGGGACGATCACCGCCTGGGCGGGGATGGCCAGCCCGAGGAGCAGCAGCGAGAAGCCCGCGCGCACCAGCCGTCCGCTGCCGCGCACGATGGCGTACGCGGCGGGGAGCGCCAGGACCAGCACCAGCGCCACCGACGCCGCCGTGACGACGGCCGTGTTCAGCAGGTACCGCTCGAAGCCGCCGCCGACGACGGTGGCGTAGTTCTCGAACGTGGGCGAGGTCGGCGGGGACAGCGCCCCCGCCGTCAGGTAGTCCTCGCGGGTGCGCAGGCTCACCGCGACCAGGTAGTACAGCGGCAGCCCCACGACCACCAGCCACGCCAGCGCGCCGAGCGCGGCGAGCGGATTGGCGCGGCGCAGCCGGTGGGCACGGGGCGGCCGGTGGGTACGGGGCGGCAGGGCCGGGGTCACAGGCCCTCCCGCGTGCTGCGCATCCGGGCGAAGCCCGTCGCGCGGACGATGACGATCGACAGCGTCGTGCCGACCGCGACCAGCAGCACCGCGAGCGTGCTCGCGTACCCCATCTCGAAGGCGGAGAACCCGGTGAGGTACATGTGCAGCGGCAGCACGCGGGTCGCGGTGCCCGGCCCGCCCCCGGTCATCAGCAGGATCGTCTCGAAGTAGGTGAACGACCCCACCAGGATCAGCACCGTGGACGACACGATGGTGTTGCGCAGCTGGGGGAGGGTGATGGACACGAACCGCCGGACCCGCCCGGCGCCGTCGATGGCCGCCGCGTCGTACAGCATCGCGGGGATCTGCCGGGTCGCCGCCTGGTAGAGCAGCACGTGGAACGGGACGAACTGCCACGACACCACCAGCACCACGGCGGCCAGCGCCCGGGACGGCTCGCCCAGGATGTTGCCGTCGCGGGCGGCCAGCAGGGGGCCGACCAGGTCGGCCAGGCCGAAGGCGGGGTCCAGCAGCGACTGCCACAGCAGCGCGACCGCGGCGTTCGACATCAGCAGCGGCACGAAGAACACCGCGCTCAGCGCCGCCCGGCCCCGGCCGGGTCCGGCCGCCCAGACCCCGAGCAGCAGGCTGAGCGGGGTCTGCACGCACCAGGCCGCGACGGTGAGGATCGCCGACAGCCGCAGCGAGCCGGGCAGCGCGGCGTCGTCGCCCAGCCGGGCCCAGTTCGCCGTGCCCGCCCACTGCGGGACGCCGAGGCCGTTCCAGGTGGTGAGGCTGAGACAGGCCACCAGCGCCATGGGCGCCACCGCGAACACCGCGAAGTAGGCGATCGCGGGGGCGGCCCACAGCGCTCCCGGACGCTTGGTCATCTGACCTTGTCCATGGCGGCGGTGAACTCCTCGGGGCCGAGCTGCCCGAGGAAGAACTTCTGCAGGTTGGTCAGCAGGGCCTGCGACGCCGCCGGGGTCAGCGCCTGGTCCCACGACTGGGTGAACTCGGGCGCCGAGCCGACCAGGGAGTAGATGAACGTCGCGTACTCGGACTCGGGCGCGGTCCGCAGCGTGGGCTCCAGGCCCTTGATGGCGGGGATCTCGCCCACGCTGATGAGGCCCTTGACGTAGGCGTCGGAGGTCATGGACTCCTTGAGGAACCGGATCGCGCCCGCCCTGTCCTTGGACGCGGCGCCGACCGAGTAGTAGTTGGCCGGGTTGCCGACCACGTTGCGGGGGTCGCCGGTGCCGCCCGCGACGGTGGGGAAGGGCACCCAGCCCATCCGCTTGTTCTTGACGAACCCGGGGTTCTGGCCGAGCTGGGTCGCGTACTCCCACGAGCCCATCAGGTGCATCGCGGCCTTGCCCGTGGCGAACAGGGTGGAGGCGCCGCCCACGTCGTAGTCGACGGAGGCGAAGCCTGTGCCGAACGCGCCGCGGTCGATCAGCTGCCGGATCATCGTGAGGGCGCGGACGACCGCCGGGTCCCGCCAGGCGCCGGGCGTCCCGTCGGTGATCGCCTTGAACCTGGCCGGGCCGCCGATCCGGTCCAGCAGGTACTCCAGCCACATCAGCCCGGTCCAGCCCTGCGACCCGGCCAGCGCGAACGGGGTGATCCTGCGCGCCTTGAACGTGTCGACCAGCCTGAGCACGTCGTCCCAGGTCTTCGGGGGCCGCGCGCCCGCGGCCGCGAACACGTCCTTGTTGTAGAACAGCACGATCGGCTGCATGCCGCGCTCGGGGACGCCGTAGTAGCGCCCGCCCAGCTGCGCGGTCTTCATCACGACGGGGAGGAACCTGTTCAGCCAGGCCGGGTCCTTGGTGAACTCCGGGGTCAGGTCGGCGACCTGGCGGGCGTCCACGTACTGCTTGAGGTGGCCGCCGCCCCAGTTGATGAACACGTCCGGAGCGTTGGGCGCGCCCATGGCGACCTGCAGCTTCTGCTTGTAGGGGTCGTTGAGGAAGGTCTCCAGCCGCACCCTGGCGCCGGCGGACCTGTTGAACGCCGCGACGCCGTCCCGTTCCACCTTGTTGATGGCGTCGCCCTGCAGCGTCCACGCCCGGATCTCCCCGGAGGCCCCGCCCCCGGCCGGGCCGGAGGTGCCGCACGCGGCCGTGCCGGCGGCCAGCGCCAGCGCCGCCAGCGCGGCGATCAGCGGCCGCGGCCGCGTTCTGAACGAAACGTCGAACACCTTTCGCACCTCCCGAGGCGTCGCCCCCGGACCGCCGATGTTCTCGAAACATTGCCGATACATTTCGGAAAGTATGATCGGCCCGAACCCCTGTCAATACGGTGATTGTGCTTTTTCAAAAGCGCATCGGCCATCGAAAATTTTCGGAGTAGTATGCGGCCAACAGGAAGGCGAGGTCCACCTTGACGAACCGGAACCAGAGCGGACGGGACCGGCGGCGCGTCACGATCACCGCGATCGCCCGGGAGGCGGGCGTGTCGGTGTCGACGGTCTCCAAGGTGCTCAACGGCCGCGCCGACGTGGCCGACGGCACCCGCAGCCGGGTGGAGGAACTGCTCGACCGGCACGCCTACCCGCGGGCCAGGCGCCGCGGCTCCGAGCCCGCCGGGCTGGTCGACCTCGTCTTCGACGAGCTGGACAGCCCCTGGGCGGTGGAGATCATCCGCGGTGCCGAGGAGGTCGCGCACGGCTCCGGCGTCGGCACCGTCGTCTCGGCCATCCACGCCCGCTCCGAGCCCGCCCGGCAGTGGCTGGACAACCTGGAGCGGCGGCGGTCGGAGGGCGTCATCCTGGTCCTGGACGAGCTCACCCCCGACCAGCACGCCCGGCTCGGTGCGCTGAACGTCCCCTACGTCGTCATCGACCCGCGCGGCGAGCCCGACCCGGAGGTCCCCTCGATCGGCGCCGCCAACTGGGCGGGCGGGCTGGCCGCCACCCAGCACCTCATCGACCTCGGCCACCGCCGCATCGCCATCATCAGCGGCCCCTCCGGGATGCTGTGCAGCCGGGCCCGGCTGGACGGCTACCGCGGCGCGCTGGAGAGCGCCGGGCTCCCGGCCGACGCCGGGCTCGTGCGGCACGGCGACTTCCACCACGAGAGCGGCTACGTCCAGGCCGGGCTGCTGCTGGAGCTGCCCGACCCGCCCACCGCCATCTTCGCCGGCTCCGACCAGCAGGCCTACGGCGCGTGCGAGGCGGCCCGCGAGCGCGGCCTGCGCATCCCGCAGGACCTCAGCATCGTCGGCTTCGACGACCTGTCGGTGTCGCGCTGGTTCTCCCCGCCGCTGACCACCGTGCGCCAGCCGCTGGCCGAGATGGGGGCGCTGGCGGCGCGGATGCTGCTCCGCATGGCCCGCGGCGAGACCCTGGAGACCCACCGGGTCGAACTGGCCACTGAGCTGGTCGTCCGCGAGAGCACCGCACCCCCCGCGCCCCACCGGTAAGTTCGCCCGCCATTGACCTCTCCTTCACACGACCCGCCCCGGCCGGGCGAAAGCGCCCTCCAAGATCGGCTCGGCGACGGGACCGACGGCGTCCCGCGCGCGAAGGAGATCGGTTCCATGGCTGGGAAGTTCATGTCCGTGCTGGCCGCCACCGTGTTCGCCGCCGGAGGCGCGCTGCTCGCCGGCGGCGGTGCCGCGGCCGCCGCCCCCGCCCCCTGCGCGGACGCTCCCGAGGTCAAGGTCACGACCGGAGCCGTGTTCAGCGAGCCGGTGGGCGGCGACCCGGCCGCGATCGCGCAGCGGCTGTGCTCGCTGGTCGAGCAGACGCCCGCGGGCGCCACCGTCCAGGTCGCGCACTTCGTCATGTCGGGGACGGCGGGCACCGGCTTCGCCGACGAGCTGATCAAGGCGCACCGGCGCGGCGTCCGCGTGCAGGTCCTGGTGGACGGCGACACCCGCGGCGCGGCCGTGGCCCGGCGCCTCGCCGACGCGCTGGGCACCGACACCGCGGACCGCTCGTTCCTGCACGTCTGCACGGGCCCGATGTCGGGCGGGACGGCCGCGTGCATCGGAGACAAGGGCCAGCACAACAAGTTCTACCTGTTCTCGCGCGTGGGCCGGGCCAAGAACGTGGTGGTGCAGTCCTCGGCGAACCTGACCGACCTCAACTCCACCACGTACTGGAACAACGCGGTCACCCTCGTCGGCGACAAGCGGCTCTACGGCGCCTACTCGGCCTACTTCGCCGACCTCGCGGCCGAGCGCAAGAACCTCGACTACTACCGGACCGTGGACGCCCGCAAGGTGCAGGCGTCCTTCTTCCCGCGCGCCGGGACCGACGCCTCCACCGACCCGATCGTGGAGAACCTGGGCCTGGTGCGCTGCACGCCGGGCACCGCCATCCGGGTCGGCATGTCCGAGTGGGACGCCTACCGCGTCGCCATCGCCGAACGCCTCCGCGACCTGGCCCGCCAGGGCTGCACCGTCCAGATCGTCTACGGCATCGTCGACGACGAGGTCAAGCAGGTCCTCCAGAGCGAGCCCCGGATCGGACTGCGCGTCCTGGGCGGCGGAAGCGGCCTGCCCGGCCGGATCCACTCCAAGTACATGCTGATCGAGGGCTCGTTCGGCCGCGACGACCGCGCCCGCGTGGTGCTCACCGGCAGCCACAACTACAACCAGACCTCGCTGCGCCGCAACGACGAGGCCCTCCTGCGGCTGACCGACAAGACGATCTACACCCAGTACGTCCGCAACTTCACCACGATGCAGGCGGCGGCCCCCGCCGCCTCACCGGCCTGACGGGCGCACCAGGCCCGAGAGGGTGGGGCCCAGGGGGGCGTTCAGGGTCAGGAGGGCGTGTTCGTCTCCCCTGGTGGGGCCCTGGTTGATGATGGCGATGGGGATGTCCAGGGTGGCGGCGTGCCGGACGAAGCGCAGGCCCGACATCACCGTCAGGGAGGAGCCGAGGACCAGGAGCGCGCCCGCCCGTTCGGTCAGCGTGAAGCATTCCCGGACGCGCGGCCGGGGCACGTTCTCGCCGAAGAAGATCACGTCGGGTTTGAGCACCCCGCCGCAGCGGTCGCAGTCCACGGTCCGGAACGACTCGATCCGCTCGTCGCTCAGCGCGACGTCGCCGTCGGGGTTGATCGCGGCGGACTCGTCCCGCCAGCCGGGGTTGGCCTCGTTCAGCCGGTCGTGCAGGTCCCGGCGCGGGGAGCGGCGGCCGCAGCCCAGGCACAGGACGCGGTCGAGCCCGCCGTGCAGCTCGATCACGTCCCGCGCCCCGGCGGCCTGGTGGAGCCCGTCGACGTTCTGGGTGATGATGCCGGCGACCAGGCCGCGGCGCTGGAGTTCGGGCACCACGTGGTGGCCGGCGTTGGGGTCGGCGCGGGCGATGTGCCGCCAGCCCAGGTGCCCGCGGGCCCAGTACCGGCGGCGGGCGGCGGCGCTGCCGACGAAGGTCTGGTAGGTCATCGGCCGGGCCTGCCGCCGGCGTCCGGTCTCCCCGCGGTAGTCGGGGATCCCGGACTCGGTCGACAGCCCGGCGCCGCTCAGGACCACCAGGTCCCCGTCGGCGACCAGGTCGGCCAGCATCTCCAGCCGGTGGCCGGAGGTGAGCGGGAGAGTGTCTGCCACCCTCCCATGGTGCCCGACGGGCGCGCCCGTCCGTCAGCGGCGGACGTCCAGCCAGACCAGGCGGTGGTCGGAGCTCGGGAACGGGTAGGCGCCGGTGAGGCGGGACAGCGGGTCCGACGCCACCGGCCAGAACACCCCGGCCCCCGTGGCCTTCAGGCCCTTGGAGGGCAGCACGTAGTCGGCCCGCAGGTTGCCGGGCGCGGTGTCGGCGAAGTCGGCGGTGTCGTAACGGGGGTCGCCCTTGTGCCCGGCGTTGGCGCCGCCCTGGAGCCGGCTCGCCTCGGCCGCGCCCTCGCTGGCGGGGCGCACGCCGGCGTTGACGCGGGGGTTGCCGAGCAGCTGCAGGATGGCGTGGTCGTGGCTGTCGCCGTCGTGCGGGTCGGCGTTCTGGTCGCCGGCGATCACGAACTCGGCGCCGGGACGCAGCCCGCCGCGCCGGCCCTGGTCGTCGTAGAGGTAGCGGCCGTGGGAGGGCCGCACGTAGTCGGCCCAGAGCCGGATCTCGTCGTGGTTGCGGCGGCCGTTGCGGTCCTCGGCGCCGTCGAACGTGGGCGGCGTCGGGTGGGAGGCCAGGAAGTGGACGGTGCGGCGGCCCAGCTTGATCGGCACGTCCCAGTGGCTCTTGGACGACAGCCGCACCGCCCCGAGCTCCTCGTCCGAGTACCAGCCGGGCGGGAGGGCCGCGCCGGGCATGTCCTTCCACAGGAACTTCTGGAACGTCCGGATGCCGCGGTGGTCGATCGGGTGCCGCGAGTAGACGACCATGCCGTACTGGCCGGGGAAGAAGCCGTAGCCGAGCGCGTCCTGCCCGTAGGCGTCGGAGCCGGGGGCCGTGGTGACGGCGCCGTCGTTGTTGAGGTCGTGTCCGGAGGCGACGCCGGTGTTGCTGGGCGCGGTGTACCGGTAGGGGTAGCGGATGGGGGCGGCGCCGTTGCGGCCCTGGGACAGGTAGTTGTCCTGGAAGAGCCGGGCCGCCTCGCCCCTCGCGTCGTAGTCGAACTCGTTGATGAGCAGGACGTCCGGCCGGGCCCGCTGGATGATCTCCGCGACGGTGGCGGCCTGCGCGTTGCCGGGGGTGGACAGGTCCTTGACCAGCTGCCCCTCGGTACCGCGGTTGAGGGACGCGTTGAACGTGGCGAACCGGACGTCCCGCCGCTCCCCGGCGTGGGCCGGGACGAGGGGCAGGGCGAGGGTGACCGCGGTCACGGCCGCGGACGCGGTGGCCGTGAGGGCGCCGGCACGGATCATGGGCTTCTCCTCGGAGATCGTCTCGCGCCGATGCTTTCATGACCGGGATGTCCGGAAGGGGGCTTGCAGGCGACGTGCCGGCGAATCGCTCGGCCGCCCGTCCCTGTCCCCCTCCCGTCCCCGCCCGAGGTGTCATCGCATGTGAGGGGGTATGCAGGCCCCGACCACACGCGGGGGAGGACGACATGGCGGTGTCGCCGGAGGGATCCGGGTGAGCGGGCCGCTGGCGGCGGTGGCCGCCGCCGCCACCGAGGCCACCACGGGGGCCGATCTCGGCGCCGCGCGGATGCAGATGGCGCTGTCGCTGGGCTGGCACATCGTCCTGGCCTGCCTGGGCGTGGGCATGCCGGCCATCACCCTGATCGCCGAGTGGCGCGGGCACCGCACCGGGGACGAGCACTACCGGCTGCTGGCCCGGCGCTGGGGCCGCGCGATGGGCGTGCTGTTCGCGGTCGGCGCGGTGTCGGGGACCATCCTGTCGTTCGAGATGGGCCTGCTGTGGCCGGGCCTGATGGGCACCTACGGGGAGGTCATCGGGCTGCCGTTCTCGCTGGAGGGCATCGCGTTCTTCATCGAGGCGATCTTCCTGGGCGTCTACCTGTACGCCTGGGACCGGCTGCCGCCCGTGCGGCACATGCTGACCGGGATCCCGATCGTGGTCGCGGGCGTGGCCAGCGCGTTCTTCGTCGTGACGGCCAACGCGTGGATGCAGCAGCCGACCGGGTTCGACACCGAGGGCGGCCGGATCGTGGCGGTGGACCCGTGGGCGGCGATGTTCAACCCGGCCACGCCGCCGCAGACCGTCCACATGATCCTGGCCGCGTTCATGGTGGCCGGGTTCACCATGGCGAGCGTGTACGCGGTGGCGATGCTGCGCGGGCGCCGGGACCGCTACCACCGGCTGGGGTTCCTGATCCCGTTCACCGTGGCGGCGGTCGTCACCCCGGTGCAGATCGGGGTGGGGGACTGGGCGGCGCACTTCGTGGCGAGCAACCAGCCGGTGAAGCTGGCGGCGATGGAAGGGGTCTTCGAGACCGCGCGCGGGGTGCCGCTGCACGTCGGCGGGGTCGCGATCGACGGCGAGATGCGGTACGCGCTGGAGATCCCGTACGGGCTGTCGCTGCTGGCGCACTGGAACCCGGACGCGGAGATCGCCGGGCTGAACCAGGTGCCCGTGGCGGACCGGCCGCCGGTGAACGTCGTGCACTGGGCGTTCCAGATCATGGTGGGGCTGGGGCTCGCGCTGCTGGCCCTGGCGGCCTGGGCGGCGTTCTGCTGGTGGCGGCGCCGCGACCTGCCGCGCACGCCGTGGTTCCTGCGGGCGGCGGCGCTGTCGGGCGTGGCCGCGGTGGTGGCGCTGGAGGCCGGCTGGGTGGTGACCGAGGTCGGGCGGCAGCCGTGGATCGTGTACGGCGTCATGCGCACGTCCCGGGCGGTCAACCCGGCGCCCGGCCTGGTGTGGGGGTTCGTGCTGGTCAGCGTCGTGTACGTGGTGCTGACGGTGGCGACGGTGTACGTGCTGCGGCGCATGGCCCGGTACCGGCCGGTGCCGATCGCGCCGCAGGAGCGCGACGTCACCGACTTCAAGGTGGTCTGACGATGCCGCTGCCGGAGATCATGCTGGTGGTGCTGTGGATCGGCCTGACCGCCTACGTGCTGTTCGGCGGCGCCGACTTCGGCGGCGGGGTGTGGGACCTGCTGGCCGGGGGCGCCGAGCGCGGGCGGCCGCGGCGGGCGCTGGTGGAGCACTCGATCGGCCCGGTCTGGGAGACCAACCACGTCTGGCTGATCTTCGTGATCGTGGTGACCTGGACCGCGGTGCCGCCGGTGTTCGCGGCGATCGCCTCGACGCTGTACGTCCCGCTGACGCTGGTGGCGCTGGGCATCATCGCGCGCGGGGCCGCGTTCGCGTTCCGCAAGGCGAGCACGGAGCTGTGGCAGCAGCGGCTGTTCGGCGCGACGTTCGCGTTCTCGTCGCTGGTCACGCCGTTCTTCCTGGGCACGGTGGCGGGCGCGATCGCCTCCGGCCGGGTGCCGCCGGGGATCGCGGCGGGCGATCTGCTGACCAGCTGGCTCAATCCGACCTCGCTCATCAGCGGGGTGCTGGCGGTCGGGGTCGCGGCCTACCTGGCGGCGGTGTTCCTCACCCGGGACGCCGAGCGCGGCGGCGAGCGCGGGCTGGCCGAGGAGTTCCGGCGGCGCGCCCTGGTCACCGGGGCGGTGGTCGGGGTGCTGTCGGTGGCGGGGCTGGCGGTGCTGCGCGCCGACGCGCCGGGGCTGTTCACCGAGCTGACCTCGGGGCGCGGGCTGCCGCTGCTGGTGGTGTCGGTCGTCGCGGGGCTGGCGTCGCTGGCGCTGCTGTGGCGGCGCGCGTACGTGGCCGTCCGGGTCACCGCGGCGCTGGCCGTCATCGGACTGCTGTGGGGCTGGGGGCTCGGCCAGTACCCGGACCTGCTGCCGGGGGTCCCGCTGGACGAGGCGGCGGCGACCGATTCCGTGCTGGCCGCCAGCCTGGGCGCGCTGGCCGTGGGCGCGCTGCTGCTCCTGCCGTCGCTGTGGTGGCTGTACTCGATGTTCCAGCGGGACCATCGCGCCTGACCGGTCCGGGCATCTCCGGCGAGCCGGGATGTAAGGCACATCATTGACGGCCGTAACGCATCTGACTAACTTCATGGGGTGGGTCAACCGATCCCGGGCCGCTCGCGGCCGTTCACAGGAGGATGCATGCTCAAGGGCAAGGTCGCCGTGGTCACCGGCGCCGGGCGCGGTCTCGGCAGGGCGTACGCCCGGGCGATGGCGGCCGAGGGCGCCGCGGTCGTCGTCAACGACATCGACGCCGGGGTCGCCGACGAGACCGTCGCGCTGATCGCCGGGGCGGGCGGCTCCGCGGTCGCCGAGACCGGCGTGATCGGAGAGTCGGAGACGGCCGACGCCCTGGTCGCGCGGGCGGTCGCCGAGTTCGGCCGGCTGGACGTCATGTGCACCAACGCGGGCGTCCTGCGGGACCGCACGCTGCGCAACACCGGCGACGAGGACTTCGACGCGGTCGTGCGCACCCACCTGCGCGGCACGTTCACCTGCGGCCGCGCCGCCGTCCGCCGGTTCCGCGAGCAGGGCGACGGCGGGCGGCTGATCCTGGTCGGCTCGCCGGCCGGTCAGCGCGCCAGCTTCGGCCAGACCGCCTACTCGGCGTCCAAGGCCGGGATCGTCGGGCTCGTGCGGACCTGGGCGGTCGAGTGCGAGCGGATGGGCGTCACCGTCAACGCCGTCATCCCCACCGCGCTGACCCGGATGGTCGCCACCATCCCCGGGCTCGGCGAGATCGTCGAGCAGGTCGAGCAGGGCGCCCCCGTCCCCGAGCACATGCGCCGCGGCGGGCTGGGCACCGCCGAGGACGCCGCGCCCGCCGTGGTCTTCCTGGCCTCCGACGCCGCCGCCGGGATCACCGGGCAGTGCCTGGCGGCCGGCGGCGACCGCGTCACCCTGTGGTCGCACCCCACCGAGGTCGCCACCGCCGTGCGGGACGGCGGCTGGACCCCCGAGACGCTCGCCTCGATCTTCCCGTCGGTGTTCGAGCCGCATCTGCAGGACTACACGCTGGCCCCGCCGCCCGGCGCCGAGACGGGAGGACGCTGACCATGGCGATCGACCTGGGAGCCGTCTCCGCCATCGACGTCCACGTGCACGTCCACGGCTCGGTCCGCCGGGACGCCGGGGAGGCGGGCGGCGAGACGCTCAAGGAGATGGCCGAGTACTTCCGCTCGGACGCCGTCGCCGCGCACACCGCCCGCGACATCGCCGCCTACTACCGCGAGCGGGGCATGGCCGCCGTTGTCTTCGGCGTCGACAAGGCCGGCGGCGGCGCCAACGAGCACGCCGCGGGCAACGAGGAGATCGCGGAACTGGCCGCGGAGAACTCCGACGCGCTGATCCCGTTCGCCAGCATCGACCCGGCGCGCGGCGCCGAGGGCGTCCGGGAGGCGCGGGAGCTGCTCGCCTCGCACCCCCAGATCCGCGGGTTCAAGTTCCACCCCAACATGCAGGGCTTCTTCCCGAACGACCCGTCGGTCTACCCGCTGTACGAGGTCATCGCCGAGCACGGCCGCATCGCCCTGTTCCACACCGGGCACACCGGCGTCGGGGCGGGCACCCCCGGCGGGGGCGGGATCCGGCTGAAGTACTCCAACCCGATGCACGTCGACGACGTCGCGGTGGACTTCCCGGACATGCCGATCATCCTGGCGCACCCGTCCTTCCCCTGGCAGGACGAGGCGCTGTCGGTGGCGATGCACAAGCCGACCGTGCACATCGACCTGTCGGGCTGGTCGCCGAAGTACTTCCCGCCGCAGCTCGTCCAGTACGCCAACACGCTGCTCAAGGAGAAGGTGCTGTTCGGCTCCGACTACCCGATGATCACGCCGGAGCGCTGGCTGGCGGACTTCGGGAAGCTCGACATCAAGCCCGAGGTGCGGCCGCTGATCCTCAAGGAGAACGCCGCCCGCCTGTTCGGCCTCGCCTGAACCGGGACCCGGCGCCGGGTCCGGGACGAGGACCAGGTAGAACGGCGGGACGCCCCCCGCATGAGCGATCGAGAATCCAAGGAGACACCATGCCGACGACCGCCGTTGGAGTGGAGGGCCTGCGCGCCCTCGCCGGGAAGCACCTCGGGCACAGCGACTGGATGGAGGTCACCCAGGAGCGGGTGAACCAGTTCGCCGACGCCACCGGCGACCACCAGTGGATCCACGTCGACCCGGAGCGGGCCGCCGCGGGCCCGTTCGGCGGCCCCATCGCGCACGGCTACCTCACGCTGTCGCTGGTGCCCTCCTTCCTCCCGCAGATCCTGGACGTTCAAGGCTTCACCATGGGCGTCAACTACGGCTGCAACAAGGTGCGCTTCCCCTCGCCGGTGCCGGTCGGCGCCAAGCTGCGCTGCGGGGCGTCCCTGGACGAGGTGGCCGAGGTGAAGGGCGGCGTGCAGATCACCCTCACGCTGACGTTCGAGGTCGAGGGCGCCGCCAAGCCGGCGTGCGTGGCCGAGGTCGTGCTGCGCAACTACCTCTGATCCGCTGAGCGACGCACACTGAGAGGAGTGGGCTCCGGGGACGGGGCCCACTCCAGGATCTCCCCGGCGATGCGCCGCGACGGCCCCTCGTAGGCGCGGCGCAGCCGCAGCGCGACGTGCTCGGCGCGCACGGCGGGCCAGTCGGCGGGCAGGTGCTCCACCGGCAGCCGCGGGTCCTCCCGGACCAGCATCAGCCACTCGGTGAGCAGCAGCAGCTGGCGGGCCAGGTCGTCGCGCGCCGCCGGGACCGGCTCGGGCCGGTCCCAGCGGTCGAGGAAGGCGCGGTAGCGGGCGGCCAGCGCGTCCAGGTCCCACGCGTCGGCGATCATCTGGTCGACGTCGGTGGGGGCGACCATGGTCGCCCGGAACGCCTTCACGTGGTCGACCACGTCCAGGCCCTCCAGTAGCCGGTCGACGTCGACGGCGGCGGGAGTGAGCCACAGGCCGTTCTGGAGCATCCCGAACCCGGCCCACGACAGCCTTGAGCGCAGCAGGTGCCGGTCGCCGCGCTGCCGTTCGGGCAGCGAGAAGCCCAGCAGGGTCCACCGGCCGTCCCAGTCGCGGTTGACCGCGGGCTGCCGCCAGATCCGGTCCTCGCCCTCGCCCAGCACCTCCCGGGCGTGCTCGGTCAGGCCGTAGAAGACGCGCTTGCCGTGGCGGTGGCGGGTGAGCAGGTCGCGCCGGGTCATCCGGGCGAGGGTGGAGCGGGCGGCGTGCTCCTTGACCCCGACCCGGTCGAGCACGGCGATCAGGCCGCCGGAGAAGACGGCCTCGTCGCGTCCGAGCAGGTAGCCGCCGCAGAAGGTGAGCAGCAGCGACTGCGGGCGCAGCCAGGGCGTCTCGGGCGCGTCCGGCGCGGCCGGGACGGCCGCGCGGCCGTTGCCGAATCCGCCGGATTTGTCGGTGACTGTCACGCTTCCCCATTGTCCCGGCCGGGTAGGGTGGTCGGCCCATGGCATCTCCCACTCCCTCCCTGACCGCCTCCGTCGTCGGCAGGCTGCGCGCCGCGGGCTGCGTGTTCGCCGAGGACGAGGCGCGGCTGATCATGTCCGCCGCCGCCACCCCCGAGGAGCTCGACGCGCTGGTGGAGCGCCGCGCGGCCGGGCTGCCGCTGGAGCACGTGGTGGGCTGGGCCGAGTTCGGCGGGCTGCGCGTGGCCGTCGACCCCGGGGTGTTCGTCCCGCGCCGCCGCACCGAGTTCCTGGTCGAGCGGGCCGTCGCGCTGGCCCGTGCCGCCGCGCGCCCGCCGGCGGTGGTCGTCGACCTGTGCTGCGGCTCGGGGGCGGTCGGCGCCGCGCTGGCCGCCGCCCTCGGACCGGTGGAACTGCACGCGGCCGACATCGAGCCGGCCGCCGTGCGCTGCGCGCGCCGCAACCTCGCCGGCGCGGGCGGCCGGGTCCACGAGGGCGACCTCTACGACCCCCTCCCGGCGGTGCTGCGGGGCCGCGTCGGCGTCCTGGCCGCCAACGTGCCGTACGTGCCGTCCGGGGAGGTCGGGCTGATGCCCGCCGAGGCCCGGCTGCACGAGCCCAGGGTGGCGCTGGACGGCGGCGCCGACGGCCTCGAGGTGGCGCGCCGCGTCATCGGCGGCGCGCCGGACTGGCTGGCACCCTGCGGGCACCTGCTGTTCGAGACGAGCGAGCGGCAGGCCCCCGCCGCCGTCGAGGCCGTCGAGGCCGCCGGGCTGGTCGCGCGGGTCGACGCGTCCGAGGAGCTGTACGCGACCGTCGTCACCGGGACCCGGCCGCCCGCCTGACCCGCGCGGGTCAGAGGTTCACGGGCAGCGAGGTCAGCCGCCAGTTCCCCGGGTCGGGCGCCCGCAGCTCCTCCACCGTGGCGGCGAGCTCCAGGCCGGGGAAGCGGCGCAGCAGCGCCGCCAGCGCGACCTCGGTCTCGACGCGGGCGAGTGAGGCGCCGAGGCAGAAGTGCGGGCCGTGCGAGAAGCCGAGGTGCCCCGCCCCGCCCCCGGCCGGGGCGCGGGCGATGTCGAAGCGGTCGGGGTCGCCGAACACGCGCGGGTCGCGGTTGGCCGCGGCGATCGAGACGGTGACGGCCTCGCCCGCCGGGATCCGCACCCCGCCGAGCTCGACGTCCTCGCGGGTGAAGCGGGGGACCGACAGCAGCGCGGGACCGCCCCACCGCATGACCTCCTCGACCGCCCGGGGCAGGAGGGCGGGGTCGGCGCGGAGCGCGGCGAGCTGGCCGGGATGCGACAGCAGGGCCGCCACGGCGTTGGCCACCAGGTTGGCCGGCGTCTGGCCCGCGATGACCAGGTGCCAGATCAGCGTGACCATCTCGGCGTCGGTGAGCTGGTCGGCGTGCCCGGTCTGGAGGCGGACCAGGTCGGAGATCACGTCGTCGCCGAGCTCGGCGCGGCGGCGCGCGACGGCGGCCCTGGCGCCCGCCATGATGCCGGGGATGGCCGCGGCGAACTCGGCGCCCGCGCTCGCCGCGACCGTGGCGCCGTACTCGCGCCAGCGCGGCCGGTCGGGCTCCGGGATGCCGACCAGCTCGCAGATCACGTCCATCGGCAGCGGCCGGGTGAAGTGCGGGACGAGGTCGACGGGGCCACCGCCCGCCCGCCCGGGCAGGCCGTCCAGGAGGCGGCCGACCAGGGGCTCGATCCGGGGCCGGAACGCGCCGGCGCGGCGGGCGGTGAACGCCGGGGACACCAGCCGCCGCAGCCGGGTGTGCTCCGGGCCGTCCATCTCGCCCATCGTGCGCATGTACGGCAGGCAGTCCTCGGGCACGTCGGGGCGCAGGTAACTGTCGGCCCGGAGCGCGAAGCGGGGGTCGCTGAGCATGTCCCTGGCCTCGGCGTGCCGCGTCACCAGCCACATCGTGCCGAAGCCCGGCATGGCCAGCCGGGCCAGCGGGGAGCGCTCGCGGGCCTCCCCGTACACGGTGAACGGGTCGCGCACGACCGCGGGGTCGGTCAGGTCGATCTCCGGCAGGTCGCCCATGCGGCGGCTCCGATCGGTCTCAGAGTTTCAGATGTGCAGAACAGATGATGACATCATCTGAATGCCGACGGTATCTTGCTTGCGGACGGACGGCAACGCGAGCGGAACGGGGAGGCCGATGGCCCGGCTCACGAGGGCGGAGACGCAGCGCCGCAACCGGGCGCGCGTCCTGGAGGCGGCCCGGGAGGAGTTCGCCGAGCGCGGCTACCGCGACGCCAAGATCGACGCCATCGCGGAGCGGGCCGAGCTCACCCGGGGCGCGGTCTACTCCAACTTCCCCGGCAAGCGGGCGCTGTACTTCGCCGTGCTGGCCGACCTCGCCGACCGCGAGCCCGCGCCGCCGCCCGGCCCCGGCGGCACGGCCGGCGACGCGCTCGCCGCGTTCGCCCGGGCCTGGGTCGCCCGGCTGCCGCTGGCCACCGACCAGCGCCACGGCGCGGCCCGGCTCGGCATGGACGTGCTCCCCGAGATCATCGCAGACGAGCGGCTCCGCAAGCCGTTCGCGCAGCTGATGAAGCTGGAGGCCGTCCTGCTCGGGCTCTGCCTGGAACGCCTTGGGCCGCCCGTCCCGCAGCACCTCCCCGGCGGCAGGATGGTGCGGACGGCCGAGACCGCGCTCACCACCCTGCAGGGCGCCGCCCAGCTGGCCGCGGCCGCGCCCGGCTTCGTCGAGCCGTTCGACATCGTCGGCGCCTGCCGGCGGCTCGCCGACCTGGAGACCGACGACCGCTGGCCGGTGCCGCCGATCGTCGCCAGAACCCGCCCGGCCGCCGACCCGTGGTCACCGCCGCCGCCCGCGACCGACGCCTTCCGCGGCGATCCGGTGCCGTTCACCGGCGACGGGGTGGTCGCGGTGCTGGGCCTGCACCGGCTGGCCGCCGCCGAGGAGGCCGTGCGGGCCGCGCCGCCGGGGGCCGAGGTCACCGCCGTCCTGGTCACCGGCGCCCCGGACGAGCTGGCACCGCTGGTCCGGCTCGTCCTGGCCGAAATGCGGGTGTGCCTGCGCCAGGCCGTGCCGGAGGAGGCGTGGCCGCGCCTGCGGATCGTCGTGGACGAGACGGGCGCGACGGCGGCCGCGGCCGGGGTGACGGCCGTCAGCGACGCCACCGAGACCGCGGTGCGGATCGAGTCGGGCCGGATCGTCGCCCGCGCCGAGGGCTTCGGCGCCTGCCACGCCGCCGCGACCTGGGGCCGCGAGGCCGCCGACAGGACCGCGGCCGGCCGGGAAAGCCGCTGACCCGCCCGCGATGAGTTTCGCCGGCCCGTCCGGTCCACCCCTGTGACATCGTTCCACCCGAGCGGGAGAAGAGGCAGGCCATGGGACGGCAGGAGACCAGCGGCACCGAGCTGGACAAGCGATTCACCGCGACCTTGGTCACCAGCCCGAACGAGGGCGGCTGGACCTACGTCGTGATGCCCGGGTCCGCCGAGTACTTCGGGACGCGGGGGCTGGTCAAGGTCCGCGGGACCATCGACGGGCATCCGTTCCGGAGTTCGTTCATGGCGCTGGGCGACGGCACGCACAAGCTGCCGGTCAAGGCCGACGTGCGCCGGGCGATCGGCAAGGGCACCGGTGACACCGTCACCGTCCACCTCTTGGAACGGCTGAGCTAGGCGCGGTGGATGCGGATGTCGCCGTAGGAGGTGCGGGCCCGGATCTCGACGGTCTCCTCCGACCCGCCCGGGCCTTCGGCGGCCTCCAGGCGCGAGGTCACCCTGCCGTACGCCGACACCGCGTCCACCCAGGCCGCGGTGCCCTCGCGGACGCCGACCTCCAGATCGCCGCCGGCGGTCTCCAGCAGGATCGACCCGCGGACCACCTCCCCGATCCTGATCCGGCCGTAGGCGGTCCTGGCGGAGAGGCCCGCCAGGGCGCGGTCGACGGAGAAGTCGCCGTAGGCGGTCTGGAGCCGCAGGTCGCCGCCGGCCGTGCCGACCGTGACCCCGCCGTTGGACGACTTGACCACCGCCGTCCCGTCGATCTCGCCGATCCGGACGTCGCCGTTGGCGGTGGTCACCTCGGACGGGCCGCCCAGCGCGTCGGCCGTGATGTGGCCGGAGGAGGTGTCGAGCCTGGACGCGCCGAGGCGGCCCTGGCAGCGCAGGTCCGCCATCCCGGCCCTGATGTCGACGCGCGAGCCGGACGGGAGCCGGACGGTGACGTCGACCGACCCGCCCGTCCCGAAGAACCGCCAGGCCCGTGTCTTGGGGGAGCGGATCGACAGCGCGCCGCCGGTGAACTCGACCCGGGTCTGCGCGGCGGCGTCCACGTCGGTGTCGCGGCCCCCGTCGGAGGGGCGCACCTCGACGACCGTGTCGGCGCGGTCGCCGGCCTCGATGATGACGTCACCGGCCGTGAGCTGGACGGAGGCGAGGATCGGCGCGGGGGTGGCGAAGACCGGCACTAGCGCACCCAGCCGGTGTAGCGCTGCCCGCCGAGGGGGCCGCTCGTGTGGCCCGAGCCCGAGCCGGTGCCGGGCGGGCGGCGCCGGTCGCGGTCCCGGCCCGCCGGTTCGAGCGCGGCGGTGACCGCCCGGACGAGCCAGGCGTTCACCGACAGCCCCTCCCGGCCCGCCGCCTCCTCGATCCGCGGCTTGAGATGGTCGGGGACGCGCAGGGTGATGCGCGAGGTGCCGCCGTCGTCGGCCTCCGGGGCGGGTGGGGGAGCGGCGGCCGGGGGCGGCTGGGCGGCCGCGGCGGCGGCGTCCTCGCGGCCGGGCGCCGGGCCGGCCGGCGGTGGCGTCACGACGAAGCCGGGGTCGAGCCCGCGCAGCCGGACCTCGACCGAGCCGGGCGCCAGCTCCCGGGTGATCTCGTCCGTGGCGTCGGACAGCGCCTTGAGCAGCGCCAGCCGGGCCGCCGACTCCAGCGTCGCGGTCAGCCGCCCGGCGAGGTCGCGGACGTCCTGCCCCCCGGCCGCCGCGGCGGTCTCGAGCTCCCGGCGCAGATGGTCGACATACGGCGTGAGATCCATGACGTCATTATGGCGTCAACCCCCGGGTCAGCGCGTCGCGGGCTCGGGGAGGCGCAGCGCCTTCCGCACGAACCGCTCGATGGTCTCCCAGGTCGGCGGGGGCGCGTCCGCGACGACCCCGTCCCGGCCGTCCTCGGTCCACCGGACGGTCTGCCCCGCGGCCCGCGCCGGGTCGGTGACGTAGGGGTGCTCGTGCCCGACCCCGGGGAGGGAGTGGAACGTGGCGCGCCCGCCCGCCCTCCTGACCGCCTCGAACAGCAGGGCGCTCTGGTTCTCCGGCACGAGCGGGTCGGCCTGCCCGTGCAGGAGCAGTAGCGGGGGCGTGCCGCGCGCCGCGTACCGGGTCGGATCGGCGCGCCGCACCTCGTCCGGGTGCTCCTGGACGGGAGCGCCGACCAGCCGCGACTCCGGCGAGCGTGGGTCGTTGTGGCCGTCGGTGGTGCGCATCATGGCGTTGAACCGCTCGCGTGCGCCGGGCGGCATGTGCTCGTCCATGCGGAGGAAGTCGGTGGGGCCGTAGAAGTCGACCGCGGCCTGGACGCGGCTGGAGGGGCCTCGCACCCCGACCTCGCCCTCCAGTTCGGGCATGCCGGAGGTGACGGCCGCCATCGCCGCGACCCAGCCGCCCGAGGAGTTCCCCATGATGGCGAAGCGCTCCGGGTCGAGGCCGAAGCGGTCCGCGCCCGCGCGCAGGAAGCGGACGGCCGCCTTCACGTCGTGCAGCTGCGCCGGGAACCGCGCCTGCGAGCTGGAGCGGACGCTGACCCCGGCGACCGCGAACCCGGCCGCGGTGAAGTGGCGGGCGGCCTCCTCCGCCCCGGCCTTGCCGTCGTCGCTCAGCCACGCCGACCCCGACGACCAGATCACCAGGGGCCGCGGCGCCCCGGGAACGGCCCGCTCCTCCGGGAGATAGAGGTCCAGCAGGTGGCCGCGGCCGCCCGCGGGATCCGCCTCCGCGTACGCCACATCCTTGATCACGCGCGCTCCTCCGCCCGGCCCGCGCCCGGCGGCGCGTCCGCGGCCGGGCATCCACGCGAACCTCCCATGACGGCGGCCCTCCGGCCCGGCCGCCTTCCGCCCAGCGGAAGGCTCGCGCGGAGACCGTCGCTCCCTGCGCGCCACTAGCATGAGCGGTTCCGTCCATCCGGGCATTGGCGACAACCCGAAGGAACGTGATGATCTGGTCGATGTCGATGAGCACGCGCTGGGCCGAGGTCGACTGCGACTTCGGCGTCTGGCTGCTGCTGCCCCGCGAGATCCCCCCGGACCTGTGGCCGGACGACCTGTCCTGGGCGATGGACCAGGCGCAGGCCGTCTGGGACGACTCCGGGCTGCGCCACCGCCGCAGGGACGTCAAGAACCTGGTCACGCTCCTGCTGAACTACCGCTCCTTCATGGCCGGGCGGGCGTGGAGCCACATGGCCTACCTGCACATGCCCGACCCGCGGATGGAGCCGCTGGCCGCGTCCGTGAGCGTGTGGCGCGCCCAGGGCGAACGCGACGACGCGCTGCGCTTCTACACCGGCGCAGACCTCCCCGGCACGGACGGGCCGCCGGAGGTTGCGGAGTTCCCCACCGAACACCTGGGCGCGGGGCTCCGGGCCATGTCGCGGCCCGCGACGCTGCGGCCGTCGGCCGACGCGGAGGAGGCGTCCGCCACCGTGCTGAGCTACGCCTGGCGGGTGGAGGACGACACCGACGTGAGCCTGTTCCTGCTGTCGCCCGACGCCGCCCGCCTGCGCGAGGCCGTCCCGGACGTGGACGCCTTCGCCCGGGGCATCCGCGTCGTCCCGGATCCGGAGGGGGAGGGCGCCGCCGACGAGGAGGAGGACGAGGTCCTCATCGAGGCGCCCTCCTACCTGCACGTGCTCGACCGCATGGAAGAGCTCACCGGCGAGGGCTGACGCCCGCGGTCAGCAGGTCATCGTCCAGGAGCATTCGAGTTCGGGACCGCTCGACGGCGCCCGGCGCGGGGTGACGGTCCGCTCGGCGGCCTCGGGCCCGCCCGCCAGCCGGACGGCGAACCTGTCCTCGATGTCCTTGGGCGCGGCACCGCCCGAGTAGCCGTTGAGCACGAGCGAGAAGATCAGCCGCCGTCCCGACGGGTCGCGCACGTAGCCCGACAGCGCCGTCACGCCCGTCAGCGTTCCGGTCTTGGCGCGCACGTTGCCGGCCGCCGGGGTGCCCGCCATCCGCTTGGCCAGCGTTCCGCCGACCATCGGATCCGGGTCGCCCGCGACCGGCAGCGCCCGGTGCCAGGCGGGGAACCAGTCCTTGGACCGCGCGTTCGCCAGGAGGGCGGCGATGTCGCGGGGCGTGGTCCGGTTGGAGCGGGAGAGGCCGGAGCCGTCGGTCAAGTCCGTCCGCGCGGGGGAGACGCCCTGGCCGGCCAGGTACTTCTCGATGACCGGGAGCCCGGCCCGCCAGCTTCCCTCGCCCTTGGCCTTGCGGCCGATCGCCTTCACCAGGATCTCGGCGATGACGTTGTTGCTCAGCTTGAGGAACGGGGCCGTCAGCTGCGAGAGCGGCATCGAGTCGCGGGCGGCCAGCGCGGCGGCGCCGCGCGGCGTCCGACCGCGCGAGGTCGTGCCCGCGACGCTGACGCCGTGCCTGCGCAGCGCGTCGCGGAACACGTCGGCCGCGTACAGGGCGGGCTCCTCGACCGTGCGCAGCAGCTCGGCGGGAGCGCCGCCGCTCGGGTGCGAGCCGGTCACCACGATGGTGTTGGCCCCGGCGGGGCGGTCGACCGTCAGCGTGGAGGGGGAGCCCGCGGCGCCGGTCGTGGCCCGGTTGTCCACCTTCACCACGCCGGTGGGCGGGTCCAGCGCCACCGTGACCGGCCTGCCCGCGGCGCCCGGCGCGACCGTCACCTTGACCGAGCCGGCGTTGAAGCGGTCGTCGGGCGAGATGGTCAGCGCGGAGATCTGGGCGGCGTAGGCGTAGGGGAAGTCCCCGGGCTCCCAGCCGGGCGCGGTGCGCTGGGAGTCGAACCAGGCGTCGTCGGCGACGAGGTCGCCGGTGACCCGGGTCACGCCGCGTCCGGCGACGCGGGCGGCCAGCCGGTCGTAGTCGGCGGCGCGCATGGTGGCGTCGCCGGTGCCCTTGAGGTAGAGGTCCCCCTTGATCGTGGAACCGGCCTTCTTGGACGCGTACACCCCGGTGCGGAACCGGTAGCCCGGCCCCAGCAGCGCGAGCGCCGCGGCGGAGGTGTGGAGCTTCTGGTTGGACGCGGGCATCAGCGGCGCCGCGGCGTCCCGCTCGTACCGGACCTCGCCGGTCCGCACGTCCCGCACCAGGGCGCCGACGCCGGCGCCCTTGAGCCGCTCGTCGGCCAGGATGGCGTCCAGGTCCGCCTTCAGATCGCCCGCCCGCGCGGCGGTGGGCTCGGCCACTGTGGAATCGGCGCTGGAGGCGAACGCGGTCACCGCGACCACCGCCGAGGCCACCAGGGTCGCGAGCGCACCGCCCGCCGAACGACGCAGCATCATGGCCCAAGACTGTAGAGGCGTGTGTTGCCCCGGGGAGGGAGGAGACGCGAAGAGTCCGCGCCTCGTTACGGCTTTCTCACTTCGCCCGGACCCTGCCCGATCCCCGCGCCCTGGCAAGGTTGGTGTGGAAATCTGGTGCGGCCCGGCCGCGGCGCCGGGCCACGGGCGCGTCCCCCCACGCGCGCCCGACCCCCTCGCTCCCCTGCTGGAGGTCACCGTGACCAGCGACGACGAGCCGCGGGCGGACATCGACGCCACCGTCCCTCAGTCGGCCCGCATCTGGAACTACTGGCTCGGCGGCCGGAACAACTACGCCGTCGACCGCGCCGCCGGCGACGAGGTCCTGCGCGTCTACCCGGAGATGCCCGACGCGGCTCGCGCCGCCCGCCACTTCATCGCCCGCGTCGTCCGCCATCTGGTGGGCGGCGCCGGTATCCGGCAGTTCCTGGACGTCGGCACCGGCCTGCCCACCGTCGACAACACCCATGAGATCGCGCAGCGCGAGGCGGCCGACTGCAAGATCGTCTACGTCGACAACGACCCCCTGGTGCTGGCGCACGCCCGCGCCCTGCTGACCAGCTCGCCCGAGGGCGCCACCGTCTACGTCGACGCCGACCTGCACGACCCCCGCACGATCCTGCGCGAGGCCGGGCGGACGCTCGACCTCGGCCGCCCCACCGCGCTGATGCTGATGGGCATCCTCGGGCACATCGACTACGGCACCGCGCGGGCGATCGTCCCGGAGCTGATGGCGGGGCTCCCCTCCGGCAGCCATCTGGCGATCTACGACTTCACCGACACCAGCGCGGGGGTCAAGGAGGCCGAGCGCCTCTACGAGGAGAGCGGCACGCTGCCCTACCATCCGCGCCCGCTGGAGCAGATCGCCGGGCTCTTCGAGGGCCTGGAACTCCTGTCCCCCGGTGTGGTGGAGGTGTCCCGGTGGCGGCCCGACCCCTCGCCGTTCCCTCGGGTCGAGGTGGACGTGGCCGGAGGCGTCGCCCGCAAGCCCTGACGCCCGCGCCGGCGGCCTCAGCGGCGGGCGTGCGCGGCGTCCAGCGGCAGGCCGGCCCACCGGCAGACGCCCCGCGTGAGCACCTCGGCCGCCTCGTCGAACAGCACGACGCGACCGCGTGCCGTCCCATCAGCCGGGTGCGGACGAGCGGGCCCTCGGCGTCGCGCCACCGGTCGGGCAGCCAGGAGTACCCCTCGCTCAGGAGGGCGAGCGTGCTGTCGGTCACCGGTCGTCTCCGAAAGTCCATTGGCCGCGCATGCCCTCGCCGCCGACGCGCAAACGCGGGCCCCGTCGTGCGGCTACGGCGTGGCGAGCGTGCCGAGGAACTCGCGGACGGCGCCGGCGAACGCCACCGGGTCGTCGTCGTGCGGCCAGTGCCCGCAGCCGGGAAGCTCGCGCAGGACGGTGCCGGGCCGCCGCCCGGCCATCTCCCGGACCATCGACGTGGGCAGCACGAAGCTGTCGGGCCCGTGCACGAGCAGGGCGGGGCAGGTGGAGCCGAGCCAGTCGGGCCACCAGTCGCCGACCAGCGCCTCCTGCGACTCCACCATGGCGTCGTGGTCGAACAGGAACCCCCAGCCGTCGTCGCGTTCGACGGCGCTCTCCAGGAAGTAGCCCGCGTCGGGGATGCCGTGGGCCTCGACCTGGCGGCGCAGCTCGTCCAGGGTGGGGGCGCGGCGGGGCCAGGGGCGGACGTCCAGGACCGGGTGGGGGATCTCGGGGCGCCGGTTGAGCGCGCCGCCCTCCTCGTTCACCAGGGCCCGGACGAGAGCGGGGTGGCGTGCCGCGAGCCGGAAGCCGAGGACGCCGCCCATGGAGTGCCCGACGACGACAACCGGGCCCAGGCCGAGCCCGCGGACGAACGCGGCGACGTCCTCCAAATAGTCGTCGGGAGCGTAGCCGTCGGCGTGGTTGCTGTGCCCGTGCCCGCGCAACTCGAGCGCGATGACGCGGTGGGCGGGGGCGAGCGCGGCGGCCAGCGGCGCGAACATCCGGGCCCGCCCGAAGTGGCCGTGCAGGGCCAGGACGGGCGTCCCCGTCCCGCCGAAGTCGATGTAGGCCAGGCGCAGCCCGCGCACATCGGCGTGGGATTCAACGGTCATCGTCGTTCCTTCCTTTCCCGGGTGGGATCGCGGTGATGGCGGCGGCGGCGAGCGCGACGGCGGCGGCGACCAGCGCGGCACGGCCGAACCCCTCGGTGAACGCCTCGCGCGCGGTGGCGGCGAGCCGTTCGCCGGCGGGCCCGCCCAGTGCCCGCGCCGCCGCCGTGACGCCCGAGATCGACTCGCTGGGGGAGGCGTGCGCGCCGGGCGGCAGCGCGCGTGTCACCGGCTCCAGGCGGCGGGCCAGATGCCCGGCCAGGACGCTGCCGAGGACGGCGACGCCAAGGCTGCCGCCGAGTTTGAAGGCGGTCTCGTTCAGCGCGGCGGCGGAGCCGGCGCGGTCCCCGGCAGCCGCGGCCATGACGGCGGTGCTCGCCGTGGTGACGGTCGCGGCGTTGCCCGCCGCGAGCAGGGCGAGCGCCACCAGCAGCGGCCCATCCTGGCCGGAGCGCGCGGCGGCGGACGCCAGCGCGAGGCCGAGGGCGGTGACGGCCAGGCCGCCCGCCATCGTCCGGCGGAGGCCGAACCGGGCGGCCAGGCGCGGGGTGAGCGGGACCATGCCGAGCTGCCCGCCGGCGAGCGGCAGGAGCAGCAGCGCGGTCGCGGACGGCGAGTGGCCGCGCACGTCCTGGAAGTACTGCGTGACCAGGAACAGCGTGCCCATCAGGCAGAAGAACCCGGTGGCGGCGGCGGTCAGGGCGGTCCAGGCCGGTGGTGCCGCGCGCTCGCCGGCCGGGGGCCGTTCCAGCAGCGGCTGCGCGGCGGTCCGCCGCCGCAGCGCGACCCCGGCCAGCACGGCCGCGCCCGCGAGACCGGCGGCCGGGGGCGGGACGGCGGCGGGCGGCCCGTGCCCCGGCGCCTCGATGACGGCGTAGACCAGGGCCACGAAGCCGCCGGAGAGCAGCAGCGTGCCGGGAACGTCCAGCGGGCGCGGCGCCCCGGCCCGGGAGGCGGGGACGACGAGCGCGACGGCGGTGGCGGCGCCCGCCACGGCCGCGACGTTGGCCAGGAACAGCGAGCGCCACCCGGCGTGCTCGACCAGCAGCCCGCCGGTCAGCGGGCCCAGCACCACGCCGAGGCTCGCCACCCCCGCCCACGCGGCCATGGCCCGGGGCAGCGCGTCGCGCGGGAACACCTCCCGCACGATCGACAGCGTGGCCGGCATGATCATCGCGTTGCCCGCGCCGAGCAGCGCGCGGGCGGCGACGAGCTGGCCCGGCGACCGGGAGAGGGCGGCCAGCAGCGAGGCCGCGGCGAACACCGCCAGCCCGCCGAGCAGGATCCGGCGGCGCCCGTACCGGTCGGCCAGCGCGCCCATCGCCATCAGCAGCGACGCCAGCGCCAGCACGGTGGACTCGGTGATCCACTGCAGCTGGCCGGTGGTGGCGCGCAGGTCGCGGGCGATGGCGGGCAGCGCCACGGTCACCGCCATCACGCTGACGCTCATGACCAGCAGCGCGGCGCAGAGCGCGGCCAGGATCGCGCGGCGGCGCGGATGGCCCGCGGAAAGGTCGGGGGAGGGCATGGCGGATTACCATAACGACTGTTTTGCGATTTGCATAACGGTCGTCATGTTCTTAGGGTGGGCCCGTCCCGACGACCGTGAGGAGGGCCGCCATGGCCAGGCCCGCGGACCCCGCGCGGCGCACCGAGCTGCTCGACGCGATCGTCGACTACCTCGCCGAGAACGGCATCGCCCAGCTGTCCCTGCGCCCTCTCGCCAAGGCCCTCGGGCACAGCACCTACGTGCTCACCCACCACTTCTCGACCAAGGACGACCTCATCACCGCCGTCCTCGCCCACATCGACCGGAGGCAGAAGGGCAGGCTGCGCGCGCTGCCCGGATGGGACGAGGGCCGCGGCCTGGGCGCGGTGATCCGGGCCTCCTGGGAGTGGCACCTCGCCGAGGACCTGCCGCTGACCCGGCTGCTGCACGAGATCGAGGGGCTGTCGGCCGCCGGGCGGCTCAGCGGGCCGTACGTGCCCACGATGCTGGGCGACCGCGCAGGGTTCGTGGCCGAGGCGCTGCGCGACCACGGCGTCCCCGAGGAGGTGGCCCGCCGGAACGCCACCCTCCTCAACGCCGCCTACGCCGGGCTGCAGATCGACTACCTCACCACCGGCGACCGCGAACGCGTGGAGGAGGCCCTGGACGACCTCGTCGCGCTCGCCGACGCCTGGACACGCGGAGGCGAACCGGCGGATCCGCCCGGCTGAACCGGCGCCCGGGGGTCAGCCGATCAGGTTCAGTCGGCGGCCCGCGGCGGCGAAGGCGTCCAGGATCCGCTCCACCTGCGCGCCGGTGTGGCTCGCCGTGACGGCGACGCGGATCAGGGCGTGCCCCTCCGGCACCCCTGGAGGGATCATCGCGTTGGTGAACACGCCCTCCTCGAACAGCTCCCGCCACAGCCGCAGGCACGCGAAGGTCTCGCCCACGTGCACCGGGATCGTCGGGGTGCCGTCCCGGCCCGCGGCGAACCCGAGCGCGGCCAGCTCCGAGCCCACCCGCTCGGCGGTCGCCAGCACGCGCCGGCGGCGCCCGGGCTCGGTGCGGATGATGTCCAGCGCGGCCAGCGCCGCGGCGGCGGACGGCGCGGGCAGCGACGCCGAGAAGATCGCCGCGCGGGAGTGGTGCCGCAGGTAGCGGATGACCGGCTCGGGCCCGGTCACCGCGCCGCCGACCGTCCCGAAGCACTTGGAGAAGGTCAGGGTGTGCAGGTCGACCGCCGACCCCTGCCCGTAGTGCTCGGCGGCGCCGCGCCCGCCGGGGCCGAGCACGCCGATGTCGTGCGCCCCGTCCAGGACGACCCGCGCGCCGTGCTGCGCGGCGAGCTTGCTGATTCCGGGCAGGTCGCACAGGTCACCGGTGGTGGAGAACATGCCCTCGGTGAGGATGATGAGCCCGGCCCCGGGGTCGGCGGCCTCCAGCAGCCGGCCCAGATGCCCCATGTCGTTGTGGCGGAACCGGCGCAGCCGGGCCTGCCCGAGCCGGGCCGCGTCGATCAGCGAGGCGTGGATGTACCGGTCGGCCAGCAGCGCGTCGCGCGGGCCCAGCAGCGGGCAGAGCGCCAGGTTGGCCTGGAAGCCGGTCGGGGTCACCAGCGCCGCCTCGTGCCCGAGGAACGCGGCGAGCTCCGCCTCGAGCTCCTCGTGCAGCGCGAGCGTGCCGTTGGTCAGCCGCGAGCCCGACGTCCCCGTGCCGAACCGGCCCAGCGCCTCGGCCGCCGCCGCCGTCGTGCGCGGGTCGGTGGAGAGGGCCAGATAGTCGTTGGAGCCCGCCATCAGCATCGGCCGCCCGCCGATGCGGACCTCGTTCGGACCGGCGCGCTCGTCGATCCGGTGGTAGTACGGATTGAGGCCCATGCCGGTGACGATGTCGTACTCGCGCCAGGAATGGCACTTGTCGAAGGCGTCCACCACGTTGCCGCGTCCCCTCTCCCGTGACCACGCACTGTGATCGGCCGAATCTGGATGATCTCCGAGCGGCCGGGGCGGGGCGAGCGTCCCTCCTGGTGGTTGCGTTCTATTGATCGACTTTTGGTCGACGGTGCGCGACGGAGAGTGATCATGTCGCACATACTCGTGTGCATGTCGTACGACGTCCGGCCAGGCACGGCGGACCGGCCCCCGGCCCCGCCCGAGGGCCGGCCGGCGGCCCGGACGGTGGACGCGCCCGCGGCCCGCCCGGTCCGCACCCGGCGGGACCGGCGCCGGTTCGTGGAGCTGCCCTACCGGCTGCACGCCGGCGACCCCGCCTTCGTGCCGCCGCTCCGCCGCGACTGCCGGCGCCTGCTCGACCGCCGCCGCAACCCCTTCTTCGACTACGGCGAGGTGGAGCTGTTCACCGTCGAGGCGCGGGGACGCGTCGCGGGACGGATCGCGGCGGTCCACAACCCGCGCCACAACGAGGTCCACCGCGCCCGCGACGGCTTCTTCGGCCTGTTCGAATGCGCCGACGACCCCGCCGTGGCGGGCGAGCTGTTCGACGCCGCCGCCCAGTGGCTGCGCGGGCGCGGCCTGCGCACGATGCTCGGCCCGGTCGGCTTCACGATGAACGACGAGTGCGGCCTGCTCGTGGACGGCTTCGGCACCCCGCCGCGCGTCCTGATGCCCTACAACCCCGACCACTACCCGGCGCTGCTGGAGCGGTGCGGTCTGGAGAAGGCCAAGGACCTGTGGACGTGGGAGCGCGACAGCGTCCCGCTCGACCCGCGGATGGTCCGCATCGCCGAGCACGTTCAGCGGCGCAACGGGCTCTCCGCCCGTCCCGTGAACCTGCGCGACTTCGACGCCGAGCTGGCCCGCATCAAGCGGGTCTACGACTCGGCGTGGCAGGACAACTGGGGCTTCGTCCCGATGACCGACGCCGAGATCGACGCGCTGGCGCGGCGCCTGCGGCGGATCGTCGACCCCGGCCTCGTGCAGCTGGTGGAGGCCGGCGGCGAGCCCGTCGCGGTCGGCCTCGGGCTGCCCGATCTCAACCAGGCGCTGCCCGCCGCGCGGGGCAGGCTCGCCACGTTCGGCGTCCCGATCGGGGCGGCCCGGCTGGCCCTGGCCGCGCGGCGCGTCGACCGGGTGCGCGGGATGCTGTTCGGCGTCGTCGCCGAGTACCGCCGCCGCGGCCTGGAGGCCCTGCTCTACACCCGGCTGTGGGAGGCGGTCGCCGCCGGCGGCTACACGGGCGGCAGCATCGAGATGGGCTGGACGCTGGAGGACAACCAGCCGATCGCCCAGAGCATGCGGGCCGTCGGATGCGAGCACGCCAAGACCTACCGCATCTACCGGCGGGACCTGTGAAGGGCGACGAACGGTTCCGGCGCGCCCGTCTGGTCCTGTGGCTGGCGGCCGCGGGGTTCCTGGCGGCGCTGGTCGCGGGCCACGACGTCCACGACCGGCTGACCCCGGGCGGCACCACCGCCATCGGGGCGGAGTCGGAGCGGTCGCGCGAACTGCTGGAGAGCGACTTCCACGCGGGCGATCCGGACCTGGTCCTCGTCGCCCGCTCCCAGGTCCCGGTGGACGATCCGCGCGCCGCCGAGGCCGGACGGAGCCTGACGGCACGGCTCGCCCGAACACCCGGGGTCGTCCACGCGATCTCCTACTGGGACGCGCGGGCGCCGTCCCTGCGCGGCCGGGACGGGCGCGCCGCGCTGCTCCTGGTGCGCCTGCAGGGCGACGACATGCGCCGCATCGCCGCCGCCCGGCGCGTGGTCCCGCGGGTCTCCGGCCGCACCGGCCCGCTGACCGTCACCGCGACCGGAAAGGCCCAGGTCAGGGCCGAGACCCAGGACCGCAGCGAGCGCGACCTGCGGCGCGCCGAGCTGGTCGTCGCCCCGCTGACCCTGGCGATCCTGCTGGTGGTCTTCGGCGGCCTCACCGCCGCCGTGCTGCCCCTGCTGGTCGGGGCGCTCGCCGTCACCGGCACCATGGCGGTGCTGCGGCTGCTCAGCGCGTTCACCGAGGTGTCGGTGTTCGCGATGAGCATCGCCAGCGCGCTGGGCTTCGCGCTCGCGCTCGACTTCAGCCTGTTCATCGTCACCCGCTTCCGCGAGGAGCTCGCGGCGGGGTTCGGGACGCGCGCGGCGATCACCGTCACCATGCGCACCACCGGGCGGGCCATGGCCTACTCGGCCGTCACCGTGTCCCTGTCGCTGGCCGCGCTGCTGCTGTTCCCGTTCACGATCCTGCGGTCGATCGCCTACGGCGGCATCGCCGTCACGGTGCTGGCCGCCGTGGGCAGCCTCGTCGTGCTGCCCGCCGTCCTGGTGCTTCTGGGCGAGCGCGTCAACGGACTGGCGATCCCCGGGCCGTGGCGCGCCGGGCGCCCGGCCCGTCCAGACGCCGCGCCCGGTCCCTGGTTCCGGATCGCCACGGCCGTGATGCGGCGCCCGCTGAGCGTGGCGATCCCCACCGCGCTGCTCCTGCTCGCCCTCGGCTCGCCGTTCCTGGACGTCCGGTTCGGCACCTTCGACGACCGGCTGCTGCCCCCCGAGGCCCCGGCCGCGCAGGCCGCCAACCAGCTGCGCCGCGACTTCGACGCGCGCGACAGCGTCGCCGCCACCACCGTGGTCCTGCCGGAGGAGCGCGTGGCGCCGGACGATCCCGTCGCGGCCGCGCGTCTGGACGGCTACGCGCGGCGCCTGTCGTCCGTGGCCGGCGTCGTCCGCGTGGACGCCGCCACCGGGTCGTACGCGCGCGGCGCCCGCGCCGGGGACGCGCCGCCGGGTGCCGCCGCGCGGTTCGTCCGGCCCGGCGCGCCCGGGACCTGGCTGGCCGTGTCCACCGCCCACGAGCCCTACTCGGTGGAGAACGGCGAGCTGGCCGAACGCGTCCGCGGCCTGCCCGCCCCCGGCCGGGCGCTGGTCGGCGGGCCGGGCGCCGAGCTGGCCGACGTCCGCGCGGGCATCGCCGTCACCCTGCCCGCCGTGCTGGGCCTGATCGCGCTCACCACCTTCCTGCTGATCAGCGCGCTGACCGGGAGCATGGTGCTGGGCGCCAAGGCGCTGCTGATGAACGCGCTGAGCCTGGGCGCGACCTTCGGCGTGCTCGTCCACATCTTCCAGGAGGGCCATCTGCGCTGGCTGGTCGGCGGCTTCTCCGTCTCCGGCAGCACCGACGCGCTGGTCCCCGCGCTGCTGTTCTGCGTCGCCTTCGGGCTGTCGATGGACTACGAGATCTTCCTGCTGTCGCGGATCGTCGAGGAGCACCGCCGGACCGGCGACACCCGCCTGGCCGTCGCCACCGGCCTGGAGCGCACCGGCCGGCTGTTCACCTCGGCCGCCGTGATCTTCGCCGTGGTGATGGCCGCGCTGGCCACCTCGGGCCTGGCGCTGCTGAAGATGATCGGGGTCGGGCTCGCCCTGGCCGTGCTGCTGGACGCCACGCTCGTCCGCGGCCTGCTGGTGCCCGCCGTCATGCGGCTCGCGGGCCGCGCCAACTGGTGGACGCCGTGGCCGCGGGGCCGCGCGTTCCGGCGGTACCGCGTGCCGCCGCCGCGCGTCCCGGAACCCGGCGCGACGAGAGAGCGGGTGCCCTCATGAGCGGAGAGTTCTCGGTCAGGCGGGCGCACGCCCTGGTGGGCGACCTGTTCACCCCGCGCCCGGCCGTCTACTGGGCCGACCTGGCCGCCTCCTTCACCGTGAGCGCCGCGGCGTTCTGGGCGGCCCGCCCCGCCGGGTACGCGACGCCGGCCGGGGCGCTGCTGTTCGCGGTCTCGACGCTGGCCGCCTACCGGTGCGCCGCGTTCATCCACGAACTCGCGCACCTGCGCGGGAGACAGGCGCTGCGCCGGTTCCGGCGGGGCTGGAACCTGCTGGTGGGGATCCCGTTCATGATGCCGGCGTTCATGTTCGACGCCCACGTCAAACACCACAGCGTGCGCTCCTACGGCACCCGCGACGATCCCGAGTACCGGCCGCTGGACAGGCTGTCGAGGGGCCGGGCGCTGGCGTTCCTGGGCTCCTCCTTCGTGCTGCCGCTCCTGGCGCCGGTCAGGTTCGGGCTGCTCACCCCCGTGGCGCTGGTCAACGCGCGGCTGCGCCGCCACCTGTACACGCACTTCACGACGCTGAAGATCGACCTCGACTACGTGGGCGGCGTCCCGGCCGACCGCCGCCAGGCACGCGCGTGGCTCGTCCAGGAACTGGCCTGCGCGCTCTGGGCCGCCGTCGCCGCGGCGCTCCTGCTCACCGGCGCGATCCCGGTGGAACGCGCCGTCCAGGCGTACGCGGTCTACAGCGCCCTGCTGCTGGTCAACGCGGTCCGCACGCTCGTCTCCCACCGCTGGAACGGCGACGAGGAGCCGATGGACCTGGTCGACCAGATGATGGACAGCATCAACCACCCGCGCCGCCCCCTGCTGACCGAACTCTGGGCGCCGCTGGGGCTGCGGCTGCACGCCCTCCACCACCTCTTCCCGGGCATGCCGTACCACGCCCTCCCCGAGGCGCACCGCCGCCTCAGCGCCGCGCTCCCGCCCGGCTCGGCCTACCACCGGACCGCCAGCGACGGCCTGCCCGCGTCCGTCGCCGCCCTCTGGAACGGCACCGGACGCCGCCCGGACGCCCCGCCGCGGGCCGGCGAACCCCTCACCACCCCCTGACCAGGCGTTCTGTTCTGTCAGGGGCGCCTGCCAGGATGGATCTATGACCGACCGGCCCCGACTGCTCCTGCTGGACGGCCACTCGCTGGCCTACCGGGCGTTCTACGCGCTGCCCGTGGAGAACTTCAGCACGACCGGGGGCCAGCCGACCAACGTGGTCTACGGCTTCGCCAACATGCTGGCCAACGTGCTCCGCGACGAGCGGCCCACGCACGTCGCGGTCGCGTTCGACGTCTCCCGGCGGACCTTCCGCACCGAGGCCTACCCCGAGTACAAGGCCGGGCGGGCGCGGTCGCCCGCCGAGTTCCACGACCAGCTCGCCCTCCTCGACCGGCTGCTCGCGGCCATGAACATCACCGCGCTGCGGGTCGAGGGCTACGAGGCCGACGACGTGATCGCGACCCTGGCCGCGGCGGCGGAGTCCGGCGGCTTCGAGGTGCTGGTCAGCACCGGCGACCGGGACGCCCTGCAGCTGGTCAGCCCGGACGTCACCGTCCTGTACTTCTACCGGACGGCCACCGACGTGATCCGCTACACCCCCGAGCTGGTCGAGGAGAAGTACGGGCTGACCCCGCGGCAGTACCCCGACTTCGCGGCGCTGCGCGGCGACCCGTCCGACAACCTGCCCGGCATCCCCGGCATCGGGGAGAAGACGGCCGCCCGGTGGATCAGGGAGTTCGGCTCGCTGGCCGAGCTGCTCGACCGGGCCGGCGAGGTGCGCGGCAAGGCGGGCGAGAAGCTGCGCGCCGCGCTCGGCACGGTGCGGCTCAACCGGCGGCTGACCGAGCTGGTCCGCGACGTCGACCTGCCCGTCGGCCCCGGCGACCTGGGGCGCAGGCCGTACGACCTGCCCGCCTTCGCCGCGCTCCTCGACGAACTGGAGTTCCGCAACGCCAGCCTCCGGCAGCGGCTCTTCGCCGCCGACCCCGGCGGCGGCGCGGCCACGCCCGGCCCGGGCCCCACCCCCGGTGCCGAGGCCGAGGCCGGTGCCCCGGCGCGCCCGCTGAGGGGCCGCGAACTCGGCCCCGGCGAGCTGCCCGGCTGGCTGGGCACCAGGGCCGGCGCGGCCGGAGCACCGGTCGGGCTCGCCGCCGACCTCGCCTGGCAGCGGGGCGAAGGCGAGATCACCCGGATCGCGCTGGCCACCGGCGACGGCTACGCGGCCGCCTTCGAGCCCGCCCGGATGACCGCCGCCGACGAGCGCGCCTTCACCGCCTGGCTCGCCGACGAGGAGCGCCCCAAGGCGCTGCACGACGTCAAGGCGCTGCTGCGCGGGTTCGACGCGCGGGGCTGGCGGCTCGGCGGCGTCGCCGTCGACACCGCCCTGGCCGCCTACCTCCTCCTGCCCGGGCTCGCCGCCTACGGCATCGCCGACCTGTCGGCCCGCTACCTTGGCCGCCGCCCGGCCGCCGACGGGCCCGCCGGGCTGATGCTGCGAGCCCGCGCCGTCCTCGACCTGGCCGGCCGGTTCGGCGACGAGCTCGCCGGCACCGGCATGGACGAGATGCTGCGCGAGGTCGAGCTGCCCCTCTCGGCCCTGCTGGCCCGCATGGAACGCACCGGCGTCTTCGTCGACGAGCCGCTGCTGCACGAGCTCGACCGGCGGTTCGCCGACGCGATGGAGCGCGCCGCCGGCGAGGCCGCGCAGATCGCCGGCCACCCGTTCAACCCCGGGTCCACCAAGCAGCTCCAGCAGGTGCTGTTCGAGGAGCTCGGGCTGCCCCGCACCAAGAAGATCAAGTCCGGTCACTCCACCGACCTGGACGCGCTGACCTGGCTGGCCGGCCAGACCGACAACGGGCTCCCGCAGATCCTGCTGCGCCACCGCGACCAGTCCCGGCTGCGGATGACGGTGGCCGGGCTGATCAGGGAGATCGGCGCGGACCGCCGGATCCACACCACCTTCCAGCAGACCGTGGCCGCCACCGGGCGGCTCACCTCCACCGAGCCCAACCTGCAGGTCATCCCGATCCGCACCGGGGAGGGCCGGCTCATCCGCCGGGCGTTCCTGCCCGGCGAGGGCTTCGCGTCGATCCTGACCGCCGACTACGGCCAGCTGGAGCTGCGGATCATGGCGCACCTGTCGCGGGACCTCATCCTGCTGGAGGCGTTCGCCTCCGGGGAGGACCTGCACACGACCATGGCCGCGCGGGTGTTCGGCGTCGCCGCCGGCAGCGTCACCCCCGACATGCGTCGCAAGATCAAGGCGATGTCGTACGGGCTGGCCTACGGGCTGTCGGCGTTCGGCCTGGCCAAGCAGCTCGGCATCGCCGTGGCCGAGGCCCGCCCGCTGATGGACGCCTACTTCGAGCGGTTCGGCGGCGTGCGCGACTACCTCGACCACGTGGTCGAGGAGGCGCGCCGCACCGGCTACACCCGCACCGTCCTGGGCCGCCGCCGCTACCTCCCCCACCTGTCCAGCGAGAACCGGCAGCGCCGCGAGACCGCGGAGCGGATGGCGCTGAACGCCCCGATCCAGGGCTCGGCGGCCGACATCGTCAAGATCGCGATGCTGCGGGTGGACGAGGCGCTCGCCGCCGCCGGGCTCCGCACCCGGCCGCTGCTGCAGGTGCACGACGAGATCGTGTTCGAGGTGGCCCCCGGCGAGCGCGACCGCGCGGCCGAACTGGTGCACGACCGGATGACCACCGCCTACCCGGTCAGCGTGGGCCTGGAGGTCGCCATCGGCACCGGCGCCGACTGGAACGCCGCCGCCCACTGACCGGGGAGAAGCCGGGCGGCGAGGTGGCGGGCCCGGTCGGCCTGCCGCGCGAGCCCGATCGCAAGAGGCCGACCGCGCGGCGGCGGGCCGGGAGCTCTCGGCAGTGGGGCGGGAGCTCTCAGGCAGCGCGGGCGGGAGGGCTCGGGCTCGGAAGGGCTGGGGCTCGGGAGGGCTCGGGCAACGGGAGGGCTCAGGTGCGGGCGTCGCCGGGGGAGTCGTCGTCCGGGGGCGGTGGCGCCAGCCCTTCGAGGCGGCGGACCTGCTCGATGATGGTCCGCACGGCGTCCAGGCCGGTGGGGGACAGCCCGGCCGCCCGCAGCGCCACGCCGCGCACGCCGGTGTCGCGGAGCGCGGCGAGCGCGGTCAGCTCCTCGTCCACCCGCCGGGTCGTCTCCTCGTCGAAGAAGTAGGCGGGCGGCACGCCGAAGAACCGGGCCAGCGCCTCCAGGTGCTTCAGCGTCGGGTTGTCGCGCTCGCCCCGGCGCAGCAGCGAGAGGTACTGCGCGGAGATGTCGGTGCCGGCGTCGCGGATGCCCGCCGCGACCTCCTGGTTGGTGTAAGTCCCGCGCCCCGGTGGGACGATCGTGGCGAACAGGTGGTTCAGCCGGTCGGCCAGCGTCGTCCCCGGGGCCGGGCCCGTCCTGTCCACGCTCGCTCCCTCCCGCCGGTCGGTCCGGGCCTGCGTCCCTCACCCGGGCGCGGTGCGCCACTGTCGTTTAGGCTGACGATCGGAGAAACAACACCAGTTTAGCCCGCATCGGCACAGGCGATGCAACTGTTGTTGCTGAGATTTCGTGATCGGGCAATGTGAGTTGACTCGATCGCCGTCCGGTGATTTCCTCGGGTGATCCGGCACACCCGCCGCGACGGGACGAGAGGAGGCCGCCATGCCCGAGGCCGCGTTCGAGGCCGCCGCCGGCTTCGACGCCCTGCGTCCCAGCTCCGCCCGGATGTACGACTACTTCCTGTCGGGCAAGGACAACTACGCGGCCGACCGGTCCCTGGCCGAGCGGCTCAGGCGGGCGGCGCCCGTCGTCCGCGTCCTGGCCAGGGCCAACCGCGACTTCCTCCTGCGCGCCGTGCGGACGCTGGCCGCCGAGGCCGGAATCGCCCAGTTCCTCGACATCGGCTGCGGCCTGCCGGGGTGCGACAACGTGCACCAGGCCGCCCGCCGGGTCCTCCCGGGCGCCCGGGTCGCCTACGTCGACAACGATCCGATGGTGGTCGCGCACGCCCAGGCGCTGATGGCCGCCGACGGCGGGACCGTCGCCTTCCAGGCCGACCTCAGATCGCCGGAGGCCCTGCTCGCCGACCGCAGGCTGCGCGCGGTGATCGACCTGGAGCGGCCCGTCGCCGTCCTGCTGACCGCCGTCCTGCACCACCTTCCCGACGAGGACGACCCGCACGGCCTCGTCGCCCGCGTCCGCGACGCGCTCCCGCCGGGCAGCCATGTCGTCGTCTCCCACGCCGAGACGACGCCCGCCCTCCGGCACGCCGCGGCGCTGCACAACGCCGCCGACACCCCCTTCGTGCCGCGCACGCGCGAGAGCGTCGCCGCCTTCTTCGACGGAATGGAGCCGCTCCCGCCGGGAATGGACGCCGCGATCCGGTGGCGGCCCGACGACGCGGGGAACCGCCTCGCCGGGATCGCCCGCGTCCCGCTGCTGGGCGGCGTGGCCCGGATCCCCGGCGGCTGACCGGGTCAGAGGTACCTGCTCCACAGGTCGGTGGCGGGCCAGGTGCCGATCCCGTTGGCCACCTTGTGGAGCGGCGCGCTGAAGTCGTCGTAGGTGTAGGTGAACGCGGACGGGTCGTCGCGCTGGTCGAACAGCAGCGCCCAGGTGACGCCGTCGTACCGCCGGGTCACGATCGTGCTGGTCCCGGGCAGGCTCCCGGAGTGCCAGGTGTTGCGGCCCCCGGCGACGTCCCGGACGTGCCACCCGAAGCCGTAGTAGGAGCCGCCGGAGTTGAGCCCGGTCTCCGGCTTGGCGAACACCGCCGCCACCGAGGACGCGGTCAGCACGCTGGTGGTGGCGTCGAAGATCCTGGTGAAGCGGACGTAGTCGACCGCCGAGGCCAGCCACGTTCCCGTCGCGATGCGGTTCTCGGCGTTGAACGTCCCGTAGGGCCCGGGGACGGTCGTGCCCGCCGCGTCGAACACCGACCGGCCGGTCTCCTGGGAGAAGTAGGGCACCTCGCCCGGCGCCCGCCCGCTCTTGAGCGACCTGCCGGGCCGGGCCCGCGTCACGCCGGCCGGGGCGAACACGTTCCGCTGGACGTAGTCGGCGTAGCTCATGCCGGAGACCTTCGCCACGATCTCGCCCAGCAGCAGGTAGCCGTGGTTGCTGTAGGCGAAGGCGGATCCGGGGTCGTGCTCCAGCCGCAGGCCGGCGCCGTGCCGGACCAGGTGCGCGCGGGTGATCGGGAGCGGCACGCCGAGCTGGGCGGCGATCTGCCGGTCCCGGTACGTGGGGTCGCCGGAGATGTCGCGGTCCCAGCCGCCCAGGTGCTGCAGGAGGCGGCGGACGGTCACCTGCGGCAACCTCGGGTCCAGGGTCTGGCCGGGCGGCGGCGTGAGGGTGAGCAGGCTCGTGACCGAGGCGGACAGGCTGAGCCTGCCGTCCTGGACGAGCCGCGTGACGGCCGCCGCGGTGACCGCCTTGCTGAGGCTGGCCAGCCGGAACAGCGAGGTGGGCTGAGTGGTGAAGGAGGTGTCGTCGCTCCAGGTGTAGCCGCGCGCGTGCAGCAGCCTGCCCTTGCGCATGACCGCCAGCGAGCCGCACGGGATGCCGCGGTCCTGCATCAGCTTCTTGACCGCCGTGTCGAAGCCGCCCAGCCCGGCCCCGGCCGTCCCGGTGACCTTCCAGGTGCGGGCCGCGGCGGCCCCCGCCCGGGTCGCCGTGCCCGACGCCGTGCCGCAGCCGGCCAGCAGGGCCGGGCCCGCCGCGGCGCCGAGCCCGGCGAGCCCCAGCAGCCTGCCGAAATCCCGCCGGTTCAGCGGTTCGTCCACCATCGTTCCCCCATGATCGATTTGATCGGATCACGGAACCTAGCGCGGTCCCGGCGGGTCCGGCGGGGTTTCGGGCGACTCGTGGACGGAGCGTTCAGGCGGGTGGAGCCGGTGTTCAGCCGAGCCACCCCGGCGCCACCAGGACCAGCCAGGCGGCGGGCGGGGCGACCAGGGTGACGGCGGCGCCGTACCGGAGCAGCTTGCGGTAGAACAGGTCGCGTTCCATCCCGCGCACGTTGGCGACCAGCAGCGCCCCGGTGGTGGAGAACGGGCTGACGTCGACGATGGCCGAGGAGATGGCCAGCGCCGCGACCACCCCGGCCACCCCGATCTCCCCGCTGAGCAGGAACGGCACGGCCAGCGGGATCAGCGCCCCGAGGATGCCGACGGTGGAGGCGAACGCCGACACCACCGCGCCCACGTAGCAGATGAGCAGCGCGGCCAGCAGCGGCGCGCCGATGCCGGCGACCGCGTCGCCGACGTAGTCGATGGTGCCCATCTCCTCCAGGACGCCGACGTAGGTGACGACCCCGCCGATGAGCAGCACGGTCGGCCAGGCGATCTTCTCGACCGCGCCGCGGTGCGCGTCCGGGGAGGTGATCGCCAGGACGACGGCCACGGTGATGGCGACCAGCCCCACGTCCAGGTCGAAGGCGAGCGTCGCGACGCAGAGCCCGACGATGCCGGCGAGGGTGAGGATCTGGTGCGGGGTCAGCCGCAGGTCCGCGGTGTCGTCCGCGGTCTCGTCCCCGCCGTCGTCCGGTTCCGTGCCGGGCGGCCGGGTGTGGCGGCGGTGCAGCAGGGCGAGGCCGCCGAAGGCGACGAAGGCGATCGCGGCGGCGGCCAGGTTGAACAAGAAGCTGCCCGCGAACAGCGCGACGTCGTTACCCGGCAGCCTCGCCTTGTCCAGGACGCCGTTGACGATGCCGCCCAGGACGCTGATCGGGGAGAACGCCCCCGCGTTCGTCCCGTGCGCGACCAGCACGCCGATGAGCATCGCGTTGATGCCGTACTCGGCGGCGAACCCGAACGCGATCGGCGCGAGGATCGCCGCGACCGCCGGGGCGGGCGCGCCGATGGCGGTGAACAGCGCGGCCAGCAGGAACATCACGACCGGGATCGCCACGATCCGGCCGCGCACCGCGCGCACGGACGCGCGCACGAGCCAGTCGACCGTGCCGTTGTTGGTCGCGATCGCGAACAGGTAGGTGACCCCGACGAGGATCACGAACAGGCCGCCGGGGAAGGCGCCGACGATGTCGTCCTCGGACATCCCGGCGACCAGGGTGCCGACGAGGAACGCGCCGGTCAGCGCCAGCGCCCCCAGGTTGATGGGCAGGACGGTGCCGATGACGAACATGATCACCAGCGCCAGGATCGATACGAGCTCGGCGGACACGGGTGCGCGTCTCCGTTCTCCCCCGAGGTTGTGGGTGGGCGGTGGAGTTCAGGACGGGCCGGCGGAGGGCTCAGGACGGGGCGAGCGCGCGGTGCAGCAGCTCGACGGGGTGGACGGCGGAGCGCCCGCCGCCGTGCGCGATCTGCTGGCGGCACGACACCCCGGTGGCGGCGACCAGCGTCTCCGGCGGCTCGGCGGCGAGCGCCGGGAACAGCCGCAGTCCGCCGATCCGCATGGACAGCTCGTAGTGCTCGGACTCGAACCCGAACGACCCGGCCATCCCGCAGCAGCCGGCGTCCAGCTCCTCGACCTCGGCGCCGGGGAGGCGTTCGAGCAGCGCCCGGGACGCGGCGGTGCCGGTGACGGCCTTCTCGTGGCAGTGGCCGTGGAACAGGATCCGGCGGCCCCGGGTGAACGCCTGCGGGTCCAGGACGAGGGAGCCGTCGTCGACGGCCTCGACGAGCAGTTCGGGCACGAGCCGCGCCGCCGCGGCGACGGCGGCGACCCGCCCGTCGCCGGGCAGCAGCGCGGCGTAGTCGTCCCGCAGCGTCAGCAGGCAGGACGGTTCGACGCCGGCGATGGGCACGCCGCGCGCGGCGGCGGGGGCGAGGCGTCCGACGGTCGCGGCGGCCTGCGCCCGCGCCTGGTCGAGCAGGCCCTTGGACAGGGCGGGACGGCCGCAGCAGCCCTGCCCGTGCAGCCGGACCCGCCAGCCCGCCCGTTCCAGCAGTTCGACGGCGGCCCGTCCGACACCGGGCTCGGTGTAGGCGGTGAACGAGTCGGCCAGCAGGATCAGGTCGCCGCGCGGGAACGGGCCCGCGGGCCGGGGCCGCCGGTTGTACCAGCGGGCGAGCGTGGCGCCGTGGAAGCGCGGCAGCGGCCGGTGCCTGGTGACGCCGAGCCGCCGGTCCAGCACGGCCCGTGCCGCGCCGATCCGGCCGGGCAGGTTGGACAGCGGGGCCAGCGCGGCGCCGATCCGGTTGAGGGCGCGGATCGAGGCGAACGCGCGTGCGCGCGGCGGCGTCCCGTGCGCCTGGTGGTAGTGGTGCAGCGCCTCGCTCTTCAGCGCCGCCATGTCGACGCCGAGCGGGCACTCGGACGTGCACGCCTTGCACTCCAGGCACAGGTCGAGCACCTCGTGCAGGCGCTCGTCGCCCAGCGCGGCGGCCGGGTCTGGCTCCGACAGGGCCTTGACCAGGGCGTTCGCCCGTCCCCGCGTGGAGTGCTCCTCCTCGCGGGTGGCCATGTACGACGGGCACATCACCCCGGCGCCGTCCTTGCGGCACACGCCGATGTTCTGGCAGCGGTCGGCGGCGTCCCGCATCCCGCCCGCGCCGAACTCCAGCCGGGTGGTCAGCGGCACGGCGACGGGGAGCGCGCGGTCGCGCAGGTTCTCGGTCATCGGCGGCGCGTCGACGATCTTGCCGGGGTTGAGCCGGGCGGCCGGGTCGAACAGCCGCTTGACCGCCCGCATGTCCTCGTACGGCCCGTCGCCGAACAGCCGCCGGTTGAACTCCGAGCGGGCCAGGCCGTCGCCGTGCTCGCTGGAGTTGACGCCGCCGTACCGGGCGACCAGTTCGGCGATCTCCCCGGCGACCGCGCGCATCGCCTCGACCTGCCCGGGCCGGCGCACGTCGACGAACGGCCGGATGTGCAGGCAGCCGACCGAGCAGTGCCCGTAGAACCCGGCGTGCAGCCCGTGCCGGTCCAGGATCGCGGAGAACTCGCGGATGTAGGGTTCGAGCCGGTCGGGCGGCACGGCGGTGTCCTCGACGAACGCCAGCGGCCTGCGGGTGCCGGTGCTGGAGGCCATCAGCAGGCCCAGCCCCGCCTTGCGCACCTTGCGGACGGCGGCCTGCGTGTCCGGGGTGAGGGCGCGCAGCGTGTGGTAGCCGTGCCCGCCGCGGCGCCAGGCTTCGGCGAGTTTCCCGACCTGCGCGGCGACCTGGGCGTCGTCGTCGCCGAAGAACTCCACGAACAGCAGGGCGCGCGGGTCGCCCTCCAGGATCCGGGAGAGCCCGGCGTACTCGACGCGCTCGCGGGACAGCCGCAGGATCGCGTCGTCCATCAGCTCGACGGACGCGGCGTCCAGGGCCAGCGCCTCGCCGGTGGCGGCGATCGCCGCGGGCGTGGACGCGAAGTGCCCGACCGCGATGGCGCGCGCCTGCGGCCTGGGCACCAGCCCGACCTCCGCCTCGGTCACCACGGCGAGCGTGCCCTCCGACCCGACGATCAGCTTGGCGGGGTCGAGGCGCCCGCCGCCGGCCGTCAGGTCGAGCGCCCGGTCGAGCCGGTACCCGCCCGAGTGCCGCCAGTACGGCGGGAAGCCGTCCGCCCGTGCGGCGCTCCGCTCCAGCAGCCCGGGCAGCTCGCGGTGGACGCGCCCCGCCAGGCCGCCCGCGCGGCCCCGGCGGCGGGCCTCGTCGAGGGAGACCGGTTCCAGCCGCGCCGCCGTTGCGTCCGACAGCACCACGTTGAGGCGCTCGACATGGTCGATCGTGGAGCCGTACAGCACCGAGTGGCTGCCCGCCGAGTTGTTGCCGATCATCCCGCCGATGGTGGCGCGGTCGCTGGTGGAGGTGTCGGGGCCGAACACCAGCCCGGCGTCCGCGACGGCCCGGTTGAGCTGGTCCTGGACGACCCCCGGCTGCACCCGGGCCCGCCGCGCCTCCGCGTCCACCGCCACGATCCGGTTCATGTGGCGCGAGCAGTCGAACACGATCGCCCGCCCGACCGCCTGCCCGGCCAGGCTCGTCCCGCCGCCGCGCGGCAGCACGGGGACGCCCAGCCGCGCGGCCGTCCCGACGATCGCGGCGATGTCGCCCGCGTGCCGGGGGAACGCGACGGCGAGGGGCTCGATCGCGTACATGCTCGCGTCGGCGGAGTAGAGGTGGCGGGTGTAGGCGTCGATCCGTACCGAGCCCTCCAGGACGGGCGCGAGCGCGGCCTGGATCTCCTCGGGCGCGGCCTCGTCCCGCGCGGTGGTCACGATGCCTCCAAAGAAGTCAGCGCGGCCGTCACTCCGCCGCGTTCGATCGGGACCCCGGCGGCGGCCAGCCCCATCTCCACCCCGCACAGCGTCCCGGCCAGCGACAGGTCGTCGAAGTGGCCCAGGTGGCCGATCCGGAAGACGCGCCCGGCCAGCCTGCCGAGCCCGGTGCCGAGGGACATGTCGAAGCGCTCCAGGATGACGCGGCGGACCTTGCCGGCGTCGTACGGCTCGGGCAGCAGCACCGCCGTGAGCGAGCTGGAGTACTCGCGCGGGTCGGCGCAGAGGATGTCCAGGCCCCAGGCGCGCACCGCGCTGCGGGTCGCCGCGGCGTGCCGGTCGTGCCGGGCGAACACCGCGGGCAGCCCCTCCTCTTCGAGGAGGGCGAGCGCCTCGCGCAGCCCGTACAGCAGGTTGGTCGGGGGTGTGTACGGGAAGTGGCCGTCGCGGTTGGCGGCCAGGATCGGCTCCCAGTCCCAGTACGAGCGGGGGAGCCGGGCGGTGCGGGCGGCGTCCAGGGCCTTGCCGCTCACCGCGTTGAAGCCCAGGCCGGGCGGCAGCATGAGGCCCTTCTGGGAGCAGCCCACCGTGACGTCCACGCCCCACTCGTCGTGCCCGTAGTCCATCGAGGCCAGCGAGGAGATCGTGTCGACCAGCAGCAGCGCCGGATGCCCGGCCCTGTCCATTGCCGCCCGCACGTCGGCGACGCGGCTGCGGACCCCGGTCGAGGTCTCGTTGTGCACCACCATGACCGCCGCCACGTCATGGCCGCGGTCGGCGGCGAGGCGGGCGCCGATCGCGTCCGGGTCGGCGCCGTGCCGCCAGTCGCCGGGCAGGAACTCCACGCGCAGGCCGAGGCGCTCGGCCATGTCCCGCCACAGCGTCGCGAAGTGGCCGGTCTCGCAGGCCAGCACGCGGTCGCCGGGGGAGAGGGTGTTGACCAGCGCCGCCTCCCACGCCCCCGTGCCCGAGGACGGGTAGACGATCACGGGGCCGCGGGTGCCGAACACCGGTTTGAGGCGTTCCAGCAGGTCGAGCGCCAGCGCGGCGAACTCCGGGCCGCGGTGGTCGATGGTGGGCGCCGCGAGCGCGCGCAGCACCCTTTCGGGGACGTTGGTCGGGCCGGGGATCTGCAGGTGATGCCGCCCACCGGGCACGCGCGTCGCCTCCTCGCTGTACCGTGATACGGCACATGTTCCGTGTGAAGGTACGCGGATCGTAGATTCGGATGTTCCGGGAGTCAACGCATGCAGAACGTCGTGAACGCGCTCCGGGTCCTGGAGGAGGTCGCGGTCCGGCAGCCCGCCGGGGTAGGCGAGCTGTCCCGCGTGCTGGGGCTGCCCAAGAGCACCGTGCAGCGCGCGCTGCGGACGCTCGACACGGCCGGCTGGATCCGCCCCGCCGGGGGCGAGGTCACCCGCTGGGTGCTGACGGCCAAGGCGCTGCACGTCGGACGGCACGCCAGCGGCGAGCTGAGCCTGCGCGACGCCGCCGTCCCGGTGATGGAGGACCTGCGCCGGCGCACCGAGGAGACCATCCACCTGGCCGTCCCCGAGGGCGACAGCGCGGTGCTGATCGAGCGCCTGGAGACGCCCAAGGTGGTGCGGATCATCCTGCCGCTGGGCAAGGCGCTGCCCGTGCACGCCTCCGCCAACGGCAAGGCGATCCTGGCCCACAGCCCGCCGGAGACGATCGAGCGGCACCTGGCCACCGGGCTGCCCCGCCACACCGGCACCACCGTCACCGACCCCGAGGCGCTGCGCGCCGAGCTGGCGCTGATCCGGAGCCGCGGGTACGCGACCAACGGCGGCGAGTGGCGCGAGGACATCGCCGCGGTCGCGGCGGCCGTGCTGGGACGCGACGGCAGGCCCGTCGCCGGGCTGAGCGTCTCCGTCCCGGCGATGCGCATGACGCAGGAGCGCTATCCCGAGTACGGCCGGCTGGTCGTCCAGGCCGCCGCCACCCTCGCCGACCGGCTCGCCGCCCGCTGACCGCCTGTCCGGGAGGTGACCGATGGGTCGCTTGCTGCCGGTTCGGGCCCTTCGTACCGCCGCACAGGGCAGGATGGCCCCCATGGACCTGGTGGAGTTCCTCAGAGCCCGGCTGGCCAAGGACGAGCAGATCGCCCGTGCCTGCTCGGGCGCGTCCTGGACGGCCTCGCCCTCCGGCACGGTCCACCTCGACCCGGCCGGGGGCGGCGAGCCGTCGGGCAGCGGGTTCGTGGCGTCGGTGGAGAACGGCGCCTACGCCGAGTTCATCGCGCGGTACGACCCGGACCGCGCGCTGCAGGAGGTCGCCGCGCGGCGCCGGATCGTCGACGACTACGAGAAGGGCGCGTGGGTGCTGGAGCAGGGCCAGCGCACGGAGGCGGCCGAGGCCGCCCACGCGGCCCGGCTCGCCGTCCTGCGCCTGCTCGCGCTCCCCTACGCGCACCACCCCGAGTACCGGCAGGAATGGCGCCCCTGAGACCCGGCGCGGTCAGGCCAGCAGGCCGCCCAGCGTGATCATCACGGGGATCGACAGCAGCGTGCTGGCCAGGACGGCGCTGCGGGCCAGCCGGGTGGCCGTGCCGTAGTGCACCGCGTAGACGTAGATGTTCTGGGCGGTGGGCAGGGCCGCGAACAGCGTCGAGGCCAGCAGCGCGCCGCCGTCCAGCCCGAAGGCGTACCGTCCCGCGAGGTAGGCGACGGCCGGCTGCAGGAAGATCTTCAGGACGACGGCCAGCGCGATGTCGCGGCGGACCCCGGCGTCCTCCTCCTCGGCGTGCCTGCGGCCGCGCAGGCTCAGCCCGTAGGCGATCAGCGCGACCGGCACCGCCGCCCCGGCGACCAGTTCCACCGGGCGCATGAGCGGCTCCGGCGGCTCCACGCCCGCCACCGCGACGCCCAGGCCCAGCAGCGACGCCACCGTCAGGGGGTTGCGCAGCGGGCGCAGCAGCGCCGCCCGCACCGCGTGGGCGCGCCCGCCCTCACCGGCGCCGCCGTCCAGCACCAGGAACGCCACGGGCGTCATCACCAGCAGCTGGAACAGCAGGATCGGCGCGACCAGCGCGCCGTCGCCCAGCACGTAGACGCTGACCGGGATGCCGAGGTTGCCGGCGTTGACGTACGACGAGGCCAGCACGCCGATGGTCGTCTCGGACCGGCGGCGCCGCAGCACCCAGCGCGCCGCCGCCAGGTACACCGCCTGGACCGCCGCCACCGCCAGCACGTTGACCGGCAGCACGGGCGAGAAGATCGAGCCCAGGTCGGCGGTGGCCACCGTGGTGAACATGAGCGCGGGCGTGGCGACGAAGAACGCCAGCCGCGACAGGACCAGCTCGTCCTGGGCGCGCAGGACCCCGGCGACCCCCGCCAGGTAGCCCAGGAGCGCGACCGCGACCAGCGCGGCGAACGCCGTGACGACCCCCGCCAAGGCGGCGGCCCGCGCTCAGGTCCGCGCCATGGAACGATCCACGGCGGGAGTTCGGGGGAGAATGACGGCTCCTGGGGGCGATGCGAGGAATGCGGCTCGGTACGAGATTACCTAGATCAGGACGCGGCCTTCGACAACGACCGAGCGGACGAGCGCGGCCTCGGGGCGGCGCAGGGCCTCGGCCAGCGGCGCGTGCAGCAGGACGAGGTCGGCGGGCGCGCCCACACGCACCTGCCGTACGGGGCCGCCCGGGTCCTCGGGAGGCGTGAGGTACGCGCGCAGCGCGGCGCGCGGGCCGATCCGTTCGGTCTCCCCGGCCACGGCGCCGGACCGCGTGCGGCGCCGGACCGCCGCGTCCATCACCTGCCAGGGGTCCAGCGGGCCGTACGGCGCGTCGCTGGAGAGACCGACGCCGACGCCCGCGTCGAGCAGTGCGGCGCACCGGTAGAGGTCGGGGTGGTCCTCGGCGGGCAGGTCGCGCAGGTAGTCGTCGCCGCGGTCGGCGAGGAAGCCGGGCTGGGTCACCACCCGCAGCCCGCGGCGGGCCAGGTCGTCGACGAGCTCGGCCGGGACGAGCGCCGCGTGCTCCACCCGGTCGCCCGGCAGGTGCCCCGCCTGGTCGAGCGCGACCAGCAGCAGGATCAGCGCCTCGCGGGTGACGCAGTGCACGGCCACGGGACGGCCGCGCCGGTGCGCCGCCCCGATCCGCCCGGCGAGATCGTCGAGGGAGGGCAGGCCGGAGTCGGCGATCACGATCTTGTACGGGCCGGTGGTGACGCGCGGATGGGACGCGGGGGAGGCGGCCGCCTCCTCCAGCGGCGTCCCCAGCAGGTGCAGGCGCTGCGGGAGCGTCCCCTCCCGGACCGCCCGGTCGAACGCGGCGAGCGCCCCGGCGTCCAGGTCGGGCGTGGCGTCGGTGACGGCGGTGATCCCGAACCGGGTCAGGGCGCGTGCGACGTCGTCCAGGGGAACCGGGCCGGTCCGGGGCAGGCGCGAACGGAGCCAGTCGTCGGCCCGCCACAGCCGCCCGGTCGGCGCTCCGTGCTCGTCACGCTCGATGCCGGGATGGTCGCCGGCGGCGATGCCGGCCGCGGTCAGCGCGGCGGTGTTGAGCGTCCAGAGGGCGCCGCTGCGGTGCTGGACGCGCACGGGCCGGCGCGGCTCCAGCCGATCGAGGGCGGCGGCGTCGAGATCGCCCGCGACCGGCTCGGCGTACCCGACCCCGCGGATCCAGCCGTGCTCGTCGGGGGTCGCGGCGCGGAGGGCGCGGGCGAGCCCGTCCGGGTCGTTCACCTCGGGCGGCCCGCACAGCGCCGAACGACTCCGGGCGGCCAGGGCGTGCAGATGCAGATGGTGGTCGCACAGCCCGGGGAGCAGCGCGCCGCCGCCGCAGCCGACGACGCGCTCGCCCGGCTCGCGGGACAGGCCGCCGCCGATCTCGGTGACCCGGCCTCCGGCGACCCGGACGTCGGCGCGCTCGCGCCCGCCGATCTCGGCGTCGCGCAGCAGCAGCCCGGTCACGGGACCGCGATCCCCAGCCCGCGCAGGACCTCCGCGGTGTCGGCTCCCATCTCCGGCGCCTCGCCCGAGCCGCCGGCCGGGGGTTCACGCCTGGCCGGGAGCACGACGGGGGCCGGGCCGTCGGCCGTCTCCACGCTCCAGCCGCCGCGGCCGTCCGGGACGGCCGCGGGCGAGGGGACGGGAGCGTCGCCCGGATCGAGCGTCGAGGCGACCACCCGCGCCATCGCCACGTCCCACAGCACGCCGCCACCGCCGGGCGGGGCGGTCGAGGCCAGCACGGCGGCGGTGAGCCCGGTGAGCGGGTCGGCGATCGCGTCCCCGCAGAACAGCGGCGCCCCGGACGGGTCGCGGCAGACCAGTCCGGCGGCGGCCGCGACGTCGTCGCCGAACCCGACCCGGTCGGCGGCGCGCCCGTAGGCGGTGATCGAGACCCAGGAGGTCCCGGCGGCGACGGCGGCCCCGGCGTCCAGTCCGAACCGGGCCAGGGCGCGCGGCCGGGACGCCTCGATGACGATGTCGGCCGCCGCCACGAGCGCCGCCAGCGCCCGCCGGCCCTCGCCGGCGCCCGGATCGAGCGCCACCGAGCGGTGCCCCGCGTGCAGCAGCCGGTAGAACCCCGGGTCGCCGCGGCGCGCGCCGTCGGGCCTGCCCGGGACCTCCACCTTGACGACCCGCGCTCCGGCCAGCCCGAGCAGGTGCGCGCACAGCGGGCCCGCCCACAGCGCGCTGAAGTCGACCACCAGCGCCCCTTCGAGCGGGCGCGGCTCGAGCGGGACGGGCGGCGGCGGGGGAGCGGGGGCGCGCACGACCGGTCCGGCGGCGACCCCCAGGAGCCCGGCCCGTTCGGCCAGTTCGGCGCCGGTGTGCTCGCGCAGCCAGGCGGTCACCGCGGGCCAGGGGTCGTCGCCCACCTCCGCGCACGCCAGCGCGCCCAGCAGCGCCGGGTCGTCGGGACGGGCGCAGGACACCGCCGCCCAGCCGTCGGCGGTCGGCAGCAACCGGCAGGCGCCGCCCGCCGACACCCCGCCGCGCCGCCGCAGGCCGAGATGGGCGGCGCGCTCGGTGAGCAGCCGGGCGCCGTCCAGCCGCACGGCACGGCCCGTGCCGGAGGTGTGGGCGGCGAACCGCTCCGCCAGGGCCCGCGCGGCGGCGGCGCCACGGCCG
>NZ_JBHSON010000044.1:0-85596 GCF_042656285.1 Actinomadura rugatobispora | reverse complement strand
AGGTGGCGCCCGCCGCGGTCGGGGTGCCGTACGGGTTCCACTTCCAGACCAGCCGGCTCCCGCAGCCGCTGGCCTACAGTCCGGGCGGGTCGGTCCTGGCGGTCGGGGGCGAGGACGGCGTCTCCGGCGAAGGCGTGCCCGGCCGGGGCACGGAGGCCGGGCCCGGCCTGGAGGAGGCGGGGCTCCGCCTCGACGTCGAAGGCCCGGTCGCCACGCTCACGCTGAACCGCCCGGAGCGCCGCAACGCGATGACGTTCGCGATGTGGCACGCGATGGCGGCGGTGGGCCGGAGCCTGCCCGAGGACGTCCGGGTGGTCGTGGTCCGCGGCGCGGGGCCGTCCTTCTCGGCCGGGATCGACCTGGGCATGTTCGCCCCCGGCGGCGAGGGGGAGCGGCGCTTCTCCGGCGGCGCCGACCCGGCCGAGGCCGACCGGTTCATCGCCGGGCTGCAGGAGGGCTTCACCTGGCTGCGCCGTCCCGGCGTCGTGTCGGTCGCGGCGGTGCACGGCCACGCGATCGGCGCCGGGTTCCAGCTGGCGCTGTCCTGCGACATCAGGGTGATCGCCGACGACACGTCGTTCTGCATGAAGGAGCCGGCGCTCGGGCTGGTGCCCGACCTGACCGGCACCAAGCCGCTGGTGGAGATCGTGGGCGTGCCGCGCGCCCTGGAGCTGTGCCTGACCGCCCGCACCGTCGGGGCCGAGGAGGCCGCCCGGCTCGGCCTGGCCGAGATCGTGACGCCCCGCGACGGCCTGGACGCCGCCGTGCGGGGCCTGGTCGACTCCCTGCTGGCGGTGAACGCCGGGGCCGCCGCGGCCACCAAGCGGCTGCTGTGGCAGGCCCCGGAGCGCACGCTGGAGGAGCAGGCGGCGGCCGAACGCCATGAGCAGATCGGCCGCCTCCGCGAGCTCTTCGCCTCCCGGCCCTGAGGCCGACGGATCCCCGTCAGCGGGGCCCGTCGGCCGGGGCCGTCAGCCGAGGGCCTCGCGGCCGCCGGGGGCGAGCGGCAGCCACACCTTGCTGGCGCCCGGCCGGAGGGCGAGCTCCGTCCCGGCCGGGTGGCGGAGCGTGTAGTCGTGGTCGGTGGACAGGACGATCACGCCGAGCCGGTGGCCGGGCTTGACCACGTAGTCGGTGGGCTCGAAGTCCCAGCGGAAGTCGTAGGTCTGCCCGGCCCGGATCGGCTCGGTGCGGGCGGGGCTGTGCCGGTTGCGGGCGTCCAGCCACCCCCGCGTGATGATCTTGAAGGGGGCGGTCTCGGTCCGGTGCCCCAGCCGGGTCGTGCAGCCGTCGTCGCCGGGCACGCCCTGGCCGTAGCAGACCCGCTCACCGGTGTCGTAGCGGGCCCCGGTCGGCCGGGTGTCGGTGCCGTAGTCGACCAGCAGCGCCGTCAGGTACGGCGAGCGGCCGTCCAGGGACGCCCTGACGTCGGCCTTCGGGATGCCGTTGATCCGGACGGGCGCCTTGAGCGGCGGGGTGAGGTAGGCCAGCCGGTTGGGGTCGGCCTGGTCCTGGTTCACCAGGAGCTGCTCGGCGGTACGGGTCCGCCCGGCGTCCACCAGCGACTGCGCGGCGCCGGGGCGCGGGAGGGGCGACAGGGAACCCGGCTGGGCGGCGCCCGCGCCGGCGTTCAGGCTGAGCGGCACGCTGCGGGTGCCGGGGACGGGCCAGTCGCGCGCGGTCTCCCACTGGCCGGGGGCGCGTTCGATGTCGACGCGCGGTTCCCGGGTGACGCCGTTGTCGATGTCGTACAGCCACCGGTCGAACCAGTGGTGCGTCTGCCGCAGCCACTCCTCCAGCCGCCAGCGGAAGGGGGTGGCGTGGTCGGCCTGGTGCAGCCACAGCTTGCGCGGCACGCCCGACTGCTTGAGGGCGTTCCACCACTGCACGGAGTTCTTGACCTTGACGTTCCAGTCGTTGAGGCCGTGCACGACCATGACGGCGGCGCGGACCTTGCGGGCGTCGCCGACGTAGTCGCGCTCGGCCCACACCCTGCTGTAGTCGCCGGTCTCCCGGTCCTGGGTGGCGGTCAGCTCGTCGATCACCGTCCGGCAGACCTCGGGGTCCTTCCGGGTGAGGACGACCTTGGCCAGGATGTCCAGGTCCTCGCCCTGGAAGCCGCCGGGCGCGACGACGCCGCCGTTGGCGCGGTAGTAGTCGTACCAGCTGGAGATGGCGGCGATCGGCACGATCGCCTTCAGCCCCTCGACGCCGCTGGCCGCCGCCATGTTGGGCAGGGTGCCGTTGTAGGACTGCCCGATCATGCCGACGTTCCCGGTGGACCAGCCGGCCGTGACCGGGGTGCCGTCGGGCGCCCAGCCGCGGGCCCGGCCGTTCAGCCAGTCGACGGCGGCCTTGGTGCCGGCCTGCTCGGCGCGGTCGCCGGAGGTCGGGCAGCCGGTGGAGCCGCCGGTGCCGATGCTGTCGAGGTTGGCGACGGCGTAGCCGCGCGGCAGGAAGTAGTTGTCGTAGTAGCCGGGGAAGATCTCGGCGAGATTCCGCTTCGGCGCCGCGCTCTTGCGGGTCTGGGCGCCGTCGACGTCCACGGGGTAGAGCGGGATGTCGTGGGTGCCGGCCCAGTACGGGCTGGGCTCCAGGATGGTCGGCACCTTGAGGCCCCGGTCGGTCTCCTTCGGCCGCATGACGCGCAGCTGGACCCGGTCGCGGACGCCGTCCCGGTCGCTGTCGACGGTGGTCTCGATGCTGACGGTCTGGGTGACCGCCTCGGCGCGGGAGAAGACCGGCTGGGTCTGGCCGTTCTCGACCTTGATCCGCGGCGGCGCGGGGGCCGCCCCGGCGGGCGGCGCGGCGGTGGCGAGCAGCGCGGCGACGAGGGTGATCACGCCGGCGCCGCCTCGTGTGAGACGTCGTGTCACGGGGGCTCCAGGGGGTGATGAGCCTGACGATGTCGATCACTTGTAACCCGCCGGACCGCGGGCGTCCAGCCGGTGGCCCGATATCGACCTTCTTGAGCCGAACGCGTGACCCGGGCGTTACGCCGTGAGCGGAGCGGGGAAGCCCCGGCGGTCGCGGGGCGTTCTGGTCGGCGGACACTGAGATGCTTACTTGATTACGTGCCCCCGGCCGGGGCGCGCGTGTCGATGTGGGCGGTGCCGCAGAGATCTCGGAGGCTGCAAGTGGGGATGCCGGGAATGCCGGGCAACGGCTGGCAGGTGATGGCCTCGTTCCGCCGCGACGGGTCGGTCACGCAGCAGCGGCTGAAGCCCGGGACCGTCAAGCGGATCGCGGGCTACGCCCGCCCGTACGTGCGCGAGCTGGTGCTGTTCCTGGCGCTGAACTCGCTCGGCGCGCTGATCGTGGTCGCCAACCCGCTGCTGCTCAAGGCGATCATCGACCGCGGCATCGTGCCCCAGCGGCACGACCTGGTGGTCTGGCTGGCCGTGGCGGTGGCCGGGCTGGCGCTGCTGGAGGCCGTGCTCGGGCTGGCCCAGCGCTGGTACTCGGCGCGCGTCGGCGAGGGACTGATCTACGACCTGCGCACCCAGGTGTTCGGGCACGTGCAGCGGCAGCCGGTCGCCTTCTTCATGCGGGCGCAGACGGGCTCGCTGGTCAGCCGGCTCAACAACGACGTGATCGGCGCCCAGCGCGCCCTCACCACCACCCTGTCCTCGGTGGTCTCCAACGTGATCAGCCTGGTGCTGGTGCTGATCACGATGATGATCCTGTCCTGGCAGGTCACGCTGATCGCCCTGCTGCTCCTGCCGGTGTTCATCTTCCCGGCCAAGTGGGTCGGCAAGCGGCTGTCGGGCATCAGCCGCGAGCAGATGAAGCTGGACGCGGAGATGAGCTCGCTGATGACCGAGCGCTTCAACGTGGCCGGGGCGATGCTCGCCAAGCTGTACGGCCGCCCCGCCGAGGAGGAGGAGAACTTCTCCCAGCGCGCCGCCCGGGTGCGCGACATCGGCGTGGTCGCCGCGATGTACGGCCGGGTGTTCTTCACCGCGCTCACCCTCGTCGCCGCGCTCGCCACGGCCATGGTGTACGGCGTCGGCGGCTTCCTGGTCGTGGACGGGAACTTCCAGCTCGGCACCCTGGTGGCGCTGGCCACCCTGCTGACCCGGATGTACGGCCCGCTGACCGCGCTGTCCAACGTCCACGTCGACGTGATGACCGCGCTGGTGAGCTTCGACCGGGTGTTCGAGGTCCTCGACCTGAAGCCGCTGATCGCCGACAAGAAGGACGCCCGCGTCCTGGGCGGCCGCGACGGCGCCGCCTCGCCCGGCGGCGACCTGGACGCCCTGGACGGCCGGGGCCGCGCGGACGGCCCGGAGAGCCCGGCGAGCCCGGACGGGCGGTCCGCCTCCGGGACGGGTGGGGCTCCCCACGTCCTCGACGTCGGCGGCGGCGTCGACCTGGGCAAGGGCCACGCGCGCGCGGCCGGGCCCGGGCAGGTGCCGGCGGAGGCCCCCTCGGTGGAGTTCGACGACGTCCAGTTCGCCTACCCCTCCGCCGAGGAGGTGTCGCTGGCCTCGCTGGAGTCGATCGCCCGCACCGACACCGCGCCCGGCCGCGAGGTGCTGCACGGGGTGTCGTTCACGGCCGCGCCGGGGCAGCTGGTCGCGCTGGTCGGGCCGTCCGGCGCGGGCAAGTCGACCATCACCCACCTGGTCTCCCGCCTGTACGACGTGTCGGACGGCGCGGTCCGGATCGGCGGGCAGGACGTCCGCGACGTCACGCTGGAGTCGCTGCGGGCGCAGGTCGGCGTGGTCAGCCAGGACGCCCACCTGTTCCACGACTCGATCCGCGTCAACATGCGCTACGCCCGTCCCGACGCGACCGACGAGGAGATCCTGGCCGCGCTGGAGGCCGCGCAGGTCGGCGAGCTGATCGCGGACATGTCCGAGGGGCTCGACACGGTCGTGGGGGACCGCGGCTACCGGTTGTCGGGCGGCGAGAAGCAGCGGCTGGCGATCGCCCGGCTGCTGCTGAAGGCCCCGTCGGTGGTGGTCCTGGACGAGGCCACCGCGCATCTGGACTCCGAGTCCGAGGCGGCCGTGCAGCGGGCGCTGCGCACCGCGCTGGCGGGCCGCACCTCGCTGGTGATCGCGCACCGGCTGTCGACGATCCGGGAGGCCGACCAGATCCTGGTGATCTCCGGCGGCCGGGTGGCAGAGCGCGGCCGGCACGAGGAACTGCTGCTGGAGGGCGGCCTGTACGCCGAGCTCTACCGGACCCAGTTCGCCCGCCAGGCGGGCGACGGGGACGGCGGCGGGCGGGCCGCGTCCCTGCTTTCCCAGGAGTAACCCCCGGTTTCCGGGGAATCACCCGTGTCCGCGCTTCGGATGCGGTTTCCTTGTCTTTCTTTCGCCGCGCCGGGACGGCAACCCGGCGGCCATCCGCGCGCGTCAGAGTTCAGCACAGAGTGTCAGCGCGGCGCCGGCGTCCGCACGGAGCGTCCCGGCGCGGCGGTCGCCGGTGCGCGCCGCCGTCACCCGCGCGCGGTGGACGACAGGCGGGATCGACATGGAGATGAAGAGGAGCGGCAAAGTGCGTCTGACGATCGGCCCGGTGCCCAGCGCGGCACAGGTGGCCAAGAACGGTCCGGCCCGTTACACGGTCATGCTGGTGGGGCTGGGCGCGGCGGGGGTGGCCATCGGGTGGCTCGGCCCGCGGCTCACGGCCGCTCCGTCCGGGCTGCTGCGCCGGCGCTGAGCGGGTAGCCCAGGCGGCTCAGCTCGGTACCGGCGATCCGTTCGACCTGGGCGAGCTGGCGCGGCGTGAGACGCTCGCGCCAGCCCCCGGCGCCGGCCGGGTCGCGGTCGCCCTTGCGGCCCTCGCCCTTGCGCAGGTCCGCCTTGCGCAGGTCCGTCTTGCGCGGGTCGGCCTTGCGGAGGTCGGGGCGCAGGAAGTCGCCGAGGCGCGCCTCGGGCCTGCGCAGCTCGGCCCGGCGCGGTTCGGCCCGGCGCGGTTCGGCCCGGCGCGGTTCGCCGCCGCGGGCCCCGGCCTCGCGGGCCAGGTTGGTCAGGGCGAGCTTGGAGATCTGCGAGCCCAGGTACTCCGACACCTCGTCGGAGACCTGGCCCGGCCGCCGCACCAGGTCCTCGTACCGGACGGTCAGCAGCTGCTCCTCGGGCGTCTGGGCCCGCAGCCTGGCGCTGAGCCGCACCGAGCCGCGCCAGCGCAGCGCGCACTTGACCGCGGCGGCCGCGCGGGGCCAGCGGGCGCGCTCCATGACCTCCTCCACGCCCAGGAACGGGTTGGGGAACACCTCGTCGAGGTTGGTCAGGCCGGGCTTGAACCAGGCCATGCAGCGCTCGTCGTCGAGCATGTCGGCGACCACGTCCCGGCCGTCGCGGATCACCTGGACCAGCTGGGCGTCGGGGAAGGCGTCCAGCAGCACGTCCGCGCTGTAGATCAGGTCGGGGGAGGCGTCGGCGAAGCGGTCGACGCCGCGCGGCTCCGCGCACGGGCCGGACTCGGGGTCGCCGCCCTCCGGCAGCGGGCGCAGCCCGGCCGCCTCCCAGCATTCGGCCGGGCACTCGGCGCAGCCGCGCCCGGAGATCTGCCAGGCCTCGGCGTAGGCATCGCGCAGGACCCGGGCGGCGCCGCGGCCGCGGTCGGAGGCGATCGACGGCCGCCGCGCGAACGCGTAGGTCACCCGGAGCACGCCGGGCCGCCCGACCGTCAGATGGAAGCCGGCGGAGCGCTTCACGGCGCGGGCCAGCAGATCGGCACCGGAGTGCGGCGAGCCCAGCACGAACACCGGGCGCCGGACCTTGGTCCCGTTGATCACCAGGATGTGCGGCGTTGCCTTCATACCACCGCCCAGTCTCTCACTTCGGCGCGGGCCCGGGTTCCGGGCGTCTCCTGTCCTCCCCGTAGCCTGCCAGGATAATCAGTCCAGAATGGGGCGTTCCGGTCCTAGCCTGTGACCATGAGCGCAACCACCCTGGCCGGCTGGCTGCCGGAGTCGGGCATGATCACCGTACTCACCGGAGCCGGAATCAGCACCGACAGCGGGATACCCGACTTCCGCGGGCCCCAGGGCGTCTGGACCAAGGACCCCACCGCCGAGGCCATGTCCACGATCGGCACGTACCTGGCCGACCCCGAGGTCAGGCGGCGCGCCTGGCGGTCCCGCCGCGACCACGCCGCCTGGGACGCCGAGCCCAACGCCGCGCACGCCGCGCTGGTCGACCTGGAGCGCGCCGGCCGGCTGCGCGCCCTGATCACCCAGAACATCGACGGGCTGCACCAGCGCGCCGGATCGGGCGAGTCGGCGGTGATCGAGATCCACGGCACCATGCGCGAGGCCGAGTGCCTGTCCTGCGGGCTGCGCACCCCGATGCCCGAGGTGCTGGCCCGGGTGGACGCGGGCGAGGAGGACCCGCCCTGCCCCGACTGCGGCGGCATCCAGAAGTCGGCGACGATCTCGTTCGGGCAGGCGCTGAAGGAGGACGTGCTGGACGCGGCGCTGCGGGCCGCCCGCTCCTGCGGGCTGTTCCTGGCCGTGGGCACCTCGCTGACCGTCCAGCCGGCGGCGGGGCTGTGCCTGGAGGCGGTGGAGACCGGCGCCCGGCTGGTGATCGTCAACGCCGAGCCCACGCCCTACGACGAGCTGGCCGACGCGGTGCTGCGCAGGCCGATCGGCGAGACGCTGCCGCGGCTGGTCGCCCTCGCCCTCGGCTCCGCGCCGTGACGGTCCGTGCCGCGACGGCGACCGGAGGCCGCCCCGGCGTGGGGAGGGCCACGCTTTGTCGCCGGGTCGTGACCGGCGCCCTCTTCCCCTCGGGGCTCAATCCTGACAAGCTCTATCCGTTGCGGAGCGAGGAGGGATCGGGTTGGTGAGCGGGGTCGCCCGCGCGGGGGCAGAGGACGACCGCCGGAGCGTGTCCGACCGGCCACTTGACCGTACCTCCGATCGCCTGTCCGGATCGGACGGCGACGGGGAGCGCGATCCGGGCCTCGATCCCGGCGACGAACCGGGCCGGGCGCCCGCCTCCGGGCCCCGGCGCTTCGCCCGGCTCCGCCCGGGTGACCGAGTGGTCGTGATCGCTCCCAGCGGACCCGTGGACCCCGATCGGCTCGAGGCCGGCCGCGCGGTGCTGTCCGGGCTCGGCCTGGAGGTGACGGTGGCCCCGCACGCGCTCGACCGCACCGGCCTGGCCGGACCGGCGCGCGAGGGCTGGCAGCGGCTGGCCGGCGGCGACGCCGACCGGGCCGCCGACCTGCGGGCCGCCTGGTGCGACCCCGGCGTGCGCGCCGTGCTGTGCGCCCGCGGCGGCTACGGCGCGACCCGCCTCCTGGGCCTGCTGGACTGGGACGCGATGGCGGCGGCGGGCCGAGGGACCGCTCCAAAGATCCTGCACGGCTCCAGCGACGTCACCGCGCTGCACGTGGCCTTCGGGGCGCGGCTGGGCGTCACCACCTCCTTTGGGCCGATGCCCGCGGGCGAGGTGTTCGCGGGCGGCCGCGGCGAGGACCGCGACCGCTCCCTGGAGCACTTCCGGAAGGTCCTGTTCGCCCCGGACGCCGGCGACGCCCCCCAGACCTCCGGCGGTGCCGCGCACGGCGCCGAAGAGGGGCCCAGGCGCCCCGCGGCGGGCCGGGGGAGCGGCGAGGTGACCGGCACCCGCGCCCTGCGGCCCGGACGCGCCGAGGGCCTCCTCACGGGCGGCACCCTGTCGCTGCTCACCGCGCTCCTGGGCACCCCCGACCACCCGCCGCCCGCCGCCGGCCGGATCGTCTTCCTGGAGGACGTCTCCGAGGCCCCCTACCGCATCGACCGGATGCTCACCCAGCTGCTGCGGTCGGGCTGGCTGGACGGCGCGGCCGGGATCGCGCTGGGCACCTGGACCGGCTGCGGCGACCCCGCCGAGGTCGAGGCCGTCCTGGCCGGGCGGCTGGCGCCGCTCGGCGTGCCGATCCTGGCCGGGCTCCCCGCGGGGCACGGGCCGTGCCAGCTGACCCTGGAGCTGGGCGCCCCCCACCGGCTCGACACCGGCGCGCTGACCCTGGCCGCCGCGCCTCAGGGAGGTGTGCGATGAGCGGGCGGCACGCCCGTCCCGACCCCTCGGACGACGGCACCCTGGACTCCCTCCTGGTGCTGGTCGCCGAGAGCCTGGGCTACGCGTCCCGGCGGGTCCCCGGGGACGTCATGCTGCTGGAGGGCGCCAACCGCCTGCACGTCAGCATGCGCAACCTGCGCCAGCTGGCCCGGCTGGTGCCCCGCGACGACTGGCCGGCGCTGGTCTCCGACCACGTCACCACGATCGTGACCGCGATCGAGGAGCCCCTCGACCTCAGCGACTTCGACCTGGCCCAGCACCTGCTGCGCACCCGCATCTACCCGGCCGAGGCCGACAACGGCGTGCTCGCCGCACGGCCGTTCGCGCCCGGGCTGATCGAGGTGGTGGTCGTCGACACGCCCACCACCGTCCGCACCGTCACCACCGACGAGATGGAGGGCTGGCCGGTCTCGGGCGACGCGCTGTTCATGCTGGGCCGCGCCAACGTCCGCGCCGACGGGCCGCTGCAGCTGGAGGAGCAGGACGTGGGCGGCGTCCGGGTGGCGGCCCTGCACGGCTGGACGTTCTACGCCGTCACCCATCTGGCCTGGCTGGAGGAGTACCTGCCGATCGGCCCGTACGGCGCGCTGGTGATCGCCCCCAACCGCAGCCTCATCGTCGCCCACCCCATCCAGCCCGCCGAGGGCGGCCCCCGCGCCCGCTACCGCGCGGCCGTCGCCGCGGCCAAGGAGCTGCAGAGCCAGGCCCACACCGCCTACGAGGAGGGGCCCGGGTCGCTGAGCCCGCACCTGTACTGGTGGCGGGCGGGCGAGATGACCCTGCTGGAGACCAGGTACGAGGACGACGCGCTGGTGCTGCCCGCCGACTTCGCCTCGGTCCTCACCACGCTGACCGCCGAGCCGTGACCGGATGGAGCCTTCGTTGAACCGGGAGTCCCGTCCGCCGCGGATCGTCGTGGCGCCCGACTCGTTCAAGGGCAGCCTCGGCGCCGTCGAGGTGTGCGCCGCCGTGGAGGCGGGCGTGCGCCGCGCCTACCCCGACGCCGACGTGACGTCCGTGCCGATGGCCGACGGCGGCGAGGGCACCCTGGACTGCTTCCTCAGCGTCCTGGGCGGCCAGGAGCTGGTGCTGACCGCCCAAGATCCGCTGGGCCGCCCGGTCCGGGCCCGCTACGCCCTGTCCGCGCACGGCGACGCGGCGGTGGTGGAGCTGGCCTCGGCGTCCGGGCTGCCGCTGCTCGCCGACTCGGGCCTGGACGCGCTGCGCGCCGACACCGCCGGGACCGGCGAGCTGATCGCCGACGCGGTCGGGCACGGCGCCCGGGAGATCCTGGTCTGCATCGGCGGCAGCGCCAGCACCGACGGCGGCACCGGACTGCTGCGCGCCCTCGGGGTGCGCTTCCTGGACTCGGCCGGCAAGGAGCTGCCGCCGGGCGGCGGAGCCCTCGCCCGGCTCGCCGCGATCGACGACAGCGGCCTGTCCAAGGAGGTCCGGGAGACCCGGTTCCGGGTGGCCTGCGACGTGACCAACCCGTTCGTCGGGCCGCGCGGCGCGGCCGAGGTCTTCGGCCCGCAGAAGGGCGCCACGCCCGAGCAGGTCGCCGCGCTGGACGCCGCGCTGACCCGGCTCGCCGACGTCCTCGCCGAGCACACCGGCGTCCGGGTGCACGACCTGCCCGGCGCGGGCGCGGCCGGGGGCACCTGCGGCGGGCTGGTGGCGCTGCTCGGGGCCGAGCCCGCCCGCGGCGCCGACCTGGTGGCCGACACCGTGGGCCTGCCCGCCGCGCTGGACGGCGCCGACCTGGTGATCACCGGTGAGGGCCGGGTGGACGGCCAGAGCGCCGGCGGCAAGGCGGTCTCCGTGGTGGCCGCGCTGTCCCGCGAGCGGGGCGTGCCGGCGGTGGCGCTGGCCGGGAGCGTCGCCGGGCCCTTCGACGAACTGCACGCGCTCGGCCTCACCGCCGCCTTCAGCCTGGCCGACGGGGCCCGCACCCTGGACGAGCTGACCGGCTCCGCCGACCGGCTGCTGGCCGACCTGGCCGAGCAGGTCGTCCGGCTCCGCCTGGCCTGACCGGCGGAGCGGCCGGCCGTCAGGGGCGGGCGGCCTCCGGCTCGGGACGGGGCTCGGATCGGGGGCCGGGCCCGGGTTCGGCGTCCGGCTCGCCCGCGGGCGCCGCCTTCGGGTCCTTGATCTCCAGCATCGGCAGGAACACGTGCGACAGCGGGCCGATCGCGACCGCGTACAGCAGCGTCCCGATCCCGACCGTGCCGCCCAGCAGCCAGCCGGCGGCCAGGACGGTCAGCTCGATGGCGGTGCGGACGACCCGGACCGAGCGCCCGCGCGCGGCCAGCCCGGTCATCAGGCCGTCCCGCGGTCCCGGGCCCAGCCCGGCGCCGATGTAGCAGCCGGTGGCGACGCCGCCCGCCAGGATCCCGGCGGCCAGGTACGCCCAGCGCGCGGCCGCCGCCCCCGGGTCGGGGAGCAGCCACAGGAACAGGTCGGCGAACAGGCCGACCAGCACGACGTTGCTGATCGTGCCCAGGCCGGGGCGCTGCCGCAGCGGGATCCAGAACAGCATCACCAGCGCGCCCACGATGATGATCCACGCGCCGATGGACAGCCCGAACCGCCGGGACAGGCCCTGGTGGAACACGTCCCACGGGTCGTTGCCCAGCGTGGAGGCCACCTGCAGCGCGATGCCGAGCCCGTACAGGGCCAATCCCGCGTACAGCTGCACCAGCCTGCGTGCCATCAGGGCCATTTTCGCGAACCCTCCCAAGATCCACCGATGATGATGGCCAGTCTCGCCGCCGGTGGCCTGGTGATTGAAGGGCCAATGTGGAAAAGTGGCCTTTATGGGGACGCGTTACGTGGGCGGGTCGCAGCTGGCCCGGATGCTGGGGGACGTGCCGCAGGAGCGGCCGTACTACGCCGCGCTGGCCCGGGCGGTGCGCGCGCTGGTGCTGGACGGGCGGCTGGCGCTGCGCACCCGCCTGCCCGCCGAGCGCGACCTGGCCGCGGCCCTCGGGGTCAGCCGCACGACGGTGACGGCGGCCTACGACCGGCTGCGCGAGGAAGGGTACGTCGAGAGCCGGCAGGGCGCGGGCAGCTGGACGGCGCTGCCGCCCACCACCATGTCCGCGCTCGCCCCCCGCCCGGCGCCGGTGCGGACCGGCGCGGCGGACGGGCGGTTCGGGATGGCGCACGCGCCCGCCGACGTGCCCGGCTTCATCGACCTGGGCTGCGCGACCCCGGGCGCGCCGGCGATCTTCGAGGAGGCCGTCGCCGCCGCGGTCGCCGAACTGCCGCGCTACAGCTCCGGCCCCGGGTACGAGCCCGCCGGGCTGGCCGGCCTGCGCGAGGTCATCGCGGCCCGCTACGCCGAGCACGGCGTCCCGACCCGGCCCGACCAGATCGTGGTCACCACCGGCGCGCAGCACGCGTTCACCCTCCTCACCCAGACCATGGTCGAGGCGGGCGCGCCGGTCATGGTCGAGCGTCCCACCTACCCGCACGCGCTGGGCGCGCTGCGCAGGCTCGGCGCCCGGCTGGTGCCGGTCGGGGTGAACGAGGGCTGGGACGTGGAGCTCATCGCCGGGAGCATGCGGCAGGCGGCGGTGGGCCTGGCCTACACCGTCCCCGACTTCCACAACCCCACCGGCCTGCTGATGGGGGCGGAGGACCGGGCCGCGCTCGTCGGCGCGGCGCGCCGCGCCGACACGCTGCTGGTCGCCGACGAGACCTTCGCCGAGGTGGCGCTGGACCCGGCCGCGCCCCGGACGCCGCCGATGGCCGCGTTCGACACCGGCGGGCGGGTGGTCAGCATCGGCTCGGCGTCCAAGCTGATGTGGGGCGGGCTGCGGGTCGGGTGGATCCGGACGACGGCGCCGCTGGCCCGCCGGCTGACCGTGGCGCGGGAGCCGATGGACCTCGCCGGCCCGGTCATCGACCAGCTGATCGTGCGGGAACTGCTGCTGCGGGTGGAGGAGGTCCGCGCGGAACGGGCGGCCGGCCTGGCGCTCCGCCGGGACGCGCTGGCCGCGGCGCTGCGCGACCGGCTGCCCGGCTGGGAGTTCGGGCTGCCCGAGGGCGGCATGTCGCTGTGGGCACGGATGGACGCCCCGGTGGCGACGGCGCTCGCCGAGGCGGCCGAGCGGCTGGGCGTGCGGGTGGTGCCCGGGCCGGTGTTCGGCGCCGACGGCGTCCTGGAGGACCGCGTGCGGCTGCCCTACGTCCTGCCTCCGGACACGCTGCGGGAGGCCGTCGACCGCCTGGCGGTGGCCTACCGGGAGGTCCGGTCGGCCCCGCCGGCGCGCCCGCTGCCCGCCTACGTCTGACCCCGGCCCCCTCGGCGGGGGCCGGGGTCAGCGCCGAGGGCGGCGTACGCGCCGGTCAGGGGGCGCGCTGGATGTAGTCGACCAGGTACTCGCGCTCGCTCTCCAGCTCGTCGATCGCGCTCTTGACCACGTCGCCGATGCTGACGATCCCGGCCAGCCGCCCGTCCTCCACCACGGGCAGGTGCCGGATCCGGTGCTCGGTCATGGTGCGGCGCAGATCGTCCACGTCGGCGCCCGGTTCGCAGGTCCGCACCTGCGCGGTCATGATCGTCGAGACCGGGCGGCCGAGCAGGTCGGCGCCGTGCTCGTGCAGCCGGCGGACCACGTCCCGCTCGGAGGCGATGCCGGCGATGGTGGCGCCGTCGGGGGAGACGACGACGGCGCCGATGTTGTGCTCGGCCAGGGCGGCCAGCAGGTCTCGTACGGTGGCGTCGGGACGCACGGTGGCCACCGTCGTCCCCTTTCTGCGTAGAAGGTCGCGGATCCGCATGTGCTCACGCTCCGGTGCCGGTTCGGACGCCAGCCCGGGTGGGGACCGCGGTGGGCCGTGCGCCGGGCTCCTGTTGCCAAAATGGCACGTTCGGCCGGGCGGGAAAACCCCTTCGCGGTAAACGACCTCGCCGATCAGCCGAGGTCGAGCCGCGCGAACAGCCGCATCAGCCCCGGTGACAGCCGCGCGCCGGCCCGTCCGAGCCAGGCCTCGGCGGTGACCGGGACGACCGCCCGGTCGTCGCGCACCGCGGCGACGATCCGCTCCGCGACGCCCTCGGGGCCGAAGCCGCGCAGCGCGTACGCGCGGGCCGCCCGCCGCCGGCTCGCGGCCTGCTCCTCCTCGCCGAGGCCCACGAACGCCGACGTGCGGGTGATGTCGGTGTCGACCACCCCCGGGCAGATCGCGCTGACGCCGATGCCCTTGCCCGCCAGCTCCGCCCGCAGGCACTCCGACAGCATCAGCACCGCCGCCTTGGTGGTGGCGTAGGCGGGCAGGGTGCGCGAGGGCGTGTACGCGGCGGCCGAGGCGGTGTTGACGATGTGGCCCCCCTGCCCCCGCTCGGCCATCTGCGCGGCGAACAGCCGGGAGCCGTGGATGACGCCCCACAGGTTGACGTCCAGGACGCGCTTCCAGTCCTCCACCGAGTGGTCGAGGAAGGACCCGGCCATGCCGATCCCGGCGTTGTTGACCACCACCTCGGGGACGCCGTGCTCGTGCAGGACGGACTTGGCGAAGTCCTCCATCGCCTCGCCGTCGGCCACGTCGATCCGGTACGCGTGCCCGGCCGGGCCGACCAGCGCGGCCAGTTCGGCGGTGCGCTGGGCGGTGGCCGGGTCCAGGTCGGCGGCGACGACCTCGGCGCCGCGCTCGGCGAACGCCAGCGCGGTGGCCCGGCCGATGCCGCTGCCCGCGCCGGTGACGACCACCAGGGCGCCCTCGAACGGCCGCCGGCCCCGGCGGACCCGGGCGCGGCGCAGCGCGCGCTCCTCGGCGGCGGTGAGCGGCCCGCCGGCGACCCCGGTGATGTGCTCGGTGATCCAGGCGGCGACGGCGCGGGGGCGGGAGCGCGGTACCCAGTGCCCGGCGGCGACGGTCCGCAGCGACAGGTTCGGGACGCGCTCGCCCAGCCCGCGCACCAGGTGCGGGGAGACGAACAGGTCCCGCGTCGGCACGATCACCTGCGTCGGCACGTCGGTGCGGCGGTCGCGGGGGCGGCGCAGCCGGCCCGGCATGTTGGCCCGGTAGAGGCCGACGCCGGCCGCGCCGTCGCGCGGCAGCGTGCGGGCCGGATGCCCGGGACGGGGCGCGATCCCCTCGCCGATCTCCAGCGCGCGGGCGAACGCCCGGGTCATGCCCGTCCGCCACAGCGCCTCGGGCAGCAGCGGGGTCTGGAAGAAGTAGATGTACCAGGACCGCAGGCCCTGCCCGGCGGCCTGCCGGACGCTGCGCGGCGTGGGCCTGGTCAGGTTGCGGCGGGTCAGGTGGCCCACGTGGTCCAGGCAGGGGCCGGAGATCGAGGTGAAGGAGGCGAACCGGTCCGGCATCGTGCAGACCGCCTCCCAGCCCTGGATGGAGCCCCAGTCGTGGCCGACCAGGTGGACCGGAGCCGGCCCGCGGGCGGTCGCCTCCAGGACCGCCCGCAGGTCGGCCATCAGGTGCTCGAAGGCGTAGTGCCGGCGGCCGAACGGGCGGGACGACGCCCCGGCGCCGCGCACGTCGTACCGGACCACGTGGAAGCGCCCGGCGAGTTCGGCGGCCACCTCGTCCCAGACGGCGTGGGTGTCGGGGTAGCCGTGCAGCAGCAGCACGGTCGGCCGGGACGGGTCGCCCTGCTCGTAGACCGCGAGATCGACCCCGTCGCCGCGGACCCGCCGCCGGGTGACCCCGGTCCCGCCCGTGCCCGGCTCTCCGCCCATGCCCATGCCCTCTTCCTCGCTCGTGCCCTGTCCTGCGCCCATGCCCCGCCGCCCGCTCACGCCTCCGCCGTCCCGGCGGCCCACCGGTGGACGTGCGGGAGGTCGTCGTCGAGCCAGTACGCGTCGTCCTCGGTGACCACGAGGATCTCCTCGAACTTCACGCCCACGCCGCGGAAGCCGATGTGCGGCTCCACCGCCCACAGGCCCGGCGTCGGAGGGTGCCGGGACCGGGCGGACCCGTTCCACAGCGGGGAGCGCCCCTCCAGCCGCTCCCTGACCAGCTCGCGGCCGATGGTCTGCAGGAAGCGCACCCCGAAGGGGAACGCCACGCGCCTGGGCAGGGGACCGCCGAGGACGCCGACCTGGTGGCCGATGACGCGGCCGGGGTACTCGCGGTGCCGGTTCCGGTACCCCTGGCGCTCGATGAGGGCGTCCACCTCGGCGTAGATGTCGGCGAAGGCGCGCCGTTCCCGGACCAGCCGGAGGATGAGGGAGCGGTAGCCGGCCAGGTCGGCGTCGAGCCGCTCCCAGATCCGGTTGGTGCCCAGGACGCCCGCGTATCCGATGTCGGCGGAGTAGCCGTCCTTCACCGGCGCCATGTCGAGAATGTACGGCATGCCCTCCCGGAGGCGGGCGCCGCTCGGCAGGAACTGCGTCGGGACCCGGAAGCCGCGGAAGGCGCTCCGGTCGCCGAACCAGGCGAACGGGGTGTGCAGCCAGTCGTCCACGCCGCGCTCGCGCAGCCAGCGCCGCATGCGGCGGCACACCTCGCGCTCGGTGACGCCGGGTTCCAGCGTGCCGGCGATCTCGGCGGCGCACCGGTAGCTGAGCCGCTGGACCTCCCGGAACCGCTCGAGCTCCGCGGGGTCGTGGGGGCGGGCGAGCGCGACTTTATTGGACACGCTGTTAATTAATCGCCCGCATCCCTTCCGGTCAAGTCGCCCCTCCCGTGAATCTCGCCACGCCGGTGCGGGACGGTCAGTACGGGTCGTAGCCGGCGGCGCGCGCGGCGGGGGAGCGCATCAGGTAGTCCAGCGCCTGCGGCGTGGAGCAGATCTTGGACGGGTGGTGCCCGGGCCGCAGGTACACCGGGGCCTCGCCCAGCAGCAGCCGGAAGACGCCCGGGACGTGGCCCCTGCGGACCGAGCGCCGGTACGCCCGCAGGAAGCGCGGCAGCGTCACCCTGCCCTTGACCAGCGGGTCCTGCCTGAGCAGGAACAGCGAGCCGCCGATCAGGGCCCAGTACAGGAAGAACAGCGAGACCACCCAGGCCGCGACGCGCATCAGGTAGCCGCCGCCCATCGCCTTGTAGACGTCGAAGACGACCGAGCGGTGCTCCACCTCCTCGGCGCCGTGCCAGCGCAGCAGGTCCAGCATGGTCGGGTCGACCCCGGCCTCGTCCAGCCGGCGGTTGTCCATGATCCACTGGCCGAGCACGGCGGTGTAGTGCTCGATCGAGGCGACGGCCGCCAGCTCGAACCGCAGCCGCCGCCGCCACCGGCGCGGCGAGCGTTCCTTCAGCGCGGCCATCCGCGCGGGCCGCTCGGTGTTGCCCTGCCCGGCCGGTCCGGTGATCCTGGTGACGTCGATCCCGCCGGCCTCCAGGAGCCGGTCCAGCACGCCCTGGTGGGAGCGGGCGTGCACCATCTCCTGGCCGATGAACCCCTTGATCTCCGCCAGCAGGCGCTCGTCCCGGATGTGCGGGCGGGCGTCCTTGACGCACTGGATGAACCACTTCTCGCCCTCGGGCAGGACGATGTGGAAGCTGTTGATGATGTGGGTGGCGACCGGGTCGCCGGGCACCCAGTGCAGCGGCGTCTTCGACCAGTCGAACGCCACCCGGCGGGTCCTGATGGGCGGGTGCCGTTCGTCGAGCCCGGGCGCCGCGGTCGTGCCCGGCGCCGATGGCGTGGCCATGCCCTCTCCTCGCGTTGTCGTCGGGGTCCACTGCGCTTGGGGAAGCAGTGAACCCGCGTGGGAGAGGGTTTTCTTGAGATCCGGGCGATAAGTTACCGGCTGGTTTTCGTCACTGTGTGAGTGCCCGGCGCCACGACCTGGCACGCCGTGCGCGCCGCGGCCGGACGCGCGGGACGGGCCGGATCACGGGCCGGATCACGGGCCGGAGGTGCCGGAGGTGTCGATGCGGTGCGCGCCGGTGTAGACGTTCATGGTCTCGCCGCGCAGGAAGCCGACCAGCGTCATGCCCGCGTCCTCGGCCAGCTCCACCGCCAGCGACGAGGGCGCCGACACCGCGGCCAGCACCGGGATGCCCGCCTGCATCGCCTTCTGCGTCAGCTCGAACGACGCGCGCCCGCTCACCATCAGCACCCGGCCGGTCAGCGGCAGCAGCCCCTTGTTGAGCGCCCAGCCCACCACCTTGTCGACGGCGTTGTGCCGCCCCACGTCCTCGCGCAGCACCAGCAGCTCGCCGTTCCCGTCGAACAGGCCCGCCGCGTGCAGCCCGCCGGTGCGGTCGAAGACCCGCTGGGCCTCGCGCAGCCGGTCGGGCAGCGCGGCGAGCGTGCCGGGGGTCAGTACGAGGCCGTCGGCGGCGACGTCGTAGGGCCGCCGCACCCGCAGGGCCTCGATGCTGGACTTGCCGCACACCCCGCAGGCGCTGGTGGTGGTGAACGCCCGCGTCATCGACTCGCCGGGCGGTTCGACCCCCTCGGCCAGCACCACGTCGAGGGTGTTCTGCTCGGTGGTGTCGGCGCAGTAGCGCATCGCGAGCAGGTCGTCGGCGCGCCCGATGACGCCCTCGGCCGTCAGGAACCCGGCGACCAGGTCGAAGTCGTCGCCCGGCGTGCGCATCGTGATCGTCAGCGGCCGCCCGGCGACCCGGATCTCCAGCGGCTCCTCGACCGCCAGCGTGTCGGGCCTGCGCCCCCGCACGCCCGCCGTGCTCAACCGCAGGACCGGCCTGCGTACGGTGATCCGCCCCATACCGTGACGGTACCTCCGAACGGCCCGCCGCGCGAAGGACCGTCCCGCCGGGTCCCGCTAGTCCCGCAGGTCCCGGGGGTCGGGCGGCGGCGGGCCGGTGACGCCGCGGGGGAGCGGGGCCCGCCAGCGGTACCGCATCGCCAGCACCCGCAGCACGAAGGCGAGCACGGCGGCGCCGGCGATCACGCCCGCCCCGTGCAGCCCGGCCGCGGTGGCGACCGCGACCACGGCCGCGCCCAGCATCGCCGGCACCGCGTACAGCTCCCGGTCGTACAGCACGGCCGGGATCTGGCCGCTCATCATGTCCCGCAGGATTCCGCCGCCGATCGCGGTGATCACGCCGAGCAGCGCCGCGTGCAGCGGCGACAGCCCGTACTCCAGCGCCTTGAGCGTGCCGGTCGCGCAGAACAGGCCCAGCCCGGCCGCGTCGAACAGCAGCACCGCCGGCATGATCCGGGCCACCTGGGGATGCCAGAAGAACACCAGCGCCGCGGCGGCCGGCGGGACCAGCACGTACCCCAGGCTGGTGAACGCCGCGGGCGGGACGGCACCGATGACCAGGTCGCGCACGATCCCGCCGCCCAGCGCGGTCATCTCCGCCAGCACCACCACGCCGACCACGTCCAGGCGCTGCCGCACCGCCGCCAGCGCGCCCGACACCGCGAACACGAAGATGCCCGCCAGGTCCAGCAGCCCGGCGATGTCCGTACCCGTCATGGGACGGCACTCTGGCAGGTCCGCGCGGGCGCGCGGGCGCGGCGCGCGGTGGCGGGGCTCTCAGTCGCGGCGGTCGACGCCCCAGTTCGCGACCACGGCGGCGAACGGCGGGATGACCATCGCCACCACCGACATCGCGATCGCCAGCGGCGGCGAGAACAGCCGCACCACCGCCCAGGCCAGCACGAACAGCGTCAGGCACGTGCCCATCATGATCCCGTACGCCAGCTTCCGGCGTCGCATGCCTCCAGGCTACGCCGCCGGCGCGGTCCGTGCGGTCCGCGCGGCGCCCGATCGCACGCCTCCGGGGGGTGGGCCGGGCCCACCCGCCGGAGGCGCCGCCGCCGTCCGGGGGCGGCCTGATTCCGGACGGCGCCGTCGTGGGAGGCGGGCGCTACGCCTCGTAGAGCGAGTCGATGGCGTCGGTGTACTTGGTGTGCACGATCCGCCGCTTGAGCTTGAGCGTCGGGGTGAGCTCCTCGCTCTCGGCGGTCCACTCGGCGGGCAGCAGCCGCCACTTCTTGATCTGCTGGACGCGGGCCAGGCGGGCGTTGGCGTCCTCGACGGCCTGCGTGACCTCCTCCAGGACCAGCGGGTGCGCGGCCAGGGCGGCCAGGTCGGTCGTGTCGATCCCGTGCGCGGCGGCCCAGACCGGGGCCACCTCCCCGTCCAGGGTGATCAGCGCGACCACGTAGGGGCGGCGGTCGCCGTAGGCCAGCGCCTGGCCGACCAGCGGGTGCTCCTTGAGGTGGTTCTCGATGAGGGACGGCGCGATGTTCTCGCCCCCGGCGGTGATGATCAGCTCCTTCTTGCGGTCCACCACGCGCAGGAAGCCGTCCTGGTCGAGCACGCCGACATCGCCGGTGCGGACCCAGCCGTCCGGGTCGATCAGGCCGGCGGTGGCCTCCGGCCGGTTGAGGTAGCCGGGCGTGCAGGTGGCGCCGCGGACCAGGATCTCGCCGTCCTCGGCCAGCCGCAGCTCCACGCCGTGGAGGGCGCGCCCGACCGTGCCGAGCTTGAACGAGTCGGCCAGGTTGGCGGTGATCGCGCCGGTGGTCTCGGTCATCCCGTACGCGTCGAAGATCTTCAGGCCCAGCCCGGCGAAGAACCGCGCGACCTCCTCGGGCAGCGGCGCGGCGGCGCTGGAGGCCTGCCCCACGCGGTCCAGGCCGAGCAGCGCCCGCATCGGGGTGAGCACGGCGGCGTCGGCCCGCTCGAACGCCTCGGCGGCGCCGGGATCGGCGGTGTTGCCGTACTCCTGGCCGGCGACGTACCGGCGCCCGGCCTCCAGGGCCTGCTCGACCGCGGCCTTCTTCGCCTGGTCCTGCTCGCCGGCCAGCACCGCCTGGATGCCCGCCATGATCTTCTCCCAGACCCGGGGCACCCCGAAGAACGAGTGCGGCCGCACCTCGCGCAGGACGGTCGTCAGCTGCGCGGGGTCGGGGCAGAAGTGCACGTGCGAGGCCAGCCTGATCGGCAGGTAGTAGCTGAGCACGCGGTCGGCGATGTGCGCGAAGGGCAGGTAGGAGATTCCGGCGGGGTGCTCGGGTAGGACCGAGCTGTCCTCGACCAGCGCGGCCTCGTGCAGCACCATCGAGTGGGTGATCCGCACGCCCTTGGGGTCGCCGGTGGTCCCGGAGGTGTAGAGCAGGGTGACGTCGTCGGAGGGGGCGATCGCCCGCCACCGCCGGTCGATCTCGGCGGCGTGGCCGGCGTCGGCCAGCCGCTCGCGGCCGAGCTCGGTGAAGGCGTCCCAGGTGAGGAAGCGGCCGTCGGGGTCGTCGTCCCCGGACGGGCACGCGGCGGGGTCGAGCACGATGATCCTGCGCAGGTCCGGGAGCCGGTCCAGCGCGGGCAGCCAGCGGTCGAGCTGGTCGCGGCCGTCCAGCACGGCGTAGCGGGCGGCGCAGTCGCCGGCGACGAAGGCGATCTGGTCGGCGGCGAGCGTCGCGTACACCGTGGTGGGGGTGCCGCCCGCGTGCACGGCGCCCAGGTCGGCGAGCACGTGCTCGGAGCGGTTGGGCATCATCAGCGCCACGACCTCGCCGGGGCGCAGCCCGAGCGCGGCGAACCCGGCGGCCGTCTCCAGCGCCCGCCGGCGCAGGTCGGCCCAGGTCAGGGTGCGCCATTCGCCGTCGACCCGGTCGGAGTAGGCGGGGCGGCCGCCGTGCCGTTCGGCGGTGCCGGCCAGTTCCGCGGGGACGGTCCGGCCCGCCAGTCTCCGTTCCAGCTCGGCCCGCCGCCGCTGGATCTCCGCCTGCTCCATTCGCGCCCCTCGTCGTCAACGTCCTGCCTGGGAGTGCCCGCACGCGGATGTAAGTGCGTACTTGCACGGCCGTATCGCACCATGCCGGACGGTGCCGCGGCAAGGTCCCGAAGCGGATTCGGCCGGGATTCGGCCCGGAGCGGACCGCGCGGCGGGCGGATGTGGCCGTTCGGTGATGCGACGCGTACGGTCCGTTTCTTGATCGTTTGGGGTGGCTCTGGGATAGATTTCCCAAGGTGAACCCCTTGCCCGCTTTGCCCGCCAACGTGCGGCTGACCCAGTACGCCCACGGCGGCGGCAGCGCCTGCAAGCTCCCGCCGGGCGAGCTCGAACGCGTGGTCGCCGGGCTCACCGGAACCCCGGACGGCGCCGGCGGCGGGCTGCTCCTCGGCGCCGAGGACGGCGACGACGCCGCGGTGCTGCGGATCGAGGGCGGCCGCGCCGTCGTCTCCACCGTCGACTTCTCCACCCCCGTCGTGGACGACGCCTACGACTGGGGCCGGATCGCCGCGGCCCACGCCCTCTCCGACGTCTACGCCGTCGGCGGCGAGCCCCTGCTCGCCCTCAACCTGCTCGGCTGGCCGCGCGACGCGCTCCCCGCCGAACTGGCCCGCGAGGTGCTGCGCGGCGGCCGGGACGCGGCCGCCGAGGCCGGCTGCCCCATCGCCGGCGGGCACAGCATCGACGACCCCGAACCCAAGTACGGCCTGGCCGTCACCGGGACCGCCGACCCCGGCCGGCTGCTGCGCCTGGACGGCGCCCGCCCCGGGCTCCCGCTCTCGCTGACCAAGCCGCTCGGGCTCGGCGTCCTCAACGCCCGCCACAAGGCCACCGGGGAGGTGTTCGCGCAGGCGGTCGCCACGATGACGGAACTGAACGCGGCGGCGTCACGGCAGGCCCTGGAGGCCGGGGCCCGCTGCGCCACCGACGTCACCGGCTTCGGCCTGCTCGGCCACCTCTACAAGCTGGCCCGGGCCGGCGGCGTCACCGCGGTCGTCGACTCCGCCGCCGTCCCGTACCTGGACGGCGCGCGCCGCGCCGTCCGCGAGGGGTTCGTGCCGGGCGGCACCCGGCGCAACCTGTCCTGGGTCGCCCCGCACAGCGACTTCGGCCGCATCGCCGAGGAGGAGCGGCTGCTGCTCGCCGACGCGCAGACCTCCGGCGGGCTGCTGGTGGCCGGGGAGGTCCCCGGAGCCCCCGTCATCGGCGAGCTGGTCCCGCGCGGGCGCCGCGTCCTCGTCGTCCGCTGACGCCGAATTTGGGGTGTTTTTCCAGTTCGCGTTATAGATCCGCACCCTGGGTATCCCGTCGGTGACGGGTCCGCGGCACCGGCCGCCGATCCCATCACCCGCACTCCAAGACCCAAGGAGCGGACATGACCATCGGGGGGATCTTCACCGCCATCATCTTCGGCGCGATCATCGGGGCGGTGGGACGGCTCATCGTCCCGGGCAAGCAGAACATGTCGATCTGGCTGACCATCCTGGTGGGGATCGTGGCCGCCTTCATCGGCACGTGGCTCGCCAACCTGTTCGGCCTGCAGACCAGAGGCTGGAACTTCTGGGAGACCATCTTCCAGATCGCCGCGGCGGTGATCGGCGTCTACCTGGTGTCCGCGTTCTGGCCCAAGAGGACCGGCACCCGCCAGTAGCGCCCCGCCCCTACGGCGACGCCGTCGGCGAGCGCAGGATCGGCCGCAGCTCCTCCAGCACGGCCGGGTCCTCGATCGTCGACGGCACCGGCACGTCGGCGCCGTCGGCGATGCCCCGCATCGCGCCCCGCAGGATCTTGCCCGACCGGGTCTTCGGCAGCCCGGGCACCACCGAGATCGACTTCAGCGCCGCGACCGGCCCGATCTGCTCGCGCACCATCGCCACCAGCTCGTCCCGCAGCGCGTCCGGATCCGCGCCGGCGCCGCTCTTGAGCACCACGAACCCGCGCGGCACCTGCCCCTTGAGCGGATCGGCGACCCCGATCACCGCGCACTCGGCCACCGCCGGATGCGCCGCGATCACCTCCTCCATCGTCCCGGTCGACAGGCGGTGCCCGGCCACGTTGATGACGTCGTCGGTCCGGCCCATCACCCACACGTAGCCGTCCTCGTCGACGTGGCCGCCGTCCCCGGTGAGGTAGTGGCCCGGATGGCGGCTCAGGTAGGACTCCACGAATCGCTCGTCGTCCTGCCACAGCGTGGACAGCGCGCCCGGCGGCAGCGGCAGCCGCACCACGATGTCCCCGTCGGTCCCCGGACTCGCCGCGGCGCCGTCCGGCGCGAGCACCCGCACGTCGTAGCCCGGCACCGGCACCGTCGGCGAACCCGCCTTGACCGGCATCGGCTCCAGGCCGCGCGGATTCGCCACGATGGGCCAGCCCGTCTCGGTCTGCCACCAGTGGTCGATGACCGGCCGGTCCAGCACCCGCGACGCCCACCGGTAGGTGTCGGGGTCGAGCCGCTCACCGGCCAGGAACAGCGTGTCCAGCGCCGACAGGTCGTGGTCCGCCAGGAGCGCCCCGTCCGGGTCCTCCTTCTTGATCGCGCGAATCGCGGTGGGGGCGGCGAACAGCGCCTTCACCCGGTGCTGCGCCGCCACCCGCCAGAACGCCCCCGCGTCCGGCGTCCCCACCGGCTTGCCCTCGTACAGGACGGTCGTGCAGCCGGTGAGCAGCGGCGCGTACACGATGTAGGAGTGGCCGACGACCCACCCGACGTCGGACGCCGCCCAGAACACGTCCCCGGGACCCACCCCGTACACGTTCTCCATCGACCAGCGCAGCGCCACCGCGTGCCCGCCGTTGTCGCGGACCACGCCCTTGGGGCGCCCCGTGGTCCCCGAGGTGTAGAGGATGTACAGCGGATCGGTCGCCGCCACCGGGACGCACTCGGCCGGCGTCGCGTCCGCCACGGCCTCGTCCCACTCGACGTCGCGCGGCCGGACCAGGTCGGCGTGCAGCTGCGGCCGCTGCCGGATCACGCACCGGTCCACCTTGTGCGAGGCCAGCTCCAGCGCCTGGTCCAGCAGCGGCTTGTACGGCACCACCCGCGACCCCTCGATGCCGCACGACGCCGACACCACGGCCTTGGGCCGCGCGTCGTCGATCCGCACCGCCAGCTCCTTGGCCGCGAACCCGCCGAACACCACCGAGTGCACCGCCCCCAGCCGGGCGCACGCCAGCATCGCCACCACCGCCTCGGGGATCATCGGCAGGTAGATGACCACACGGTCGCCCCGGTCCACGCCCAGCCTCCGCAACGCCCCCGCGAACCGCGCCACCAGCTCGGTCAGCTCGCGGAACGTGTACGTCCGGACGGTGCGGGTGACCGGACTGTCGTAGATCAGCGCCGCCTGCTCGCCGCGCCCTTCCTCCACATGACGGTCCAGGGCGTTGTCGCAGGTGTTCAGCTCACCGCCGGTGAACCAGCGGTAGAACGGCGGCGCGCCGTCGTCCAGCACCCGGTCCGGCGGCACCATCCACCGCACGTCCCGCGCGGCGAGCCCCCAGAAACGCGTCGGGTCGGCGATGCTGCGTTCGTACGCGGCGGCGTAGGCGCCCATGTCAGACCTCCGGAACGGCGGTTCGCTGGCCCCAATACCCATTTCGGGGCGCCTCCCTATAGGGCACGCCGATGACACCAGAAGTCAAGTGAGGAAGGCCAACCCCACCAAGCGGCAAGGCCCGAACCCCCAGGGGGCGAGGGGGGCGAAGCCCCCCAGGAACCTGGGGGGCTAGGGGAGGCGAAGCCCCCCAGCGGGGGGTGCGGGGGGGCGGAGCCCCCTGCGTGGGGGTCTGAGGGGTCGCCCCCCAGATGATTACGCGTGGCGGTGGCGTACGCCGTTGGCGAGGGCCACGCCGGCGGCCAGGAGGGCGCCGACGGCGCCGATCCAGAAGCACATGACGTACGCGCCCAGGGTGGGCATTCCGGTGCCCGCGATGGTGAAGGCGGCGAGGACGGCGGCGGTGGCGGCGCCCGCGATGCTGCCGCCGGTGGTGCGGACGAGCGCGTTGATGCCGCTGGCGATGCCGCTCTGGTCCATGGGGACGTGCCGGACGGCGAGGGTGCCCAGGGCGGCGTAGGCGATGCCGAACCCGGCGCCCTGGACGGCGCTGAACACGAGCATGTCGTGGGGGTGGGCGTTGGAGAGCGCGATCCACACGTAGCTCAGCGCGGCGACGAGCGAGCCGATGGCGAGGGTGAAGGCGGGGCCGATGCGGGCGGAGACGCGGCCTGCGAGTGTCGAGGCGACGAGCATGGTGACGGTGCTGGGGAGCATGTAGAGGCCCACGTCCATGACGGAGCCGCTCAGGCCGTATCCGAGGCGTTCCCTGGGGGCCTGGATGAAGCCGGCGATGAGGGTGAACATCGCGTACATGGCGAAGCCCAGCAGCAGCGAGGCGAGGTTGGCCGACAGGGACTGGCTGCCGATCAGGAGGTTCAGCCGCACCAGCGGTTCGCGCACCCGCAGTTCGACGACGACCCAGATCGCGGAGAGCGCGACGGCGGCGCCGAAGAGGGCGAGCACGCCGGGGGAGGCCCAGCCCCAGCGGTTGCCCTGGCTGATGGCCATGAGCAGGCACACCAGGCAGGCGGCGAGCAGCAGCGTGCCGGGGACGTCGGGGCGGCCGCCCGCGCGCTCGCCGACCTCGGGAGCGCTCCAGGCGATGAGGACGAGTCCGGCGACGGCCAGCCCGGCGCTGATCCAGAAGACCGGGCGGTGGCTGGAGGTGAGGTCGGCGATCACCCCGGTCACGATCATGCCGATGGTGCCGCCGACGCCCATGGTGGCGCTGATGACGCCGATCGCGGTGGTGACGCGTTCGGCGGGGAAGGCGTCCCGGACCGAGCCGATGGCCAGCGGGATCATGGCGACCGAGACGCCCTGCAGCGCGCGGCCCGCGATCAGGACGGCGAGGGTGTTCGAGAGCGCGCAGACCACCGAGCCGGCGAACAGCGTCCCGAGGCACAGCAGGATCATCCGCTTCTTGCCGTACATGTCGCCGAACCGCGTGAGCAGCGGGGTGGCGACCGCGCCGGCCAGCAGCGAGGCGGTGAACACCCAGGTCACCGCGGTCATCGAGACGTCGAACCGGGTCATCAGGCTGGGCAGCAGCGGGATCACCATCGACTGCTGGACCGCGACGACCAGGCCCGCGGTCGCCAGCGCCATCAGGATCAGCGCGCCGGGCTCGGGGCGGACGGACGGTTCGAGCCGTCCGGGCGCCTGGGTGATAGCGCCGGACACGTGACCTCCAGGGCCGCGGACATGCGGCGGTCGGGGGGATGGGGAGGGACTGCGGACCGGGCCTGCAACGTTCCCGATCTTGATAGTCCAGGATTGTACTTACTTAAGTTAAGTAACTGCACGGGTAGGGTGCCGTCATGCCGCCCACCCCGCCGCCGCGCGCCGCCGACGTGCCCGAACCGCCCGCCGGCATCGTGGAGATCGAGCGGGCGCTCACCCGCGTCTCCCACCTGCTGACCCGCGCGAGCCTGCACGACCGGGCGGTCGCGGAGGCGGGCGTCCCCGTCGACCGGGCCGCGGTCCCGCTGCTGCGGGTGCTGGCGGAGGCGGGCGAGCCGCTGCGGCCGGGCGAGCTGGCCGCGCGGCTGGCGGTGGAGGCGCCGCACGTGACCCGGCTCGTGCATCGCCTGGAGAAGGCCGGCTACGTGGAGCGGGTGCCCGATCCCTGCGACGGCCGGGCGCACCGGGTGCGGCTGCGCGAGGCCGGCCGGGACGCCGTCGACTGCATCTGCGCGGTCGGCCGCCGCTGGATGGCCGAGGCGCTGGCCGGCTGGTCGCCGGAGGACCGCCGGAGCCTGGCGGGGCTGGTGGGGCGGATGGCCGACGACATCGCCGGCGTCCAGCCGCGCGCGACGAGACGCGGATCTCACTCTGTGGGCGGGATCGGCTTTCGCGAGCGGGCCCGCCGTCCCTAGGCTTGCTCAGCGTGGAGCCCGCACGCCGCGGGGAGGCCGTCACCGGCCGTCCTGGAAGGGAACTGATGCAGGTCGTCGCCACCGCCGGGCATGGGGACCACGGCAAGTCCGCGCTGGTCCGCGCGCTCACCGGCACCGATCCCGACCGGCCGGCCGGGGAGCGCCGCCGCGGGCTCACCCTCGACCTCGGGTTCGCCTGGACCGCGCTGCCCTCGGGGGAGCGGCTGGCGTTCGTGGACGTCCCCGGCCACGAGAAGTTCGTGACCACCATGCTCGCCGGGGTCGGGTCCGTGCCCGCGGTGCTGCTGGCGGTCGCCGCGGACGAGGGCTGGATGCCGCAGACCGGGGAGCACCTGGCGGCGATCGACGCGCTCGGCGTGCGGCACGGCGTGCTCGCGGTGACCCGTTCGGATCTGGCCGATCCGACGCTGGCGCTGCGCCAGGCCCGGGAGCGGGTCGCCGGGACGAGCCTGGGCGGCGTCGAGGCCGTCGCGGTCAGCGCCACCACCGGGCGGGGGCTGGACGAGCTCACCGCCGCGCTGGACCGCCTCGCCGCCCGCCTGCCCGTCCCGGACGAGACCGCGCCGGTCCGGCTGTGGGTGGACCGCGCGTTCACCGGGGCGGGCAACGGCACCGTGGTCACCGGGACGCTGGCCGCCGGCACCGTGGCGGTCGGCGACGAGCTGCTGCTCACGCCCTCGGGGGAGCGGGTGCGGGTGGGCGGCGTCGAGGCGGCCGGGGAGCCGCTCGACCGGGTCAGCGGCGTCGCCCGTGTCGCGCTCGTCCTGCGCGGCGTGCCCCGGGGCCGGCACGGCCGCGGGACGGCGCTGGTCAGCCCCGGCCGCTGGTCCCACACCACCTCGGTCGACGTGCGCACCCGGTTCGGTGAGGCGTCCGGGCGGCTGGCCCGGCAGATGATCCTGCACATCGGGTCGGCGGCCGTGCCCGTCGGCCTGCGACCGCTGGGGCCCGACACGGCCCGGCTCACCCTCAACGTGCGGCTGCCCCTGCACATCGGCGACAGCGCCCTGCTGCGCGACCCCGCGCGGCGCGCGGTGGCGGGGGTGAGCGTCCTGGACGTCCGGCCGCCCACCCTGGTGCGGCGCGGCGCGGCGGCCGCCCGGGCCCGGGAGCTGGCGTCCTGGCCCGACCGCCCGGACGGCGCGCAGGTGCTGCGCCGGCACGGCGTGCTGCACCGCTCGGACCTGGCGGTCATGGGCTGCGCGGCGCCGCCGTCGGCGCTGGCGATCGACGAGGAGTGGCTCGCCGACCCCGGGCACTGGGACGGCCTGCACCGCCGCCTGGCCGACGAGCTCACCGAGCACGGCCGGGCCAATCCGCTGGCGCCGGGGCTGCCGCTGGAGTCGGCGCGGCTGCGCCTGGGCCTGCCGAACCGCCGCCTGGTCACCGCCCTCGCGCGCCCGCCGCTGCGGCTGAGGGACGGGCGCGTGTACGCCCCGGCGGAAGAATCCGGAGAAACCGGAGAAATCGGAGAGGACTGAGTACGGCAATTCCTCCCGCAGAAAATGGATTGAACCGGATCGCCCCTATCTGGCGTCATAGATCCCGTCAGAGATCACGGTTCGGAACACATGTCCATTGGATGGAGAGGAGCAGGTGGTGCCGTACCAGACGCTCAAGGGCGGCCGCGTTCCCATCCGGATGTGGACCGACCCGGCCACCGTCGAGGACGCCGCGCTGGACCAGCTGCGCAACGTCTCGAGCCTGCCGTGGGTGGAGGGGCTCGCGGTGATGCCCGACGTGCACTACGGCAAGGGCGCCACCGTCGGCTCGGTGATCGCGATGCGCGACGCGGTGTCCCCGGCCGCGGTCGGCGTCGACATCGGCTGCGGGATGACCGCGGTCAGGTCATCCCTCACCGTCGAGGACATGCCCGACGACCTGGGGCTGCTGCGCTCCCGCCTGGAGCGGGCGATCCCGGTCGGCCACCACTCCCACAAGCAGCCGGTCGACCCCGACGCGCTGCCCGGCCTCAAGGAACGCGGCTGGTACGCGTTCTGGAAGCGGTTCGACGAGCTGCACCCGGCGGTGCGCGGACGGTTCGGCCGGGCCCGCGGCCAGCTCGGCACGCTCGGCGGCGGCAACCACTTCATCGAGCTGTGCGCCGACGACGACGGCGCGATCTGGGTGGTGCTGCACTCCGGGTCGCGCAACATCGGCAAGGAACTGGCCGAGCACCACGTCGAGGCGGCCCGCAGGCTGCCGCACAACCAGGACCTGCCGGACAAGGACCTGGCGGTCTTCCTGGCCGGCACCGCCAAGATGGACGAATACCGCCGCGACCTCTTCTGGGCGCAGGAGTACGCGCGGCGCAACCGCGCCGTCATGCTCGCGCTCGCGCAGGAGGTGGTGACGAAGTACTTCGGCGCCAAGCGCTGCGCGTGGGGCGAGCTGATCTCCTGCCACCACAACTACGTGGCCGAGGAGGTCTACGACGGGGTCGAGCTCCTGGTGACCCGCAAGGGCGCGATCCGGGCCGGCGCGGGCGACCTGGGCATCATCCCGGGGTCGATGGCGACCGGCACCTACATCGTGCGCGGCCTGGGCAACGAGTCCGCCTTCAACTCCGCCTCCCACGGGGCGGGGCGGAGGATGAGCCGCAACAAGGCGCGCAAGTCGTTCACGCTGGAGGACCTCGCCGAGCAGACCAGGGGCGTGGAGTGCCGCAAGGACGGCGGGGTGCTCGACGAGATCCCCGGCGCGTACAAGGACCTGGAGACGGTCATCGAGGCGCAGTCGGACCTGGTCGAGGTCGTGGCGCACCTCCGGCAGCTGGTGTGCGTGAAGGGATGACGCGCACCGGTGCGAGGCAGCGGCCCGCCAACGCGCGGGCCGCCGCCGACGGCATGAAGCTGCACCGGCGCACGGTGCGGCTGGCCGGCCGCGCGCACACGGTCATCGGGCTGCGCCCGGGCACCCGCGCGCGGTTCAGCACCAACCTGTTCCACGGCACCTGGCACCTGCTGTCGGACCGGCACGGCGCGCGGACGCTGGCCCGGCTCCTGTGGGGGCTGGCCTACCAGTCGCGGCCGGGGACGCTGCTGGTGATCGACCGGCCGTTCCTCGCGCCGACGCCGTTCGAGGCGGACCCGGCCGACCCGATCGTGATCGTCCCGGACTGGCACACCCCGTTCGGGCCGCCGCAGGCCCGCGCGCTGTCCAGGGCGCTGCCGCTGCGCGGCGCCCCGGACGGCACGGTGCGCTGGCGCACCCACGGCCTGGACTCCGCGCTCACCGACCCCCGCGCCTGGTTCCGGGAGACCTTCCCGTACCGGCACGAGGACCGGGGGCGGGTCGAGCGCGTCAAGGGCCTGATCGTGCTGCGGCCCCGCGGCGTCGACGAGATGCGCGGCTGGGCCGTTCACGCCGGGTGGCTCGATCCGGGCGGCCGGTTCGGGACGGACTACGTCTACCTGGGCCCCTGGGACCACGGGCACAGCGGCGAGATCCAGGTCTTCCGCGACTTCCGCCGGGACGTCGGCGTGGCCCGGCGGGCGCGGGCGCGCGTGCTCGCCGATCCCGCCGCGCCGGAGGCGGACGACGCGCTGCGCACGCGGATCTGGGACCGCTGCGGCGCGATCAAGCGGGGCAGGGACCTGCTGATCAGGAACTGCCGCAACCTCGGCCCGCGGGCGGCGGAGCGCCTCGCCATGATCGACGTGCACACCCTGGACGATCTGGACCGGCTGGGCGCGGCCGAGGCCTACCGGAGGCTGGCCGACCTGGAGGCCCCCGGGCCGTCCCGGACGATGCTGTGGGCGATGGAGGGCGCCCTCACCGACACCCACTGGCGGCGCATCCCTCCCGACCGGAAGGCCGAGCTCCTCCGCGACCTGTGACGCCTGGGGGCGGCGGTTTCAGCGCAGGACCCGGTCGATGAAGGCGGTCACGTCGCCCAGCACCTCGTCGCGGTTGGTCTCGTTGAAGACCTCGTGCCGGGCGTCCGGGTAGATCCGCTCGGTGAGGTCGTCGCCGCGGACGGCCTCGATGCCGGTGCGCGTGCCCTCCAGCGGGACGAGCCGGTCGTCGGAGCCGTGCACCCAGAGCGTGGGCAGCGCGCCCAGCGGGCCGTGCGCGTTGATCCGGTCGATGCAGTCCTGGAGCGCCTGGACGGTCGTCCGCTTGAACGGCCCGTGCCACACCAGCGGGTCGGCGGTGTAGGCCCTCCCGACGTCCGGGTCGCGCGACAGCGTGGCGGTGTCGATCGGCGCGTCGGGGATCTCCTCCAGCGCCAGCAGCTCGCTCAGGGCGTCCCAGCGGCCCAGGACCGGGCCCGACAGCACCAGCGCGGCCAGCCCCGCGCCGTGCAGCTGGGCGTACCGGGCGGCGATCAGTCCGCCCATGGAATGGCCGATCAGGACCACCGGCAGCCCGGGATGGTCGGAGCGGGCCGACTCCACCACGGTGTGCAGGTCGGCGACGACGTCCTCGACGTCCTCGATCAGGACGCGCTCGCCCGCCGACCTGCCGTGGCCCATGTGGTCGGGCCCGCAGACGGTCGCGCCGTGCCGCACGAGCGCCTCGGCGACGTGCGGGTAGCGGCCCAGGTGCTCGCCGTACCCGTGCGCCAGGACGGCGATGTAGCGCGGATCCGGACGCGCCCAGATCCGGGCGCTGACCGCGCCGCGCGATCCGGCGAACTCCCACTCGCGTACCGTCGTCGTCACGCGCACCTCCTGGGGGCCGGGGCCTCCGCCCCGATGATCGATCCGGCCGATACCGTCTCCTGTGACGCGACGGAACGTCAACCGCGCGAATAGGGTGGAGGTTCCGGGGGAAAGGCCGCCGGGCGTGGACCGCCCGGCCCCGACGACGAGGAGAGGGGCACCCGTGCTGGTCGACACCTTCGGCCGTACCGCGACCGACCTGCGGGTCTCCCTGACGGACCGCTGCAACCTGCGCTGCGCGTACTGCATGCCCCCCGAGGGGCTGGAGTGGCTGCCCAAGCCGGAGCTGCTCACCGACGACGAGGTGGTGCGGCTGGTCCGGCTGGGCGTGGAGCAGCTGGGCATCACCGAGGTCCGCTACACCGGGGGCGAGCCGCTGCTGCGCCGCGGCATCGCCGACATCGTGCGCCGCACCGCGGAGCTGGCCCCGCGGCCGCAGATCTCCCTGACCACCAACGGCATCGGCCTGGAACGGCTGGCGGGTCCGCTGGCCGAGGCCGGGCTGGACCGCGTCAACGTGTCGCTGGACACCCTCGACCAGGAGGTGTTCAAGCGGCTGGCGCACCGCGACCGGCTGGCGGACGTCCTGGCCGGACTGGCCGCCGCCCGCGACGCGGGGCTGCTGCCGGTCAAGGTCAACACCGTGCTGATGCGCGGCGTCAACGACCACGAGGCGGTGCCGCTGCTGCGCTACTGCCTCGACCGGGGCTACCACCTGCGGTTCATCGAGCAGATGCCGCTGGACGCCCAGCACGGCTGGACCCGCAAGGACATGATCACCGCGGACGAGATCCTGGCGCGGCTGGGCGAGGCGTTCGCGCTGGAGCCGGAGGGCGCCGCCGAGCGGGGCAGCGCGCCCGCCGAGACGTTCACGGTGGACGGCGGCCCGGCCCGGGTGGGGGTGATCGGGTCGGTGACCCGCCCGTTCTGCGGGGCCTGCGACCGGGTCCGGCTGACGGCCGACGGGCAGGTGCGCAACTGCCTGTTCGCCACCGAGGAGTCCAACCTGCGCGACGCCGCCCGCGCCGGGGCGTCCGACGACGAGCTGGCCGACCGCTGGCGCAAGGCGGTCTGGGCCAAGCGCCCGGGGCACGGCATCGACGACCCCGCGTTCCTGCAGCCGGCCCGCCCGATGTCGGCGATCGGCGGCTGAGCCGCGTGGCCCCGCCCGGAGGAGGCCCCGCCGACCGCTCCTTCGACGCGGTCGTGCTGGCCGGCGGGCGGGCGCGGCGGCTGGGCGGCTCCGACAAGCCGGGCACCCCGGTCGGCGGGCGGCCGCTGATCGGCTGGGTCGCCGGCGCCGCCGCCGGTGCCGGGCGCCTGGTCGTCGTGGGCCCGCCGCGGCCGGGGCTGCCGGACGCCGTCGTCGTCCGGGAGGACCCGCCCGGCTCCGGGCCGGTCCCCGCGCTGCGCGCCGGGCTGCCCGAGGTGCGCGCCCCGTGGACGGTGCTGCTGGCCGCCGACCTGCCGTTCCTGCGCGCGTCGCACGTCGCCGCGCTGCTGGACGCCGCGGCCGGTGCCGGTGCTGGGGGCGGGGGTGCCGGGGCCGTGCTGGTCGACCAGGACGGGCGGGAGCAGTGGCTGGCCGGCTGCTGGCCGACCGGCCCGCTGCGCGCCGCGCTGGCCGCCTACGAGGGCGGTTCGCTGCGCGGGCTGCTCGGACCGCTGCGCCCGGTCCCGGTGGCCCTGGCGGCGGGGGAGCGCCCGCCCTGGTACGACTGCGACACCCCGGACGCCCTGGTCCACGCCGAGCGGCTGGCCGCCCCGTACGATCCGTGAAGATCGGACGCCCGCGACCGAGGGGAGTGCCTGGTGCTGGAGGAATGGATGGAGGCGGTCTGCCTGGAGCTGGGCCTGGAACGCCGGGACGTCGACCGCGACCTGGTGCTCGACCTGGCCCGGGACGTCGCGCACGGGGTGGCCCGTCCCGGCGCCCCGCTGACCGCGTACCTGCTGGGCCTGGCGGTGGGGCGGGGCACGCCCGCGCGTGACGCCGCCGCCCGCATCACCGAGATGGCCGAGGGCTGGAAGGACGGCCGCAAGGACGAGGCCCCGGCCTGACCCGGGACCCGCGCTCTCAGGGGGAGCCGGGGGCGTCGCGTTCGGCGACCGGCACCACGTCGCGCAGGAAGTCGCGGCGGTCCAGGAACGCCGACAGGCTCGCGCGGTGCTCGTCGCAGGCCAGCCAGATCTTCCGCCGCTCCGGGGTGTGGATCTTGGGGTTGTTCCAGCGGAGCGCCCAGACGGCGTCGGCCCGGCACCCCTTGGCCGAGCACTGGAGTTCTTCGGTGATCTCGCCGGTGTCCTCGCGCTGTTCCCTCACCCTGCACAGCCTGGCACAGTGCGGCGGCCCGCGCGGCGGGCCGGGCGGGTTTCGGGGTCGCCGCGGCGGACATGATCCGTTCCGTGCCTACCCAGGTCACCGGCGGCTCCGGGAGCGCGTCCGGGGACCGGCACCGCTGGCAGGCGCTGTCGGTGTGCCTGGTCGCCGCGTTCATGACGCTGCTGGACATCAGCATCGTCAACGTCGCGCTGCCCTCGATCCGGGCGGGCCTGAACGCCTCCGAGGGGGCGCTGCAGTGGACGCTGTCGGGGTACGCGCTCGCCTTCGGGCTGGTGCTCGTCCCGGCCGGGCGGCTGGGGGACGCGCGCAGCCGCCGCGCGGTGTTCATGATCGGCCTGGGCCTGTTCACCTTCTCCTCCGCGCTGGCCGGGATGGCGCAGGCGATGTGGTGGCTGGTCGCCGCCCGCCTGCTGCAGGGCGTCGCGGGCGGCGTGCTCAACCCGCAGGTGGCCGGGTTCATCCAGCAGCTGTTCCGGGGCGCCGAGCGCGGCCGGGCGTTCGGGGCGCTGGGCGCGACCATCGGGATCGCCACCGCGGTCGGCCCGCTGCTGGGCGGCACGCTGATCGCGCTGGCCGGTCCCCAGGAGGGCTGGCGCTGGATCTTCTACGTCAACATCCCGGTGGGCCTGGTCGCGCTGCCGCTGGCCCTGCGGCTGCTGCCGCCGCCGATGCGCGGCGAGCGGCGCGGCCTCGACCCGTTCGGCGTGGTGCTGCTCGGCGCCGGGGTAGTGGCGATCATGCTGCCGTTCCTGCAGGAGCGGCAGTGGCCGGGCGCCGCCAAGTGGCTGCTGATCCCGCTGGGCGCCCTGGTGCTGGCGGGGTTCGTGGTCTGGGAGCGGCGGCACCGGTCCCCGCTGGCCGACCTGGGCCTGTTCCGGCGGCGCTCGTACGCGCTGGGCGCGGCGATCGCGCTGCTGTACTTCGCCGGGTTCACCGCGATCTTCTTCATCTACACCCTCTACCTGCAGAACGGCCTGGGCTACAGCGCGCTGGGCGCCGGGCTGGCGATCACGCCGTTCGCGGTCGGGTCCGCGGTGGCCGCCGCGATCGGCGGGCGGCTGGTGTCGCGGTTCGGGCGGCCGCTGGTCGCCTTCGGCCTGGTCCTGGTGGCGATCGGCCTGGTGTCCACCTGGATCGGGGTGGAGGTGCACCCCGGCTCCGGGGTCGCCTGGGTCACCGCGCTGCCGCTGCTGCTGGCGGGGGTGGGCAGCGGGCTGGTGATCGCGCCCAACCAGACCATCACGCTGTCGGAGGTGCCGTTCACCGAGGGCGGCAGCGCGGCCGGGGTGCTGCAGACCGGGCAGCGGGTCGGCACCGCCGCCGGGATCGCGGCCGTCGGCGCGGTGTTCTTCGCCACCGTGGCGGGCGCCGGCGGCGGCTGGGCGGCGGCCTTCCGGAACGGCCTGGTGGTGATCCTGGGGTTCGTGCTGGCGGCGCTGGCCACGGCGCTGGCCGACCTGGCCGCGGGACGGCGCGCCCGCCGGATCAGGGCCGGCGGCGGCGAGACAGCGCGCGCGCCGTCAGCCCGGCCGCCAGCGTGAGGCCCGCCGCGGCCCCGGCCGCCGCGCCCAGGGCGAGGTTCTGCCGGCGGAGCCGCGCGGGGATCCGCGCGTAGGGCACGGTGGTGAACGACACCAGTTCGTACCGGGAGACGTACCGCCCGGCGAGCCGCCGCTCCAGGGCGTGCTGGGCGGCCTGCTTCACGCGGAACACCGGCGAGGCCACCCGGTCGCGCATCTCCACGAAGTTGTCCAGGGCCATCTCGGCGATCGCGTCGGTGTTGGGCTTGCGCCGCTCCTGGTAGAGGGCCAGGGCGCGGTCCCACCGGCCGCCGGTCTCGGTCAGGCACCGGTCGATCTCGATGCAGTCCTCGAAGGCGCAGTTGGCGCCCTGGCCGAAGAACGGCACGATCGCGTGCGCGGCGTCGCCGAGCAGCGCCACCAGCGTGCCGCCCTCGTCCCGCACCCACGGCAGGCAGCGGACGGTGACCAGCGACCCGACCGGGTTGCGCGCGAAGTCCTCGGTGAGGCCGGGCATCAGCCCGGCCACGTCGGGATAGTGGGCGCGGAAGTGGGCGAGCACCTGCTCCGGGGTGCCGAGCGCGGTGAAGTCGCCCTTCGGCCAGAACAGCGTGCAGGTGAACGAGCGGTCCAGGTTCGGCAGCGCGATCATCATCGAGGTGCCGCGCGGCCAGATGTGCAGGGCGTCGGGGTCGAGGGCGAAGTCCCCGTCGCGCGGCGGGACGGTCAGCTCCTTGTAGCCGTGCTCCAGGAAGTCCTGGTCGCAGGCGATCCCGTCGAGCGAGCCGCGGACCGCGCTGTAGGCGCCGTCCCCGGCCAGGACGACGTCGGCGGGGTCGCCGGGCAGGCCGTCCACCAGCAGCCGGCCGTCCGCCACCCCGGTCACCCGCCGGGAGAAGCGCAGCCGCACGCCCGGCGTGGACTCGGCGGCGTCCAGCAGCGCCCGGTTGAGCTCGGCCCGGCTGATCGAGTTGATCGCGCGGCGGCCGTCGGCGCTGTACGGCTGGAAGTTGGGCGCGGCGTGCCGGCCGCGGGCGGCGGGGTGGACCATCCGCCCGTGCATGGGGAGGGCGCGTTCGAGGGCCTGCTTGCGCAGGCCGACCTGCTCCAGCGCCGCCAGCCCGCGCGCCGAGACCGCCAGGTTGATGGAGCGGCCGCGCTCGGCCCCGGCGATCCGGGGGTCGGGGCGCCGCTCGTAGACGGTGACCTCCAGGCCGCGGCGGCCCAGCAGCGTGGCCAGCAGGCACCCGGCCAGCCCGGCCCCGACGATAGCGACCCGCTCATCGGTCATGGCCGGCCGTCTCCTCGATCTGCGACCGGACCTCCCACAGGTCCGGGAAGGCGGGGGTGAACAGCGTCGAGCGCAGGTAGTCGGCGCCGGCCGAGCCGCCGGTGCCGAGCTTGGCGCCGATCGTGCGCTCCACCATCTTGACGTGCCGGTAGCGCCACTCCTGCACGCCCTCGTCGACGTCGACCAGGCCCTCGCAGACCTCGGCGGCGGGGCCGTTCTCGTCGGCGTACACCGCCAGCAGCGCCCGCTGCACCTCGGGATCGGGCGTCCACGGGCCGGCGGGGTCGCGGTCGAGGGCGGCGCGGGGGACGGCGTAGCCGTGGTCGTCCAGGTAGCGCAGCAGCGAGTCGAACAGCGACCGGCGCGCCACCGCGGCGCGCAGCCGCGGGTCGGCGCGCAGGTCGGAGGCGGGGAAGGAGCGGCGGCCCAGCACCGCCTCGATCTCGCGGAACTGCGCGGACTGGAAGCCGCTGGAGGTGCCCAGCGCGTCGCGGAAGGAGGCGAACTGGCGCGGGGTCATCGTCTCCAGGACGTCCAGCTGGCCCACCACCGTCTTGAGGATCTTGGCGATCCGGCGGGCGGTGTGCAGCGAGGCGGCGCTGCGGCCCTCCTCCAGCCGGCGCTGCAGCAGCTCGGCCTCGTGCAGGATCTGCTTGAACCACAGCTCGTACACCTGATGGATGATCACGAACAGCAGTTCGTCGTGCGCCCCGGTCCGGGGCTCCTGGCAGTCCAGCAACCGGTCCAGCCGCAGGTAGCCCCCGTAGGTGAGGGGGTCCTGCGGAGGCTGCGGATCGCTGTCCGGCATCGTCATCGACGCTCCCGCGGGGCCGCCGCCGGCACCACGCCGTGCCGGTCGATCTTCGGCGAGACTATCCCGCGGGGAGTCCGTCCACCAGAAGGGTCTGCAGCGCCCGGCCGAAACCCCCGGAGGAATCGGAGAGGACGGCCTCGGCCAGCGCGCTGCCGAGCGGATCGGTGTTGATCCGGGCGCGCATCAGGATCCACTCCCCGGCGGGGTCGCGGTGCAGCGCGACGGTGAGGTCGGTGTTGATGATCAGCCATTTGGCGAAGTCGATCTGGCTGCCCAGTCCGGAGGCGCTGTCGGCCAGCGTCAGCGTGCGCACCAGCGGGGAGTCGGCCTCCCCGGCGACCAGCGGGATCCGGGCGCGGGCCCAGGCCGCGGCCGGGCCGGGCCGGGCGAACGAGCCCTCGGTCGGCCGCCACTCCATCGCCGACAGGTAGCCGTCCATGTACGCGCCGGCCCAGCCTCCGAGGGGACGGGACGCGGCGGGCAGCGGGGGCGGGGCGGGGGTGTGGTCGGTCCGCTCGAGTCGTCCGGGGGCGGCGGCGATCCGCCAGGCGGTGGCGCGGACGATCGGGCGGTCGCCGGCGCGCAGCTCGCCCTCCAGGAGCGCGACCCGGCGGCCGGGCCGCACGGTGCGCACGGCGACCTGGAGCGGCGCCACCGGGACCGGGCCGAGGATCTCCGCGGTGACCCGGGCGATCCGGGTGCCGGGGGCCGGCTCGTGCCGCTCGAACGCCCGCCCCAGCAGGGCCGAGACGGGCCCGGCGTGCTGGAAGTCCGGCGACCAGGGGCCGGCGGTGGCGGGGGTGCTGGCGAAGCGGTCGTCGCCGAGCGGCTCGTAGAAGGCCGCCGCGGGCAAGGCCGGCCCGTCTGCGCTCATTTGGTGTGTCTCCCCTCGGTTCGGGCGGGACCAGGCTACGGCACCCGCGCTACCCTTCCCGAACCGCGTTCGGTGCAGCCGTCCGCCGCGGGAGAAGGGGAGGGCGACGATGACCGGGATCGCCAGGGAGTTCGTCGGGCTGCCGTCGCCGCTGGTCGGCAGGGCGGGCGCGGGCGGCCATCCGTGCCAGGGGATCTACCACCGGCCGGCCGCCGGGCCGCCGCCGCGGACCGCGTTCGTCGCCGCGCACTACAACGTCGACTTCTCCGAGCACTACCTCGCGCCCTACCTCGCCGAACGCGGCCACGGCTTCCTCGGCTGGAACACCCGCTTCCGGGGCAACGAGGCCTACTTCCTGCTCGACCACGCCCTCGCCGAGATCGGGGCCGGGGTCCGCTGGCTGCGCGAGCGGGCCGGGGTGGAACGGGTGGTGCTGCTGGGCAACTCCGGCGGCGGCTCGCTGATGGCCGCCTACCAGTCGCAGGCCGTGGAGCCCAACGTCGTCCCGGTCGCCGGGATGCGGCCGGTGGAGGCGATCGAGGACCTGCCCGCGGGCGACCTGTTCGTGGCGCTCGCCGCGCACGCGGGCCGCCCGGAGGTGATGACCGCCTGGATGGACCCCTCGGTGACCGACGAGACCGACCCGCTGTCGGCCGACCCGGACCTCGACCCGTTCGACCCGCGGAACGGGCCGCCCTTCGACGCCGCGTTCCAGGAGCGCTACCGGGCCGCGCAGCGCGCCCGCAACGAGCGGATCACCGACCGGGCGCTGGCCGGGCTGGAGGCGCTGAAGGGCTCCCGCGCCCGCGACCGGCTGTTCACCGTGCCCCGGACGTGGGCCGACCTGCGGATGATCGACCCGGCGATCGAGCCGTCCGACCGCGCCCCCGGCCGCTGCTACCTGGGCGATCCGGCCGCGGCCAACTACGGCGTGTTCGGCATCGGGGCGGTGTGCACGCTGCGCACGTGGCTGTCGATGTGGAGCCTGCGCATCTCGCAGTGCGCGGCGGCCCCGCACCTGGCGCGGATCACCGTGCCGTCGCTGGTGGTGCACGCCACCGCCGACGAGGGGGTCTTCGACGGCGACGCGCGGGCGGTGTACGGGGCGCTCGCCGCGGACGACAAGCGGATGGAGTTCATCAGGGACGAGCACTACCTGCGCAACTCCCGGCCCCGTGCGGCCGACCTCATCGACGCCTGGGTCCGCGAACGCTGACGGCGGCGGCGCCCGGACGGTGACGCGGCGCGGCTCAGGCGGGGGACCCGCCGGGGACGTCTCCGGCCGAGACGCGGACGGCGTGCAGGGCCCGGGTGATGTCGGCGGCCTGGTCGCCGGTCAGGTCGGGCAGGCCGAACCCGGCCTCGTGCAGCGCGGCCGTCGCCTCCTCGGCCAGCTCGCGGCCCGCCGGGGTGATGGCGGCCAGCACGACGCGGCGGTCGTCGGGGGAGGGGCGGCGCTCGACCAGCCCGCGCTGCTCCAGCCGTCCGATGACGTTGGTGACCGAGGCCGGATGGACCATCAGGCGGGTGCCGACCTTGCCCATCGGCAGCGTCCCGGTGCGGGTGAAGGCCAGCAGGCGCAGCGCCTCGTAGGCGGCGAAGGTGAGGCCGTGCGGTTTGAGCGCCGCCTCGACCTTGCCGAGCAGCAGCTGCTGGGCCCGCATGACGGAGGTGACGGCGGCCATGTGGTCGGCGTGCTCGGGCCACCGGGCGCTCCACTGGCGGTGCGCCTCGGCGATGGGGTCCAGGGGGTCGGGCACCGCCCCACCGTACGCCATCGGGGGTCGCTTGACGGGCTCACGCACGGAAACTATTTTAGCTTCCAAATATTGGAAGTCCAAGGGGTGGGATCGGACATGCACGTTCCCGAGCATCCGGTGCGGTTCGTGACGGCGGCCGCCCTGTTCGACGGGCACGACGCGGCCATCAACATCATGCGCCGGATCCTGCAGTCGCAGGGCGCCGAGGTGGTCCATCTGGGGCACGACCGCGCGGTCCGCGAGGTCGTCGACGCGGTCCTGGAGGAGGACGCCCAGGGCGTGGCGGTCTCCTCCTACCAGGGCGGGCACGTGGAGTACTTCGAGTACCTCGCGCGCTCGCTGGCCGAGGCCGGGGCCGGGCACGTGAAGGTGTTCGGCGGGGGCGGCGGCGTCATCGTGGCCGAGGAGATCGCGCGGCTGGCCGCCGCCGGGGTGCGGATCTTCTCGCCCGAGGACGGCCAGCGGCTCGGCCTGCCCGGCATGATCAACGAGCTGGTGCGCGACTGCGACGTGGACCTGGCCGCCGAGCCGGCCGAGGTCGAGGCCGTCCTGGCGGGGGAGCGGCCCGCGCTCGCCCGCGCGATCACCTGCCTGCAGGGCGGGCGGCTGCCCGCCGGCGACCGGGCCGCGCTGGCCGAGGCCGCCGCCCGGCGCAGCGTGCCCGTGCTCGGCATCACCGGCACCGGCGGGTCCGGCAAGTCCTCGCTCACCGACGAGCTGGTCCGGCGGCTGCGCGTCGACCAGCAGGACAAGGTGCGCGTGGCGGTGCTGGCCGTGGACCCGACCCGGCGGCGCGGCGGCGGCGCGCTGCTGGGCGACCGGATCCGGATGAACGCCCTGGACGGCGACCACGTCTTCTTCCGCTCGCTGGCCACCCGCGGCGCCCGCGAGCTGCCCGAGAACATCGAGGGCGTGATCGAGGCGTGCAAGGCCGCCGGATACGACCTGGTGATCCTGGAGACGCCCGGCATCGGCCAGGGCGACGCGGCGATCGTCCCGCTGGCCGACGTGTCCCTGTACGTGATGACGCCCGAGTTCGGCGCCGCCTCCCAGCTCGAGAAGATCGACATGCTGGACTTCGCCGACGTGGTGGCGATCAACAAGTTCGAGCGGCGCGGCGCCGCCGACGCGCTGCGCGACGTGTCCCGGCAGCTGGTGCGCAACCGGGAGGCGTTCGGGGCCCGGCCGGAGGACATGCCGGTGTTCGGCACCAGCGCCGCCACGTTCAACGACGACGGCGTCACCGCCCTCTACCAGCACCTGGCCGGGAAGCTGGGCATCGAGCGCGGCGTGCTGCCCGACAGCGGCACGCGGATCTCCACGGGCGCGGCGCAGGTCGTCCCGCCCGGCCGGGTGCGCTACCTGTCGGACATCGCCGAGACGGTCCGCGGCTACCACGCCGAGACGGAGCGGCAGATCGCGGCCGTGCGGCGCGTCCAGCGGCTGGACGAGGTGCGCGCCGAGCTGGCCGAGGGCGGCTCGGACGACGCCGCCGGCGAGGTCGGCGGGCTGCTGGAGAAGGCCCGCCGCGAGATTTCCGCCGAGGCCGCCGGACTGGTCGAGGAGTGGCCGGCCGTCGTCGAGTCCTACTCCGGCGACGAGCAGGTCGTCCGGATCCGCGACCGGGAGCTGCGCACCGCGCTGACCCGCGAGTCGCTGTCGGGCAGCCGGATCCCGCGGGTGGCGCTGCCCCGCTACCAGGACCACGGAGAGCTGCTGCGCTTCCTGCGCGACGAGAACCTGCCGGGCCGCTTCCCCTTCACCGGGGGCGTGTTCCCGTTCAAGCGCGACAACGAGGACCCGGCGCGGATGTTCGCCGGGGAGGGCGATCCGTTCCGCACCAACCGGCGCTTCAAGCTGCTGTCGGAGGGGCAGCCCGCGACCCGGCTGTCGACCGCGTTCGACTCGGTGACCCTGTACGGCCGCGACCCCGACGAGCGGCCCGACGTCTACGGCAAGGTCGGCACCTCCGGCGTCTCCATCGCCACCCTGGACGACATGAAGGCGCTCTACGACGGGTTCGACCTGTCCGCGCCGACGACGTCGGTGTCGATGACCATCAACGGCCCGGCCCCCACCATCCTCGCGTTCTTCCTCAACACCGCCGTCGACCAGGGCCTGGACGCCTTCCGCGCCGAGCACGGCCGCGAGCCCACGGCGGAGGAGGCGGCCGGGGTCAGGGCGCGGGTGCTCGGCACGGTGCGCGGCACCGTCCAGGCCGACATCCTCAAGGAGGACCAGGGGCAGAACACCTGCATCTTCTCCACCGAGTTCTCGCTGCGGATGATGGGCGACATCCAGCAGTGGTTCATCGACAACGGGGTCCGCAACTTCTACTCGGTGTCGATCTCCGGCTACCACATCGCCGAGGCCGGGGCCAACCCGATCAGCCAGCTGGCCTTCACCCTGGCCAACGGGTTCACCTACGTGGAGTCCTACCTGGCCAGGGGCATGGACGTGGACGCGTTCGCGCCCAACCTGTCGTTCTTCTTCTCCAACGGCATGGACCCCGAGTACTCGGTGCTCGGCCGGGTCGCCCGCCGCGTGTGGGCGGTGGCGATGCGCGAGCGGTACGGCGCCAACGAGCGCAGCCAGAAGCTGAAGTACCACGTGCAGACCTCGGGCCGCTCGCTGCACGCCCAGGAGATGAACTTCAACGACATCCGCACCACCCTGCAGGCGCTCATCGCGATCTACGACAACTGCAACAGCCTGCACACCAACGCCTACGACGAGGCCGTCACCACGCCCACCGCCGAGTCGGTGCGCCGCGCCCTGGCCATCCAGATGATCATCAACCGGGAGTGGGGCCTGGCGATGAACGAGAACCCGCTGCAGGGCTCGTTCGTCATCGACGAGCTGACCGACCTGGTGGAGGCGGCGGTGCTCGCCGAGTTCGACCGGATCAGCGAGCGCGGCGGCGTGCTGGGCGCGATGGAGACCGGCTACCAGCGCGGCCGGATCCAGGACGAGTCGATGCTGTACGAGCGGCGCAAGCACGACGGCTCCCTGCCCATCATCGGCGTCAACACCTTCCGCAAGCCCGGCGGCGACGAGGAGCAGGGCGGCGAGCCGCTGGAGCTGGCCCGCGCCACCGAGGTCGAGAAGAAGTCGCAGCTCGACCGCGTCCGCGCCTTCCAGCAGCACAACCGGGGCGAGGCCGAGGCCGCCCTGGACGCGCTGAAGGAGGCGGCCCGCTCGGGCGGCAACGTGTTCGCCGTGCTGATGGACGCGGCGCGGGTGTGCAGCCTCCAGCAGGTCACCGAGGCGTTCTTCGAGGTGGGCGGCCAGTACCGCCGCAACGTGTGATGGTCCCGCCGCGCGACGACACCGGCGCCCCGGTCCCCGTTCCGGACCGGGTGCGCCGGGTCGTCTCCCTGGTGCCCTCGCTGACCGAGACGATCGCCGGGACCGCGCCCGGGCTGCTGGCGGGGGCGACCGACTGGTGCACCCATCCCGCCGGCCTGGACGTCCCGCGGGTGCGCGGCACCAAGAACCCCGACCTGGAACGCGTCGCCGCGCTGCGCCCGGACCTGGTGGTGGGCAACACCGAGGAGAACCGGGCGCCGGACGTGGCGGCGCTGCGCGACGCCGGGATCCCGGTGTGGATGACCGAGATCCGCACGGTCGCGAAGGCCCTGGTCTCGCTGCGCCGCATGCTGGTGGAGGGCTGCGGCGTCCCCGTCCCGGGCTGGCTGGACGAGGCGGCCCGCGCCTGGCCGGAGCCGCGCCCGGACGCGGGCGGGGCGTACGCAGACGGGGAGGACGCGGGCGGCGGAGGCGACCAGGGGGCGCGGCGCCGCGCGATCATCCCGATCTGGCGGCGGCCGTGGATGGTCGTGGGGCGCGCCACCTTCACCGGGGACGTGCTGGCCCGCCTCGGGGTGGACAACCTCTACGCCGCCCACCCCGAGCGCTACCCGAAGATCCCGATCGGGGAGCTCAACGCGGCCGGGGCCGACCTGGTCGTGCTGCCCGACGAGCCGTACCGCTTCACCGCCGGCGACGGCCCGGAGGCCTTCCCGGGGACGGACGCGGCGCTGGTCAGCGGCCGTCACCTGACCTGGTACGGCCCGTCGCTGGTGGAGGCTCCGCGGGTGCTGGCCGGGCAGCTGGCCGATCCCCTGCGCGCGGGCTGAAGCCGCCGCGCCGCCCGGCGGCGCGGCGGCGCCCGCCGCGGCTCACGCCTTCGGGCCGCCGGCGACATAGATGACCTGCCCCGACACGAACGAGGCGTCCTCGCTCACCAGGAACGCCACCGTCCCGGCGATGTCCTCGGGGCGGCCGACCCGGCGCACCGGGATCTGCTTGGCGGCCGCGGCCTTGTACTCCTCGAAGTCGGCGCCGACCCGCGCGGCGGTGGCCGCGGTCATCTCGGTGGCGATGAACCCGGGCGCGATCGCGTTGGCGGTCACGCCGAACCGGCCCAGCTCGATGGCGAGGGTCTTGGTGAAGCCCTGCAGGCCCGCCTTGGCCGCCGAGTAGTTCGCCTGGCCGCGGTTGCCCAGCGCCGAGGTGGACGACAGGTTCACGATCCGGCCCCAGCCCGCCTCGGTCATGTGCGCCTGCACGGCCCGGCTCATCAGGAACGCGCCGCGCAGGTGCACGGCCATCACCGCGTCCCAGTCGTCGTCGGCCATCTTGAACAGCAGGTTGTCGCGGATGATGCCGGCGTTGTTGACCAGCACCAGCGGCGGGCCGAGCTCGGCGGTGATCCGCTCCACCGCGGCCTCCACGCGGTCGCGGTCGGCGACGTCGACGCCCACCGCCAGCGCCCGGCCGCCCTCCTTCCGCGCGGCCTCGACGGTCGCCGCGCAGGCGGCCTCGTCCAGGTCGCAGACCGCCACCGCGAAGCCGTCGCGGGCCAGCCGGACCGCGGTGGCCGCGCCGATCCCGCGCGCCGCCCCGGTGACGACGGCCACCCTGTGCTCGCTCATGGGTTCCCCTCCCGTGCCGCCGGGGCGCTCAGACGCCCAGGTCCTTGGCGATGATGGTCTTCAGCACCTCGCTGGTGCCGCCGTAGATGCGGGTGACGCGGGCGTCGGTGTACAGCCGGGCGATCGGGTACTCCAGGATGTAGCCGTAGCCGCCGTGCAGCTGGAGGCACTTGTCGACCACGCGGGCCTGCACCTCGGTGCAGAACAGCTTGACCTTGGCGGCGTCGGCGGGGGTCAGCTCGCCGGCGTCCAGGGCCTCCGTGCACCGGTCGACCAGCGCCTGGGCCGCCTCCACCTCGGTGGCGCACTCGGCGAGCACGAACTTGGTGTTCTGGAACGACGACACGGTCTTGCCGAAGACGGTGCGCTCCTTGACGTACCTCTTGGCGAACTCGACCGCGCCGGCCGCCGAGGCGTAGGAGGAGGCGGCGATGCCCAGCCGCTCCTCGGCGAGGTTGTGGGTGAGGTACTCGAAGCCGCGGCCCTCCTCGCCCAGCAGGTCGCCCGCCGGCACCCGCACGTCGGTGAACGACAGCTCGGCGGTGTCGGAGCTGCGCAGGCCGATCTTCTCCAGCTTGCGGCCGACCGCGTACCCCTCGCTGGTGGTGTCGACCGCCAGGATCGACAGGCCGGCGCGGCGGTTCTCGGCGGTGGCGGGGGAGGTGCGGGCGACGACCAGGACCCGGTCGGCCAGCACCCCGCCGGTGATGAAGGTCTTGGCGCCGTTCAGGATGTAGTGGTCGCCGTCGCGCTTGGCGGTGGTCTGCATGCCGGCCAGGTCGGACCCGGTCCCGGGCTCGGTCATCGCGATGGCGGTCATCATGTCGCCGGAGACGAAGCCGGGCAGCCAGCGCTTCTTCTGCTCCTCGTTCCCGTACTTCAGCAGGTAGGGCAGGACGAGGTTGACGTGCACGCCGTAGCCGCCGAAGCTCACCCCGGCGCGGGCGCACTCCTCGGAGACCACCAGCTGGTACTTGAAGCTGGTCTCGCCCGCGCCGCCGTACTCCTCGGGCACCTGGATGCCGAAGACGCCGAGCTCGCCCAGCTTGTTGTAGAAGTCGCGCGGCGGGTGCCCGGCCTCCTCCCACTCGGGGTAGACCGGCGCGACCTCGGCGGCGATGAAGTCCCTGATGGTCGCCCGGAAGGCATCATGGTCCTCGTTGAACACGGTACGGCGCACGGCCCCGCCCCTCCCTGGCTCTGTGTCCGTCTGGATCCGGACGGAACCGTCCGGATCTCACGGAACGCTAAGTTACGGTGAATCCAATTCTAGAATCAACCGCGAGCAGCGGGAACGGTGACGGGCCACAACCAGCCCCTCAGCAGGAAGGGGCGCAGACCCGGCGGGAGACGGCCTGCAGGAACAGCTTCTGCACCTCCCCGGGCGTCTGGGCGACCAGCACGTCACCGCGGGTCGCCCGGGCGATCTGCCGCAACTCGTCCACGTCCACGTCCCGGCCGTAGCCGAACATGATCACCTGGATCGGCCGGTCCGGGTCGTAGGCCGCGCGCAGCCGGTCCAGCGTCGCGCGCAGGCCGGGCCCGCCGGGGTCGTCGTCGCGGCCGTCGGTCCACAGCAGCACCGAGTTGACGAACTCCGGCTTGTACGTCCGCTTCATGTGCTCGAACGCGGCCATGATCGTGTCGTACAGCCCGGTGTCGCCGTTGCGCTTGGCCCTGATCCGCGCGAACGCCGACAGGATCAGCTGCCGCCGGGTCGCCGAGCCGAGCCGCTCGCCGAGCGGGCCCACGCTGACCAGCTCCCGCCAGTCCTGGTCGCCCCGCAGCCCGGTGGAGAACACCCACTGCCCGAGCTCGGTGTCGTCGGGCAGCAGCGACAGGCCGCTCTGCGCGGTCCGGACGGTCGACTGCAGCCGGTCGACGCCGGGGGCGACCTCCTCCTCCATCGACCCGGACACGTCGATGACGCTGAGCATCCGGATGCTCAGCGACAGCCGCGCCCACGACTGCATGATCCGCTGGACGTCGGCGGCCGGCGGGGCGGGCAGCGCGCGCGGCGGGCGCGGGTCCACGCCGGTCCGCGCGCCGAAGGCGGCGGGGGCCCTGGCGTCGGGCGCGCGGAACCCCAGGCCCAGCACGTCCGCGCGGGTCTCCTCGCCCGTCAGCTCCCGTTCCAGCTCCCGCGCCGCCCGCGCCCTGGGATCGGCGTCCGCGGCCGCCGCGGCCCCGGCGGCGCCGATCCGGGTGACCTGGTAGTCCATGGCCAGCGTCCCCTCCGAGGGGTACACGGCGACGGCGGGCTCGGCGGGCTTGCGCGCGTTGTACTCGTACACGGCCTGCTCGGGCGCCAGGGCGACCGGGTGGCGGCCCTGCCGGTCGGGCCGGAACGAGGCGAACTCCGCCCTCACCGACGGCGTCACGCTCTCGCGCAGCGTCCGGACCACGCCGGTGAAGTCGGCGTTCCCGTCGCCGGAGGCGTTCAGCAGCAGGTTGGCCAGCACCAGCGAGCCCATCCCGGTCGCGGTCCGGTTCGGGTCGGGCACCTTGAGCCTCACCAGGCCCGGCGGGACGCGGGACGGGCCCGCGCCGGGGCCCGTACTGGGGCCCGTACCGGGGGCGGCGCCCTCCTCGGTGGCGCCCGCCGCGGTGAGCAACTCGCGCCAGGACGGCTGCGCGCCGCCCGGGGCGCCGAGCCGCCGCGCGATCGTGGCCGGCATCGCCACCACGATCGGGCTGGCCGCCATCGACCGGCCGCGCGTGATCGTCCCCGGACCCGGCCCCGTCCCCTGGCCCGCGCCCGGCTCCGGCGCGGCCGCGCGGGCCTGGGCGAGCACGGTCCACAGCGAGGAGTCCGGGACCCACACGTCGGGCCTCTCGGTGACGCCCGCGACGCCCCGTCCCGACAGCAGCGTGGACACCGCCGCCGGATCCGAGCCGGTGACGCGGGCCCGCGCGCAGCGGCCGCCGAACTCGTGCCCGGCGTCGTTGAAGCGGCCCGCCGCCCTGGTCACGGCCGGGGCGATCTCCGGGGCGGCGGCGACGTTCAGCGTGAGGGCGTCCTCGCCGCCGCAGCCCGCGCCGCCGGCCAGCGCGAACACGCCCAGGCCGGCCAGCACGGTCAGGCCGGCCGCTCCGGCCAGCGGGCCCCACAGCAGCCCGCCTCGCCGGCGCGCCGGCGGCGGGGCGATGTGGCGGCCGGGGCCGGTGGAGCCGGGCGCCCGGGGGACGGAGGCGGCGGTCCGCCGGTGCCCGGCCTGGAGGGCTCCGGCTCCGGGGCGGGCGTGCGGGATCCAGTCGGGGACGTCGTCGTCGTGGCCGTTCATCGCCGGCCCTCAGTGATCGTCATGGCAGGCACCTCCGCCGCGCGGCGTCAGACCGATCATGAGACAGATGAATCATGTGTCTCAGCCGGGCTTGTGATGTTCGTCTCCTCCGGTGCGTCCGTCAAGCGGTATGCGGCAGGAATCCGGGCTCATTCCGGGCTCATTCCGGGCCGTCCAGCTCGGCCAGCAGCGCGTGCAGTTCCCCCGCCCGCACCGGGTCGATCTCGCGGGGCCCGCACCTGGCGATCCGGTCGCGCAGCTCGTCCACCCCGCGGTCCAGGTCGACCGGCTCGCCCGCGTCCAGCCGGTTGAGCAGCGTGGTCACCAGCGTGGCCAGCTCGGTCCCCTCCCGCGGGGCGATCTGCCGGGCGGCGATGCCCAGGTCGATCGAGCGCCGCATCCGCGCCAGCGTGTTCACCGCGGCCTCGGAGGACCGCGCGCCGCGCGAGGGGGACCGGCGGCCTTCCGGGGCCGGCGGGGCGGTCCGGCCCGGAGAGGCGCCGCGCTCCATGGTGTCCATGCCGGGCGGTCCGGACGGCCGTCCGGGCACGGGCGGCGGGATCGCCACCCCGCCGGTCGGGCCCGGCGAGGCGAACGACATCACCACCATCAGCAGCGGGACGACCGCCAGCGCGACCCCTGCGGCGGCCATCGCGCCCAGCGCCACCCCCAGCCGCCCCCGCGCCCACTCCCGCAACCCGGCGAGCATCGCCCCCGTCCGGTCCGGCGAATCCCGCTCGGGCACGGCGGCGGGCAGCACGTTCCCCGCCGGGACGGCCGCCTCCAGCGCCTCAGCGAGCTCCCGCGCCGCGGGGCGTTCGGCCGGACGCGCCGAACGGCACCGCGCGCAGATCTCCGCCACCTCCTCCGGCACGACCGCCCCGGGCCCCAGGCAGCGCGCGAGGATCACCCCCAGCGCGTGCACGTCCGCCTCGGGGCCCGCGTCCTGTCCCGCGAGCTGCTCGGGCGCCATGAACGGGGAGGGGGCCGAACGGGTCCCCCCTGGCGCCGCAGGGTCCCGCAGCAGCCCGGCCAGGCCGACGTCGACGACCTTCACCCCGTCGGCGGTGAGGAAGACGCTCGCGGGCTCGAGCGCGCCGTGCACCACCCCGGCGGCGTGGGCGGCCGCGAGCGCGTCCGCGACCCGCGCGCAGACGGCGACGGCCTCACCGGACGCGAACGCCCCCGCCGTCCCGGTGCCGGCCGCCTGGAGGCGCGCCGCCAGGGTCCGGCCGTCCAGGAACTCGGTCACCACGTACGGCAGGGTGAGGCCGGACCCGTCCGGGCCGTCCGCCTCGCCGTAGTCGTAGGTCGTCACGATCCCGGGATGGGCCAGCCCGGCGGCGGCCTGCGCGCCGTCCCTGAACTCCAGGCGCGGCGCCCGGTCCCCACCGGCCCGTTCGAGGGGGATCGTCTTCAGCACCACGCGGCGGGCCAGTAGTACGTCCCTGCCCTCCCACACCTGCGCCCGGCCGCCGGCGTCGCCGCCGAGGCGGCGTTCCAGCCGGTATCTGCCGTCGAGCCGGAAACCAGGGTCCACGCGGCCTCCTCGGGCTCCTCGGTGCGGGGGACGCACCCGTGGATACGCGTCCGGGGGCCGTTCGGCTCGATCGGACGGGGCGGGGCGGGGCGGCCGCTGGAGAGCGTTTCGGGCCGTGGCCGGACAAGGCCAGCGTTGGGTCTTGTCATCAACGCGTTCGCGGCCGGCCCGCCGGAAGATGCCGGCTTCAGACCCGGTCGGCGCGGACCCGGCGAGCGTCTTGGCGATTTCTTGGCCTGGCGCGTGCCGCCGGGCGCCCGGCGCCAAGAGGGGGTGATGATCCGATCAAGCCGGGGTCATGACCGCGCGGGCCGCGCGGACGGTCCGGCGGATGCCGCGGGGGCCGGGTCTTCCCAGGTCGAAGCCCGTACGAGGGGCCGGGAATGTGAAAGCGGCGCCGGGTGGTACGGGGGCAATCCACCCGGCGCCGCATCATCGGTGTTCCGACGGGGGCCCGGAACACCGGCACGGGCGCTCCGACGGGGGACCAGAGCGCCGGTACAAATCGTACACCGAACCCCCCGCCCCTAGTCAAGAGAAAGTCACGACCCGATTTCCGGTCGCTGTCCGGAAATGCCCTTGTGGTGCGGGCTATCAGGGTCGTCGAAGCGGGCGGAGGGCTGCGGCTCGCGCCCGCCGTTGGCGACGATCACGCTGATGTAGGGCAGGAAGACGGCCCCGACCACCAGCAGTCCCACCGCCCACAGCGGCGCCCCGAGCGCGCCGGCGAAGACCGCTCCGAGGAAGCAGCCGGTACGGATGCCCATGGAGATCAGATAGCGGCGCTGCCGGTACCCGATGTCCTCCGACATCGGTTTGGGTGCGTCGGTGACCGTGTAGACCTCGGCGTGCCGACGGGGAATGACCTTCACATATCCACGGTATGCCCTGGGGGGCTGCCAGGCGACACCAGGAGGGCCTAATGACCGATCGCACCTACCGGGTCACCGAGATCGTCGGGACGTCGCCCGTCTCGGTCGACGACGCCGTGCGCAACGGGATCCGGCGCGCGGGGCAGACCCTGCGGCATCTGGACTGGTTCGAGGTGACCGAGGTCCGCGGCCAGATCGTCGACGGGGAGGTGGCGCACTACCAGGTCGGCCTGAAGGTCGGCTTCCGCCTCGAAGACACCTGACGGCGCGCCTGAGGGCGCGCCTGAGAACGCGCCAGAAGGCCCCGAGGGCGCCCAGGGGCGCCCGGCCGGCGTTCACCGGCGGGCACCCCTCGGCGGGCGCCTCAGGGCGGGGCAGGACGCGTCAGGGTGGGGCAGGGTGCGTCAGGACGCCTGCGAGACCGTCGACATGTTGAAGTCGCCGACCCGCACGGGCGGCATCGCGGTCCGCGTGAAGTAGTCCGACCACTCGCGCGGCAGCGTCGGGCCGGTCGCGCCGACCTCCGACAGCCGGCCGAGCAGGTCGACCGGGCTCTCGTTGAACCGGAAGTTGTTGACCGCGCCCACGACCTCCCCGTTCTCCACCAGGTAGACGCCGTCGCGGGTGAGCCCGGTCAGCAGCAGCCGCTGCGGGTCGACCTCGCGGATGTACCACAGGCAGGTCAGCAGCAGCCCGCGCTCGGTGCGGGCCACCATGTCCTCCAGCGACGCGCCCGCGCCCGCGTCCGGCCCGGTCATGATCAGGTTGTCGATCGCCGGGGTGAGCGGCAGCCCGGTGTGGGCGGCCGAGTGCCGGGTCTGGGTCAGCGAGGTCAGCGTGCCGTCGGAGATCCAGTCGGTGCGGTCCAGCGGCAGGCCGTTGTCGAACACCGACGACTCGCGGCTGGAGGCGTGCGCGACCACGAACGGCGCGCACTCCAGCCCGGCGGCGGCCGGGTCGCTGGACAGCGTCACCGGCGGCCCGGCCAGCTTCTCCCCGACGCGGGTGCCGCCGCCGGGGGCGCTGAACACGGTGCGGCCGTCGTGGGCGTCCCGCGCGCCCGCCGACCAGTACAGGTAGATCATCAGGTCGGCCACCGCGGACGGCGGCAGGATCGTCTCGTAGCGGCCCGCGGGCAGGTCGATCCGCCGCTCGCCCCACTCCAGGCGGCGGGCCAGGTCGCCGGTGAGGGCCGGGACGTCCACGTCGGTGAAGTCGCGGGTGCCCACGCCCGCCCAGGCCGAGCCGCCCGCGCCCTTGGCGTTGAGCTCCAGCAGCCCGGTGGGCTGGTCGTGGCGCAGCCGCAGCCCGGCCGAGGTGCCCAGGAAAGTCGAGGTCAGCACGTGGTTGGCGAACCCGTACAGGCGGCGCCCGCCCGCCTCGGCCGCGGCGAACGCCTCGCCGAGGGCGGGCGCGAAGTCGCCGAACACGCCGATGCCGGTCTCGGCGGGCGCCTCGTCCCAGCCGGCGGCCGGGGCCCCGCCGGAGACCAGCGGGGCGGCGTCCTCGGCGGGGTCGTTGCCGGCCGCGTCGGCCTCGGCGGCGCGGACCAGGTCCTCCAGGTCCTCGGCGCCGACCGCGGCCCGCGACACCACGCCCGCGGCCGTCCCGTCGCCGGTGCGGCGCAGCGCGACCACGGTGAGCCGGTTGGAGCGGGTGACGCCGTTGGTGGTGAGGGTGTTGCCCGCCCAGCGCAGGTTGGCGGTGCTGGACTCGTCGGCGATGACGATGCAGTCGTCGGAGCGGGAGAGCTCCAGCGCCCGCTCGACGGCCTCCTGCGGCCTCATGACCGTCACTGGCCGGCCTCCTTCAGCGCGTTGAGGATGTTGACGCCGCGGAACAGCGCCGACGGGCAGCCGTGGCTCACCGGCGCGACCTGCCCGGGCTGGCCCTTGCCGCAGTTGAACGCGCCGCCCAGCACGTAGGTCTGCGGGCCGCCGACGGCCTCCATCGAGTTCCAGAAGTCGGTGGTGGTGGCCTGGTAGGCCACGTCCCGCAGCTGCCCGGCCAGGCGGCCGTTCTCGATGCGGAAGAACCGCTGCCCGGTGAACTGGAAGTTGTGGCGCTGCATGTCGATCGACCAGGACTTGTCGCCGACGATGTAGATGCCGCGCTCCACCCCGGAGATCAGCTCGTCGGTGGACGGCCCGCCCGGCGCCGGCTGCAGCGACACGTTCGCCATCCGCTGCAGCGGCATGCTGGAGGAGGAGTCGGCGAAGGCGCAGCCGTTGGAGCGGTCGGCGCCGGTCAGCCGCGCGATCCGGCGGTCCAGCTGGTAGCCGGTGAACATGCCGGAGGTGACGATCTCGAACGCCTGCGTCCGCACGCCCTCGTCGTCGTAGCCGATGGTGGCCAGGCCGTGCTCGGCGGTGCGGTCGCCGGTCACGTTCATGATCTTCGAGCCGTACTGGAGGGTGCCGAGCTTGTCGGGGGTGGCGAACGAGGTGCCGGCGTAGGCGGCCTCGTAGCCCAGCGCCCGGTCCAGCTCGGTCGCGTGCCCGATGGACTCGTGGATGGTCAGCCACAGGTTGGACGGGTCGATGACGACGTCGTAGGAGCCGGGGTCCACCGACGGCGCGGCCAGCTTCTCGGCCAGCAGCTCGGGGATGCGGGCCAGCTCGCCGTCCCAGTCCCAGTGGTCCCCGGTCAGCCACTCCCAGCCGCGGCCGACGGGCGGGGCGATGGTGCGCATCGTGTCGAACACGCCGTCGCCGATGCCGACGGCGTTGAGCACCGGGTGCAGCCGCACCCGCTGCTGGGTGGTGACGGTGCCGCGCAGGTCGGCGTAGAACTTGTTCTCCTTGACCTGCAGCAGCGTCGCGTCGGCGTGGTCGACCCGGTCGTCGCCCAGCAGCCGGCGGCTCCAGTCGGCCAGCAGCGCGATCTTCTCGGCGGTCGGCACGGTGAACGGGTCGATCTCGTAGGCCGACACCCAGGTGCGCTCGCCGTGCGCGGGCTCGGGCGCCAGCTCGATCGGCTCGCGGTTGACGGCGGCGGCGACCGCGGCCACGTCCACGGCCCGCTCGGCCACCGTGGCGGCGCCGCCCGGGGTCAGGTCGATGCCGGCGGCGAAGCCCCAGGTGCCTTTCTTGACGACGCGGACCGACAGCCCGACGTCGTCGGCGTCCAGCGCGGTCTCCAGGGCGGCGTCGTGCAGGCGCAGGGTCTGGCTGCGGATGCGTTCGAGCCGGAAGTCGGCGTGCTCGGCGCCCAGCTCCCGGGCCCGGGCCAGCGCCGCGTCGGCCAGCGCGCGCAGCGGCAGCGCGGTGAATGCGGGATCGATGTCATGCACCTTCCGCAACCTACCGGCAACCCGGGCCCGCACGCCGCGCGGCGCACGGCGGCCGGCGGGAGCGGCGGGAGCGGTGGGGCGGCCGGGACGGCACGGGGCGGCGGGACGGCACGGGACGTCGCGGAACGCGCGGAGCGCGCCGAAACCGGCGGCCGCGGCGCCCGGAACAAAGCCGGGTCGGCGGATCTTGTCGGAACGGCACATCTCGTTACCGCCGGTAGGCCGCTACGCTCCTCGGCAGTTGGGACCTGACCATGGAAAAGGACGCCGGGGCGGTGCAGGCCGCCGGCGTCGTCGACGAGAGGTACGACGCATGAGTCGCTCTGTCCTCGTGACCGGTGGCAACCGGGGCATCGGCCTGGCCATCGCGCGCGAGCTGTCCGCCGGCGGTGACGCGGTCGCGGTCACCTACCGCTCCGGGGAGCCGCCCGAGGGCCTGTTCGGCGTCCGCTGCGACGTGACCAGCTCCGAGGACGTCGACGCCGCGTTCGGCAAGGTCGAGGCCGAGCAGGGGCCGGTGGAGGTCGTGGTCGCCAACGCCGGCATCAACAAGGACACGCTGCTGGCCATCATGAGCGAGGACGCGTTCACCTCCGTCCTGGACACCAACCTGACCGGTTCCTTCCGGGTCGCCAAGCGCGCCGTGAAGGGCATGATGCGCAAGCGCACCGGGCGGATCATCCTGGTGTCGTCGGTGGTGGGGCTGCTGGGGTCGCCGGGCCAGTCCAACTACGCCGCCTCCAAGGCGGGCATGGTCGGGTTCGCCCGGTCGCTGGCCCGCGAGCTGGCCTCCCGCAACATCACGGTGAACGTGGTCGCGCCCGGGTTCGTCGACACCGACATGACCGCGGCGCTCACCGAGGACCAGCAGAAGGCGATCAAGGGCGCGATCCCGCTGGGCCGCACCGCCCGGCCGGAGGAGGTCGCCAAGGCCGTCGGGTTCCTGGCCAGCGAGCACGCCGCCTACATCACGGGGGCCGTGATCCCGGTGGACGGCGGCCTGGGCATGGGCCACTGACACGCGGTTCGCCGGGGGCGCCGAGCGGGGGCGCCGGGCGGCGGCACAGAGCAACCGAGCACACGAGGGCACTGAGGAGATGGGGAACGCCATGGGCATCCTCGAGGGCAAGCGGATCCTGGTCACCGGCGTTCTCACCGACGCCTCGATCGGGTTCCACGTGGCGCGGATCGCGCAGGAGCAGGGCGCCGAGATCGTCCTGACCGCCTACCCGCGGCCGACGCTGACCGCGCGCACCGCCAAGCGGCTGCCGTCGGGCCCCGACGACCCGCCGCCGGTGGTGGAGCTGGACGTCACCAACGCCGAGCAGCTGGACGCGCTGGCCGACGGCCTGCGCGAGCACGGGTTCGACCGGCTGGACGGGGTGGTGCACGCGATCGGGTTCGCGCCGCAGACCGCCCTGGGCGGCAACTTCCTGGACACGCCGTGGGAGGACGTGGCCACCGCGGTGCACGCCTCGGCGTTCTCGCTGAAGTCGCTGACGATGGCGTGCCTGCCGCTGATGAAGGACGGCGGCTCGGTGGTGGGGCTGGACTTCGACGCCACCAAGGCCTGGCCGGTGTACGACTGGATGGGCGTGGCCAAGGCCGGGCTGGAGTCGTGCGCCCGGTACCTGGCCAAGTACCTGGGCCCGCAGGGCATCCGGGTGAACCTGGTCGCGGCGGGCCCGCTGGCGACGATGGCGGCCAAGAGCATCCCCGGTTTCGAGGGGATCACCGAGGTGTGGACGGAGGCCGCGCCGCTCGGCTGGGACCTCAGGGACAGCGAGCCGACCGCGCGGGCCTGCGCGGCGCTGCTGTCGGACTGGTTCCCGGCGACGACGGGCGAGATCGTCCACGTGGACGGCGGCCTGCACGCGATCGGGGCCCCCACGCCCGCCGCACCAGCGAACGGCTGACGCGCCGGCCCGTCCGAGAACACCTGGCGCCCGACCTGCGCGGCCCGTCCTCCGTTAGGGGGACGGGCCGCCGGGCTTTTCACCCGAGGCCGTCCGGGCTTTCAGGCAGGGCCGCCGGGCGGTTCAGCCGTGGCCGCGGGGGCGGCGCAGGGTGCGGCCCAGGACGCTGAGGTTGAGCGCGCCGACGGCGCCGGCGGCGCCGGCCGCGGCGGCGACCCACAGGGTGGTGGGGTCGTTCTGCCGCTCGGAGGCGGCCACGGGCGCGGTCAGCCGCGTGCGGGTCGCCGGTCCGGCCTCGTTCTGCGGGCCGGTGGCGACCTGGGGCGCGGGCAGCATGCCGGGGATCTCGGGCGCGTCCGCGGTCGTGAGGGGCCGCGACTCCCCGGTCTGGGGGACCGGGCCGGGCGGGACCGGGGGTACGGCCCTGCCGCCGGTGCCGGAACGTCCGCCGGACGACCCGGAGTCGTGTCCGGGCGCTTTGGGCTTGGACTCGCCGGGCTTCTTCTTCTGCGGGGGTTTCGTGCTCTTGGTCGGGGACGGGGAGGGGGTGGGGTCGGGCTGCTTGGGCTGGAGGCCCTCGCGGATGTTGTCCAGCTGGCATTTCCAGTTGTCGATGGTGCTGGCCGGGTCGGTCCCCTTGGGGCAGGGCTTGGGTGCTCCCGCGGCGGCCGCCTGCGGTGCGTTCAGGACCACGAGGGCCATCGCCCCGGTCGAGACCACCGAGACCGCTAGAAGCCTGCGGGGCCGGCCGGGGCGCCGCTGCTGCTGGGGCATCTCACTCCTTACGACTGCCGACGCCAGTTGTTGACGCTCCGTCAATAAGGGTAGGACCCGTGCGCCCCGGTCACAACAGCCGCTTACGGTCAGTTCCTGCCTCACTGGACGCCTGTCTCAAACCTCCGCGACGCCACGAACCTCGCTCGCTCACTGGACGACGAGCCGCGCCAGGCGGGTGCGCCGCGGCGGCGCGGGACGCTCCCGCACGGCCGCCGCCAGCGCGGGACCGGCCGCCTGCACCACCGACAGATGGCGGCGCGCCAGCCCGAACGCGGTCGCCACCAGCGGGCGCGACAGCCCGGCGGTGTCGTCGACGCCGTCGGGCGGCAGCACGGCGACCACGGCGGCGTACCGCGCGCCCCGGCCCAGCGCCACGGTGACCGCCCACCCGGGGCGCAGCCGCGAGGCAAGCGCGGGCGGCACCACCGCGGTGCCCCGGGCGAACCGCACGCGCAGCCCGGCGGCGTCGGCGCCGGTGACGGTCCCGCTCTCGCCCACCGCGGCCTGGGGGAGCGGGGCGGCGACCAGGACGCGGTCGCCGACGTCGAAGCCGCCGAACCTGCCGGGCCCGGGGTTGAGCTCGGCCTTCAGCGCGGTGTTGAGCGCCGCCGCCCCGGCCTCGCCCGGCGCCGCCGGGACGACGACCTGGATCTCCTCGACGGGGATGCCCAGGGCGCGCGGGATGGAGTCGGTGACCAGTTGCACGGTCCGGTGCACCGCCTCGGCCGCGCTCGCCGCCGGGACGATCACGACCTCCCTGCCGGGCGCCTCGACGTTCCTCAGCTCTCCGGCCCGCACTGCGGCGGCCAGCGCGGCCGGCGGATCGGCGGGCCCGCCGGCGGCGGGCTCGAGCTCGACGACGGGGACGGTCTCGGAGCCCTCCAGATCGTCCAGGACGCGGCCGGGCCCGGCGGGCGGGAGCGCCTGCGGCTCGCCGCACAGCACCAGGTGGGTGCCGTCCGCGCACGCCTGGACGAGCACGGCGCCCAGCTCGACGTCCAGTCCGGCGGCGTCGGTGAGGATCACCAGGTCCGCCTCCAGCGGCCGCTGCTCGCCCCGGCCGAACACCACCGCGCCCGGAACGGCGTCCGGGACGCCCTCGGTGCTCTCCAGCGGCTCCAGGAGCGCGTGCAGGCCGCCGATCGCGTAAGCGGGCGCCTGAGCCTCCGCAGGGGCCCCTTCCCCGGCCCCCGCCGCCCCGGTCCCTGCCGCGCCGGTTTCCGCCGCCTCGGCCGCGAGGTCGGCGGCGGCGCGGTCGGTGGGCGTCACCACGGCGGCGCGCACTCCGTGGGCGGCGGCGGCCTCCGCGAGCGCCAGCGCGGTGCCGGTCAGGTCCGCGGCGGTGCCGCGCAGCACGCTCACTCCGGTGCGCAGCGCCGCCGTGAAGGCCAGCGAGCGGTCCTCGGGCAGCCCGGACCGCACCGCCTTGATCGCGGCGTCGTCCAGCAGCGGCACGGCGGTGGCGTTGAGGCGGGCCAGTCCCTCGGCGGCGTCCTCCTCGGCCAGCGCCCACCGTGCCAGCCCCAGCGTCTCCTCCGGTTCGGGGATCTCCTCGAGGTCGCCGTCCTCGAGCGCGGCCTCGTCGAAGTCCGGCTCCTCGGTGAGCGCGATGGCCTCGGCGGCGTCGAGCGCGTCCTCGATCGCCCGCGCCGGCTCGGGGACCCTGAGGCGTTCCAGCGCGGAGGCGACCTCGGCGGGCGGGGTGACGGTGTGGCCGTGCCGGGCCGCGTCCGCCAGCAGGTGCCCGACCAGCGCCCGGCCGCGCCGCCGGTCGCCCGGCGTCGCCTCGTCGCCGAGCACCTGGCGGGCGAAGTGGTCGGCCTGCCGCGGCGCCACCCCCGGCACGCGCAGCAGCCGCCACGGGTCCTCGCGCAGGCGGCCCGCGGCGCCCGGCCCGAGCCGGGCCAGGCCGGGCCCGGCCAGCGCCGCCGGGACGCCCGCCCCGGCGAACAGCTCGGTGAGCGCGGCCCGGTCGGCGGCGGAGGGGACACCGGAAGGCGAGCCGGCGGGAGGGCCGGCGGGAGGGCCGGCGGGAGGGCCGGCGGGAGGGCCGGCGGGAGGGCCGGAAGGAGAGTCGGAGTGGGAGTCGGTCACGGGCTCCGGATCGTAGCCGATCAGGGCGCCCAGGGACGGCCCGCGGCGCGCGTCACGGCGAAGCCGGGGCCATGTCGGACACGTCGTCCAGCGCCGCGCGGATCTCCATCGGCAGGGTGAGCTGCTCGCTCGCCAGCGCCTGTTCGAGCTGCGCCGCCGTGCGGGACCCGACGACCGGCGCGGCCACGCCGGGCCGGTCGCGCACCCACGCCAGCGCCACGCTCAGCGGCGTCACCCCGAGGCCCTCGGCCGCCGTCACCACCGACTCCACGATCCGGCCGCACTCCTCGTCCAGGTAGGGCTGGACGAACTCGGCGAAGTGCGGCGCGGCCGCCCGCGACCCGGCCGGGATGCCGGTGCGGTACTTGCCGGTCAGCACCCCGCGGCCCAGCGGCGACCACGGCAGCAGCCCGGCCCCGGCGTCCAGCGCGGCCGGAACCGCCTCCCGCTCGATGTCGCGGCGCAGCAGCGAGTACTCCAGCTGCGCCGCGATGACCGGCTCGCGGCCCGGCCAGGCGCGCTGCCACGCGGCGGCCTTGGCGATCTGCCAGCCCGCGTAGTTGGACACCCCGACGTAGCGGGTCCGGCCGGACAGCACGGCCTCGTCCAGCGCCGAGAGGGTCTCCTCCAGCGGCGTGAACGGGTCGTAGGCGTGCAGCTGCCACAGGTCGACGTACTCCAGGCCGAGCCGCTCCAGGGAGGCGTCCAGGGAGGCCAGCAGGTGGCGGCGGGAGGCGTCGTAGCGGCCGTTGGAGCGGATGGCGGCCTTGGTGGCGATGACCAGTTCGTCGCGGCCCACCACCTCGCGCAGCAGGTGCCCGAGGATGCGTTCGCTGAGGCCGTCGCTGTAGACGTCGGCGGTGTCCACCAGGGTGCCCCCGGCGTCCACGAACGCCGTCAGCTGCGCGGCCGCCTCGTCGGGGTCGGTGTCCTGCCCCCAGGTCATGGTGCCCAGGCCGAGCCGGGACACCACGAGCCCGCTCCGCCCGAGGTGACGCTCTTCCATGGTCGGAACAGTAGCGGGAGGCGCCGACCGGTCGGTCCGCCGAGCCCGCGCCGGGCCCCCGCCGAGCCCCTGCCGGCACCGGCCGCCGGACGCGGGACCGGGGATGACCGCGGGGTTACCGATCCCTGGCCGGGCGCTGATCCGCGCCGCCGTCACCGCCGGTGACCGCGCGGGTACGCTCGCAGCCTGCCGTCCGTGCCCGAGGGGAGGCGCCGCCCGTGAACGTCGTGGAAGCGACCGTGCTGGGGATCGTCCAGGGACTCACCGAGTTCCTTCCGATCTCCAGCTCGGGGCACATGCTGTTCGTGCCGGAGTTCCTGGGCTGGAAGGACCCGGGGGCGGCGTTCAGCGCGGTCATCCAGATCGGCACGATGGCCGCGGTGGTCCTCTACTTCCGGCGCGACCTGGCCCGCATCGCCGCCGCCTGGACCAGGAGCCTGTGGACGCCCGCGCTGCGGCACCACCAGGACGCGCGGACGGGCTGGTACATCGGCCTGGGGACCGTCCCGATCGCGGTGTGCGGGCTGGCGTTCAAGGACTTCATCGAGGGCCCGTCCCGGAACCTGTGGCTCAACGCCTCCGCGCTGGTGGGGATGGGCCTGCTGCTGATGGCCGCCGACCGGGCGGGCGCCCGCAAGCGCGAGGTCGGCGACCTGAACCTGCGCGACGGCCTGGTCATCGGGGCGTTCCAGGCGCTGGCGCTGATCCCCGGCTCCTCGCGGTCGGGGTCGACGATGACCGGGGCGCTGTTCCTGGGGTACACGCGCGAGGCCTCCGCCCGCTACTCGTTCCTGCTGTCGGTGCCCGCGGTGGTGCTGTCGGGGGTGTTCGAGCTGCGGCACGCGTTCGGCGGCGGGCTGCCCGTCGTCCCGACGGCCGTGGCGACCGCGGTGTCGTTCGCGGTCGGCTACGCGTGCATCGCCTGGCTGCTGAGGTACCTGGCCCGGCACTCGGTGATGGTCTTCGTGTACTACCGGCTGGCGTTGGGCGGGATCATCATGGCGCTGCTCGCCGCCGGTGTCCTCTCAGCGACCTGAGGCCGCGGTCCCGCCGCCGTCTGTCGCCGCCGGGGGCGGCGGGCTAGAGTGCCCAGCCATGGCCTCACCACGGTTCCCCCAGCAGCCGCCCGAGGACGACGTTCCCGGGGGCCCGCTCTTCGGCGCCGGCCGCGACCGGGCGCCCGGCTACCTGGCCTCCCTGCGCTCGGGGACGGTGCTGGGCCAGCTGCGGACGCTGGCGCTGGTGCTGGTCGTGGCGCCGCTGCTGATCCTGGCGATCTCCCCGCTGATCGTGCGCGGGGGCGACGGCGGTGACGGCGTCCTGCCGCTTCTGCTGTGCGTGCCGCTGGTGGCGGGCGCGCTGGTCACGGTGGCGGTGGGGCCGCGCACGCCGCGTCCGCTGCCGCCGGGGCAGGACCGCGAGCGGGCGGCGGCGCTGGCGCTGGTGCAGTTCCGGCAGGCGGTGCTGGTGCGGTACGCGCTGGCGGAGGGCGTCATCCTGCTCGGGCTGCCGCTGGCCATCGCCGCGGAGACCGTGCTGGTGTTCCTGGCCGGGTTCGTGCTGGGCTATCCGCTGCTGCTGTGGCTGGCGCTGCCGACGGCGGGCATGGTGGAGCGGATCCGGCGGCGGCTGGAGGCGCGGGGCGCCCAGTCGCACCTGTGGGCCGCGCTGCTGGCGCCCGCTCTCGCGCGGACGCCCGGCGCCTCCTACCCTCCGCGTCCCGGCGGGCCGGGAACGGGTCCGGGCCCGGTCTCCAAGTCCTGAACACCCTGAACGCCCTGAACGCCCTGAGTGACGGCGCCGGGCGCCGCAGCTGAGGCGGGCCGGCGGGGCAGCCGCGGCCCGTTGTGGATCAGCAGGAAGACCAGCAGGATCCACAGCAGCACCAGCGTGATGACGGTGATCGGCCACAGCTTGTGCGGCCGGTGCGGCCGGGTCACAGCCAGCCGCTCTTCCGCAGCCGGATGTAGACGATCACGCAGACGGTGACCATGACCAGCATCATCGCCGGGTACCCGTACAGCCAGCGCAGCTCGGGCATGTAGTCGAAGTTCATGCCGTAGAACCCGGCGACCATGGTGGGCACCGCGATGACGGCGGCCCACGAGGAGATCTTGCGCATGTCCTCGTTCTGCCGCTTGCCCAGCAGCGCCAGATGCGCGGTGAGGACCGAGTTGAGCAGCTCGTTGTGCGCGTCGACCTGGCCGTCCACGCGCAGCAGGTGGTCCAGGACGTCGCGGAAGTACTCGCGGGTGTGGGCGCACTCGGGGACCCGCCCGCGCGTGATCTCCTGCATCACCGGGATGAGCGGGTCCTGGGCGGTGCGGAACTCCAGGACCTCCCGCTTGAGGGAGTAGATGCTCTCGGTGACGTCGGGCCCGCCGGGGCGGAACACGGCCCGTTCCAGCTCGATGATGTCGACCTCGACCTCGTGCGTCACGTCGCCGTAGTGGTCGACGACCTCGTCGCAGACCGCGTACAGGACGGCGGCGGGCCCGTGTTCGAGGAGGTCGGTGTCCTGCTCGAGGCGCTTGCGGACGGGCCCGAGCGGGTTGCCCGGCCCGTGCCGGACGGTCACCACGAAGTCGGCGCCGAGGAACAGCATGATCTCGCCGACCTCGATGTCGGAGGTGGCGTCCTTGTACACCAGCGTCTTCAGGACGACGAACAGGGTGTCGCCGTAGCGTTCCAGCTTGGGTCTCTGGTGGGCCGAGACCGCGTCCTCGGCGGCCAGCGGGTGCAGCCCGAGCTCGTCGCGGACCAGGTCGAACTCCTCCTCGGTGGGCTCGTGCAGCCCGATCCACAGGAAGACGCCGCCCGCCGCGCCGCCGGGCCCCGAGCGCGCGGACTCGGCGCGGGCGGCGTCGAAGGCGTCGCTGATGTCGCCCTCGATCGTGCGCCGGACGCCGCGCGCGTAGATGGCCTTGTCGACAATCACGGAAACCCATCCTTGCGCATCCGGCCGATCGGGGCCATCCGTGCGATCGGCGCGCATCGGGTGTGATCTCGTAGAGTGCCTGGCGTGACGACGCTTCTGCTTGTGCGGCACGGCCTCACCGCGATGACGGGGCCGCTGCTCGCGGGGTGGACCCCCGGGGTGGCCCTGGACGAGCGGGGCCGCGCCCAGGTCCGCGCCCTGGGCGGGCGGCTGGCCCCGGTCCCGCTGGCCGCCGTGGTGTCCAGCCCGCTGGACCGCTGCCTGGAGACCGCCGACGCGGTCGCCGCCGGCCGCGACGGCATCGAGAAGGTGCGGGTGGACGAGCGGTTCGGGGAGGTCCGCTACGGCGACTGGACCGGCCGGCCGCTGAAGGAGCTGGCCGAGGAGCCGCTGTGGCGGGTGGTGCAGGCGCATCCCAGCGCGGCGCGCTTCCCCGGCGAGGACGGCGAGGCGCTCGCCGACGCCCAGCACCGCGCGGTGACCGCCGTCCGCGACTGGAACGCGCGGATCGCCGGCGAGCACGGTGAGGACGCCGTCTACGCGGTGTGCAGCCACGGCGACATCATCAAGGCGATCGTGGCGGACGCGCTGGGCCTGCACCTGGACCAGTTCCAGCGGATCCAGGCCGCGCCCGCGTCGGTGACCGTGATCCGCTACACCGAGCTGCGCCCCTTCGTGGTCCGCCTGAACGACGTCGGCGGCGACGTCGCCGACCTGCTGCCGCCCCCGCCCCGGTCCGAGGACGAGGAGAACGGCGGGGACGCGGGGGGCGCCGGGGGACGCGGGGACGCGGCGGTGGGCGGCGGCGCGTAGGGTCGTTGTCATGCCGGTCATCTCCTATGAACTGCCGGAAAGGTTCGTCGCCGGGGCCGTGGGCCAGCCGGGCGACCGGGCCTTCTACCTGCAGGCGCGGTCCGGCCGCCGGGTCACCAGCGTGGGGCTGGAGAAGTTCCAGGTGACGCTGCTGGCCGAACGCCTGGAGGAGCTGCTGGACGAGGTGCTGCGCCGCAGCGGCGGCGACGCGCCGGTGCCCGCGGTGACCCCGTCGGAGCTGCGCGACGACGGTCCGCTGGACCAGCCGGTCGAGGAGGAGTTCCGGGTCGGCACGATGGCGCTGGCCTGGGATCCCGAGGACGAGCAGGTGGTCATCGAGGCGCAGGAGGTCACCGAGGGTGAGGACGACGACGCCGAGGTCGGCGAGGACGACCCGGCGATCGCGGTGCTGCGGGTGCGGATCACCGCGGCGCAGGCCCGGGCGTTCGCCGAGCGGGCGCTGAAGGTGGTGGCGTCGGGCCGTCCGCCGTGCCCGCTGTGCGGGCTGCCGCTGGACTCGGCCGGGCACGTGTGCCCGCGGCAGAACGGCTACCTCGGGTGAGCGCGCGGCACGCGGCCGGCGCGGCGCGCGGGGGCACCGCGGCGGGCGCGCGGGGCGATCGGACGCGGCCGGGACGGCGGCTGTGCTGGATCATGGGCGGGGTGGCCGGAAGAATGAACGCATGACGCAGTCCTCCCGGGATCGAACCCCCGCCGGCGACGGCACCGTCTCCCCCCGAGACACCGAGACCGCCGAGCGGCTGCTGAGCCTGGGCCGCCTCTCGGTGGAGGGCCGGCTGGTCCAGGCGTCCAACGCCACGCTGTACTGCGCGATCGAGTGGGAGGGCCTGAGCGCCGCCTGCGTCTACAAGCCGGTGGCGGGCGAGCGCCCGCTGTGGGACTTCCCCGACGGGACGCTGGCCGAGCGCGAGGTGGCGGCGTACGCGGTGTCGGAGACGATGGGGCTGCACGTGGTGCCGCCGACGGTGCACCGCGACGGCCCGTACGGGCCGGGCATGGTGCAGCTGTGGGTGGAGCCCGACCCCGAGGTCGACCTGGTGGCGCTGTCGCGGTCGGAGGACGACGCGGCGATCCGGCGGATGGCGGTGTTCGACGCGGTGGTCAACAACGCCGACCGCAAGATCGGGCATCTGCTGCCGCCGGGCGACGGGCACGTGTACGGCTGCGACCACGGGGTGTGCTTCTCGGTCGACTACAAGCTGCGGACGGTGCTGTGGCAGTGGCGGGGCAAGCCGCTGCCGCGGGAGTCGGTCGAGGCGCTGGCCCGGGTCGAGGCGGGGATGCGCGACGGCGGCCCGCTGGGGCGGCGGCTGGGCGAGCTGCTCACGCCCGAGGAGGTCGACGCGACGCGCCGCCGGGTGGAGCTGATGCTCAAGCACCGCATCCACCCGTACCCGCCGGAGGACTGGCCGGCCATCCCCTGGCCGCCCATGTAGCCGGGTGATCGCGGCCTGCCGCCCCGGTGTCGGGTGCTTTGTCGGCCAATGCTCCAATAGGGGTCATGTGCACGGCGATCGTCAGCTTCGACCCCTCGTCCCCGGTGCCCGTGATCCTCGTCGGTGTGCGCGACGAGTTCCTGGAGCGGTCGTGGCGGCCGCCGGGCCGGCACTGGCGGGACCGGCCCGCCCTCGTCGGCGGGCAGGACCTCCGGGCGGGCGGGACGTGGCTGGCCGCCGATCCGGGGGCGCGGCGGGTGGCGACCGTGCTGAACGCGCGCGGCCCGGCGGCGCCCGAGGACGGCCGCCGGTCGCGCGGCGAGCTGCCCCTGCTGGCGGCGGCCACCGGCGGGCCCGGTCCGCTGGACCTGCCGCGCTTCGACCCGTTCCTGCTGGTGGGCGCGGAGCCCGGCGGCGTGCGGCTGTGGCACTGGGACGGCGCGGACCTGGACGAGCGGGAGCTGGGCCCGGGCCTGCACATGATCCTCAACAGCGGGCTGGAGGGCGAGGGGCCGCACGCGGGCCGGACCGAGGACGCGCACATGGCGGCCCGGCTGGGGCACTTCCGGCCCCGTTTCGCGGCGGCCCGGCGGCCCGAGCCGCGGCCCGTCCCGTCGCTGGACGCGGGCCCGTCGGCGGCCGAGCCGGTGGAGCGGGCGTGGGGGGAGTGGCTGCCGCTGGTGAACGGCGACGGCCTGGCCCGCACCGATCCCGCGTCGCTGCTCCCGCTGGCCGATCTGGGCGAGGGTCGGATCTGGGGCACCAGCTCGATCTCGCTGCTGGCGCTGTCGCCGGAGGGCGTCCGCTACGACTTCAGCGCCTCCCCGGGCGACCCCGGCGCCTGGACCCAGGTGCTCTGAGAGGGTCCCTGAACGAGGCGCTCCGCGGGGTTCGCCCGGTCGACGGCGACGGGGCGTCAGCGGAGGGCGCGGCGGAGCACCTTTCCGGCGGGATTGCGCGGCAGGTCGCCGCGTATCTCGACCCGCCGGGGGCACTTGTAGTGCGCCAGCCTGTCCCGGCAGAAGGCGATCACCTCGGCCGGCTCCACCCGGGCCCCCGGACGGGGCACGACCACCGCCTTGACGCTCTGGCCCCACCTGTCGTCGGGGATTCCGAGGACCGCGGCCTCCCTGATCGACGGGTGGGCGGTCAGGACGTTCTCGACCTCGGCCGGGAAGATGTTCTCGCCGCCCGAAATGATCATGTCGTTGAGCCGGTCGGTCAGGTAGAGGTAGCCGTCGGCGTCGAGGCGGCCGCAGTCACCGGTGCGCAGCCAGTTGTCGGGCGTGAGGGCCGACTCGCCGTCCGGGCGGTTCAGGTAGCCGACCATGGTCTGGGCCGTGCGCACCCAGACCTCGCCGACCTCGCCCGGCGGCAGCGGGCGTCCCGTGTCGGGGTCGGCGATGCGCAGCTCGACGTGGTCGAGGGGGCGGCCGGCGGAGGCGAGCCGCCCGCGGGGGTCGTCGGGGTCGTGGTCGGCCTGGTCCAGGTGGGCGATGGGCGCGGTGGTCTCGGTCATCCCGTACGCCTGGACGAAGCCGCAGTCCAGGGCGCGCAGGGCGCGGGCCAGCAGGGCCGGGGCGATCGGTGAGGCGCCGTAGGCGATGGTGCGCAGCGAGGACAGGTCGGTGCCGGGCAGCGCGGGGTCGTCCAGCAGCTGGTGGATCATCACCGGGACCAGCATGGCGATCTCCACCCGGTGGCGTTCGATCGCGGCCAGGACGGCCCCCGGCTTCGGGTCGGGCAGGAGCACGACGTGGCCGCCGTGGTGGCCGTTCACGTAGATCTGCACGGTGCCCCCGACGTGGAACACCGGCGACACGACCAGGGTGGCGACGCCCGGCCGCACGCTGCGCCAGGCGGGCGGGTGCGCGAGCTGCTCCCTGATGCCGCGGACGCCGAGCATGACGCCCTTCGGCGTGCCGGTCGTGCCCGAGGTGAAGAAGACCAGGGCGATGTCGTCGGGTTCGGGGACCAGTCCCGGGTCGACGGTCCTCTGGGCGTCGCGCCAGGCCGGATAGGACGCGTACCCGTCGGGCGCGGGCCCGCCGCCGGGCGGGACGACGAGGACCTGCGGTGACAGGCCCGCGGCCGTCAGCGCCGTGGCCAGCGTCGGCGCGAACTCGGCGTCCGCGACGACGAGCCGGGGGCGGGCCTCGGCGAGGATCGCGGCCAGCTCGCCGGAGGACAGCCGCCAGTTCAGGGACGCGACCGTGGCGCGGACCTTGCTCGCCCCGTACAGGAACTCGCAGTAGGCCATCGAGTTCCGGCCGAGGTGGGCGACCAGGTCGCCGGGGCGCACCCCGGCGGCGGCCAGGCCCTGCCCGACCCGGCTGGCCGCGGCGTCGAGCTCGCGGAACGTGCGGGTCAGGTCGCCCCCGGGCCCGGTCCCGGGGACGGTGACCGCGGGCTGGTCGGGGGCGGCGACGGCCCAGTGACGGATGATCTCGGCCAGGCATGTGGTCATACGGGTGCGCTCCGCTCGCAGACGATCGGGCTACATACCAGTCCGTATGGCGGCGGATGTCAATAGCCCAGTCTTCCTGGATCTATCGGATCGAAAAGTCTTGTCGCAGGCCATACTCGAAGGTATGGTCCCGGCATTCCCTGTGCTGAGAGGACTGGCCGCATGCACAGCACCCACCCCATCCGCCCCCTGGCCGCCGCCGCCCCCCTGCTCCTGCTGCTCGCAGCCTGCGGGTCGCCCGGCGCCGCGACCGGTGACGCGACACTGAGCCTGGGGGAGATCAGCCATCTCCAGACCTTCGACCCGGCGAAGGCCAACACGCCGCAGATCGCCTACCTGCGGCCGGTGTTCGACACGCTGATCAGCAGCCGCGGGTCCGGCGAGTACGGCCCCGGGCTGGCCACCACGTGGACCTACACGGGCTCCGACCTGGTCCTCACCCTGCGGAAAGGGGTGAAGTTCACCGACGGCACCCCGTTCGACTCCTCGGTGGTCAAGGCCAACATCGAACGCGGCAAGAAGGTCGACGGGCCGCTGGCGGCGGTGTCGTACAACCTCGTCGAGAAGGTCGAGACCCCCGACCCGTACACGGCCGAACTGCGCCTCGCCAGGCCCGGGCCGTCGATCGTCCAGATGCTCAGCGGCGTCCCCGGCATGATGCTCAGCCCCAAGGCGTTCAACGACCCCAAGGTGGACCGGAACCCCGTCGGCACCGGCCCCTGGAAGCTGGACGCGGCCTCGTCCGTCGAGGGCGACTCCTACACCTACGCCAAGAACACCGGGTACTGGGACCCGTCGGTGCAGAAGGCGGACAAGGTGCGGATCCGCGCCTACACCGACGCCGGCGCCATGATCAACGCGCTGCGCGGCGGGCAGGTCCAGGCCGGCCCGGTCTCCGGCGCGCAGGTCAGGTCGGCCGAGCAGAGCGGGCTCACCGTCGAGCGGGACCCCGGGCTGCCGGCCGGACTGCTCGTCCTCGACCGGGACGGCGGCACCGTCCCCGCGCTCAAGGACGTGCGGGTGCGGCAGGCCATGGCGTACGCGATGGACCGCGCCGCGATCAACTCCTCGGTGATGTTCGGCACCGGTGACGCGGACGGCAACCTGTTCGACGACAGGAGCCCGGCGTACGAGCCCGCGCTCAAGTCGTCGTACCCGGCCGACCTCGCCAAGGCCAGGCGCCTGATGGCCGAGGCGGGCCACCCGGACGGGTTCGCGTTCGACCTGCCCACCAATCCCGTCTTCGCCAACCTGGCGGAGGCCGTCGCCGGCGCGCTCGGGAAGATCGGCATCAGGGCCAGGCTCGTCAACCTGCAGGCGGGCAACCTCGCCGTCCAGCTCCGCTCCAGGAAGTACCCGGTCGCGGTGCTCCAGCTCCCCGCGGACGACCCGTACCTGTTCTACCAGCAGACCCTGAGCCCGAAGGGCCCCTACAACCCCTACGGCGCCACCGACCCGCGGATCGAGGCGCTGGCCGCGCGGGCGTCCACCAAGACGATCCGGGACGGCGCGGCCGAGTACCGGGGCCTGTACCGGCGCGCCGCCGAGCAGGGGTACGTGATCACGCTGGTCCGCGGCTACCGGATGCTGGCCGTGCGGAAGGGGGTGTCGGGGGCGATCCCGGTCGGCACCGCCCCCGACCCGCGCAACGTCACCGCCCGATGAGCCGGGGACCGGGTGCGGCATGCTGAGACTGATCATCTCCCGGCTGGCGGCGCTGGCGCCGCTGCTGCTCATCGTGTCACTGGCGACGTTCCTGCTGTCCGCGCTGCTCCCGGAGGAGCCGGCGGCCATCGTCGCGGGCGACAACACCGACCCGGCCAACCTGGCCCGGATCAGCGCGCGGCTCGGCACCGACCGTCCGCTGATCGTGCGGTACGGCGACTGGCTGGCCGGCGCGGTCACCGGTGACCTGGGGACCTCCTACTTCTCCAGCGTCCCGGTGGGCCCGCAGCTGGCCGAACGCGCCGGGACCACGCTGTCGATCGCCGCGGGCGGGCTCGTGCTGGCGACGCTGTTCGGGACGACCGCCGGAATCCTGGCGGCGGTGCTGCGGGGCGGCGCGGTCGACCGCGCGGTGACGCTCCTCACCTCGACCGCGATGGCGGCGCCCCCCTTCTGGGTGGGACTCCTCCTGGTCTCGTTCTTCGCGATCAGGCTGGGCTGGTTCCCGCCCGCCGGATACGTGCCGCCCGCCGGCGGCCTCGGTGCCTGGCTCGGCTCGATCGCGCTGCCGTCGGTGGCGCTCGCCCTTGCCCCCGGCGCCTACCTCGCCCGCCAGACGCGCGGCTCGATGGTGGGCGTGCTGGAACGGGAGTACGTGCGGACCGCGATCGCCCGCGGGTACCGGCCGGGCCGCGTGATCCTGCGGCACGCGGTCCGCAACGGGCTGTCCCCGGTCGTCACGCTCCTCGGCTTCCAGGTCACGATCCTCATCGGCGGGTCGCTGGTCGTGGAGAAGGTCTTCGCCCTCCCCGGGCTCGGATCGCTGGCCATCGAGGCGGTGCTGCGCCAGGACATCCCCGTGGTCCAGGGCCTGGTGGTCACGATCGCGACCGCGGTCGTCCTGGTCAACCTGCTGCTCGATCTGGTGTACGGGTACCTCAATCCGAAGGTGCGGCTGTCATGAGAGCCATCTCCCGGAAGTTCCTGGGCAACCGGCCCGCCGCCGCGGGACTGGCGGTCCTGGTCGTGCTGCTGGCGGCCGCGCTGTGCGCGCCGCTGATCGCCGCCCACCCGCCCGACGCGCAGTCGCTCGGCGAGGCGCTGCGCGGGCCGTCCGGCGCGCACTGGCTCGGCACCGACGACAAGGGGCGCGACCTGTTCGCGCGGCTGCTGTACGGCGCCCGGTCCGCCTTCGTGGTGTGCGGCGCCTCCGCCGGGCTGGCGATGCTGATCGGCGTGCCGATCGGGCTGGTCGTCGGATTCCTCGGCGGCTGGTGGGACCGGGTGGTCATGCGGCTGGTGGACGCGATCGTCGCCGTTCCGGCGCTGGTGCTGGTCTTCGCGCTGGTGGCGCTGCTGGGGCCGGGCCTGTCGAGTACGGTCACGGCGCTGGGCCTGGTGTTCTCGACGGTGTTCGTCCGGCTGGTCCGGGGCGAGGTGCTGGCGGTGCGGGAGGAGCCGTACGTGGCGGCCTCGCGGGTCGGCGGCGCCGGGCCGGTCCGCCTGATGGCCACCGGGGTCCTGCCGGTGATCGCGCCCGCCGTCATCATGCAGGCGAGCCTCACCTGCGGAACGGCGCTGCTGGCCGAGGCGGGCCTGTCGTTCCTCGGGCTGGGGGTGCAGCCGCCCGACGCGAGCTGGGGGTCGATGCTGAACGCCGCGCAGACGGTCGTCGACATCGCGCCCTGGCTGGCGGTGCCGCCGGGCCTGGCGATCCTCGCCATGGTCCTGTGCTTCAACGTCGTCGGTGACGGGCTGCGCGACGCCCTCGCGCGCCAGGCGGCACCGGTCCGCCGCTCCCGGCCGCGCCTCCGGGTGCCGCGGCGTGCGGGCCTGTCCCGCCGCGCCGCCGGCCTGCCCGCGGTCTGGCAGGTCACCGGGCCGGACGCCGGGCCCGGCGCCGAGCTCGGCCGGGAGGCGCTGCTGGTGGTGCGCGACCTCGAGATCAGCCTTTCCCCGCCCCGGACCGGCCCGCCGGTGCCGGTGGTCAGCGGCCTGTCCTTCGAGGTGGCGCCCGCGGAGATCGTCGGCCTGGCCGGCGAATCCGGCTGCGGCAAGACCGTCACCGCGCTCGCGCTGCTCGGGCTCGTCCCGCCGCCCGGACGGATCACCCGGGGGTCGATCCGGCTCGGCGGCACCGAGCTCGCCGGTGCGTCCGCGGCGACGCTGCGCGCGGCGCGCGCCCGCGACCTCGGGGTGGTCTTCCAGGAGCCGCACGCCGCGCTCAACCCCGCGCGCACGGTCGAGGACCAGCTCACCGAGCCGCTCCGGGTGCACCTGGGCATGTCGCGCAGGCGGGCGCGCGAACGCGCGGCCGAACTCCTCGACCGGGTCGGCATCCCCGAACCGGCGGCCAGGCTCGGCGCCTACCCGCACGAGCTGTCCGGCGGGATGGCCCAGCGCGTGATGATCGCCGCGGCCATCGCGTGCGAACCCAGGCTGCTGATCGCCGACGAGCCCACCACCGCCCTGGACGTCACCGTGCAGAGCCAGGTCCTGGACCTGCTCGCCGACCTGCGCGCGGACACCGGGATGTCCGTCCTGCTCATCAGCCACGACCTCGGGGTGGTGGCGGACCTGTGCGACCGGGCGATCGTGCTGTACGCGGGCGAGATCGCCGAGTCCGCCCCCGTGGACACGCTGTACGCCGCGCCGCGGCACCCCTACACCGCCGACCTGCTGCGCGCGGTTCCGCGCAACCGGCCCGGCGGCGACCTGGCGGGCATCCCGGGGAGCGTCCCGCGGCCCGGCGCCTGGCCGGCGGGCTGCCGTTTCGCCCCGCGCTGCGCGAGCGCGCTGCCCGGCTGCTCGGCGGCGCCGGTCCCGCTGCGCCGCACCGGCGACCACCAGGTCCGCTGCGTCCGGGCGGACCTGGTGACGGCGGGCGACGAGCGGAGGACGGGATGAGCGACCTGCTGCGGGTACGGGGCCTGACCGTGCGGTACCCGGGCCGGCGCCCGTGGCCGTGGTCGCCGCACCGTCCCGTGGACGCGGTGACCGGCGTCGACCTCGACCTGGAGAAGGGCCGCACGCTCGGCCTGGTGGGCGAGAGCGGGTCGGGCAAGTCCACGCTCGGCCGGGCCGTGCTGCGGCTGCTCCGCCCGTCCGGCGGCACGATCCGCGTGGGCGAGTTCGACGTGACCGGGTTCGGCCTGCGGGTTCCGCTCGAGTACCGGCGGGCCGTCCAGGTCGTCTGGCAGGACCCGTTCGGCTCCCTCCATCCGGTGCGGACCGTCGGGTCGACGCTGGCCGAGCCGCTGCGCATCCACTTCGGGCTGGACGGCAGGGAACTGCGAGACCGGGTCGGGGAGCTGCTCGAACGCGTCGGCCTGGACGCGGACATGGCCGATCGCCGCGCCCACGAGTTCTCCGGGGGCCAGCGGCAGCGCGTCGCCATCGCCCGCGCGCTCGCCGTCCGGCCGCGGCTGCTCATCCTCGACGAGCCCGTGAGCGCGCTCGACGTGTCCACGCAGAGCCAGGTGATCGCGCTGCTCCGGGAGATCCAGCGCGACACCGGCACCGCCTACCTCTTCATCGCGCACGATCTGGCGGTGGTCCGGCACGTCTCCCACCGGATCGCGGTGATGCGCCGGGGACGCGTGGTGGAGACCGGACCCTCCGACCGCGTCTGCGACGAGCCCGCCCACCCGTACACCAGGGCGCTGATCGAGGCCGTCCCCGAACCCGAGCCGGCCCGGCAGCGCGCCCGTCGCGCCGCCCGCCGCACGGCCCGCGGCACCGCAACCTCCGGCACCCCCGAAACCGCCGACACCCCTGACACCTCCGACACGGAAAGCTGACATGGGACGCAAGATTCTGTTCATCACCACCGACCAGCAGCGTTACGACGCGCTCGGCTGCAACGGCGGCACGGTCGCCCGCACCCCGGTCGCCGACGCGCTCGCCGCCGGAGGAGTCCGTTACGAGCGGGCCTACTGCCAGAACACCGTCTGCATGCCCGCCAGGTCGACGCTGCTGACGGGGCAGTACCCGCGCACGCACGGCGTCGTCGCCAACGGGATCCCGCTGCCGCCGGACGCCCCCAGCGTCGCCCGACACCTGCGCGACTCGGCGGGCTACCGCACGGCGCTGATCGGGAAGGCGCACTTCGAGCCGATCTCCGACCCCGGCCTGCGCTGGGAGGAGAACCGGCTCGGCGCCTCCGGACGGCACGGCCCCTACCGCGGGTTCGAGCACGTCGAGTTCGCCGGGCACGGCCCGTGGGGCAAGACCCACTACGCGCGGTGGCTGAAGAGGGAGCATCCGGGCCGGCGGGACGGGTTCGCCCGGATCTTCGACGGCACCCCGCGCGGCGACACCGGCGCGCCCGAGGTGGCCTACAACCCCGTCCCGCGCGGCCTCTACCACACCGACTGGATCGCCGACCGGGTCATCGCCTGGCTGGACACCCTCGACCCGGACGACGACTGGCTGTGCTGGATGAGCTTCCCCGACCCGCACCACCCGTGGGACCCCCCGGCCGCCGAACGGCACCGCGTCGACTGGCGGGACCTGGACCTGCCCGCCGGGCACCCCGGCTCGGCGGACCGGGCCCGGGAGATCCTGGCCGCCAAGCCCGCCCACTGGCTGGCCTGGTACGAGGGCCGGGTCCCCAACCTGGACGGCGCGCCGGGCGACTTCGTCCCCGCGCGGATGACCGCCGACCAGCTCCGGGAGATCAGCGCGCTCATCCACATCGAGAACGAACTGCTGGACGAGGCGTGCGGCAGGGTCCTGGCCCGGATCGCCGAGCGCGGCTGGGACGCCGACACCGACGTCTTCCTCACCACCGACCACGGCGAGTTCCAGGGGGACTTCGGGCTGCTCTACAAGGGCCCGTACCACGTCGACTCGCTGATGCGGCTGCCGCTGATCTGGCGTCCCGCGCCGGCCACGGGCACGGCGCCCGCGGTGGTGACCGACCCGGTGGGCCAGATCGACCTGGCGCCCACCTTCTGCCGGATCGCGGGGCTGCCGGTGCCGGAGTGGATGCAGGGCCGTCCGCTGCCCGCGGCGCCCGACCCGACCCGCGAGCGCGCGCTGTGCGAGTGGGACAGCCAGCTCGACCACGGCCTGCGCATGCGCTCCATCTACCGGGACGGCTGGCTGCTGACCGCCTACGAGCCGTCGACGCCGGGGGAGGGGATCCCCACGGCCGGGCTGCTCCGGCACTACGGGCTGCCGGCCGTCGAGGTCCCGCGGATCGTGTACGGCGGGGACGAGGGGGAGCTGTACAACCTGCGCGAGGACCCGCACCAGTGGCGCAATCTGTGGGCCGACCCCGGCCATGCGGCGATCCGCCGCGAAATGGTGGAGGATCTGTACGACAACCTGCCGTCGCCGCGGCGGCCGCCGCTGGCGGTCGAGGCGATGGCCTGACGGCGAAGGGAGCCACGTGACCTCTCGCGTCACCCGCGACGAGTGGATCGACACCGCGTTCGACGTCCTGGCCAAGAAGGGCGACAGCGGCCTCAGGGTCGACGAGCTGTGTTCGGCGCTCGGGGTCACCAAGGGAAGCTTCTACTGGCATTTCACCGACCGCGCCGAGCTGGTCGCCGAGATCTGCTCCCGCTGGGCGAACGGACACGCCGACACGCTCGTGGAGCTGGCCCTGGAGACGACAGCCGACCCGCTGGAGCGGCTGCGGCGGCTGCACGATCGCGGCAAGGAGAAGGCGGGCAGCGACCGGGCGATGCGGATGTGGGCGGGGCGGGACGAGCGCATCGCCGCCGCGGTCCGCGCCGCCGACAGGCGCATCTTCGGGTACATGGCCAAGGCGTTCTCCGACCTCGGCTTCCCTCCGGCCGAGGCGGAGCTGCGGGCCAAGCTGCTGCTCTACACGGCGGTCGGCAGCTACAGCGTCGACTCCGGCATCGCTCCCAACGCGGGCCCCGACCAGTTCGAACGCGAACTGCGGATCCTCGCCCGGCCGCTCCCGCCCGGCGAGCGCTGAGCGGGCGGCGCGCGGGCCGGGGGTGAGCCTCCGCCGGGTCAGGCGTCCGGGGCGGGGTCGTGGTAGACGCCGCGGTACCAGAGCGTGGCGAGCGTCTCGATCGCGGCCTCGTCGTCCGGCGGGTCCACGCCGGCGTCGCCGCCCCCGGCCATCCAGACCCAGCAGAACGACTCCAGCATCGAGACGATCGCCGAGGCGAGCAGTCCGTGGTCGACGCCGACCCGGTGGCCCGAGCGCTCCGCGTTGCCGATGCCGGCCTTCACCGCGCGGAGCCCGATGGCGCGGTGGTCCCGCCATCTGCGCGCGAAGACCTCGTCCGTCATGGACATCTGGAACACGCCCACCATCTCGGCGAGGTAGGCGCGGTAGGTGGTCCAGTACGCCCGGACCGCGGCGCGGATGCCCTCCATCGGGTCCTCGCCCCGGGCCTTGAAGGAGTTCTCGAGAACCTCGGTGGAGAACTGCTCCAGCAGGGCCTGGAGCAGTTCCTCCTTGTTCTCGTAGTAGTTGTAGAAGGAGCCGGGGCTCTTGCCGGCGGCCCGCGCGATGTCCGAGATCTTGGCGTTGAAGTAGCCGTGCTCGGCGAAGACCTTGCGCGCGGCGTCGAGGAAGGCGGACTCGGTTCTCCGCCCCTTCGGCGTGGACGGCCTGGCGGGCATCCCCATCCCTTCTGACGGCGGGCTGGTCGCCGTGCACCCGGTGGAGTGCCTGGAGTCTAGAGGATCGGGCGGCGGGGCGGCCCCCTCCGCAGGCCATTGACTAAAACTGAATTCAGTATCAGTATTGCGTTCCGATCCAGTACGCGGCCGTCCCGCCGCCCCCGCGGACGGCCCGACCGAAGGGATGCACCGATGGCGATGAAGACCGGGAAGGAGTACCTCGCCTCGCTCGACGACGGCAGGCGGGTCTTCGCCGAGGGCGAGGAGCTCAAGGACCTCGGCGCCCATCCGCAGTTCGCCACGGCGCTGAAGCTGGTGGCCGAGGGCTACGACCGGCACCACCGGCCGGGGAAGGACGTCAGCGGCCCCTACTTCGCGATCCCGCGCGGACCGGGCGAGCTGAAGGACATCCTGGAACTGCTGCTCGGCTGGGACATGGTGACGGTGACCACCTCCCAGGGCCTGCTGGCGCTGCTCACCGCCGCGGCCCGGGTGCGTCCCCGGCACCCGGGGTACGCGCGGCGCATCGAGGACTACTTCGCCCACTGCAAGGACAACGACCTGCGCTGCGTCCAGGCGATCACCGACGCCAAGGGCGACCGCCGGCTCCCTCCGAGCCGGCAGGAGGATCCGGACGTCTACACCCGCATCGTCGAGCGCCGCCCCGGCGGCATCGTCGTCCGCGGCGCCAAGCTGCACATCTCCTCGGCCGCGGTGAGCCACGAACTGGTGGTGATGCCGACCAAGAACATGAAGCCGGGCGAGGAGGACTGGGCGGTGGCCTGCGCCATCCCCGTGAACGCGCCCGGCGTGTCGATCGTCAACACCAGCTACGCGCCGCGCGAGCGCCAGGCCGACTTCCCGGTCAGCTCCCGGCACAACATGCCCGAGGGCTTCGTCATCCTCGACGACGTCTTCGTCCCGGACGAGCGGGTCTTCCTGGCGGGCGAGATCGAGCACTCGGGGACGTTCGCGCACTCCCTCGGCCTGTGGGAGCGCCTGGGCGGCACCGCGCACCTGGCCGAGTACGGCGACACCCTGGCCGGGCTGGCCCAGCTGGTCGCCGAGGCCAACGGCACCGAGCGGGTCGCGCACGTCCGCGAGAAGATCGCCGAGATGGTCATCTACGCCACGCTGGTGCGCGGCGCGCTGGAGGCGGCCATCGCCAACGCCGAGGCCAGCCCGGAGGGCTGGTACTTCCCCAGCGAGCTGTACACCAACGCGGCCAAGCACCACGGCGCCGCCGAGTTCAGCACGATGATCCGCCACCTGCACGACATCGCGGGCGGCGCCGTGGTCACCGCGCCGTCCGTCGCCGACCTGGAGCACGCGGAGGTCGGCCCCTTCATCCGCAAGTACATGCGGACGAAGGAGGGCGTGGACGGCGAGTACCGCACCCGCCTGTTCCACGCGATCCGCGACTTCACCGCCGACGCCTACGGCGGCTGGCAGCTGGTCACGATGCTGCAGTCCGGAGGCGGCCTGTACGCGCAGCGGCTGGTGGCCCGCAAGCACTACCCCATGGACCGGGCCAAGGCGCTCGCGCTCGCGCTGGCCGGGCTCGCGGAAGGCTGAGCGAGAGTGACGGACGACACGACACCGCGCGGCGAGGTTCCGCGCGACGGATACCCGGGCCCGGAGGCGTTCCGGGACGAGGCGGAGCGGTTCCTGCGGTCGATCGCCGGCGAGTTCGCCGGCGCCGGGACCGCCGGGCGGCGCGGCCCGTCCGACCGCGTCGCCGCCGTCGAGGAACTGGGCGAGGGACACGAGGAGCACGTCGCGAAGGTCAGGGAGCTCCAGGCCCGGCTGTTCGACGCCGGCCTGGCCCGGCCGAGCGCGCCCGCCGGCCGCGGCGGGCGCGGGCTGTCCCGCGAGCACGACCAGATCGTGGACGACCTCCTCGGCGAGCTGGGCTTCCCGTCCCGCGATCTGCTGTTCGTCGGGCTGCACATCGTCGCGCCCGCGATCGAGGCGCACGGCGCGCCGGAGTTGCGCGCGCGGACGGTGCCCGCGCTCCACCGCGGCGACATCATCGGCTGCCAGCTGTTCTCCGAGCCGGGCGCCGGCTCGGACCTGGCGGGCGTCACCACCAGGGCCGTCCGGGACGGGGACGACTGGATCCTCACCGGGCAGAAGGTGTGGACGTCGCTGGGCCACCTGGCGGACGTGGGCGAGGCGCTGGCGCGCACCGACCCCGCGGCCCCCAGGCACAGCGGGCTGACGATGTTCCTGGTGGACATGCGCGCGCCGGGCGTCACCGTCCGCCCCATCCGGCAGATGACCGGCGGGGCCGCCTTCAACGAGGTGTTCCTGGACGGCGTGCGCGTCCCCGACTCGCACCGCATCGGCGAGCCCGGGCAGGGCTGGCGGGTCGCCGCCACCAGCCTGGGCAGCGAGCGCGCCACCATGATCGGGGACGACGGGCCGGTCAGCCCCTACGTCCTGGAACGGCTGGCGGCGCTGGCCGCGCGGCTGGAGGCGGCCGGCGACCCGGTCCACCGGCCGCAGATCGCGCGGACCGTCGCCGCGGTCACCGCGATGCGGGCCGCGGCCGACCTGCCCGAGGGCTCGTGGGGGCACCGGATGGCACCGGTCTCCGGCTCGGTGCTGAAGCTGCTCATGACCCGGGCCGTGGACGAGATCGCGGCGCTGGCGGCCGAGGTCCTCGGCGAGCGCGCCTTCACCGACGCCGGAGAACCGGACACCTTCGCCTGGTCGGAGTTCGTCCTGGGCGCTCCGGCCCTGCACATCGCCGGCGGCACCGACGAGATCCAGCTCAACATCATCGCCCAGCGCGGACTCGGCCTGCCCCGGCCGCCCAAGCCCGCCGCTCCGGCCCGATGACCCGTTCTGAGGACGGCACCATGGAATCCTTCACCCGACCGCCCGAAGAACTCCTGAGCCCCGAGGAGGTCAGGTCGGCGCTGCGCGCCTACTTCGCCGAACACTCCGTTCCGGACGAGGCGCGGCGTCTGCGGGACGACGCCGGCGCCTTCGGGGAGGCGGCCTTCGACCGGGCGCGATGGCGGGCACTGGCCTGCGAGGTCGGGCTGGTCACCATGGCCGTGCCGGAGGCGGCGGGCGGGCTGGGTCTCGGCCTGGCCCACCTGACGCCGGCCCTGGAGGAGGCGGGCGCCTGCCTGTATCCGGGACCGCTGCGCGCCTCCGTGCTGGCCGCGTGGGCGCCCGGCCCCCACGCGGCCGAGGGCCTGCCCGACGACGGCGCCGCGATCGTCGGACTGCCGCAGTCGTTCGCCTCGCGGCGGCCGCACCTGGTGCTGCGCGACGGGCGCGTCTCCGGTGTGGCGGCGGGCGTCACCCACGGGCGGGTCGCGGACCATCTCCTGGCCGTGGCAGACACTCCCGACGGGCCCGTCCCGGCACTGGTCCGGCTGGACGGCGGCGCCGGTGAGGTCACCCGCCACCCGGTCCGGGCCGTCGACCTGACCGCCCGGCCGGCCGACCTGCGCCTGGACGGCGTCCCGGCGACCGTCCTGGCACCGCCCGACGCGACGGCCCGGACGGCCGACGCCGCGCGGCTGCTGCTGGCGGCCGAGCAGGTCGGCGGCGCGCAGGGCTGCCTGGCCCATACGGTCGAGTACGCCAAGATCCGCACCCAGTTCGGGCAGGTGATCGGCGGCTATCAGGCGATCCAGCACCGCTGCGCCGAGGTGGCGGTCGCGATCGCCGCGGCGCGCGCGCTCGTGCACGCGGCGGCCAGGGAGATCGACGAAGGCGACGCCGGGACCGCCCACCGGCTCGTCCTGCTGGCCAAGGCCGAGGCGTCCGAGGCGTTCGGCGCCGCGTCCGACGCGCTGATCCAGGTCCACGGCGGGATCGGATTCACCTGGGAGCACGACGCCCACCTCTATTTCCGGCGGGCGCGGGCGACCTCGGCGCTGGAGGGGCGGCCGTCCCGGCTCCGCGACGAGGCAGTGAGGGCCGGCTGCCTGTCCCTCCTCTGATCCGACGGCACATGCGAGGGCGCGGGTTCGGTGCGCCTTCGCGGTTACGCCCCCTCTTGACTCACCCTGAGTGCTACCTTGACTACCTCGTGCGATCTTTGTGCTGTCCGGAGGGGGGCCGGTCACGGGTGACAGAGGGTGGGCGCAGGGCGGTGGCGGCGCGATGACCCAGGCCGAGCCCGCGGCGGAGTCCGCGCCGGACCGCCCGCCCGACCCGACCGATCCACCCGGCCCTCCCGGCCCGGCCGACCGGTCGGACCCGTCCGACCCGCACAGGGCCGCCGCCCCGCCGCCGGCGGAGGTGGAGGGGGTGCGGCCGTGCTCGCCGTTCCGGCGGGCCTGGCTGCGGTTCCGCCGCGACCGGGTGGCGGTGGCGGCGCTGGCCGCGCTGGCGCTGATCGTGCTGTTCGCGCTGCTGGCGCCGCTGTGGGCGCGCCTGACCGGCCACCCCTACCACGCCACCTTCCCCCGGACCGGCCTCGATCCGGCCGGGCAGCCGGTGGGGCCCTCGGCGGAGTTCTGGCTGGGCGCCGACCAGCTCGGCCGGGACGTGCTGGTCCGCGCCGCCTACGGGGCGCGGGTGTCGCTGCTGGTGGGGGTGTGCTCGGCGACGCTGGCCTCGGCGGCGGGCGTGGCGGCCGGGCTGGCGGCCGGGTTCGCGGGCGGGGCGGCGGACGCGCTGCTGGCCCGGCTGATGGACGTCACGCTGGCGCTGCCCTACCTGCTGGTGGCGATCACGCTGGCGACCGCGTTCCCGATCGCCTCGGCGGGCGGCGGGCTGGCCATGACCGTGCTGGTGATCGCCTTCTTCTCGTTCGCGGCGGTGGGCCGGGTGGTGCGCGGGCAGGTGCTGTCGCTGCGGGAGGAGGGGTTCGTGGAGGCGGCGCGGGCGCTGGGCGCCGGACCGCTGCGGATCATGTTCGCGGAGGTGCTGCCCAACCTGGCCGGGCCGGTCGCGGTGCTGTCCTCGCTGCTGATCCCGGCCGCGATCGTGTTCGAGGCGACGCTGTCGTTCCTGGGCGTGGGGGTGCGGGCGCCGATGCCGAGCTGGGGCGGGATGCTCGGCGAGGGCGGCGAGGTGTTCCAGACGGCCTGGTGGCTGCTGGCGGTGCCGGGCGTCCTGCTGCTGCTGACGACGCTGTCGTTCAACCTGGTGGGCGACGGGGTCCGCGACGCGCTCGCGCCCCGCCGCGCCGCCGGGCGAGGGAGGTGACCGGCGGTGCCGTCCCTGGTCGCGCGGCGGCTGCTGTACTCGCTGCTGGTGCTGTGGCTGGTGTCGACGCTGGTGTTCGTGTTCCTGCACGCCTCGCCGGCGCCGGTGGAGCGGGTGATCGGCGGGCCGCGCGCCACCGCCGAGACGCTGGAGCAGATCCGCCGCAACCTGGGCCTGGACCGGCCGGTGCCGGTGCAGTACGCCGAGTTCCTCGCGCGGCTGCTGCGCGGCGACCTGGGCAGCTCCTACGTCTACGACGCCCCGGTCGCCCGGCTGATCGCCGACCGGCTCCCGACCACGCTGTGGCTGGTCTTCGGCGCCGGGGTGCTGTGGCTGGCGGGCGGGGTGGCGCTCGGGACGCTGGGCGCGGTCCGGGCCCGCGGCCTGGGGGACCGGGCCGCGACGGTGTTCGTGCTGGCCGCGATGTCGGCGCCGGCGTTCGTCATGGCGCTGGTGATGCTGCACCTGTTCTCCACCGTGCCGGCCGGGTGGGGGGTGGGGTTCTTCGAGGCGGGGCCGCCGCTGCGGGAGCACTTCCTGCAGCGGATGACGCTGCCGTGGATCTCGCTGGCGCTGCTGCTGCTGGCCGCCTACGCCCGGCTGACGCGGGCCTCGCTGCTGGAGGTGCTGGAGGCGGACTACGTCCGCACGGCCCGCGCCAAGGGGCTGCGGGAGCGGCGGGTGGTCGTCCGGCACGGGCTGCGGGCGGCGATGGCGCCGGTGCTGACGCAGTCGGGCATCGACCTGGGCATGCTGCTGGGCTCGACGATCGTCACCGAGAAGGTGTTCGGGCTGCAGGGGGTGGGGCAGCTGGTCCACCAGTCGATCGCGGCGGGCGACACCCCGGTGGTCATCGGGGTGACGCTGACGGTGACGGCGTTCGTGATCGCCGCGAATCTGGTGGTGGACGTGGGGTACTCGTTCCTGGACCCGAGGGTCCGGTTCGCCTGATCTTCTGGTGATCTCGGCGTGGGGGCGGGAACGGCGCACGGATAAGCTTTCGGTATGCGATCGTGGTCCGTTCCCCATGTGCCCAGCCTCCCCGCAGCCGGACTGCCCGCGGCGGGAGGCGCGCTGCGACTGCACGACACCGGGACGGGCTCGATACGATCTACCGCCCCGGGCGAGACCGCCCGGATGTACGTGTGCGGCATCACCCCCTACGACGCCACCCACCTCGGCCACGCCAACACCTACCTCGCCTTCGACCTGGTCAACCGCGTGTGGCGGGATCTGGGCCACCGGGTCCACTACGTGCAGAACGCCACCGACGTCGACGATCCGCTGCTGGAGCGCGCCAGGGAGACCGGGGAGGACTGGCGGGAGCTGGCGGAGCGGGAGATCGAGCTGTTCCGCGAGGACATGACGGCGCTGCGGATCCTGCCGCCCGACCAGTACGTGGGCGCGGTCGAGTCGATCGCGCTGATCGTGGAGATGGTGGAGAAGCTGCGGGCCAAGGACGCCACCTACGAGATCGACGGCGACATCTACTTCCCGGTGGCCGCCGACCCGGCGTTCGGCGCGGTGAGCCGGCTGGGCCGGGAGGAGATGGCGCCGCTGTTCGCCGAGCGCGGCGGCGACCCGGACCGCCCGGGCAAGAAGGACCCCCTGGACGCGCTGCTGTGGATGGCGCGGCGGGAGGGGGACCCGGGCTGGGACTCCCCGTTCGGGGTGGGCCGCCCGGGCTGGCACGTGGAGTGCTCGGCGATCTCGATCGAGCATCTGGGGATGGCGTTCGACGTCGAGGGCGGCGGTTCGGACCTGGCGTTCCCGCACCACGAGATGAGCGCCTCGCACGCGCAGGTCGCCACGGGGGAGCGCCCGCACGCCAGGGCCTACGTGCACGCGGGCATGGTGGGGCTGGACGGGGAGAAGATGTCCAAGTCCCGCGGCAACCTGGTATTCGTGTCGAAGCTGCGGCGCTCGGGCGCCGACCCGATGGCGATCCGGCTGGCGCTGCTGGGGCACCACTACCGCTCCGACTGGGAGTGGACCGAAGCCGACCTGGACGGCGCGGCCACCCGGCTGGAGCGGTGGCGGGCGGCGGTGGCGCGCCCGTCCGGCCCGGCCGCGGCGCCGGTGGCCGAGGAGATCCGCCGCCGCCTGGCCGACGACCTGGACGCGCCCGCCGCGCTGGCGGCCGTCGACCGCTGGGCGGCCGGGGACGGCGCCGACACCGCGGCGCCCGCGCAGGTCAGGGATCTGGCCGACGCCCTCCTCGGCGTCGCCCTCTGACCGACCGCCTACCGCCGACCGCCGACCGCCGACCGGGCGGTGTGCGGAGCGGGTCAGGCGTGGGCGGCGGTGCGCTGCGCGGCGTACTGGCGGGCCCGTTTGGCGACCCGGCGCCGCGACGACCACAGCATGACCGGGATGCCCGCCTGGCGCAGCCGCCGGGGGACCCTGCGGTAGAAGAACGTGTGGACGCGCAGGAGCGTCCACAGGGCGCGGTCCTTGCGGTCGCTCCACGGCAGCCCGTACTGCTCGCGGATAGGCTCGGGCAGCAGGCCGGCGGTGACGAACCGGTTGGCCCACAGGGCGGGGGCCATCCAGCGCAGCTTGCGCGACCACAGCACGGCCCGCATGACCTCGCGGCCGGTGTCGGTGACCTCCAGCGAGGAGACCATCTCGTCCATGTAGCGGCGGAAGGCGGCGATGTCGGCGGGCTGCGCGCCGGGCGGGCAGCCCAGCACGTCGGCGACGTGGCGGGCCTGGTCGATGTACTCGGCGGCCAGGTCGCCGCTCGGGGAGCCCAGGACGTGCTCGTAGACGTACAGGGCGGCGTCGATCAGCGTGGCGTTCACCCAGACCTGCAGGTCGGGGTCGTTGCCCGAGTAGCCGGGGCCGGTGATCCGCTCGTGCACGCGGCGGATCGTACGGCCCATCCGCTCGGCCTCCTCGTCGGTGCCGAAGGCGACGATGGTGAGGAAGTCCAGGGTGCCGAGGAGCCGGTCGAGCGGGCGGTGCCGCAGGTCGCTGTGGTCGGCGACGCCCTGGGCGACCTTGGGGTGGGCGACCTGGAGCAGCAGGGCCCGGCCCGCGCCCAGCATGACGGCGGGCTCGGCGGCCACGCGCCGCAGCACCGACAGGTCGCGGGCGGGGCCGGAGGCGGGGGGCGGTGGGGCTACGGGGTCGGGGCGGTCCACGGCGTTCCTTCCGCCGACAATGCGATAAGTGCATACTTGCGCACGGCGGGGCCCGGCTCAACCCCTTCTTGACGAAATGCCAATAAGGTGCCCGGCGCCGTCCCGGTCAGGGGCTCTGCATCACGTAGCAGGCCCAGTCGGAGGGGCTGCCGGCGTCGCCGTCGAGGCGGGCCTCGGCGCCGGGGGCGTACTGCGACCTGCACACCTGCGTCATGGTGATGGAGGAGTCGACGCCGATGCCGCCGTCGGGGGCGCAGTACCAGCGGCCCGAGCGGAAGTCGGCCCGGAACCGGCCCCGGTCCTGGCAGTAGCGCTGCGGGTCGGGGGCGCCGAGCACCACGGGCGAGGGCGGCGGGTCGCTCTGGCCGGGCGTGTCGCCGTCGTCGTCGCCGGTGGGCGCGGGACCGCCGCCTCCGGGCCGGGACGGCCGCGGGCCCGTGCCCTCGGGGGCGGGGTCGGGGTGCCGGGTGCGCGCCGGGTCGCCGGCCGGCCGGCCGCCGTCTCCGCCGGGGGCGGTGGTCACCGAGCCGGCGGGCGAGGCGCCGGAGGGCCCCGCGACGGTCGCGCCCCTGCCGGTGTCGTCGGTGGTGGCGGACATCAGCGCGTAGGTGCCGCCGCCCGCGGCGGCCGCGATCCCCAGCGCCGCGAGCGCGGCGGGGACCTTGGCGGGGATCCGGCGGCGCCTGCGCCTGCGTCCGCGGCCCCGGCCGGGAG
>NZ_JBHSON010000043.1:0-127753 GCF_042656285.1 Actinomadura rugatobispora | reverse complement strand
CCGGGGCGGCCTGAGTCTCTACAAGATTCTCAAACAGCTCCAAGTGCTGCTCGCCACCTGGAGCGGCCGATGCCCCACATGCCACCAGCACCCACCATGACGAACTAACAAAGCCCTACTAGGGGCCCGAGGAAGAACCACACCGTGGTCAAGAACGCGTCCGGCGGCGGATAGTTCGTCGCCGGTCTCCCTTTCGCGACGGCGCGTGCGGGAAGGGTCCGCGCTGTGGACGGGCTCGCGCGGGCGTCGCCCGACGGCACGCCGCGAGCCAGAGGGGGAGCGTTGGATCTCCAGATCCTTCCGCTGGCCATCACGATGATGGCGGGACCGCAGATCATGTCGGCCATCATCCTGGTGACCACGAAGCGGCCGGTGCGCGTCTCCCTGGCGTTCCTGCTCGGGGTGGCCGTCGCCGTGGCGATCGGGGTCACCATCACCCGCGGCGTCTTCGCGCTCCTGGGCGGCAGCGTGTCGTTGGGCGATCCCGCCGACAACGGATCCGTGGGCAAGATCATCCAGTATGTGCTGGTCGCGCTGCTGATCGCCGCCGCGCTGCGCAACTACGTCAAGCGGGCGACGATCGAGCCGCCCAAGTGGCTCGGAACGCTCATGGAGGCCACTCCCCGCCGGGCGCTCATGACCGGCTTCCTGGTGATCGTCCTGATGCCCTCCGACATCGTGATCATGCTGACCGTGGGGGCCCACCTGGAGCAGCACCACCTGGGCGTGGTCGCCGCCCTGCCGTTCCTCGGGCTCACCGTGCTGATCGCGGCGCTGCCGCTGCTCGCCCTGCTGCTGTTCCACAAGCGCGCCGAACGCGCCATGCCCGGTGTTCGCACGTGGATGAACACCCACAGCTGGCTCATCAACATCATCTGCTGCCTGATCTTCATCCTGATCATCCTCTGAGGACCGGGCGGCCCGCGGCGCATGTCACCCGCGGCAGGTGATACGCCGTCCGCCGTCGCCCGGACATGCTGCTGGGGAGGGACCGCACCGGGCGGTCCGCCGACGGAGACGAGACGGCATGGCCATCGGACCTGTTCAACTGGTCGTCCTGGGATTCGAACGGCCCGACTTCCACGGCGAGATCATCGACGAGCTGGAGCGGCTGCGCGAGAGCGACACGGTGCGCGTGATCGACTCGCTGGCCGTCTACAAGGACGAGGACGGCAATCTGGAGGTGGAGCACCTCAGCAACCTCAGCACCGACGAGGCGATCGAACTCGGCACCAAGATCGGTGCCCTCATCGGCCTGGGCATCGAAGGCGAGGAGGGCGCGGAGGCCGGGGCGCAGGCCGGTGCCGAGGCGATGGCCGGTGGCGCGGGGGCCCTCGACGAGGAGGACGCCTGGGACGTGGTGGCGGACATCCCGAACGACTCCGCCGCCGCGCTGGTGCTGCTGGAACACCACTGGGCGGTGCCGCTGCGCGACGCGGTGCTGCGCGCCGGGGGCTACCGGATCGCCGATGCGTTCATCAGCCCCCTCGACCTGGTCGAGATCGGGATGTACACGGCCGAGGAGGCCAAGCAGCTGCACGATCTCGAAACGGCCGCGGTGCGCAGGTGAACGTCACCGGGTACGGAAGGAAAGGAGCACGATGATGTTCGGAAGCCGTAGGGTCGCTCGGCGCACCTCGCGCCGGACCGCGCGCCGTACGTCACGCCGCCGCGCCTGAACGAGCAAGGCCCGTTCCGGTGAACGACGGGCAGGACGAAGGGTGTTCGAGCACGGGCCGCGAGCACCGGCCCGAACACCACCTCAGCCCCTCTCCGGCAGGCCGGAGGGGGGCTGCCCACGCCGCTGCACGCACTGAGCAGGCCGCGGTGGTGGCCGGCCGCGCGCAGGGGCGAGTGCTCGCGGACGGTGGTCAGGTGGGGCCGGGGTGCCAGGGGTGGAGGCGGGGGATCCAGGCGGGGACGGCGCGGCGGTACCGCTCGTACTCGGGGCCGAAGCGGCGGAGGAGGACCGGCTCCTCGCGCCAGCGCACGTAGGCGGCCGGGACGATCCACACGACGGCGGCGTACACGAGGAGGACGGGCCGGACGAGCAGCAGCGCCTCGCCCAGGACCATCGCCAGGATCGCCACGTACATCGGGTTGCGGACGTAGCGGTAGAAGCCGCCGACGACGAGGCGTTCGGGAGCCGCGGCGGGGAGCGGGGCCCCGAGCCCCTCCACGACGAACCGCCGGAACGCGTGCGCGATCACGTACAGGCCCGGCAGGAACAGCAGCAGGCCCGCCGCGCGCAGCGGCCACCACGAGGCGAGGGCGTCGCCGGATTCCAGCCCGGTCAGCCACCACGGCACCAGCAGGGCGACGGTGATCGGCATGAGGGAGAACGCGACGCTGACGAGGGCCGCTTTCTTCGTGCTCCTGGTCATGGGCTCACCGGCCTCAAGAGTTCAACGCATGATGAATTCCTCGTCCCAGAGTAGTCCGGCGGGCGCGGGGCGTCGAGGGGGTGAGATTCGGCGCGATGTGATCGAACGGGTTGACCGAACAGGATTCGGCTTCTAGGTTCCTTGCGGGCGGCCGTTCGTCAGTGTCGCCGGGGGACGACCCCGGCTGGAGGAGCCGAGATGAGCCTCACCGTGGAGGAGGCGGGCCGAGCGCTCGCCGATCCGGGCGCGTACGCCGACGAAGCACGGCTGCACGCGGCGCTGACGCTGCTGCGCCGCGAGGATCCGGTGCGCTGGGTGGAGGCGCCCGGCTACAACCCCTTCTGGGCGATCACCCGGCACGCCGACGTGCTGGAGATCGAGCGCGACCACGAGGTGTTCCTGAACGCCCCGCGCCCGCTGCTGGCCACCGCCGTCCAGGACGAGATCAACCGGACCCGCGCCGAGCAGGGCATCGGGCTGCGGACCCTGGTCCACATGGACGACCCCGACCACCGGGTGGTGCGGGCGATCGGCGCCGACTGGTTCCGCCCCAAGGCGATGCGGGCGCTGGAGCCGCGGATCAGGGAGCTGGCCCGCCGGTACGTGGACCGGATGGCGATCCTCGGCGACAGCTGCGACTTCGTCCGGCAGGTGTCGGTGCACTACCCGCTGTACGTGATCCTGTCGCTGCTGGGGCTGCCGGAGTCGGACTTCGACCGGATGCTCAAGCTGACCCAGGAGCTGTTCGGCGGCGACGACACCGAGCTGCGCCGCGGCGAGACGCCCGAAGAGGTCCTCGAGGTCCTCATGGAGTTCTTCGCCTACTTCCAGGAGCTCACCAAGGCGCGGCGGGCGCGGCCGACCGACGACCTGGCCTCGGCGATCGCGAACGCGACGGTCGACGGGGAGCCGCTGAACGACTTCGACACCACCTCCTACTACGTGATCATCGCGACCGCGGGGCACGACACCACCAGCTCCACCATCTCCGGCGGCCTGCACGCGCTGATCGAGCACCCCGACCAGCTGCGCCGCCTCCAGGACGACCCGGGGCTGATGCCGCTCGCGGTGGACGAGATGATCCGCTGGGTGAGCCCGGTCAAGGAGTTCATGCGCACCGCCACGACCGACTACGAGCTGCGGGGCGCCACGATCCGCGCGGGCGAGTCGGTGGTGCTGTCCTACCCGTCGGCCAACCGGGACGAGGACGTGTTCGACGACCCGTTCCGGTTCGACGTCGGGCGCGATCCGAACAAGCACCTGGCGTTCGGGTTCGGCGTCCACTACTGCCTGGGGGCGGCGCTGGCGCGGATCGAGACCCGGGCGTTCTTCGAGGAACTGCTGCCCCGGCTGGAGTCGATCGAGCTGGCCGGGACCCCGGAGGGCACGGCGACCACGTTCGTCGGCGGGCTGAAGCGCCTGCCGATCCGCTACTCGTTGAGAGGTTGAGCCGATGCGCGTCGAAGCCGCGGTCCTGCGCGCCGCCGACGGTCCCTACACGGTCGAGCCCGTGGAGCTGTCCGATCCCGGGCCGGGCGAGGTGGTCGTGCGGATCGCCGGAGTCGGGTACTGCCACACCGACATGGTCGGCCGCGGCATGCCCGGACCCGTGATCCTCGGGCACGAGGGCTCGGGCGTCGTGGAGGCGGTCGGGCCGGGGGTGACCGAGGTCGAGGTCGGCGCGCACGTGGTGCTGTCCATCGACTCCTGCGGGACGTGCCGGAACTGCCGCGACGCGCGGCCCGGCAACTGCGCGCAGATGGTCGAGCTCAACATGCTGGGCATGCCGCTGGACGGCGTGCCGCGCGTGAAGGACGGGCAGGGCGAGCAGGTCAACAACCGGTGGTTCGGGCAGTCGTCGTTCGCCTCGCACGCGCTCGCCACCGTCCGGAACGTGGTCCCCGTCGACCAGGAGGCGCCGCTGGAGCTGCTCGGCCCGCTGGGCTGCGGCGTACAGACGGGCGCCGGGTCGGTGCTCATCTCACTGGGCGTGGGGGTGGGCGACAGCATCGCCGTCTTCGGCACGGGCGCGGTCGGCCTCGCCGGAGTGATGGCCGCGCGGGTCGCCGGGGCCGCGACGATCGTCGCCGTGGACCTGAACGACGCCCGCCTCGAACTGGCCCGGGAACTGGGCGCCACGCACGTCCTGAACGGCGCCGAGGACGGCCTGGTCGAGAAGATCAAGGAGATCTCCGGCGGCGAGGGCGTCCAGTACTCCTTCGACACCACCGCGGTGCCGAGCGTCGTGTCGGCGGCGGTCGCGTGCCTGCGCACGACCGGCGTCTGCGGCCTGGTGGGCGTCGGCGGCGAGGAGTACCGGTTCGACCCGACGCTGCTGCTGATGGGCCGCACGGTGAAGGGCATCATCGAGGGCGACGCCGTCCCGCAGACCTTCATCCCCCGGCTGGGCGAGCTGTGGCGGCAGGGCCGCTTCCCCTTCGACCGGCTGATCACCACCTACCCGCTCGCGGAGATCAACCGGGCCGAGGAGGACGTCAACGCCGGGAAGGTCGTCAAGCCCGTCCTGCTCCCCGGCGGGTAGCGCCTCCGGCGTTCAGCGGACGCGGTGGAGGAGGTCCTCGCCGGAGGCCAGCCGGCGGCAGTTCTCCACCGCGACCGCGAAGTAGCGGTCCCAGGTCTCCCGGGTCAGCCACGCCACGTGTGGCATCGCCACGACGGTGTCGAGCGCGAGCAGCGGGTTCCCGGCCGGGACCGGCTCGTGCTCGAACACGTCCAGCCCGGCCCCGCCGAGCCGCCCGGACGCCAGCGCCTCCACCAGCGCCGCCTCGTCGATGATCGCGCCGCGGGCGGTGTTGACGACGATCGCGCCGGGCGGCAGCAGCGCCAGCCGCTCCCGGTCCAGGAGGTGGTGGGTCTCGGCGGTCAGCGGGATGTGCACCGAGACGATGTCGCTGGCCCGCAGCAGGTCGTCCAGCTCCCGCCAGGCGGGGTCGTCGGGGCGGGGCCGCCGCGAGGTGTAGAGGACGGTCGCGCCGATCGCCTCCAGCATGCCGCGCAGCAGGCCCGCGATCTGCCCGCCGCCCAGCAGCCCCACCGTGCGGCCGCTCAGCTCCCCGCCCACCAGCGCCCGGTCGGCGGGCCAGCCCCGCCCCTCCCGGGTCCGCGCGTCGAAGGTGACCACCCGGCGCAGCGCCGCCAGCATCAGCAGCAGCGAGGTCTCCGCGACCGCCTGCGCGTTGGTGCCCGGCATGTTCGCGACCGCGACGCCGCGTTCGGCGGCGGCGTCCAGGTCGATGGTGTTCACCCCGGTGCCGAGTTTCTGGACGAGCCGCAGCCGCGGCGCGCGGGCCAGGTCGGCGGCGGTGAGCGGGCGCAGCACGTGCCAGATCACCTCGGCCTCGGGCAGCAGCTCGGCGAACCGCTCGTCGTCCTCCTCCGGGCAGCTCGCCACCTGGAGATCCACGCCGTTCGGATCCACACCGGAGAAGTCGGTGTCGTAGTGCAGCAGTACCCGCATCCCGCGCTCTCCTTGATCGTCGGTATTCCGTAGTATTCCGCGAGGTGCGAGGGGGGTCCCATGCTGGAGTTGCGAGCGCTCGGCCGTCCGGTCGTGCAGGCGCCGATGGCGGGCGGCGCGTCGACGCCCGCGCTGGCGGCGGCGGTGTCGGAGGCGGGCGGCCTCGGATTCCTGGCGGCCGGGTACAAGACCGCCGCGGCGGTGCGCGCGGACATCACCGCGACGCGGGCGCTGACCTCGCGGCCCTTCGGTGTGAACGTCTTCATGCCCGCGGCCGGCGCGGTCGACGAGGCGGCGGTGGCCGCGTACCGCGAACGGCTCGTCCCCGAGGGGGAGCGGCTGGGCGCCGAGCCGGGCGACCCGTCCGCCGCCGACCGCACCGACGCCTACGACGACAAGATCGCCGACCTGCTCGCCGATCCGCCCGCCGCGGTGAGCTTCACCTTCGGCTGCCCGGACGCGGCCACCGTCCGCGCCCTCCGGGAACGGGGCGCGCTGGTGATCGTGACCGTGACCACGGCGCGGGAGGCCGTGACCGCCGCCACGTCCGGCGCCGGCGCGCTGTGCGTGCAGGGCGCGGAGGCGGGCGCGCACCAGGGCTCGTTCACCGACACCGGCGGGCTGGACGACCCGATCCCGCTGCGCCGCCTGCTGGCCGCGGTCCGGTCCGTCACGACGCTGCCGCTGATCGCCGCCGGGGGCCTCGGCACCGGAGCGCAGATCGCCGAGGTGCTGGGGCTGGGCGCGGTCGCGGCCCAGCTCGGCACCGCGTTCCTGCGCTGCCCGGAGAGCGGCGCGAGCGCCGTGCACAAGGCCGCGCTCACCGACCCCCGCTTCACCCGCACCGCGCTGACCAGGGCCTTCAGTGGACGGCCCGCGCGCGGCCTGGTCAACCGGTTCATGGAGGAGCACGGGGAGCACGCGCCCGCCGCCTACCCCGACGTCCACTACATCACCGCCCCGCTGCGCAGGGCGGCCTCCGCGCGCGGCGACGCGGAGGCCGTGAACCTGTGGGCGGGCACCGCGTACCGCCTGGCCCGGGAGGCCCCCGCCGCGGAGATCGTCGCCGCCCTCACCGCCGACGCGCGCCGCCCCTGACCTAACGCTCCACCGGGACGGGCGGGACGCGGGTGAGGCAGGCGGTGTCGCCGGTCTCGCGGTGCTGCAGGAAGTGCCGCGCGATCCCGGCGGCGCAGCCGGTCGGCTCGGCGTCCGGGGTGTGCCCGGCGTTCGGGACCTCGACCATCCGCGCGTTCCGGAACTGCCGCGCGGCCTCCCGGCTCTCGCCGGGCGCGGTGACGGTGTCGAGGTCGCCGGCCATCACCAGCACGGGCGCGCCCGTCGCGGGCGGCGCCGTCGACTGGGCGCGCCCGCCGCGATCCGGCCAGCGCAGGCACCAGTCCGGCTCGCTGTAGCCGTCGGTCCACCCGGCCGCGCTGAACGGCTCGAACGCCCGCGCGGGCAGCGCGTCCCGGCGCTGGACGTACTGCCGCTCCCGCACCCGGAACGGCGCCCGCATGTCGAACGCCTTCGGATAGTCGTTGCAGATCACCGACAGCCCCGCGCCCAGGCTGTAGGCGCGGCCCGCCTGCGGCAGGTCGGCCGTGCGCAGAAGGTCCTGGCGGGCGAGGCCGACCAGGCGGCCGGGACGGCCCCGCAGCGCCTCCCGCACGACCTTCGGCAGCGCGCCCCAGCGGCCGACCTCGGAGGCCGCGCTCGCCCCGTACACCACCGCCGCGAGCGCGGCCTCGTCCAGCCGCACCGTGCGGGGCCGGCCGCCGACGGTCACCTCGTACGGGATCGGCCGGTCGCGGAGCCGCTCGGCCAGCCGCCCCACGTCCGCGAGGACCCGCTCCCCGTCGCAGCCGCCGTCGCGCACGCACACCCGGCGGACCGCCTCCCGCACCGCCGCCGCGTTCGGCCGCTTCCACGGGTCGGACGCCAGCGGGAACGCCCCCGACAGCACCATCGAATCGACCTTCCCGGGATGCCGCTGGGCGTACACGGTCATGAGGTACGTGCCGTAGGAGAGCCCGAGCAGCTTCAGCCTGGGCGCGCCCAGCCGCGCGCGCAGATCGTCCAGGTCGTCGGCGATCGCCGCGGAGGTGTGGTGGCGGGCGCGGTCGCCGAGGGAGCGCCCGCACCGTCCCAGTTCCTCGACCAGCGGCGCCCCGCGCAGCGTGAACACGTCGTCCCGGACGTCGCAGTCCAGCCACCCGGACACGCCCATGCCGCGCGGGTCCATCAGCAGCAGCTCGTGATCGTTGAGGAGGTCCCCGGCGGCCTGGACGAACATGTCCGCCTGGGCCACGGCCGATCCGCCGGGCCCGCCCGGATTGACGGCGATCATGCCCGCGGACGGGCGGGCGGCGTCGCGGCGGCCGATCAGCGCGTACCCGACGCGGGTCGTACCGGCGGCGGGGTTCGCCCGGTCCAGCGGGACGGTGATCGTCCCGCATCGCGCCCCCTCGGGGCAGGGGATCGGGGCGGGGGCGCGTGCCGCCGCGGCCGAACCGGGGACCAGCGTGGACACCGCGAGCGCGAGGGCGGAGACCGCGGCCGCCGCCGTGGTGAAACGGATCGTGGGTCGCATACCGACGATGCTCGCCGCGCCCGACCCGCGCCGCCATCAGGGCAGCCCCCGGCCCGCCCTCCACCCAGGTCTACTTCGCGGGGTCGGGCTCCTTGGAACGGGCGTCCGGCTCCCGCTCGCCGAGGTCGTCCCGTTCATTGATCTTGGACGTGTCGCGCGGCTCCGCGAACGGCTCCCCGCCGTCCCCGCCCGCCCCGATCGCCCGGCCCCGGGCCAGCTCGGCGTCGAACTCGGCGCCCACCAGGATCGCCACGTTCGAGAACCACATCCACACCAGGAAGATCACCGCGGTGGCCAGCGCGCCGTAGGTCCGGTTGTAGGAGCCGAAGTTCGCCACGTACACCGCGAACCCGGCGGAGGCCGCCACCCACACCAGCACCGCCAGCACGCAGCCGGGGGTGACCCAGCGCCGGCCGGGCTGCCGGACGTTGGGCCCGGCCCAGTACAGCGTCCCGATCGCCACGATCACGATCGCCAGCAGCACCGGCCACTTCAGCACGCCCCACGCGGTCACGAACGCCGAGCCCAGCCCCAGCAGCCGCCCGGTCTGCTCGGCCAGCCGCCCGGTGAAGGTGATCGCCAGGGCGCTGGAGGCCAGCACGACGATCATCGCCAGGGTCAGCAGCATCCGCAGCGGCGCCAGCTTCCACAGCGGGCGGCCCTCCGGCATGTCGTAGACGGCGTTCAGCGCCCGGATCAGCGCCCCCACGTACCGCGACGCCGACCACAGCGCCAGCAGCAGGCCGACCCCCGCCATCACCCCGGCGGTGGGCGCGGTGCCCTGCAGGCTGTCCAGAATGCCGATCATCGAGTCGCGGAACCGCCCCGGGGCGAGCTGGCGCACGTTGTCGGCCAGCGTCCGCTTCCCGGACGCGCCGAGCAGCCCGACCAGCGACACCGCCATGATCAGCGCGGGGAAGAGCGAGAGCACGCCGTAGTAGGTCAGCGCCGCCGCCCAGTCGACGAGGTTGTCGTCCATGAACCCGCGGACCGTCCGCCGCACCACGCCCCACCACCCGCGGACCCCCAGCCGCGAGGGCTTGTCCGGTGCCTCCTCGTCGTCCGCCGCTTCCGCCGTCCCGTCCCTGCGCCACCACTTCGCCACGCGCCTGCTTTACCCGAGAAAGGGGGATCGATTCGTGATCGCGGCGTACGCGGCTTTGCGGGGGCTTGGGCATATCAGGCCCTTCCTCGGGTACCCGGCCCAAACGGAATCAAGCGGCCAGAAGGACACTGGGGGCACGAACCGCCATGGCGAACTCCGCCGAGAACGGAAGCGACAAGCAACGTCAGCTCGACCCCCACCGGGTGGACCCCGAGGGGAAGCTGACCACCGACCAGGGCATCGGGGTCGACGACACCGACAACTCGCTGCGGGCCGGCGAGCGCGGCCCCACCCTCATGGAGGACTTCCACCTCCGCGAGAAGATCACCCACTTCGACCACGAGCGGATCCCGGAACGGGTCGTGCACGCGCGCGGCGCCGGCGCCTACGGGCACTTCCACGTCTACGACGGGTCGCTGGCCGAGTACACGGCCGCCGACTTCCTCACCGACCCGTCCCTGAGCACGCCCGTGTTCGTGCGGTTCTCCACCGTCGCCGGCTCGCGCGGGTCCGCCGACACCGTACGGGACGTGCGCGGCTTCGCGACCAAGTTCTACACCCGCCAGGGCAACTTCGACCTGGTCGGCAACAACATGCCGGTGTTCTTCATCCAGGACGCGATCAAGTTCCCCGACTTCGTGCACGCGGTGAAGCCCGAGCCGCACAACGAGATCCCCCAGGCCGCGTCCGCGCACGACACCCTGTGGGACTTCGTCCAGCTCCAGCCCGAGACCATCCACATGATGATGTGGCTGATGTCCGACCGGGCACTGCCGCGCAGCTTCGCGATGATGCAGGGCTTCGGCGTGCACACCTTCCGGCTGGTGAGCGCCGAGGGCCGGGCCACGTTCGTGAAGTTCCACTGGAAGCCCACCCTGGGCACCCACTCGCTGGACTGGGACGAGACCCAGAAGATCGCCGGCAAGGACCCCGACTTCAACCGCCGCGACCTGTGGGACACCATCGAGGCCGGCCATTACCCCGAATACGAGCTGTGCCTGCAGCTGGTGCCCGAGGAGGACGAGCACAGGTTCGACTTCGACCTGCTCGACGCCACCAAGATCATTCCAGAGGAGCAGGTTCCGGCCCGCCCGGTCGGACGGCTCGTCCTGGACCGCAACCCCGACAACTTCTTCGCCGAGACCGAGCAGGTCGCCTTCCACCTCGGCAACGTGGTCCCCGGCATCGACTTCACCAACGACCCGCTGCTCCAGGGCAGGCTGTTCTCCTACCTGGACACCCAGCTCATCCGGCTCGGCGGGCCCAACTTCCCGCAGCTGCCCGTCAACCGGCCGGTCGCCCCGGTGCGCAACCACCAGCGCGACGGCTACCACCAGTCCGACATCCACACGGGGCGCGCCGCGTACCACAAGAACACCCTGTCGGGCGGCTGCCCGGCGCTCGCCGGCGACGGGGCCGGACCCGCGCCCGGCGCGTTCACCCACTACCAGGAGCGGGTGGACGGCAACAAGATCCGCAAGCGCAGCGAGAGCTTCCAGGACCACTACAGCCAGGCGACGCTGTTCTGGAACAGCATGGCCGACTGGGAGAAGGCGCACATCGTCGCGGCGTTCCGGTTCGAGCTCGGCAAGGTCGAGACCGTGCCCATCCGCGAGGGCGTCGTCGACCACCTCAACCACGTGGACCACGACCTGGCGCTCCGGGTCGCCGAGGGCATCGGGGTGGAGCCGCCCAAGCCGTCCAACACGCCCAACCACGGCCGCAGCTCGCCCGCGCTCAGCCAGGCGAACGCGCCCCGCGAGAGCGTCCGCACCCGCAAGGTCGCCGTGCTGGCCGCGGAGGGCGTCGACTCCGCGGACATCGCCTCGGCCGCCGACGCCCTCACCAACGCCGGCGCGGTCGTGGAGGTGCTGGCCGCCAAGGACGGGACGATCCAGGCGGGCAACGGCGCGAGCGTCGAGGTCACCCGCGCCATGTCGACGGTCGCGTCCGTGCTGTACGACGCCGTCCTGATCCCCGGCGGCGCCGAGTCCGCCCGCACGCTCAAGAGCGACGGGCTCGCGGTGCACTTCGTCGCCGAGGCGTTCAAGCACGGCAAGGCGATCGGCGCCGTCGGCGACGGCATCGAGGTCCTGGAACGCGCCGGGCTGCCGGGCGTCGCGTACGCCGGAAACGGCGACGGCACCCGCTCCGACCGGGGCGTGGTGACCCGCCGCGGCCCCGCCGACGACTTCGCGCCCCGCCTGATCGAGGCGATCGCGGCGCACCGCCACTGGGACCGCGACCGCGACGCCGTACCCGCCTGACAAGGAGAGGACGATGACCCGACCCGACCCCCCGGACGTCGAGCTGCTCTGGGACGAGTTCCACCAGGTCGTGAACATGACCTCGGACGAGATCCGGGTCTGGCTGCTCACCGACGCCGCGGGCGAGAGCGGGGCGTTCCCCGCCGACCCCGGGATGGAGCTGCCGGAACTCGGCACCCGCGTGGTCGATCTGCTCCGCAAGCGCAAGGCCGACCTGACCGGGGCCGACGCCGACGTCATGCGCAAGGTCGTGGAGTTCGTCGAAGACCAGGTCGCCGACGCGCCCCCGGACGCCGAGCAGGACGACGCCTGGCGCCGGTCGCTGATGACGGTCGGCCACGACCCGCTCAAACCCTGAACGACGAGGGAGACCATGCCCGCTCGGAGCGCACGGCGGTGAACGAGCAGCCCGCGCCCGAGGCGACCGACCCGAAGAGCACCCGTCCCAAGGGCCACGCCCACGGAACCGACAAGGGCGACAAGGGCGGCGGCGTACCACCCGACCAGCAACCCCCGCACCCGTCCTGAGCTCAGCAAGGCGACGGGCCCGTGCGGAACGTCTCATGGGCCCGCCGGATCAGTGACAGGCAAGGCCCGTGCCGACAACGGACATGAGCACGACCACGCCCTGTACGCCGGCCAGCAACCACTCTTGATCGCGGCGCACGAGGCCGCGCGGGTCCTTGGTCTCGGCCACCGGTCCGGACATGTGCACCTCCTCCGGCGCGCATCATCGTCTGGAACCTCACCCCCGGCCGCACGCCGCATGCCAGGAGCGAGAGGCTGCTACGGAGCGGCCGGCTGCCGCGCCGGAGAGGCCAGGCCGCCCCGTGCTCGAAGCCACGGCGGCCGCGCCCGCCCTGGTGACCTGCGTGCGGCGTCCGGATGGGGCGACCGGCCACTCAGGGCCCCGCCGCCACCCCCCCCGCAGGGTTCGGCCGGTCGGGGGCCACGTGGTGCTGTACGGCCGCTCGACGATCGAGAGGGACGTGCGGCCGTACGACGCGGAACCGCGGCCCCAGGCGCGCGCCTCAGCCTGGGACCGCGGGGCCTCAGACGGGCGCGTGGGGCCGGACGAGCGCGCCCAACTCGCGCTCAACGTAGGCGACCGCGCCCGGGATGTCGTGGCGCCGGGCCATGAGCGCACCCGTGGACGAGCGGAACCACAAGCCGTCCCGCTCGCACGCCACGTTCACGGTCTCCCCGACGACCGGGTTCGACGGATGCCAGACCCGCAGCCGCCCCGGCACCTCGTGATACCGAGGAACCGCGCACCAGCCCTCGGCCATAAGTGCTCCGCGCAGCGCCTCCAACAGTTCGACGTCACCGGTCACAGGTTGACCCCCGCGCCTGGCTCCAACGGGTGCTGGTCGCCCTTCCAGACCACATCCCCGTCGGCTGCCCGGCGCGCGTGCGTGACCCCGAGGAACTGCGCAAGCGCGCCGATGAGGAGCCGCGCGTTTACCGGGACACCTATTACGACCGGGCGGACGGCTCGTTCACCGGCCGCGGCCGGGAACTGCGCGTGCGCGTGGTCGAGCAGGGCGGCACCTGCCAGACGATCCTGACCTACAAGGAACCGGCCGTCGACGAGGCGTCCGGGTCCAAGCCCGAGCACGAGACCAAGGTCGCGGACGCGGCCGTGATCGACACCGTGCTGCGTGCCCTGGGCGCCATCGAATACGTCCGCCTCACGAAGGACTGCGCCAACTACCGGTTCAACGCCCATGGCCGGGACATGCTGGCGACAATGGTCACCGTCCCTGAACTGGACGGGACGTTCGTCGAACTGGAAACGCTCGCCATCGAGGCAGACCTGAGCGAGGCACTCGGCGCCGTCCGCGCGGTCCTGGCCGAGCTTGGCATCACAGACGCGGACCTGACGACCGAGCAGTACACCGACGCCGTACTCAACGCCCGTGCCTGAGCCCGCGCACCGGCGTATCCGGACAGTCCTGGACTGGTCGCGGCCGCATCGGACGCTGCAGGCTGTGGTCGAAAGTGTTCGAGCCGGCGGCAACGTCGCCCAGATGGTTGATTCCAAGGGATGGCCTGAGGACATGTATCCCTCCACGGCCGGCGCCTGCGCCGGACTTCAGCAGCGGCAGCCGGTACTGCGCGCCGGGCCTTCGTGCTCACCCTTGAGGTACCGGTGGATGCGGTCCAGTCGCTCGCGGTCCGCCGGGAGATTCGCCAGGCCCCTTGTCTGCCGCTTCCCACGGGGTGACATCGGGCACGGCCATGCTCATCCCGGTCGACCCCTTGCCATATCTATCGAATCTCGATAGATTCTTATCGTGAGTCGATCGAGGGAGGCGTCGTGGGAGAGCTGACAGTGCGTGCGCTGCGCGTCGTGCTCGCAGGGGTGCTCGCCAGCACCGTGTTCGTACAGGCGGTGCTGATGTGGGCGCTGGTCAGCGGGAGCGACCCGGAGGACGGGTCGCTCCCGCTGACCTCGCTCCGCGTGATCGTGATCCTGGGCGTCGTGACGGGCCAGGTCGTCGTGGTCTGTGTATGGCGGCTGGTGACGATGGTGCGACGCGGAACCGTGTTCTCCCATGCCGCCTTCCGGTACGTGGACGTCGTGGTCGGTGCGATCGCGGCAGCCGCCCTCTTGTGGTTCGCGCTCACGGCCCTCCTGACCGTCATCATGGGCGGGATCGGCATGGCGGTCCTGGGGGCCGCGCTCATCGTGCTCATACTGCGGATGCTGCTTGCCCAGGCCGTCGCGCGCGACGTCGAAGCGACGCGGATGCGGGCCGAGCTGGACGAGGTGATCTGATGCCGATCATCGTCGACATCGACGTGATGCTGGCCAAGCGGAAGCTGTCGGTGGGCGAACTCGCGGACCGCGTCGGGATCACCCCCGCCAACCTGGCGGTGCTCAAGAACGGCCGCGCCAAGGCGGTGCGCTTCGCGACACTCGCCGCGCTCTGCGAGGCGCTCGACTGCCAGCCGGGAGACCTGCTGCGCTTTGAGGCCGAGGACACCGCGGACGGGCGACATCAGCCGTCGGCGACGGTGGCCAAGGCCGAAGTGGAAGACCGACTCTAGACTTCTTGATTCCCCAGGATCTGGCTGCGGACATGCAGTGAGGGTGTCCAAGATCGTTTTGTGACGAACGACGTCTGCGGGCGGCAACGGCGCTGGTCCCGCACATTGAGCCAGGTCCCCCCGCTGTGGGAGGACGACGTGCGGGTGGCGGACTCGACCCCGGTGGAGTGCGGCCGGTCCCGGCAGGCCGCCCGCCGCAGCGCGCCGGCCGGGTGGGCCGAGTACGGTCACCGCGCGTCGCATTCGCGATTCTTCTGGGGGCTGCGGCTGCACCTGCTGTGCACGCTGGGCGGGCTGCCGGTGGCGTTCGCGCCGAACGCAGGAGCAGCTGTCACTCCTCGCCGTCGCCGAGTTCATGCACCGACGACCTGAGCAGCGTTATCGCACCTTCGCGGCTGTCAGTTGTGCTGGACACCTTGGAGATAGTCGGTCACGGCGCCGACCCTGCTCTTCTCACCCCCTCGCTGAGGTGTGGGTGCCTCGCTGTTCGCTAGGGGATCTCGGTTTGGGGGGTGTAGCCCTCTTCTTCGCCGCCTGGGGCGTCGGCTGGGGCGTTGGGCGGGTCGGTCGGGCCTGGGGTGTGCTCGTCTGCGAAGTCCTGGTCGTCCTCCTGCGGGGCGCCGCTCTCGGCGCGGCGGTCCGCAAGCGGCTTGTCACTGTCGTCCTTGCGCTCGGTCATGTGTCCTCCCCTTTTGCGGTAGGCGATACCCGTGGGGCGGGTCCCAACCGGGCTCGGGAGAATTCGTGTATGAGCGAACGGTTCGTGGTGCTGACCGGGGGTCCGGGGTCGGGGAAGAGCACGCTGGTCGAGGAGTTGGAGGAGGCCGGGTTCGCGCGGTCGGATGAGGCCGGCCGCGGGGTGATCCGCGACCAGATGGCGATCGGCGGCCCGGGGCTGCCCTGGAAGGATCCGGACCTGTTCGCCGAGCTGATGCTGTCGTGGGAGCTGCGCTCGTACGGACTGGCGGCGTCGTCCGGTCTGGTGTTCTTCGATCGCGGCGTCCCGGACATCGTCGGCTACCTGCGGCTGGAGGGGCGGCCCGTACCGGCGCATGTGATGGAGGCGGCGCGGGCCTTCCGGTACCACCGCCGGGTGTTCGTCGCGCCGCCGTGGCCGGAGATCTACCGGCGGGACGAGGAGCGCAGGCAGTCCCTGGAGGTCGCGGAGCGGACCCACGCGTCGATGGTGGAGACGTACCGGGAGTTCGGCTACGAGCTGGTCGAGCTGCCGCGCGTCCCGGTCGAGGAGCGGGTCCGGTTCGTCCTGGACGCCCTCGACCGGGGATAAACCAAGTAGGTCCGAAAGGGCACGCTGCGGATTTATCTGGCCGGAACCCCCGCATCGCGCACGTTCATTACGTGCTCAGCGCTGTCAGGACTGGGACGGCCTGGAGAGGTAGTAGTAGATCGAGACGTCCTCTGGGGCATGGAGTCTTTCTTCGCCGTCTGCGCCGACCATGAGCACCCAGCCTTCGGGAGTCGACCCGTAAGCCGTGCCGGGTTTCGTGATAGCGAACGGTCCGGTCCCGTTCTGGGCCCAAACTCGTGCACCGATGGTGACATCGTGGCCGTCGCGGGTGCGGTATCTCGCCATGGGCCGCTTGATATCAGCCGGGCTTGCCGCCGCCAAGCGTCCACCAGGCCAGTTCGTCGTCCTGCTGGGTCAGTTCCCGCGACCGCCTGCCACGGCTTTTGCGACATCGCCCAACGCCCGCGCTTGAGCCGGTAACGGCCCGCCAACTCGTCCCCTGCCCTCATGCTGATCAACGTAGTCGGGCGCCCCGGTGTGCGGTATCGCTGTGGGGTGCTCACAGGGGTACGACGGCGTCCGCGGCTAGGCGGGGCGCACCGAGAGGGTGTGGCGGAAGACGTCGCGCGGGTCCCACCTGGCCTTGACCTGCTGGAGCCGGGGGTAGTTGTCCCGGTAGTAGAGGGTGTGCCAGGGCGCGCCCCTGTTCCAGGCGGGGTCGGCCAGGTCGGCGTCGGGGTAGTTGATGAACGCGCCGTCGCCGGGCGCCGGGACGCCGCCGGTGTCGGCGTACAGGTCGCGGTAGAGCTCCCGCAGCCAGGCGATGTGCCGGTGGTCGTCGGCGGGGTCCTCCCAGCCGTTGACCAGGAAGACCTTCATGATCGTGTCGCGGTGCGGCGTCGCCGTCGCGTCCGGGGCGACGGTGTTGACCCGGCCGCCGAAGGTGTAGAGGTTGAGCATGCCGCCCAGGTAGTCGTAGTCGGTCCGGGTGAGATGGTGGTGCAGGACGTCGATCTGCCGGTCGCTCAGGCGGCGGCGCAGGTACGACGACTTGGCCTTCAGCCGGTAGTGGGGGCCGGGTTCGCCCGGCGATCCGGCCAGGGCGGCGGCCAGCCAGGGCTGGTTCCTCACCTGGCGGACCGGGGTGACCGGGACGCCGCGGTTGATCGCGGCCAGATGGTCGTCCAGCAGCCGTTCGGCGCCGGACGCGGCGGCCACCTGGCCGATCATGCCGAGCGTCCCGGCCGGCCGGCGGTTGAGCTGGAGCTCGCTGTAGAGCCGGGTGGACGGGGAGTCCGGCGCGCTGTTGCGCTCGGCCCATGCGCCGTAGTTGCGGACCATCCGGGCGAAGGACGCCTTGTCGAACCCGTTCCAGTCCCAGGTGATGGTGAAGGTCAGCACGGTCGGCGGCGGCGCGGGGAGCAGCCGGGCGGGGTCGTCGCCGCGCGCGCCGGGCGTGCGGAACCAGTAGCGGGTGACGATGCCGAAGTTGCCGCCCCCGCCGCCGGTGTGCGCCCACCACAGGTCCCGGTTCGGGTCCGTGGCCTCGCGGGTGGCGACGACGCTGCGGGCCCTGCCCGCTCGGTCCACCACGACGACCTCGACCGCGTGGAGGTGGTCGACGGCCAGGCCCATCGACCGTGACAGCGGGCCGAAGCCGCCGCCCAGGACGTGCCCGCCGGCGCCCACGGTGGGGCACCATCCGGCGGGGATCGTCACGCCCCAGCCCAGGTAGAGCCTGCGGTACACCTCGCCCAGCAGGGCGCCCGCCTCCACGGCGAACGCGCGGCGGCCCGGGTCGTAGTAGACGGCGGTCATGGCGGAGGTGTCGATGACGACCTGCACGGCGGGGTCGGCGGCGAAGTCCTCGAAGCCGTGGCCGCCGCTGCGGACCGTGACCCTCTTGCCGCCGTCGACCGCCTCCTGCACGGCCCGGACGACGTGTTCGGTCGTGCCGACCACCCACACGTGCTCGGGCCGGCCCACGAACCGCCGGTTGTAGCCGCGGGTGGCCAGGGATCGGTGGCGCGGGTCGTCGCGTCCGACCTTGGCGGGGCCGGGCGGGAGCGGGCAGCCGGGTTCCGCTCCGGCGGGGCCGGCTCCAAGGGTGGGGACGGCGATGCCCGCCGCCGTCGCAGCCAGGCCGCCGCGCAGGACGTTCCTTCTGGTTCGCTCGGTCATCAGGGCTCCTCGGTCAGGTTGCCCTCAACCTAGGAACGCGGCCGCGAAGAATCAGTGGGCCTGGCTCCACCGGAGCGGTAGGCGCAACTCCCCAGTCGCGTGACAGATGACAGGTCCCCCGCCGCCTGCTTAGCGTCGGCCTTATCACCGACATACGTAGGGTTCGGACCTGTTGGCGGGAGAGTGTTCAGGAGTGTCCATGAATACCCATGCGTGCCTATGGCGATGTGCCGCCACGGCGTCCGAGCAGCAGAAGTCGATTGCATGTTCGAGTTATGTCACTTAAAGTGTTCGTCATGTCGCGCACCGCTTCCGGTGGTGCTGCCGCTCCCGGCCGCGCAGCCCGCCCCCCAGGCGGCGGGGTGCGTCCGATCGCGCCGCCGTTCGTGGCGGCGGGCCCGCCGGGGGTGGCGGTGCGTGACCGTCTCAAGGGCCTGACCGCTGCCGACGAGCGGGTGTTGCGGCTGGTGGGGGCGCATCTGGGGTCGCTGGCCGCCCGGGATCTGAAGGCCCGGTGTGGCGATGGCCTGGCGCATGATGCGGATCGGTGGGCGGCGCGCAAGCGGGAGTTGACCGGGGTGTCGTCGGCGCGGTGGGCCGGTTCGATCACCAAGGCCACCCATGACCAGTGGGCCCTGGCCCGCCGCGCCCAGCACGCGCACATCCAGGGCCTGGAGGCGGGAGTGCGGACGCTGGAGCACCGGCTGTCCCTGCCCATGGGAGCCAGGGGTGCCGGGCGGGCGCCGGGCGGGTACGGGTCCCGGCGCGAGTGGTTCGCCAAGTCCCGCCGCCTGGCCGTTCTGAAAGACCGGCTCACCGGTGAGCGGGCCGACCGGGACGCCGGGATCGTGCACGTGGTACGCGGCGGCAAGAGACTCGCCCGCACCCGCCACCATCTCGGCGATGCCGGGCTCACCGAGCGGCGGTGGCGGGAGCGCTGGGAGGCCCGGCGATCGTTCCTGGCCGCCGATGGCGAGAGCGGGAAGCGGTGCGGTAACGAGACCATCCGCCTCACCCCCGGCGGCCAGGTGTCGATCCGCCTCCCCGCCCCCTTGGCGTCCCTGGCGAACGCTCCGCACGGCCGCTACGTCCTGGCCGCCCGCGTCGCGTTCCGGCACCGGGGCGCCGAGTGGGCCGACCGCGTCCAGGCGGACCGGGCGGTGGCCTACCGCATCCACCACGACCCCGAACGCGACCGCTGGTATCTGACCGCGTCCTGGCAGCGCAGCCCCGTCCAGGCGATCCCCCTCCGGACGGCGTGCGCGCGGGGTGTGGTCGGGGTGGACGCCAACGCCGACCACCTGGCCGCATGGCGGCTCGACCCCTGCGGCAACCCCATCGGCGACCCGCACCGCTTCGGCTACACCCTGACCGGCACCTCCACCCACCGTGACGCGCAGATCCGGCACGCCCTCACCCGCCTGCTGCACTGGGCCGTATCCTGCGGCGTGGTCGCCATCGCCATCGAAGACCTCGACTTCACCGACGGCAAGACCCGGGAGAAGCACGGGCGGCGCAGGCGGTTCCGGCAGCTGATCTCCGGCTTCCCCACCGAGAAACTGAAGGCACGGCTGGTGTCGATGGCGGCCGAAGCGGGCTTGGCGGTCGTGGCCGTCGACCCGGCCTACACATCCCAGTGGGGTGCCCAGCATTGGCAGAAGCCGCTGCGTACCCCACGCCGTGAAGTGTCCCGGCACGATGCCGCGAGCATCGCGATCGGGCGACGCGCCCTCGGGCACCCGATCCGGCGACGGACGGCACCGCCCCCTGCTCACCGGAGCGATGAGCAGGGGCATCGGACCGCCCAGGCCCGACCGGGTAGCCGAAGGCGTGAGGGAACCCGCCCACCCGTCACGGAACCTGCACACGATGCACCCAGCCGGACGGGCAGACGAACGCGGGTGACCAGCGCATCCAACACCGTTCGGGATACGCGCAGTTCCGGGAGTCGGCATCAGATGCCAATCCTGCACACTGAAACTGAATAGGAACGGTTGTGGACATGCGGTTGCACGGGAGGGCCGGGGAAGCGGCCGCGATCGACCGGCTGCTGGACGGGGCCGCCGGTGGCCGGAGCGGGGCGTTGGTGCTGCGGGGCGAGGCCGGGATCGGGAAGACGGCGTTGCTGGAGCTCGCCGCGGCCCGTGCCGCCGGGAAGGGCATGCGGGTGCTGCGCGGGACCGGCATCGAGAACGAGACCGGGATGCCGTACGCGGGCCTGCACCTGCTGCTCGGCGGGGAGCTGGACAGGATCGACGCGCTGCCGGGTCCGCAGGCGGGTGCCCTGCGTGAGGTGCTCGGCATGGGCGGCGGCGGTGATGGGGATCGGTTCCTGGCCGGGCTGGCTTTGCTCACTCTGCTGGCCGATCTCGCCGAGGAACGCCCGCTGCTGTGCCTGGTCGACGACGTGCAGTGGCTCGATTCCGCGTCGGCTGAGGTGCTGTTGTTCGCGGTCCGGCGCTTGGAGGCCGAGCCGATCGCGGTGCTGCTGGCCGCGCGCGACCCCGACGAGACGGAGTTCGTCGCGCCCGGCCTGCCCGAACTGCGGCTGCGCGGCCTTGACCCGGCGGCCGCCGCCGACCTGCTGGCCGAGCGTGCCGCCGAGCTGCCCCGGCACGAGCGGCACGAGATCCTGGCCGAGGCGATGGGCAACCCGCTGGCGCTGCTGGAACTGCCCGCCGTGTCCGCGAGGACTGACTCCCCGTCGTCCAGGTTCCAGCGGATCCAGGGGGCGTTCGCCGCTCGTGTCGCGGCGCTGCCGGAGCCCTCGCGGACCGCGCTGCTGGTCGCGGCGGCCGACGGCACCGGCGATCTCGCGCTGATCGTCCCGGCGGCCGGACGGCTCGGCGCGTCGGTCGCCGATCTCGACCCGGCCGAGCGCCGGGGCCTGGTGACCTCCGCCGACGGGCTCCTGAAGTTCCGGCACCCGCTGATCCGGACCGCGGCGTACACGGCCGCGCCGCTGAGCCGCAGGCTGGCCGCGCACCGCGCGCTCGCCGAGGCGCACCGGGAGCTGGGCGACGGGTGCCGGTACGCCTGGCACCTGGCCCGGTCCGCCACCGGGCCGGACGAGACCGTGGCCGCCGTCCTGGAGCGCGCCGCCGGGCTCGACCTCGGCGTGGGCGGGAACGCGGTGGTGTCGGCGATGTACGAGCGCGCCGCCGTGCTCAGCCCCGACCCCGCCGACCGGGGGCGGCGGCTGGCGGTCGCGGCCCGCGCCGCCGCCGACGGCGGCCTGTCCGAGCACGCCATCGCGCTCGCCGAACGGGCCGAGGCCGACACGCCCGACCCGGTGCGGCGGGCCGACCTGGTGCTGATCCGGGCCCTGCTCGCCGAGGAGGGCGACCGCGGCAGGGAGGCGTACCGGCTGCTGAGCGGGATCGCCGGCGAGGTCGCGGACCAGGAGCCGCACCTGGCCGGTCACCTGCTCTTCAAGGCCGCCTCCGCCGCGTCCAAGGCCGGGGACGTGGACGCGTTGCGCCGGGCGGCCGAGCGGGCCGAGGAGCTGAAGCTGCCGAACGGGCACCTGCCGCGCGCCCTGGCCACGATGTTCCTCGGCCAGGACCCGCCGGCCGCGGGCGGGGACACGGCCGCGCTGAACGAGCTGATCACCGACATGGCCGGCTGCCTGGGCACTCGTGAGGTCGTGGAGACCGGGTGGTGGCGGCTGCTCGCCGGGGACCTCGAGGGCGCCGAGCGGGTGGCCGCCGACGTGGCGCAGCGCTGCCGCGACCAGGGCTCGGCCGGGCTGCTGTCCCTGGCGCTGCCGCTGCTCGCCCGGGCCCGGCTCATGCTGGGACGGCACGCCGAGGCCCTCACCGCGGCGACCGAGGGCATGCGGATCGCCGGGGACATCGGGCAGCACCGCCTCCGCGTCTACAACGCGACCGTGCTGGCGCTGCTGGCGGCGATCGCGGGTGAGGAGGAGCGCTGCGCGGAGTTGGCGGGGGAGGCGCTGCGGCGCGGCGTCCCGCCGGGCACGGCGCACGCCGCCGGGGCGCTGGGCCTGCTCGATCTGGGCCTCGGCCGGTACGAGGCCGCGCTGTCCCGGCTGTCGGACGTGGTGGCGGGGTCCCGGCGGCAGGGTTCCCTCGGCAGCCTGCCCGACCTGGTCGAGGCCGCCGTGCGGGCGGGGACTCCCGAGCGCGGGCGGGAGGCCGCCGCCTGGTACCGGGACTGGGCCGCGCGGATCCGCCGCCCGTGGGCCGAGGCGATCGCGCTGCGCTGCGCCGCCCTGCTCGCCACCGGCGCAGGGGAGGCGGACCAGGCGTTCGCGCGGGCGGTCGAGCTGCACCGCCGGGACGCGGCGTCCTCGCCGTTCGAGCGGGCCCGCACCGAGCTGCTGTACGGGGAGTGGCTGCGCCGGTCCCGCCGCCGCAACGACGCCCGCCCTCTCCTCCACTCGGCCCTGGACGCCTTCGAGCGGCTCGGCGCCGAGCCCTGGGCCGAGCGCGCCCGGACCGAGCTGCGCGCCGCCGGGGAGAGCGTCGCCGAGCCGGACGGGACGGCCGGGGCGCTGGCCTCGCTCACCCCGCAGGAGCTGCAGGTCGTGCGGCTGGCCGCGTCCGGGTTGAGCAACCGGGAGATCGGCGCCCAGCTGTTCCTCAGCCCCCGGACCGTCGGCTACCACCTCTACAAGGTCTATCCCAAGCTGGGCGTCGCGTCGCGCGGTGAGCTGGCCCGGCTCGACCTGGCCTCAGCCTGAGGGACGAAGCGCGCGGGCGTCACCTCGCGGGTGTGGACGACGGCGTCGACCCAGCGGCGGATCGTGCCCCCGGCCATGTGGTGGTCGGCGTCGTCCTCGGCCCGGTACCCGGGGCCGATCACGCGGAGCTTGGCCGGGGCGTCCAGCCACGCGCGGGCGGCGTCGTTCTCGGGAGCGCGGAGGTCGGCCAGGTAGAGCCCGGACGGGGCGGCCTCGTCGAACACCGCGTCGGCGAAGTCGCCGGGCGGGTGCGGGACGGGGACGCCGCCGTGCACCGCCCCGCGCCCGAAGGTCAGGGCCATGGAGAGGTAGCCGGTGCCGAGCCGCTCGCGCAGCAGCCCGCCCGTGTTGCCGGCGGAGTGCCCGATGCCGCCCCAGTAGACGATCTTCGAGCCGGTGTGCCCGCGCCACCCGAGGATGTTCTCGGCCATGCGGCGCTCCACGTACGGGAGGGCCTCCATGACCGGGCGGGAGTGGAAGCGGTGGAAGTCCACGATCGCGCGGGCGTGGTGGAGCGCCAGGTCCCGTCCTTCGGCGGCGGGCAGCCCGGCGACCAGGTCGTGCGCCTGCTCGGCGCGGCGGATGTGCGGTCGCTTGTCGGGGAGGCGCCGGTAGCGTCCGACGTGCTCGTCGATCGCGGCGGCGGGGTCGGGGCGGAGCGGCCCGTAGTGCTCCTCCAGTTCGGGCAGCCGGCCGGGGGCGGCGCGGCGCGCGTACGCGGCGACGGCGTCGTAGGCGACCGCGCGCGTCGTGGACATGTCCACCCCGACGAACCGCACGGGATCGCCGGGGTTCCGCTGGTTGTACGCCCGCATCCAGGCGAGGACGTCGAGCATCTCGCGGGTCTGCCAGGGCAGCCACATCCGCCTCAGTAGCGCGCGCGGCTCGCCCTCGCCGGTCAGCACGTGGGCGTCCAGGAGCAGGCCGGTCGTCCAGTCCTCCTCCAGGGCGAGGGCGCGGAACCCCTCCTCCTCCACCAGGAACCGCAGGATGCGGTGCTGGAGCGCGGACACCTCGTGCGCGCCGCGGGTCGAGGCGCCCAGCCCCACGACCGCGGCGCCGTCCGCGAGCGCCCGCAGCGGCTCCAGATCGTCCGGTGCCGCGGTGCCCAGCGGGCGGGCGCGTCCGGCGATCCACCGGACGGCCGCCGGCCGCTCGTCGTCTGCCCTGGCCATCGGCTCTCCTTCCGTCCACTCCGACGCTAGGACGAGCCGATGACCGGGGCATCTGTCACGTGACCGGTCAGGCGGCGGCGCGGCGCAGGGCGCCGGCGGGCCGGCGGATGGTGACGTTGATCCGGTTCCAGGCGTTGATCGCCGCGATGGCCATGACCAGGGCGGCCAGCTCCTCCTCGCCGTAGTGGTCGGCGGCCTCGTCCCAGACGTCGTCCGGGACGCCGTCCGGGTTGTCGGCCAGGCGGGTGGCGGCCTCGGTCAGGGCCAGCGCGGCCCGCTCCTCGGCGGTGTAGTACGGCGCCTCGCGCCAGGTCGCCACCGACCAGAGGCGCTCGTCGCTCTCGCCGTCCTTCTTGGCGTCGTGGGCGTGCATGTCGACGCAGAAGCCGCAGCCGTTGATCTGGCTGGCCCGCAGTTTGATCAGGTGGCGGGTGGCGGCGGGGAGGCCGCTCTGCCCCAGGAACGCCTCCAGGGCGAACAGGGCCTTGTACGCGCCGGGCGCCAGCTCGGTGACGTCGGGCATCCGTTCCTGCATGATCGATACTCCCTCACTTAATTGGATACTTGATGTCCAGATTCACGGCCTGCGGCGGTGCGCAGGGTGGACGTTGCGGTTCTCAGGTGCGCTCGTGCCAGGCGCGGAGCTGCTCGCCCAGGCGCGGGGCGTGCGCCTCGGCCTCCGCCTGGACGTCGGCGAGCGTCTGCTCGGCCAGCGCCTGCCGCCAGGCCAGCTCGGCCCGGCGCATCGCGGCGTTCACCGCGCAGGGGGAGTCGTAGACGCGTTCCGGGGCGTCCCGGCCGGGCCCGTGCCGCCGGATCTCGGTGCAGCGGAACGCCTCGTCCGGCCCCTCGATCGCGGTGACCACGTCCATCAGGGTGATCTTGTCGAGCGGGCGGGCCAGCCGGAACCCGCCCCGCGCCCCCGGCGTCGAGGTCAGGAGGCCCGCCCTGACCAGCGCCTGGAGCTGCTTGTTGAGGTACGGCGGCGGCAGCTCGTAGCCCGCCGCCAGCCGGGTGGTGGACATCGGGCGGTCCGAGTCCACCCAGTCGAGCAGCAGCAGGACGTGCGCCGCCCACTCGACCCCCTCGTTCATCCGCACGGTGCTACCCCCGCGCCCGCGACAGCTCGCCGACCAGCCGGGACGCGTCGGCGGCGGCCAGCTCGACGCCGAAGGTCTCGGCGAGGACCTTGGGGACCTCGCCCGGCTCCAGCTCCCGGACCTCGACCGCGTCGGCGCGCCCGTCGGCGTGCGTGGCCGTCAGCCGCGTGCCGTCCAGCTGGTACTGGACGTCCGGCGCGTACCGCTGGCTGTAGGCGCGGCCGGTGAACGGCGAGTTCGGGTGGGTGGAGACGAAGTGGTTCCCGACCTCGTAGTCGATCCGGTACGAGGGCGCGAGCATGAACGTGTGGCGGCGCAGCCAGCCCTCCGGGCCCCGCTGGTGCAGCGCCCACTCCTGCGCGCCGGGCAGCCCGCCCGCGTCGCCGGTGAGCCGTTCGAGCCGGTATGCCCAGCCGCCCTGCTCCGCCTCGGCGCCGTCCTCGAACGGGAGGGGCGCGAGCGGGCCGGCGCCGAAGCCGACGTCGCAGATCCACAGCCCGCCGTCGACCTCGACGCGGACGAGCGCGTGCGTGGCGGGCAGCAGCTTGTCGAAGCCCAGCGAGACGCGGGCGCTGAGGGCGGTGAAGGTGAAGCCGAGCCGTTCCAGCGCGGCCGCGAACAGCTCGGTGTGCTCGAAGCAGTAGCCGCCGCGCCGGTGCCGGACGAGCTTGTCCTGGACGGCCTCCACGCCCAGCAGCACGGGCCGGCCGAGGAAGATCTCCAGGTTCTCGAACGGGATGGAGGTGACGTGCCCGCCCTGCAGGCGGCGCAGCGTCTCCAGGGTCGGGGAGCGGTCGCCCTCGTAGCCGATGCGGGCCAGATAGGCGTCGAGGTCCAGCAGCTCGCCCTGCCAGGCGAGATCACCGGGTGGGTGCGTCATCGGCCCGCCTCTCAATCTGGATAGCTGACATCTAGATTAAACCACGCCTCCGCGCCCCGCCCCAAGGCCCCCTCGAACGTCTCGTCGAAGACCCGGTCGCCCAGCGCGGCACGGGCCGCCGCCTCGATCCGCTCCACGTCGGCGCGCTCGCCCGGCGGGAGCGGGGCGCCGATCGAGGCGCGCAGGCCGCCGGCCGTCCCGAGCAGCCGCGCCGCCTCGGCGGGGTGCCCGGCCGCCGCCCGCGCCCCGGCGATCCCCTCCAGCGCCAGCGCCACCGCACGCGGGTCGCCCGTCGCCCGCGCCGCGTCCAGCGCCTCGCGGTGCAGCTCCAGCGCGCGTCCCGCCGCACCGCGCTGCTCCGCCACGAACCCCAGCTGGGCCAGCACGAACGCGACCCCGGACCGGCCGCCGATGTCGCGCAGCCAGCCCAGCCGGGCCCGCAGGTGCCGCTCCGCCGCGTCCAGGTCGCCGCGACGCCGCGCCACCAGCGCCAGCCCGATCTCCGAGAACTCCAGCGCGGACCGGCTCGGCAGCGCGGCCGCCAGCCGGAACGCCCGCTCGTGCAGCTCCCCTGCCCGTTCCAGGTCGCCGGTCAGCAGCGCCAGCCGGCCCAGCTCCGCCAGCTTGAACGCGGCCTCCGCCCCCAGACCCAGCTCCTCCGCCAGGGCCAGGGCCTCCCGCCGCAGCGCGGCCGACCGCCCGTAGTCGCCGGTGATCTCCGCATGGCGGCCGAGCGCGTCGGTCGCCTCCAGCCGCCCCCACGGATCCCCGAGCTCGCGGAACAGCCGCAGGCTGCGCTCGCCGTCGCGGGCCAGCCCGTCCAGGTCGCCGCGCACCATCGCCTGCTTGGCCCGCAGGCTCAGCGCCGCCGCCGTCCCCCAGCGGTCGCCGCGGGCCCGGAACGTCGCCAGCGCGCCCGCGACCCGCTCGGCGTTGGCGTCCAGGTCGCCGTACGGCCAGTGGACGTGCCCGAGGAACCACACCACCCGCGCACGGGCCAGCGAATCCGGAGCGTCGAGGCCGTCGTACGCGCGCAGCGCCTCCAGCCTCAGCCGCTCCGAGTCGTCCCCGTCGCCGGAGGCCATGACCATGCCCGCGCGCCAGGCCACCGCCTCCGCCCGCGCCACCGGATCGGCCGGACCCGGCACGGCGAGCGCGGCGTCCAGCGAACGGGTCGCCTCACCGAAACGGCCCCGCAGGTACCAGTACCAGGCGAGCCCGTTGACCAGCGCCAGCGCGAGGTCCGCGTCCCCGGCGCCGGCGGCCCGGTCCAGCGCGGCGCGCAGGTTGGCGCCCTCCCGGTCGAGGCGCCCGAGCCACTGCCGCTGATCCGGCCCGCGCAGCCCGGCCGTCCCGCGCCCGGCCAGCCCGGCGTAGTGGCGCGCGTGGCGGCGCCGGACGGCGTCACCCTCGCCCGCCTCCTCCAACCGCTCCAGGCCGTAGGCGGCGACCGACTCCAGCAGCCGGTACCGCGTGCCGCCCGATCCGTCCCGCACGACCGTGACCAGCGACCGGTCCACAAGGCGGGCCAGCACGTCCAGCACGTCGACGCCCGGCTCGGCGCAGATCCGCTCGGCGGCCTCCAGCGCGCAGCCGTCGGCGTGCACGGCCAGGCGTCGCAGGACGAGGCGCTCCGGGCCGTCCAGCAGCTCCCAGCTCCAGTCGATCACCGCCCGCAGGGTGCGCTGCCGGGCGGGGGCGTCCCGCCGTCCCGAGGACAGCACCCGGAAGCGATCGTCCAGCCGCCCGGCCAGCTCCCGCACACCCAGCGCCCGCACGCGGGTGGCGGCCAGCTCCAGCGCCAGCGGAATCCCGTCCAGCCGCCGGCAGATCATCGCGACCGCCGCGGGATCGTCCACGGTGAAGCCCGGCGCGGCCGCCGCGGCCCGCGCCGTGAACAGCTCCACCGCGCCCGCGTGCTCCAGCGGCGGGACGGCCAGCAGCCGCTCGCCCTCGATCCCCAGCGGCTCCCGGCCGGTCGCCAGGACCCGCAGGCCGGGCGCCGACGCCAGCAGCCGCACGGCCAGCTCCGCCGCCGGGCCGATCACGTGTTCGCAGTTGTCGAGGACGAGCAGCATCCGGCGCCCGCGCAGCGCCTCCGCGAGCCGTTCCACCGGATCCCCGGGGAGCGAGTCGTCCCGCAGGCCGAGCACGCCCGCCACGGCGTCGCCGAGCACCCCGGCGCTCCCGGCGGCCGGAACCGCGGCCAGCTCCGCCAGCCACACGCCGTCAGGGAAGGGCGGCCCGCCCGGATCGGCGGCGACCGCCAGCGCCAGCCGGGTCTTGCCCACCCCGCCCGGCCCGGTGAGCGTGACCAGCCGGGAGGTCGCCAGCGCGTCCCGGGCCTCCTTGATCGCCTCGTCGCGGCCGACGAGGTCGCTGAGCGGCTCGGGCAGGTTCGTCCGCGAAGGCGCCGCAGCCTCCGGGACGGTGGCCGGACGCGGCGCCAGCGCGGGGTCCCGGAGCAGGATCGCCTGGTGCAACGCGGCGGCCTCCGGCCCCGGATCGACGCCCAGCTCCTCCGCCAGGCGTTCGCGCAGGTCCTGGTAGGCGGCCAGGGCCTCACCCTGGCGGCCGGCGAGGTAGAGCGCCTTCATGTACGCGGCGCGCAGCCGCTCGCGCAGCGGATGGTGCGCCACCGGCCCCGCCAGTTCGCTCGCGGCCAGGGCATGCTCGCCCAGTTCCAGGCGCGTCCAGGCGAGGTCCTCCAGGGCGGCCAGGCGCCGCTCCTCCAGGTCGGTGATCGCGGCGCGGGCGAAAGCGGCGTCGGCGACGTCGGCGAACGCCTCGCCCCGCCACAGGTCCAGCGCCTCCACCAGCAGAGACGCCCTGAGCCCGGGGTCGGCCGCCTTCCCCGCCCGGACGGTCAACTCCTCGAAACGCGCCGCGTCCACATCCGACGCCTCCAGGGCGTACCCGGGCGGACGGAACGCGACCAGCGCGCGGGCGCCGGGCTCCGCACCGTCCAGGACGGCGCGCAGCTGCGAGATCCGCGCCTGGAGCGTGCCGGTGGGGTTGCGCGGGGGCCGCTCGCCCCACAGATCGTCCACCAGCCGGTCGGACGGCACCGGCCGCCCCCTGGCCACCAGCAGATCGGCCAGCAGCGCCCTGACCTTGGGCTCGGGCACGTGGACGGGACGGCCGTCGTCCGTCCACACCGCCAGCGGACCGAGCACCCCGAAGCGCACACCGCCAGGCTAACCGCCCTCGGACGGGCGTTCGCGCGCACGTCCGTAGCGGATCCGAAGGGGATCCGTAGCCGCGCCCAGCACTGTGGATCCCGTTGAAAGGAGCGCATATGTCTACGCACGAACTCGCACCCGTCACCGTCATCGGCCTCGGCCCCATGGGGGCGGGCATGGCCGAGACCTTCCTCGCCAAGGGGCACCCGACCACGGTGTGGAACCGCACGGCGAGCAAGGCCGACCCCCTGGTCTCCAAGGGCGCGACCAAGGCGGTCACGCCCGCCGACGCCCTCGCCGCGTCCGAGGTGATCGTCATCAGCCAGATCGACTACGGGGCCATGTACGACTCGCTCGGCCCGGCCACCGGGGCACTGGACGAAAAGGTCCTGGTCAACCTCAGCTCGGGCACCCCGGAGGAGCTGCGGAAGGCGTCCGCGTGGGCGGCCGGGCACGGCGCCGTCCTGCTCACCGGCGGGATCATGACGCCGCCGCCCGGGATCGGCCGGCCGGGCGCGTACGTCTTCTACAGCGGCCCCGAGCAGGCCATCGACCGCCACAGCGACACCCTGAAGGCGATCGCCGACGTGTCCTACGTGGGCGAGGACCCCGGCCTGGCCATGCTCTACTACCAGGCGCAGCTGTTCCTGTTCTGGTCCACGCTCAGCAGCTACATGCACTCGGTGGCGCTGCTGGAGACGGCCGGGGTGAGCGCGCGCGAGTTCCTCCCGTACGCCGCCCGGACGGTGCGCGAGCTGGCCGAGGACGGCCCGATGGCCTTCCTGAAAATCATCACCGACGAAATCGAGGCCGGTCACTCTCCGGGAGACCTCAACAGCCTCACCATGCAGGCCGTGGGCGCCGGGCACGTCGTCGAGGCCAGCCGCGACGCCGGCATCGACACCGCCTACCCGGCCGCGCTCCGCGACCTGTTCGAGCGGGCCGTCAAGGCAGGTCACGCTGCCGACGGGCTGGGCAGCGTCATCGAGGCCCTCAGGAAGCCGAACGGGGCGCCGATCAGGAACGACTGACCTATCCCGTCCGCGACGCTGACCGATCTCACGGGAGACCGGCGGCGCGGTGAACATATGCTCCGTGACGGTGAGCGAGTGAAAAGTGTCGTCCCAGAAGGAGCGCACATGCCCTTGTCCCCCCACCGATCGGCGTCCGGCGCCGCGGTGTCCGCGCTGGAGGAGACCTACGAGCGGATCCTCCGCCGGAACCCGGGCGAGCCCGAGTTCCACCAGGCGGTACGCGAGGTGCTGGACGCCCTCGTCCCCGTCCTGGACGCCCGTCCCGAGCTGGCCGACGCCAAGGTCGTCGAGCGGATCACCGAGCCCGAACGGCAGATCATCTTCCGCGTCCCCTGGACGGACGACTCCGGCGAGATCCACGTGAACCGCGGGTTCCGCGTGGAGTTCAACGGGGTGCTGGGGCCCTACAAGGGCGGGCTGCGCTTCCACCCCTCGGTCAACCTGGGGATCATGAAGTTCCTCAGCTTCGAGCAGGTGTTCAAGAACGCGCTGACCGGGCTGTCGCTCGGCGGCGGCAAGGGCGGCAGCGACTTCGACCCGCACGGCCGCTCGGACGCCGAGGTGATGCGGTTCTGCCAGTCGTTCATGACCGAGCTGCACCGCCACCTCGGCGAGCACACCGACGTCCCGGCCGGCGACATCGGGGTCGGCACGCGGGAGATCGGCTACCTGTTCGGGCAGTACCGGCGGCTCACCAACCGCTGGGAGGCCGGGGTCCTCACCGGGAAGGGCCCCGGCTGGGGCGGCTCGGCGGGCCGGCCGGAGGCCACCGGGTACGGGAACGTGCTGTTCACCGCCGAGATGCTGCGGCTGATCGGGGAGGACTACGAGGGGCGGCAGGTCCTCGTCTCCGGATCCGGGAACGTCGCGATCCACACGGTCGAGAAGGCGCAGTCGCTGGGCGCCAACGTCATCACCGTGTCCGACTCGGGCGGCTACGTGGTCGACGAGAAGGGCATCGACGTCGCCCTCCTCCGCCAGGTGAAGGAGGTGGAGCGGGGCCGGGTGTCCGACTACGCGGAGGCGCGCGGCTCCTCCGCCCGGTACGTGCCCGGCGGCAGCGTCTGGGACGTGCCCGCCGACATCGCCTTCCCGTCCGCGACGCAGAACGAGCTGGACGCCGACGCCGCCGCGACGCTGGTCCGCAACGGGGTCAAGGCCGTCTCCGAGGGCGCGAACATGCCGGCCACCCCGGAGGCCGTCCGGCTGTTCCGGGAGGCGGGCGTCGCGTTCGGGCCGGGCAAGGCCGCCAACGCGGGCGGCGTCGCGACCAGCGGCCTGGAGATGCGGCAGAACGCCGGCCGCGAGTCGTGGACGTTCGAGCAGGTGGAGAACGAGCTGGCGCGGATCATGCGGTCCGTCCACGAGGAGGTGTACGCGACCGCCGAGCGCTACGGGGCTCCGGGAGACTACGTGCTGGGCGCCAACATCGCCGGGTTCGAGCGGGTGACCGAGGCCGTCCTGGCGCAGGGCCTCATCTGAGCCCTTCTCATGGCCGCGGCGGGCGCAGGCCGTCGAGCAGGAGGCCCAGGAGCCGCTCGGTGCGGCCGCCGCGGGCCTGCTCGTCGGCCCACGCGATGCCGTAGACCATGGTGAGGAACTCCGGCGCGTCCACGTCGGGCCTGATCTCGCCCGCCCGCTGCGCGCGGGCCAGCAGGTCCGAGCCGGCCGCGTTCAGCGCCTTGCACGAGGCGTACAGCTCGGTCGACTCGTCCCGCAGGGTGGTGATGAACGCCGTGGTCAGCCCGCGGTAGGCGGTGCTGGACTCCATCAGCGCGAGCGCCCAGGCGGCGAGGGCGTCGCGCGTGCCGGGGGCGTCGCGCGCCCGCGCGGCCAGCGCGTCGAACCCGTCCCGCAGCAGCGCCTCCAGCAGCGCGTCCCGGGTGGGGAAGTGCCGGTAGAGGGTGCCGATGCCCACGCCCGCACGCCGCGCGATGTCCTCCAGGGACGCCTCGACGCCGCTTTCGGCGAAGGCGGCGCGCGCCTCGCGCAGGAGCCGTTCGTAGTTGCGCCGTGCGTCGGCCCGCATGCCCGCCCTCCCTTGCTCCGCTTGCCAAAGCGGAGGCTGCCTCCTTATTGTAGTGGAGATTAACCGGAGGCTGGCTCCGATTATTTGGGAGGGATCATGGACGTGTTCCGCGGCCGGTTCGGGGTCTGGGTGGCGCCGGCCACCCTGCTGGAGGCGTCCGCCGCCGTCCAGCGCGAGCAGTTCGCCCGCGTCGAGCGCCTCGGCTACACCTCGCTGTGGAGCGGCGAACCGCCCGCCGCCTCGGGGGCCGGCGGGCGCGAGGTCTTCGCCCAGCACGCGCTGATGCTGGCCGCCACCGAACGCCTCACCGTCGGCACCGGCATCGCCAACGTGTCCATGCGCGACCCGGTCGCCATGCACGGCGGCGCGGCCACCCTCGCCGAGGCGTACCCGGACCGGTTCGTCCTGGGCCTGGGCGGGGCTTCCGGCGACCGCCCCCTGACCGCGCTCCGGGACTACCTCGACGCGATGGACGCCGCGTCCCGGCGCATCCTCCCCGGCGTCCCCTACCCCCGCGTCCTGGCGGCGCTCGGCCCGAAGGCCCACCGGCTCGCCCGCGAACGCGCCCACGGCGTCCACCCGTTCCTCCAGCCCGTCGAGCACACGGCGACCGCCCGCGCCGCCCTCGGCCCGGACGCCCTGCTGATCCCGCACCAGGCCGTCGTCCTGGAGACCGAGCCCGACGCCGCACGCGCCCGCCTCCGCGCCCTCTTCGGCGCCGGCTGGGCCCACGACAACCCCTACACCCGCAACTTCCGGCGCCTCGGCTACACCGACGACGACCTGAAGGGCGGCCCCAGCGACCGCCTCGTCGATGACGTCCTGGCCTGGGGCGACGAAACCGCCGTCGCCGGACGGCTCCGCGCCCACCTGGACGCGGGCGCCGACCACGTGCTCGTCCACCCCTTCGCCCCCGACCTGGTCTCCGCGGTCGACCAACTGGAACGCCTCGCCCCGGCCATACTGGAAGCCGTGACAGCGACCGGTTAGGGGACTCATGGTCGGGGCTTCGGTGGTCGAACGGCTGTACTTCGGACGCGACGACGCCGAACGCGACCTTGCCGACGGGCTCCTGCGCAGCGGCTTCCAGGAGACGGCCGCCTACGGCGTCGCGATGTCGGGACGCAAGATGCTCGTCATCGGCCGCAAGGGCGTCGGCAAGAGCGCCATCTGCGTCCTGCTCGCCGCGGACGGGGCGCACCCCGGCGGCACCGTGCTGATCACGCCGGACGACACCGCGGGCGAGGAGATCCGCCGGTTCGAGCTCCAGGGCCTGCCCGGCGACACCGCCAAGTCGCTGATCTGGCGGTACGTGTTCGCCGTCCACGCCGCCCGCCACGTCGTCAGGCACGCGGGCACGCACGGCCGCCGGACCCCCAAGTCCGTCAGGACGCTGCGGCGGTTCCTCAAGGCCAACCAGGAATGGCTTGACGAGAGCCTCTCCGACCGCATCGTCAAGGGCGTCCGCGGGCTGCAGGGCGCACTGTCGCTGGAGGCGTTCGGCTTCGGCGCCGGGGTGGAGCTGACCCGCGTGAAGTCCGAGGGGGCCCGCGCCTCGCACCAGCTCGCCGTCATCGAGAAGGGCGTGGCCGCCGCCTTCGACGACCTCGGCTGCGCGGAGGCGCATCCGCCGCTGCTGCTGCTCGTCGACCAGCTGGAGCAGGTGTGGTCGGCCGAACGGGAGAGCAACTCCATGGTGATCGGCCTGCTGCTGGCGGCCCGGCACGTCTCGGGCCTCTACGGCAGGGCGCTGAACTGCCTGCTGTTCCTGCGCTCCGACATCTACGACTCGCTCTCGTTCGGCGAAGGCGACAAGTTCCGCAGCGACGAGCTGCGGATCACCTGGACGGAGACGGAGCTGGAGGCGCTGGCACTGCGGCGGGCAGGGGTCTCCCTCGGCGAGGACCTGACCGCGCAACGGCTGTGGGGCGAGATCTTCCCCCGGACGGTGAACGGCGAGCCCACCGTCTCCTACCTGTTCACCCGGGCGCTGCCCCGGCCGCGCGACATCATCCAGTACCTCAACGGGTGCCAGTCGACCGCGATGGCCAACGGGCACCGCGACCGCATCCTGGAGAGCGACGTCCTGGAGGCGACCCGCCAGTTCTCCGAATGGAAGATGATCGACCTCGTCCAGGAGTACCTCGTCGCCCATCCGTTCCTGGAACGCCTCTTCCCGCTCTTCCAGAACAGCGGCTACGTGGTGACGCGGACGGCGCTGGAGACGCGGTTCCTCCCGGTGGCCCGCGCGCTGCACCGGGAGTTCCCCGCGTACGCGCACGGGCTGACGCTGCCGGGGATCCTGACCGTGCTGTACGAGGTCGGTTTCCTGGGCGTGCGCCGCGGCAACGACGTCGTCTACTCCGGAGGCCCGTGGCCGTCCGTCCAGCCGCACGAGGAGGAGTTCCACATCCACCCGTGCTTCCGCGCGGCGCTGGGCGCCACGACGGCGGCGGGGCTGGGCGTCTACAACCGCAGGCTGGCCGAGAGCATCCAGGGGCAGATCGTCACGGGGGACGTGACGATCCTGCGGTCGACGCGCACCAGCCGGCCCAGCCGCGAGTTCGGACTGCTCCAGCGGGTCAGGCGGGCGTGCCGTACGATCCTCGACCTGACCGGGCGCGCCGACGGCCTGCCCGCGGAGGTCCGTTCCGAGATCTCCCACCAGTTGGCCCGCATCCTGCACGACGCGGAGTGCGCCGAGGAGTGGGAGGAGTACACGGTGCTGCAGTCCGCGGCGGAGTTCTTCCGGGAACTCTCCGCCCGGCTCCATGAGCAGGCGTTGAGCGACGGCACCCTGATCCTCGCCAGGCGCCTGGACGAGGAGGCCCGGCGGCTCACCCGGGCGGAGGGCGGCTACATGGGCGGCGGCAGCGGCGACAGCTACTGACGCCCGGCCCCGACCCGTTCGCTCGGCGGTTCGGCTCGCAACGGGTCGGGGCGGGCGGTCAGTTCGGCTCAGCTCGGGTCAGGCCGGGATGCCGGGGTCAGCGGCCCCGCTGGAGCTGCCGATTGGGCATCTGGCGGGCGTTGCGGCGCTGCGCGCCGCGCGCGAAGCCCGCCGTCCGGGCGTCGGTGTTCCGGCCCTTGCCCTTCTTCTTCATCGCCTTCTGGAAGGGCTTTTCCTCGTTCGCGTTCAGGTTGATGGCACGCATGAACTGACACCTCCGGGCACGTTGGAATCGGGCCGTGAAAAGGCCGCGATAAATGGTTCCTGGGAAAGGCGCCGGACGGGGGCGTGCCACATCGCGACCGGTCGTGCCGCTGTCAGGGCATGCGTGAGCACGGTCCGGACAGCGGACGATCGGTGGATGACGCGATGGGTGAGCGCCCTGGGCGCCGAGTGCGGGAGCGGGCCGCGAAAGTGTCGCGGCGGCTCAACCGGTGGGGATCACAGCTCCATGCCGTTGATATTAGCGGCCTGATCGGGTGGTGTGTCAACCGTGATTTCCGGGTTTTCCGGTTTTCCTATAATCGCGGGATGGAGCCGCTCGACCGATTCCGGGATCCGCGGACGTCGGCGTACGACCTGGCGCAGGAGCAGATCCTGGTCCGCTGCCCGCGCTGCGACGGGCTCGCGCACGTCACCGGAGGCCGCCGGTTCGGCTGCCCCGGCTGCGGCCTGGCCCGGACGGCGGAGGGACGCGGCGGCGCCTACGCCCGGAGCACCGCCGAGCCCGCCGCCGACCCCTTCTTCCGGCTCCCCCTCTGGCTCCAGACCCGCACCAGGCACGGCTGGCTGTGGGCCTACAACGCCGAGCACCTCGACCTGATCGCCGGCCTCGTCCGGGCGCGGCTGCGCGAACGCGAACGGGACGCGGCGGACGGCGGCCGGAGGAACAGCACCCTGGTCTCCCGCCTCCCCCTGTGGATCAAGAAGGCCGAGCACCGGGACGAGGTCCTCCGCGCCGTCGACCGCATCCGCGCGACCCTGCCCTCCTAGGGGGTCACGGCGTAGACCATTCGGCGCCCCTCGCCGGTGCCGTTCGCGTCCGATCCCGGGTGCTCGGAGACCGACCAGACGGCGCCCAGGGTCGGGGAGGTCTCGCTGCCGCCCGGCCAGTGCGACAGGTCCTCCGGGCCGATGGGCAGCGCCTTCTTGCCGGTGGTCTGCAACGGGCCGGTGACGGCCGGCGGCTGGACGTTCGGGACCGCGGTGTGCAGCCATCCGGCCCTGGTCGCGCCGTCGCTCTGGCTGAGGTACCAGCGGTTGTTGAAGCGCGTCGCGCCCTGGACGTTGCTGACCGGCAGGGTGTAGGCGGCGTCGGCGTTCCACCGGTAGTCGGGGTCCATCACCAGCTCGCCGCCGCTGAACGCCCCGGCCATCGGCCACGTCGCCACCCGGCCGTTGGTGTCCTCGTCGCCGGCGCAGTACTCGCCCGCGATGAGGTGGTCGGTGCCGCTGCGGTCCAGGGAGGTGTAGGAGAAGTTCGGCGAACCGTCCTCGGCGCCCACGTTGTCGGAGCACTTCGTGCCGGTGGCGGCCGTGTGCGTCCAGGAGCCGATCTGCGGCATGACGTAGCGGTAGCCGTACCCGTAGTAGGTGCCCTGCTGGTAGCCGATCAGGTGGTCGCCGCTGGTGGTCCCGTTCTCCGAGGCGCCCAGGTCGAAGACGCGGCGCATGTCGAACACCCGGAAGCCGCGCGCGGTGTCGGCGACGAACAGGTAGTTCCCGTACCAGACGATCCCGCCGGCGTGCAGCGAGGTGGTGTAGCCGTCGGCGGTGCTGTCCTGCGAGACGCGGACGGCGTCGTAGCTGGTGATGCCGGCGCTCTGCTTGGGGTACACCAGCAGGACGTGCCGGTACGAGCCGGTGGTGCGGTTCATGAAGCTGACCCGGACGCCCTTGACCATGCCGTCGGCGTTGTCGTTGGCGTCGTACCAGCTCACCAGGACCGGCTGGTGGCCGTCGCCCCACTCCTGGTCGGCCTGCATGTCGGCGACCGTGGTCACGCCCTGCGGGTACCACTGCGTCGTCTCGTTGTCGTCGTCGGTGAAGCAGAGGCTGCGCTGGATGGCCGGCGACGACCCGGACGCCACCGCCTCGGGCTTGCACGCGCCGCCGACCGTCACCGGGGGACCGTCGTCACGGGTCCGGTTGAGGTCGCCCATGATGGTCGTGACGGTGGCCTTGACCAGCGGGAGCGCGTCCGCGCGGTCCTGCAGGTCGGTGCCGTAGGCGTTGGGGCGCAGCTGGAAGTTGGACAGGGACAGCACGTTCGCCGACGCGGGGCTCTGCAGGGCGACCAGCGTGCCGGCGGTGAGGACGACGGTGATCGCGGGGGACAGCGCTCTGCGGCGCCACTTCATAGTGCTCCTCGGGCTCGGCCCTCGGCCGGACGGAGGCACGGTGGCGGGGGGCCGACCGGGCGGGGACGCCTGGGAGCGCCCGACCAAGATCATGAGTGGAACGCGGTCAATATCCCATATGTGGGATACCCCGACCAGACTTCAATTTCGGGGTGATTCGCACTACCCTCCGGCCGCGATCGCCGCCTCGATGCGGTCCACATCGCCGCGCTCGGCGGGCGGGAGCGGCGCCCCGGCCCCCTCCCGCGCGGCCGCGGCGTCCGCCAGCAGCCGCGCCGCGCGCTCACGGTCACCGGCCAGCGCGTGCGCGCCCGCCATCCCCTCCCAGGCCAGCGCCACCGCGCGCGGATCGCCCGTCGCGTTCGCCGCGTCCAGGCCGTCCCGGTGCAGCGCCAGCGCCCGCTCCGCGTCGCCGCGCAACTCCGCGATGAACCCGAGCTCCGCCAGGATCAGCGCCGTGCCGTGATGCGGCGCGGCCTCCCGGTTCCAGTCCAGCCAGCGCCGCAGGTACGACTCCGCCTCGTCCAGCCGCCCGCGGCGCCGCGCCACCAGCCCCAGCCCCGTGTCGGCGAACTCCTCCGCCAGGTGGTTGCGCTGCTCGGTCGCCAGCCGCGCCGCCCGCCGGTGCAGGTCCTCGGCCGCCGCGTGGTCACCCTCCAGCAGCGCGATCCGGCCCAGCGCCGCCCACTGGAACGACGCGTCCGTCCACAGCCCCAGTTCCTCGGCCATGCGCAACGCGTCGCGGAGCAGCCGCCGCGCCCCCGCGTAGTCGCCCACGATCTCCGCCTGCCCGGCCAGGACGCTCGACGCCTGCATCAGGCCCCAGCGGTCGCCCAGCTCGGCGAACGCGTCCGACGCCTCCCGGCCCAGGCGCCGCACCCCCGCCAGATCGCTCCGCGCCAGCGCCTGCTTCGCCAGCGTCAGCCGCGCCGCCGCCACACCCCACCGGTCGCCCGCGGCGACGAACCGGTCCAGCACCCGGCGCGTCCTGGCCTCGCTGACCGCCAGCACCCCGAAATCGATCTCCGTGAACGCCAGGAACCACTCGGCACGCGGATCCGGCGCCTCCTCCGGCGGCAGCTCCCGCACCGGATCGCCCGCACAGCCCGACAGGTTCTCCAGCGCCGCCCGCCAGGCCCGCGCCGTACGCAGCGCGCCCGCGTCCCCGGGCCCGTCCAGGACGGAGTCCAGCGCGCACATCGCCTCGCTCAACCGGCCGCGCAGCACCCAGTACCAGGCCAGCGACCCCGCCAGCCCCAGCGCCTCCGCCCCGAAGTCGAACGCGGCGTTGAGGTTGGCCGCCTCCGCGTCCAGCCGGGCCAGCCAGCCGAGCTGGTCACGGCCGTCCAACCGGGCCCGCCCCGCCAGCTCCGCGTAGTGGCGGGCATGCCGGCGCCGGACCGCGTCGTACTCCCCGGCCACCTCCCGCATCCGCTCCGCGCAGTACGCCGCCACCGACTCCAGCAGCCGGTACCGCGGACCGTCCGGGCCCTCCGCCACCACCACCAGCGACCGGTCGACCAGCCGGCCGAGCAGATCGAGGACCTCGTCCCCGCGCACCCCGTCACCCGCGCAGACCGCCTCCGCCGCCTCCAGCGCGCAGCCGCCCACCTGGACCGCCAGCCGCCGCAGCACGATCCGCTCCGCCTCGGTGAGCGGCTCCCAGCTCCAGTCGATCACCGCGCGCAGCGTCCGCTGCCGGTCCGGCGCGTCCCGGCGGCCCGAGGCCAGCACCCGGAAACGGTCGTCCAGCCGCGCCGCCAGCTCCCGCGCGCCCAGCACCCGGACCCGCGTCGCCGCCAGCTCCAGCGCCAGCGGGATCCCGTCCAGCCGCCGGCAGATCGCCGCGACCGCCGCCGCGTTCCCCGCGTCCAGCGCGAAACCCGGCGCCGCCGCTGCCGCCCGCGCCACGAACAACCGCACCGCGCCGAAGGCCGGCAGCGCCTCGGGATCCGGCTCCACCGACGGGCCCGGCGCCTCCAGCGGCGGGACGTTCACCAGCACCTCGCCCGCCACGCCCAGCGGCTCCTGGCTCGTCGCCAGCACCCGCAGCCCCGGCGCGTCCCGCAGCAGCCGCGCCACCACCCCCGCCAGCGGAACCACCAGGTGCTCGCAGTTGTCCAGCACCAGCAGCAGCCGCTTGGGGCGCAGCGCCGCCGCCAGCCGCTCCAGCGGATCGCGCGCCGTCCGCGTCCCCGCCTCCTCGCGCAGCTCCAGCGCGACCGCCACCAGATCGCAGATCCGCGTCTCCGCCGACGGCGCGTCCCGCGCCAGCGCCGCCAGATCGACGATCCGCACCCCGTCCGGCAGGTCCCCGACCGGGCCGCCCGCCGCCTCCACCGCCAGCCGCGTCTTCCCGACCCCGCCCGGCCCCGTCAGCGTCACCAGCCGCGACCCGCCCAGCAGCGCCCGCACCCGCGCCACCGCTCCGTCCCGCCCGATCAGCTCGTTCACCGGCGCGGGCAGGTTCCCGGACGGCGCCGGCGCCAGCCCCGGATCCTGCTTCAGGATCGCCTCCTGCAACGCCGAGAGCTCCGGCCCGGGGTCCAGCCCCAGCTCCTCGGCCAGATGGACGCGCAGCGCCTCGTAGCTCTCCAGCGCCTCGCCCTGCCGCCCCGACCGGTACAGGGCCCGCATGTGCGCGGCGCGCAGCCGCTCCCGCAGCGGATGCCGTCCCACCAGCTCACCGAGCTCAGGCACCAGCGCCGCGTGCTCGCCCAGCTCCAGCCGCGCCTCCGCCAGCGCCTCCAGAGCCTCCAGCCGCCGCTCCTCCAGCCGCATGATCGCCGGACGGGCGAACTCCTCGTCCCCGAACTCCGCGAACGCCGCGCCCCGCCACAGCCCCAGCGCCTCCGCCAGCAGCCCGGCCCGCTCCCGCGCGCTCCCGCCGCCCCGCGCCCGCTCGACCAGCGCCGAGAACTCCTCCGCGTCGACCGCCGCGCCGTCCAGCCGGTAGCCGTGCCCCGGTGGATCCGACACCACCAGCGCCCGGCCCCCCGGCTCCGCGTCCTCCAGGACCCGCCTCAGCTGCGAGACCTTCGTCTGCAGCACCGCCGAGGGATTGGCCGGGAGCCGCTCGTCCCACAGGTCCGCGATCAGCCGGTCGGCCGGCACCGGCCGCCCCGCGTGCGCCAGCAGATGCGCCAGCAACGCACGCACCTTGGCCTCGGGAACCCGGACCGGTTCCTCCCCGTCGCCCGCCCAGACGACAACCGTCCCGAGCACCCCGAACCGCACGTGTTTACTTTATGGGAGGGAAGCCCCCCATACCCCCCGCGGGCCGCGCAGCCCTGCGCTCGCCTGGGGGCTCGCTCCGGGCACCCGGCCCTTGGCGGGGGCCAGCCCCCGCACCCCCGGCAGGGGCTCCGCCCCCACACCCCCGACCAACCTCGTAACCAGGCTCTTCGACCGGAAGCCGTTCGGAAGTCGGCCGGAAGTCGTTCGCCGCAGGGTGGGGGCATGGGTTCTTTCGAGGGGAAGAAGGCCGTCGTCACGGGCGGGACGCACGGGATGGGGCTGGCAGTGGCGCGGGCGCTCGTGGCCGGGGGCGGGGAGGTGGTCCTCACCGGGCGGAACGAGCGGACGATCGAGGAGGCCCGTTCCGTGCTCACGCCGCTGGGGACGGCGCACGTGGTCCGGTCGGACGCGGCGAGCATGGCCGACGTCCGGGCGCTCGGCGATCTGGCCGGGGAACGGCTCGGGACCATCGACGCCGTGTTCGTCAATCACGGCATCGCCGAGCCGGAGCCGCTGGAGGAGGTCACCGAGGAGTCCTACGACCGGCACTTCGCGATCAACGCCAAGGGGGCGTTCTTCACCGTCCAGCGGCTGGCGCCCCTCGTGCGGGACGGCGGGGCGTTCGTGTTCACGACCGTGGCGAACGACCGGATCTTCCCGGGGATGAGCGCCTACTCGGGGTCGAAGGAGGCGGTGCGGGCGTTCGCGCAGGTGTTCGCGGCGGAGTTCCTGCCGCGGCGGATCCGGGTGAACGCGGTCGCGCCGGGCTTCATCGAGACGCCGACGATGGGCGTGGCGACGATGAGCGACGAGGAACGGGCCGCGTTCCAGAAGCAGGGGGACGAGATGACCCCGCTCGGCCGCAACGGAACAGTAGAGGAAGTGGCCGCGGCGGCGCTGTTCCTGGCGTTCGACGCCACGTTCACCACGGGGGTGGAGCCGCGCGAGCGCGTTACCTGGGCGGTGGTGCGATGCCGGAGGCGAGCGTCACCGGCCAGATCGCGAAGCGATGCCGCGCTCGCCAAGGCCCGGTCAGGGGCGAGCCGCCAGGCGAGCGCCGTAGGCCGGGACTTTGAGACACAGCCTGATGACCGATCGGGTGCCGCAGTACCTCACCTATCAGGCGAGGGCGACGCGGGAGTTTCCGATCGTGGTTCTGGAGCGGGTGAGGCCGTAACCGCCTCGACCTCGGCGCGGAACGCCTCGGACTCCTTGAGGACCTTCTTGCGGGTACGGGTCGGCAGCCGGTCGATGTAGAGGCGGCCCTCCAGGTGGTCGGTCTCGTGTTGAAGGCACCGTGCCAGCAGGCCGGTGCCTTCGACCGTGACCGGGTCGCCCTTGACGTCGAACCCGTGGCAGGTCGCGTGGTCGGGGCGGGCCAGTTTCGCCTGGGCGCCCGGGACCGACAGGCAGCCCTCGTCGCCGTCGTCGAGCCGCCGCTCGTCGACCCCGGGGAGCTCCAGGGTCGGGTTGACGACCACGCCCCTGCGCATCACGTCGTCCTCGTCCGGGCAGTCGTAGACGAAGACGCGCAGGTCGACGCCGATCTGGTTGGCGGCCAGGCCCACGCCCTCGGCGGCGTACATGCTGGCGAACATGTCGTCGACCAGCGCGGAAAGCTCGTCGTCGAACCGTTCGACCGGACGGCACGGGCTGTGCAGGACGGGCGTCCCCACCAGCGTGATCGGTCGTACCTCTCCGGCCATGCACCCCTCCTCGGCGTCACCCAGCATGCTATGCCGGATCAGAGCAGGAGCTTCTCCGGAATGATCGGCAGGTCGCGGATCCGGCGGCCGGTGGCGTTGTACACGGCGTTGGCGATCGCGGCGGCGGAGCCGACGGTGCCGAGCTCGCCGAGGCCGCGGACGCCGGAGGGGCTGAGTTCGGTGTCGGGGTGCTCGAGGAAGTGCACGTCCAGGCGGGGGACGTCGGCGTTCACGGGGATGAGGTAGTCGGCGAGGTTGGCGCCGGCGACGCGGCCGGTGCGGGTCTCGACGTGGGCGCGTTCGAGGAGGGCCTGGCCGATACCGAAGGTGACGCCGCCGGTGATCTGGTTGCGGGCGGCCTTCTCGTTGACGATCGTGCCCGCGTCCACGACGGTGAGCATGCGGGCGACGCGGGCCTCGCCGGTGAGGCGGTGGACGTGGACCTCGCAGAAGTGGGCGGCGAACGAGGCGACCGCGAAGCGTTCGGAGCCGTCCCAGCGCGCGGTGGACGTGGCGCCCACGCCGGGCGAGCCGGTGAGTGCGAGGAGGCTGGTGAAGGTGAGGCTCCGGGTGCCGTCGGTGAGCCGGCCCTTGTCGTAGCGGACGCCGGGCGTGCCATGGAAGGGGGACTTCTCGTGGCCGGTGGCGTGGGCGACCAGCTCTTGGACGGCGTCCTCGGCGGCCTGCCGGACGGCGGGCGCGACCGTCACGGTGGAGCCGGACCCGACCGCGCCGTAGACGGAGGTGGAGGCGTCGTCGACCGGGAGGGTGGAGTCGCCGAGCTCGGGCCGGATCCGTGACCGGGGCAGGTCCAGGCTCTCGGCGCCGACGATGGCGAGCACGGTGAGCATGCCGGTGCCGAGGTCGGCGGCGGCGGTGGCGACCCGGACCGTGCCGTCGGGACGGAACCGGACTTCGGCGGCGGTGGAGTCGCGGCCGGTGTGCATGACGGCGGTGGCCACGCCCGCTCCGACGAGCCGGTCGCCTCGGGTGACGGAGCGGGGCGGGCGGTGCCGCCAGCCGAAGCGTTCCGCGCCGAGGCGGTAGCACTCGGCCAGGTGCTTGCCGGTGAACGGGCGGCCGTGCTCGGGGCTGTGCGTCAGGTCGTTGCGCAGGCGCAGTTCGACGGGGTCGACGCGGAGTTCGGCGGCGAGTTCGTCCATGGCCGATTCCAGGGCGAACGAGCCGGCTTCGGCCCCGGGCGCCCGCATGATCGTGCTGGGGGGACGGTCGAGCGCGGCGACCCTGAGGCCGATGTGCAGGTTGGCGGTCTTGTAGAAGTCCATCGTCCCGAAGCGGGCGGGGTCCTCGAACGGGTGCGTGGTGACCGCGTCGTTGCTGACGGCGTTGAGGCTCCCGTCGCGGTGGGCGCCGAGGGCGATGACCTGGCGGCTGGGCGGGCGGTGGCCGGTGACCGTATAGAGCTGCTCGCGGGTGCTGACGACCTTGACCGGCCTGCCGAGGCGGTGCGCGGCCGCGGCGGCGAGGAGGGCCGGCGCCCAGGTGGTGGCCTTCCCGCCGAAGCCGCCGCCGACATGCGGGCTGATCACGTGAACCTGCCGGGCCTCCAGGCCGAGCGCTTCGGCGATCTCGGCGGCGTGGGCGCGCGGGCCCTGCGTGCCGCTGTGGACGGTCAGCGTGCCGTCCTTCCACTCGGCGACGGCGGCGTGCGGTTCCATCGCGTTGTGGTGCTTGGGCGGCTGCGTGTAGGTGGCGGAGACGGTGACCTGGCTGGCGCGCAGGGCGTGGCCGATGTCGCGCACGCCGTCGGCGAGGCGGTCGAGCGGCCGGCCGAACGGCGGGGCGGGCACCTCGCCCTCGGCGCCCTCGAACGACACGTCGGGGCGGCGGGCGCGGTAGGAGACCTTGACGAGGGTGGCGGCGTCGCGGGCCTCCTCGAAGGTGCGGGCGACGACCATGCCGATGATCTGCCCGTGGTAGCGCACTTCCCGGTCCTGGAGCGGCGGTCGCGAGTCGCCGAGAAAGGTGGGGAGCATCGCCGTCTGGGGGCGCAGCCGGAGCGGGTTGTCTGGGGTGAAGACGCCGATGACGCCGGGGGAGCGGCCGGCGGCGCGCACGTCCATCGATCGGATCGTGCCGCGACCGATCGTGGCGAGGACGAGGTGGCCGTGCAGCATCCCGGCGGGGCGGTGGTCGGCGGCGTACGCGGCCGCGCCGGTGACCTTGAGGCGTCCTTCGACGCGGTCGGCGGAACGGGTCATGACGACGCCTCCAGCAGGGCGCGGACGATGGTGCGGCGGAGTAGCGCGGGCTTGAACGCGTTGTGCCGCAGGGGCCGGGCGCCGTCGGCGGCGCGGGTCGCGGCGGCTTCGAAGGACGTCTCGTCGGGCCGGGCGCCGCGCAGGGCGCGTTCGACGACGGGGAGCCGCCAGGGGCGGGTGCCGACGCCGCCGGCGGCGACCCGCGCGTCCCTGATCCGCCCGCCGCGGACGTCCAGGGCGACGGCGGCGGAGGTGAGCGCGAACTCGTAGGACGCGCGGTCGCGGACCTTCACGTACGCCGATCGCCGGGCGGCCCGGTCCAGGTCGGGCACCGTCACCGCGACGATCAGTTCGCCGGGGCGCAGGCGGTTCTCGCGGTGCGGGGCGTTCTCGGGGAGGAGGTAGAAGTCGGTGAGCCTCATCCGGCGCTCGCCGGTGCGGTCGCGCAGGACGAGCGAGGCGTCCAGGGCGGCCAGGGCGACGGCGAGGTCGCTGGGGTGGGCGGCGACGCAGGAGTCGCTGGTGCCGAGGACGGCGTGCGAGCGGTTCTCGCCGTTCAGGGCGGGGCAGCCGGTGCCGGGCTCGCGCTTGTTGCACGGTACGGCGGTGTCGCGGAAGTAGCCGCAGCGGGTGCGCTGCAGCAGGTTGCCGCCGATGCTGGCCATCTGCCTGATCTGCGGGGACGCGCTCTGGAGCAGCGTCGCGGAGATCATCGGCTGGTGGCGGGCGACCAGGTCGTGGGCGGCGACGTCGGCCATCCGTTCCAGGGCGCCGATGCGCAGGCCGTCGCCGTCCCGCTCGATCCCGGTCAGCGGCAGGCCGCCGATGTCGACGACCCGGCCGGGTGCCGTGACGTCCAGCTTCATGAGGTCGACGAGGGTGGTGCCGCCGGCGAGGTAGGCGCCGCCGCCGGCCGCCTGGTCCAGCGCCTCCGGGACGCTGCGGGGCGCGGTGAGGGTGAACGGCCGCATCAGCGCCGCCCCCCGGTCCCTGCGGCGGCCGTCCTGACCGCGTCGACGATGCCGTTGTAGGCGGCGCAGCGGCACAGGTTGCCGGACATGAACTCGCGGATCTCCTCGTCGGAGCCCGCGTGCCCTTCCCGGATCAGCGCGGCGGCCGACATGACCTGTCCCGGCGTGCAGAAGCCGCACTGGAGTCCGTCGCGTTCGACGAACGCCTGCTGGACGGGGTGCAGCGTGCCGTCGCGGTCCGCCAGCCCTTCGATCGTGGTGACGGGTCCGCCGCGCGAAGCCGCCGTGGCGGCGAGGGTCAGGCACGACAGGACGCGCCGGCCGTCGATGTGGACGGTGCAGGCGCCGCACTGCCCGCGGTCGCAGCCCTTCTTCGTGCCGGTGAGCCCGAGGCGTTCGCGGAGGGCGTCCAGGAGGGTGACGCGGGTGTCGAGGCGGAGCCGTTCGGTGCGGCCGTTCACCCGCAGCACGACCTCGGCCGTCTGGGGGCCGGGCGGGGGCGCCGGGGCGGGGGGTGGTGGCGCGGTGCCCGCGACGGCGTCGGCGGAGGAGTGGGCGGCCTGCGCGGCGGTCGCGGCGGCGGCGGTCGCGGCGGTGGTCCGGGCGAGGAACCCGCGGCGGGAGAGGCCGCGCCGGGTGGGATCCATGGATGAACCCTTTCGTGAGACAGTAAGACTCTTAGATGAGACAGAATGTCTCACTATGAAGACATGATTGTCAACGGGCTGGGAGCCGTGGGAGGGGCAGGGGGCGGTGGTTGTGGCGCTCACAGAGATGCTTGCGCCGCCGCGCGGCTTATATGGACATTGATAATCCGCGGGGCCGAACAGCTTCCGCCGTTGACTATTTCTGTGAGGATCTTCGCGTGACTGTGTAAGAAGTGGTGTTCAGGACGCGTTCGGGGGACCTGGCCAGGGAGGTCCAACGTGAGCGAAGAACCCGGATCGGTGACGGCGACGCCGCGGCTCGCGGAGGTGCCGGCCGGGCTGGCGCAGCCGCTGCGGCCCCACCTCGACGAGGCCGCGGCCGAGATGATCCGCGAGATCCAGGGCCTGGTGCCCGAGTACGCGCGCCCGCCCGACAGCAAGTACGGGCGCCGGATGAGGTGGACGGTCGAGCAGACCGTCGGCCACTTCGTCGACGCCATGGGCCGGGACGACACCGACTGGGACGCGCTGACCGAGATCTACGTCGGCATCGGCGCCTACGAGGCGCGCGGCGGCCGCAGCCTGGACGGCCTGCAGACCGCGATCAGGGTGTGCGGCCAGGTCGCCTGCCGCCGCTTCATCAAGGACGCCCGGCGGCTCGGCTGGTCGCTGACCACGCTCGGGCAGATCATCGAGTCGCTGTTCGTCTTCCTGGAGAAGCTGGCCGGCGCCGCCGCCCGGGGCTACGCCGACGCCCAGCGGCGGCTGGCCACCGAGCGGGAGCGGCACCGCTGGCGGCTGCGCGACCTGCTCGTCGTCGAGCCGCCCGCCAGCGTGGAGGCGGTGCGCGAGCTGGCCCGCCCGGCCGGCTGGGAGCCGCCCCGCACCATCGCGCTGGTCGCCCTCGGCCCCGCCATGGAGGACAGGGCGCCGGTCGCGCCGCCGTCCGTGCTGGCCGACTGGCACGGCCCGGCGCCGTACCTGATCGTCCCGGACCCGGACGGACCGGGGCGGGAGCGGATGATCGCCGGGCTGGTGCGGGGACGGCCCGCCGCCGTCGGCCCGACCGTGCCGCTGAACAAGGGCGCGGTGTCGCTGCGCTGGGCCAGGCGCACGCTGGACCTGGTCGTCCGGGGCGTCATCCCGGAGAAGGCGCCGGTCCGGTGGCTGGACCATGTGGCCACGCTGGTCGCGTCAATGAGCGAGGAACTGATCGACCTCGCGCTGAACGTGCGGCTCGGCCCGCTCAAGGAGCTGCCGCGGCACCGCAGGGAACCGCTGGTGCGGACCCTGCTGGCCTACATGGAGAGCCGCGACAACGCGGTCGCGGCGTCCGAGCGGCTGGTCGTCCACGAGCAGACGGTGCGCTACCGGATCCGCCGGCTGGAGCAGCTGCTCGGCGACGCCCTCTACGATCCCGACCGCAGGATCGAGATGCTGCTCCTGCTGCACGCCTGGGTCCGCTTCCCGGACGTGCCGAGGGACTTCCGGCCGGTGCCCGGGGACGAGGCCGCGGTGGACGCGGCGGGCCCCGGGTAGTTCAGCGGGTCCGCGCGTGCTCGCTGAAGAACCGCCAGATCAGCGGGCTGGCCCGGACGTCGGGGTCCACCTGGCCGCTGGGCCACTCGTGCCCGCCGCCGGTGATCGTGCAGGACTCGACCTCGCTGCCGGTGCGGCCCCGGCCGGTGGTCCGGCACGTGGTCCTGGCCGTGCCGAGGGTGATCCGGTCGAACGGCAGCAGCCGCCCGGCCGTCCGCCAGAAGTCCATGACGGCGGTGAACGCCGGGAACGGCGTCTCGTTGTTCCAGTCCTGGTTGCCGCCGCCGAGGAAGGGGACGGAGAAGTCCGCGGTGCCGTGGAAGGCGATCACCGACACCGGGCGGCGGGGCGCGCACTCCACGGCCAGCGACCCCGACACCACCCCGACCGCCGCAACCCGCGAGGACCGTTCGCAGGCGTACCGGTAGGCCATGCCGCCGCCGTTGGAGAACCCGGTCAGGTAGATCCGGCGCGGGTCGGCCAGGCCCTCCCGCACCAGTGTCGAGATCAGCCTGTCGAGGAAGCCGACGTCGTCGATGCCGGCCATGCGCGCGAACCAGCAGCAGCCGCCGGCGTTCCACGTCCTGACGAACCCGTTGGGGTAGGCGACGAGGAAGCCGTTGCCGTCGGCGACCGTGTCCAGCCCGGACTGCCGGCGGATGTAGTGCATGTCGTCGAGGCCGCCGTGCAGCGCGATGACCAGGGGCTTCGGAGTTCTCGTCCGGCCCGGCGGCACGTGCAGGAGGTATTCGCGCTCCCAGCCGCCGTCCATGGTCAGGGTGCGCTCGTGCGTGCCGGGACCCGGCGGCGGGGTATCGGCCGCGGCCGGGTGGACGGGCGCCAGCCAGTACGCGGCCAGGGCGAGTGTGAGGATGACGCGGGTCACAGTCCTCATGACCAGTGATCATCCGCCGGGGGCGCCGGGCGTACTACTCGCCAGACCAACGAACGGCCGGCGGAATTCGCGCGTACGGCACAGGACAGCGTCAGGCGGGGCCGCCGGGTGCCCGGACGGAGTGCCAGATGCGCTCGGGGAGGATGCGGGCCGCGACCGCCAGATCGACGCCCGGATCCCCGGCGAGCCAGCGGCGGGAGGTCTCCGCGACGGGGGCGATGACCAGCATCTCGGTGAGCGGGTCGGGAAGGGGCAGGACCGTCCCGGCCTCGACGTGCGGGCGCAGCCAGCCGACGATCCGCTGCATCCGGGGGTTCTTCGCCTCGGCGATCCGGTCCGCGTTGGGCGGGAGGAAGTCGGCGTAGGACGAGGCGTGGATGAAGTGGGCCGCGGGGCGGTCCTCCTGGGTGAAGCGCAGGTACGCCTCGACGAGCGCGCGCACCCCGGACCGGGCCGTGCGGGAGCGTTCGAGCGCGGCGGCGACCGAGTCGAGCAGTTCGCCCATGGAGCGCGCGTACAGCGCGGCGCGCAGGCCGTCGAAACTGCCGAAGTGGTGGTAGAGGCTGCCGCTGCTGGTCCCGGTCTCGGCGATCAGCGCGCTCATCGTCAGGCCGCCCGGCCCCTTCGCCGCGTACAGGGCGAGCGCCGCGTCCAGGACCTTCCCTACGGTCGCCTCGCCCCGCTGCTGCTTAGGCGACATGGCCGTTCAGGAGACGTCGCAGGTGCGGGCGGTGCGGTCCCAGAGGCGCTGGGCGAGGTCGCGGTCGGCGGCGACGGGGGCCAGGGGCTGCTCCTTCTCCAGGTGGAAGTAGCGTCCGGTCCCGCCGTCCGTGGCCAGCGCGAGCGCGACCACGGGACGGGCCCCCTTGGCGGGCTTCTTCCACAGCACCTTCGACGCCTTGAGGACCGCGCCCAGGGGACCGGTGCGATCGCCCAGGCCGGTCCGGATCACCCCGGGGTGGACGGCGTCGATGGTCACCCCGGTGCCCTTCCAACGCTCGGCGAACAGCGGAACCATCATCAGGTTGCACAGCTTGGTGTCGGCGTAGGTCCGCAGAGGGTGGAAGTGCAGGCCCTCAGGGGTCCGGTCGGGATGGGCCACCCCCTTGACGTAGAGCCCTGCGCTGACCTGGACGACCCGCGCGTTGGACGCGAGCAGCAGCGGCTCCAGTTCGAGGTTGAGCAGGAACGGCGCGAGGTGGTTGGTGACGTACGACTGCTCTAGGCCGTCCTCGTTGAGGACGCGCTCGTACGGCCACATTCCGGCGTTGTGCACGAGGACGTCGATGCGCGGGCACGCGGCGGTGAGCGCGACGGCGGTCTCCCGGATCGCCCGTATCGAGGACAGGTCGCCCACGACCAGCCGTACCCGGCCCTCGCCCTGTCCGGACGCGTCCAGAGAAGCACGCGCGGTCTCACCGCGGTCCCGGTCGCGCGAGACCAGCACGACCTCGTGCCCTTCCCGGACCAGCCGCTCCGCGACCGCGTAGCCGATCCCCCGGTTGGCTCCCGTCACCACGGCCACCGGCCGCTCTCCCGTGCCCATGCCGGCGAGTGTAGGGACGAAACCCCCGGAAAACCAGAGAGGCTCTCTAGTTTTTCCTTTCGTACGTCTTTATGCGGGTCCCGGTACGAATAGGCTCTCCCAAGCTGAGAGGCAGGACAGGCATGCGACTCGGGCCGCTCATGCTCCACGGCATGCTCGCCCACCACGGGGGCGGCGGCAGCTACGACGCCAGTAGGCCGCTCTACCTGCGGGGCCGGGTCATCCAGGCGCGGTACGGGTTCCCCCACGCGCAGCTGCGGATCGAGGTCCCCGCCGACCTCACCGTCCCGCGGAGCCTTCCCGGGGTCGACGGTCTTCGCGGCCACGACGACTGGACGGGGCCGCCCGTGGCGGAAGGCGCCGGGCAGGCCCGCGACCTGCTCCTCCCGCCCGACCTGACCGGCACGCTCGGCGGCATGCGCGGCCGTCCACAGGTCGGGGACGAAGTGGCAGCCGTCGTCTACCGCCGCTGCGACGCCGAGGGCGACGACTACTCCGGCGAACTGCGCGTGCAGATGCTCTACGCGGCGGGCGGCGTCCACCCCTACCGCGGCACCCTCACCCGTTTCGTCGACCGCTGCCTCCAGGCCGCGCGACCCCGCTCGGCCGCGCCGACCGCCACGGGTTCTGCGGCACCGGTCGCCACGGGCTCGGACGACCCGCCCTACCTTCTCCTCGGCGGGGGCGCCGCGCTCGCCGCCGGGTTCGTCGCGGCCCTCATCCGCCTGCGCACCCGCCGCCAGCGTTGAACGGCGTCCTGTCCTGGCTGGAGGCGACCGGCCCCGCCACCTTCATCCGGGACGGGCGATGGGCCTACCCCCTCACGGAATCGGCCCACCTCATCGGCCTCGCCCTCATGTTCGGCGCCATCGCCGTCTTCGACCTGCGCCTGCTGGGCTTCTCCCGCCGCGTCCCGGTCAGCGGTCTGGCCGCCCAGGCCCTCCCCTGGGCGCGCCGGGGGTTCGTGCTGGTCGCGCTGAGCGGCGCGCTGCTCTTCTCGGCGAACGCCACGCAGGTCTTCGACAACACCGCCTTCCAGGTGAAGCTCCTGCTGATCGGGGCCGCGGGCCTGAACATCTTCGTCTTCCACACGGGGGTGTTCCGCGACGTCAAGGACTGGGACACCGCCGACCGCGCGCCCGCCGCGGCCCGCGCCGCCGCCGCCCTGTCCCTCGCCATCTGGCCCGCCGTCATCGTCTGCGGCCGCCTCATCGCCTACGCCTGACCGGCGCCCCGGGAAAGCGACCGATTTCGTTCGCCGAGGGAAATGGTCCGATGACTCCCCTTATGATCGGCCACTTGATCAACACCAAAGGGGGAGTGCGTTGAGAAGATCACGGATGCGCGGGTCCGCCGCTCTCGTCACGGTCCTCGCGCTGGCGGGCTGCGGCGCGCAGGCGGGCCCGGTCGACACCTCCCGGGTGGCCGGCACCGAGAACGCCGAGGCGAGCGCGGTCGCGCACCGGCTCCAGAAGACCCTGGACGCGCTGCGCTTCCAGGAGGTCCTGGACACCGCGCCGCCCGGCTCCGCCCAGGCCCGGACGCTGATGAACGCCGTTGACAAGGAGGCCCGCAACACGCCCCGGCAGCGGCAGAGCCTCCTCGCGGCCGCGCCCGACGCGAAGCCGATCGTCCAGCAGCCGCAGATCGACGCCACCGTCATCGAACTCGACCGGCGCGGGCGGCCCGTCTCGTCCGGCACCGTCCTGATGAGCCCGCAGTACAAGAACGGCGTCGTCGTCCCCGTCGACCGCAACCTGTCCACCACCGACGTGCGGTGGCGGCAGTGGGACGACGCGGGCTGGTACGCCAACAAGGGCCAGGGCAGCATCGACGTCGTCCCCGGGCGCGAGGGCGCGAGCCTCGACTTCATGAGCCCCTACCCCGCCTCCGTCCTCAAGCTCATGGTCAACTTCGGCGTGCTGCGGCTGGTCGACCAGGGCACGATCACGCTGGACGGCACCTACGACTACCGGCCCACCGAGACCAGCTCCCTGTGCGGCGGGCCCACGAGCAAGACCGTCGCCCAGTACGTCGACGAGTCCATCACCTGGTCGTCCAACGCCGCGTCCTGCGCCCTGGTCAAGCTCCTGCACGACAACGGCGCCGTCGACGGGCTCAACCGGACCTTCCAGGACCTCGGGCTCCAGACCCTCCAGCTCAAGAACACCAACCCGGCCTCCGGCGGCCGCTGGGGCAACCCCGTCACGATGAGCTCCCTGGACACCGCCAAGCTCCTCACCCTCGTCAACGGCGCCCCCGGCACGGTCTGGACCGCGCCCGGCGGCAAGCCCGTGACCAGCGCCGTCCTGAGCGCCTCGTCCCGGAAGTTCTTCCAGGACAAGCTGAGGTCGCAGGGCTGGAACGACATGCTGTCCACCCCCAACTGGTGCGGCGGCGCCTACCCGGCCGCCGGCATCCCGCACGGCGTCCCGTCCCGCTGGGTCGGCGCCGACGGCACGGTGAACGTCAACGGCTCGAAGTTCGGCCGGGACGTGCGGCCGTGCACCAAGAAGGCGGAGGTGTCGTTCGCCCACAAGACCGGCTGGGTGAACAACAGCGGCGCCGACGCGGGCATCGTGAAGGCCCTGCCGGGCAAGGGCGGGCGCAGCTACGTCGTCGTGGTGTTCTCCAACCTCGGCACGCAGTACGTCGACGCCGGCCGGCCGGACACCCCGGAGGGCATCTACCCCTACGCCTTCACCGAGAAGTTCGCCAAGCTCGGCCGGATCATCGACACCTACGAGAAGAACCGCGCCGCCCGCGGCTGACCCGTCATCGTCGCCGGCCTGTTGCCGGCCGCCCACCGCTCCACACGGTTACCGCTGCTGGAAGACCGCGCCTCCCGAGTCCTCCGAACCTGGCCCCGGGAAGGGAAAGCGGCGCTTCGGGTGAGTACAGGTAAACGGTGATCTGGAGGAGGCTCCGGGTGGGACGAACGTACAGGGTGGCGCTCTGCGCGGCGCTGGCGGCCGGCGGGATGGCGATGCTGCCCGCGACGGCCGCCGGCGCCGCGCCCGGCTCGCCGCCGGGTTCGCTGCCGGGTTCGCTGCCGGCGGGCGGGTCGTGGACGGTCACGCTGCTGACGGGCGACGTGGTGAAGGTCCGGACGGTGAAGGGACGGCCGCCGCTGGTGTCCGTCCGGCCGGGCGAGGGGCGGGACAACACGCTCTTCCACCGGTCGATCCGGCCGGACGGGAGCGTGACCGTGACCCCGGCGGACGTGGCGTCGCAGGTCGGACGGGCGCTCGATCCGAAGCTGTTCGACGTGACGACGCTGATCCGGCAGCGGTACGACGACGCGCGGAGCCGCGAGCTGCCGCTGATCGTCGCCGGGAACCCGGACGTGCGGGCCCTGGGCGCCCGCCAGGACCGGCGCCTGTCCAGCATCGGCGCGGTCGCGGTGCGGCAGCCCAAGGGGCAGGGGGCGCGGATGGTGTCGGCCCTGTCCGCGCGTTCCGGCGGCCTCCGGTACGTATGGCTGGACCAGAGGGTGAAGGCCGCGGCGGCGCCCGGCACCCGCAAGCTCGACCGGAACCTGAGCCAGGTCGGGGCGCCGAAGGCGTGGAAGGCGGGCTTCACCGGGAGCGGCGTCAAGGTGGCCGTGCTGGACACCGGCGTCGACGCCGCCCACCCCGACCTGGCCGGACGCGTCGCGGAGACGATGAACTTCAGCGCGGCCCCGGACGCCGTGGACCGCCACGGGCACGGCACGCACGTGGCCGCCACCGTCGCGGGCACCGGCGCGGCCTCCCGCGGCGAACGCAAGGGCGTGGCGCCCGGGGCCTCGCTGCTGGTCGGCAAGGTGCTGGACGACGAGGGCTACGGCGAGATGTCCGACCTCATCGCCGGGGCGGAATGGGCCGCGCGGCGCGCCAGGGTCGTCAACATGAGCCTCGGCGGATGGGAGCCGTCGGACGGCACCGACCCGGTCTCGCAGGCGGTGGACAGGCTGACGGCGGCGCACGGCTCGCTGTTCGTCGCGGCCGCGGGCAACAGCGGCGGGCTGGGCGACATCAGCTCGCCCGCCGCGGCCGGCTCCGCGCTCACCGTGGGCGCCGTCGACGGGAAGGACGCGCTGGCCGGCTTCTCCTCACGAGGCCCGCGCCCCGGCCGGACCGCGATGAAGCCGGAGATCGTCGCGCCCGGCGTGGACGTCGTCGCCGCCCGCGCCGCGGGGACCACGATGGGCGAGCCGGTGGACGCCCGCTACACCGCCGCCTCCGGAACCTCCATGGCCGCGCCGCACGTCGCGGGCGCGGCGGCGCTGCTGGCCCAGCGGCATCCGGGATGGCAGGCCGCGCAGCTCAAGGCGGCCCTGACGGGCTCGGCCGACCCGGCCACCGGCGGCGACGCGTTCGAGCGCGGGACGGGCCGCCTGGACGCCGGCGCCGCCGTCACCGCCCCGGCCGTCTCCTCGACCGGAGTGGTCCACCTGGGCGCCGCCAAGGGGGACCTCGCGACGGAGCTGAACTGGACCGGCCGCGAGGGCGCCAGGCTCGCCCTGTCGGTGAAGCTGACCCGGCGCCGGGGCGGTGACGTCGACGGCGCGGCCGAGTTGTCCGCCACGAACGTGACCGTGCCCGCGAACGGCACGGCCTCCGCGACCCTGCGGATCGACGCCGCCGCGCTCAAGGACGAGCCCGGCCTGTACGTGGCGGAGGTGACCGCCGAGGGCGGGCCCAAGACGTTCGTCACGTTCGAGGTGGAGCCGCCGAGCCACACCCTCACCGTCAAGGCGACCCGGCTGCCCGGCACGCCCGACGCCGCGTTCGCCGCGTTCGCCTTCGTCACCGACCTGACGGATGTGACGCGCACCGCCGCGACCGTGGAGGCCGGCGCCGACGGCACCGCGACGGTGCGGCTCCCGCGCGGGCGGTACAGCGTGATGGGCCAGGTCGTCGACGGCACCGAGGGCGGCAGGCGCTCCGCGCTCGCCGGTGACCCCGACGTCCTGCTGGACCGCGACCTGACGGTCACGCTGGACGGCGCCGCGGCCAAGGAGGTCAAGGCGGGCGTCCAGGGGAGGACCACCCAGACCACCTGGGCGGCGGCCGCGTACACGCAGGGCAACGGGCAGGCGGTCTGGGGCGACGCCGTCTTCTCGTTCGAGCCGGGCAAGGACTCGATCTACGCGCAGCCGACCAGCCCCGTGTCCTCGGGCACTTTCGCGACCTACGCCTCGTTCCGGCTGACGGCACCGGGCCACGTGTGGGATCTGCTGGAGCCGCTGGGCGACCGCCTGCCCGCCGACCCGTCGTTCGTGGTGACCCCCGCCGTCCAGGCGCGGCTCGCGCGGCTCGACCAGCGGTTCGCCGCGATCGACGGGGACACCGCGAAGCCGGTGCGCGAGAAGCGGTACGGCATCAGCCCCGAGGGCTTCATTCTCGGCGAATCGGCTAGCGAGGTGCCCGCCGGGACGACCCGGACCGACTACCTGTCGGCCGGGCGCGGCATCCTGTGGAACGACGAGGCGTTCCCTGCCGCGGTCGAGGGCTGGGTGGACCAGGAGCCGTTCACCGAGCGCACGCCCGGCAGCCGGACGGTCAAGACCTGGGGCCGTCAGCCGATGCGCCCCGGCCCGTACCCGGCGACCGCCGCGTCGCTCAGCTTCTGCGCGCCGCCCGCGTCGATCCGGTCGCGCGAGGTCATGAGCGTCTACCTCGTCGACCTCCAGACCCGCCCTGACGGCTTCGACTGCGGCCTGGACGACCCGAGCGTGATCAAGCGGAAGATGACCCTGTACGCGGGGGACCGCGTGATCGGGCAGTCCGCCGATCCGGGCGCCCGCTTCACGGTGCCGAGGGAGGCCGCGACCTACCGCCTCCACTACGACACCGACGCCTCGGCCGTGCTGCCGGTCTCCACGCGCACGGCCACGACCTGGACGTTCGAGTCCACCGGCCCCGCGGGCACGGGAACCGCCCGGCTCCCCCTCCTCACCGTCGACTACGACCTCGGCCTCGACCTGCGCAACCAGCCGGCGGGCAGGCCGGCCGTCTTCACGGTCGGGCGCGTCGGGGGCGGCGGCGCCGAAGTCACCGGGCTGAGGGCGTGGACGTCGGTCGACGACGGCACGACCTGGACGCCGGTCGCGGTCAGGACGCTCGGCGGCGGCCGGTTCTCGGCGCCGCTGCCCGCCCCGGCGCAGGGCCAGGCGGTCTCGCTGCGCGTCGACGCGCGCGACGCGGGTGGCAGCGCCGTCGACCAGCGGATCATCAGGGCCTACCGGGTCCGCTGACCCAAGGCCCCGGCTTGCCACGGCCTCAACGGGCCGGTGGATACACCGTCCAGGCGCCCCCGTCGAGCACGTCGAGCCCGCCGTACCCGCTCACCGCGAGCGGTGCGGCACCCGGCTCGACCTCGCGGTCCTTGCCTGAGCGGGCGTCCAGCACCACCGGCCCGTTGGAGGTCTCGCCGTACACGGCGCCGTGCCAGAACGCGGTGACCTTCGGCGCGATCCGCCCCTCGGACGGCAACCGCCACAGCGTCTCCAGGCTCGTCGCGTCCAGGCCGACGACACCGCCGTCGTACTCGCCCCGGTAGCACAGGACGGTCTGCGCCTCGTCGAAGCGGCAGTGCCAGCTGTTCTCCATCTTCACGTGCTTCCGGGGCTTCCCGGTCCTGACCTCGTGAAGGTCCGTGGTGCCCCAGTCGCCGGCGGAACCCGTCTTGACGTTCAGCGAGAACAGGCCCGGGCCCGCCGCGGCGATGTCGACGAACACCCCTCCGATCTCGTCGGAGGCCCAGACCTGTCGCTGGTCGGCGGCGCGCAGCCCGACCATCCGGTACTCGGGGCCGTCCCCCGTCCTCTCCGCGACCACGCCGCCGTCCAGCCCGACCGGGTCGAACCCGTACCGCGTCCAGCGCACCTTGTGGGTGGCCAGGTCGGCCACCATGGTGGTGTTCTGCGCCCAGGTCATCACCGCGGTCGTGGCGTCGACCCCGACGATGCCGACCGGCCCGCCCCCGCCGTACTCGTAGCCGCTGTCACGGGGCACCGGCAGCACGTCGTCGAGGACGCGGCCGCCGCTCGACACGTCCACCCCGATCAGTTCGATCGCCACGCCCGCGGGCGTGGTGCCCTGGCCCGGGACCTCGGTCAGGAACGCGGCGAGGACGGTCCGGCGGCCCTGGAGCGTGGTGACCACGGGCTGGGTGGAGCCGGTCCCGCCGAGCAGCTTCCTGCTCGGAGCCACCTTCCACGCCTGCCTGCCGGTGGTGATGTCCGTTCCGGCCAGCTCGCCGCGCCGGGTGGTCGTCACGGCGACGCGATCGCTGATCGCCACGGGGACCGAACCGTACAGGGTTTGGTACTGGTACGGCCTGAGCTCGGCCGGGATCGTGACCGGCCTCCCGGTGTCGAACCGCGTCGGCGGGTCGGCGAAGGCGGCGGACGGGGCCGCGCTCGCCTGCCCGGAGGGGGACTTCCCGGAGGGCGGTCCGCCCTCCGGGTCACCGCCGCCGCCGCATCCCGCGAGGACGACGGCCGCCGTGAATGTCGCGATCATCCGTATTCTGTTGTCCACATTCCGGACTATAAACCGGCGCGTCCTACCGCCCCATCACCCCGTGACGGGGCCGAACGCCTGGCGGGTGTCGATCACTTCGCCGAACAACTCCCAGCGCTCGCCCCTGAAGCGCATCATCTGCATCGACTCGATCGGGAAACCGTCGTCCTTGCCGGTCTGCATCCGGATCCCCGGCAGCAGCATCGGGACCTCGACGTTGTTCAGGTTGCGCATCGAGTCCCGCAGGCCCTCGCGGGTCGGGCACTTGGCGGCCTCCAACGTCTTGTGGAAACTGCTCGCCGCCGCCCAGCCGAACGCGTGGTACGGCACCGACGTGTCCGCGCCCGGCGCGTACTGCTTCATCTTCGCCGTGTACAGCGTCATCTCCGCGTCGTCCTTCCACTGCGGATCGCTCGGATCCTTGTAGTAGTTGGCGGACACGACGTTCTGCACGTTCGGGAAACCGACCGGTCGCAGCACGGTGATCGACGCGGCGACGTTGTTGACGATGTGCAGCGGGTTCCAGTTCGTCAGCTTGGCGTCGGCGGCCAGCGCCTGCGACCCGAACTTCGGCGTGGTGACGTTCAGGAACACGTCGGCCTTGGAACCGGCCAGGTTGCGCATCTGCGGCTCGACGCTCGGGTCGGACACCTCGTAGCTCTGCTCCCCCACGATCGTGATCTTGGTGCCGGCGAGCGCCTTCTTGAACCCGCCCAGCAGGTCCTTGCCGAAGTCGTCGTTCTGGTAGAGCACCGCCACCTTCGCCTCGGGGCGCTCGGACTTGAGGAACTGCGCGTACACCCGCGCCTCGGACACGTAGTTCGGCTGCCACCCGATCGTCCACGGATGCCCGGTGTCGCTGCCCCACTTCGACGCGCCCGTCGCCACGAACACCTGCGGCACCTTGCGCTGCCCGGCGTAGTCCCACGTCGCCGTCGTCGACGGCGTGCCCAGCGTCTGGAACAGCGCGAACACCTGCTCCTGCTCGACCAGCCGGCGCGCCTCCTCCACCGCCTTCGGCGGCTGGTAGCCGTCGTCGCGGACGACGAACTCCACCTTCCGCCCGCCGATGCCGTTCTTCTCGGCGTTCACGTAGTCGAAGTACGCCTTGATGCCCTTGGGGATGTCGCCGTACGCCGACGCCGGGCCCGACAGCGGGTAGATCCCGCCGAGCTTGAGCGTCTTGTCGGTGATGCCGGTCGTCTGCTGGCCCTTGCACGCACCGGAGGCGGTGGTGGAACCGTCGTCCTCCCCGCGCCCGCCGCACGAGGCCGCCGCCGTCGCCGCGAGCAGCACGGCCGCCGTCGCCGCCGTCCCGCGTGCCGCCGTTCCGCCGCCGAACCCTGAAGAACGCATGCGCCTACCCCTTCCGAAGGGTCTTGTCGAACGAGTGCACCGCGCGTCCCGCCAGCCCGGCCAGCCCGGTCGGGGCCACGTACATCACCGCGATGATCAGCAGGCCGAAGATCACCCCCGGCGCCGCCTTGTTCACGTCCTGCGACAGGCTCGGCACGAACATCACGAACAGCCCGCCGAGCAGCGGGCCCCACATCGAGCCCAGACCGCCCACCACCAGCCCCGCCAGCAGCGTGATCGAAAGGTTCACCGTGAACGAGTCCGGCGACACGAACCCGATCACCCACGTGTAGAGGCAGCCGGCCGCCCCGGCGAACAGCGCGCTCCACGCGAACGCCATCCGCTTGTAGAACGCCGGCCGCACGCCCATGACCTCGGCCGCCGTCTCGTTGTCCCGCACCGAGTGCAGCGCCCGCCCCACCCGCGACCGCAGCAGGCTGTAGGTCACGGCGAACGCGGCCAGCGCCACCGCCAGCGTCAGGAAGTACAGCCACTGGTCCTCGGCCAGCCCCGTCCACGCGGGCGGCTGCGGCTTCCCCAGGGTCAGGCCCATCGACCCGCCCGTCACCGACTCGAACCGCTTGAGCAGCGGCACCAGGAAGATCGCGATCGCCAGCGTCACCAGCGCCAGGTACAACCCGCGCAACCGCGTCGCCGGCACCCCCAGCGCCAGCCCGATCACGAACGCGGCCGCCGCCGCCAGCGGAAGCGTCAGGAGGTACGGCAGCTCCCAGTGGAACATCATGATCGCCGTGCCGTACGCGCCGACCGCGAAGAACGCCCCGTGCCCCAGCGAGATCTGCCCGCCATGCCCGACCAGCAGGTTCAGCCCGAGCAGCGCCACCGCGTACACCAGCACCATCGTGAACTGGAACACCCGGAACGGCACCAGCTGGAACGGCGCGTAACACGCCCCCAGCAGCAGAGCCCCGACCGCGATCCACTGCCACCGCGCCCGCGCCGCCCGCACGAGCCCGCCCCGCCCGGGGGCCGCGTCCGCCGCCTCGTCCGGCACCGCGGGCTCGTCCTTCTGCACCGTGTCCATCTCGGTCCGCTCGCTCATGCGCGCTCCACCGCCGCCCGTCCGAACAGGCCCTGGGGACGCAGCAGCAGGACGCCGAGGATGACGGCCAGCGGAACACCGATCTTGAGGTCGGAGCCGATGAAGCCGACATAGGCGCCCGCGAGCGTCTCCGCCACACCGACGATCAGACCGCCGGCGACCGCGCCCATCGGGCTGTCGAACCCGCCGAGGGTCGCCGCCGCGAACGCGTAGATCAGGACGCCGCCCATCATGTTGGGCTCCAGGAACAGCAGCGGCGCCACCAGCACGCCCGACACCGCGCCGACCGTCGCCGCCAGGCCCCAGCCCAGCGCCAGCGTCCAGCCCACCCGGATGCCCACCAGCCGCGCCGACTCGGGGTTCGTCGCCACCGCCCGCATCCCCAGCCCGATCTTGGTGTGCCGGAACAGCAGGTAGAGCAGCCCCATCACCGCGGAGACCACGGCCATCACGCCGAGCGTCGAATAGGCCACGCTGACCCCGCCCGCCTCGAACGCGCCGCGCGGGAACGGGTTCGGGAAGTCCTTGATGAGGAACGACCAGATCCACCCGGCCGCCGCGTTCACGAAGATGAACAGCCCCACGGTGACGATCACCACGGTCAGCTCCGGCCCGCCCTCCACCGGACGGATGATCACCCGTTCGATCAGCATCCCGCCCGCGAACGACACCGCCAGCGTCAGCACCAGCGCCAGCCAGAACGGCACCCCGGCGTGCACGAACTGCCAGGCGACGTAGGTCGCGAACATGGCCAGCTCGCCCTGCGCGAAATTGACGATGCCGGTGAACCGGTAGATCAGCACCAGGGCCAGGGCCAGGCTGGCGTAGATGGAGCCCGCGCCCAGCCCCTCGATGATCTGCTGCAGGAACTCGACCATGCCTAGATCCGGTAACCGAGGTAGGACTGGGCGACCTGCTCGTCCGCCCGGATGTCGGCCGCCGACCCCGACAGCACGATCCGGCCGGTCTCCAGCACGTGCGCCTGCCCGGCGATGTCCAGCGCCAGATGGGCGTTCTGCTCCACGACGACCACGGTGGTCCGCTCCTCCCGGTTGATCGAATGGACGATGCCGAACAGCTCCCGGGTGACCAGCGGGGCCAGTCCCAGGGACGGCTCGTCCAGCAGCAGCAGCCGCGGCCGCAGCATCAGCGCCCGCCCGATCGCGAGCATCTGCTGCTCGCCGCCCGACAGGCTGCCCGCCGCCTGCCCGAGCCGCTCCTTCAGCACGGGGAAGTAGCCGTACACGCGCTCCAGGTCGGCCTGCACGGCCGCCCGGTCCCGCCGCGCGTAGGCGCCGAGCCGCAGGTTCTCCTCGACGGTCAGCGGCATGAACGTGCCGCGGCCCTCGGGCACGTGCGCCACGCCGAGCCGCGCCACGGCGTCGGGTGAGCGCCCGGACAGGGACGCGCCGTCCAGCCGCACGCCGCCGCGCCCGCGGACCATCCCGCACAGCGCCCGCAGCAGCGTGGTCTTGCCCGCCCCGTTGGGACCGAGGATCGCGCAGATCTCGCCGCGCCCGACCGACAACCCGACCCCGTGCAGCACCCGCACGTCCCCGTAACCGGCGTGCAGATCCTCGACCTCCAGAAACCCGAGCTCGGTCATGCCGCCTCCTCGTGGGGGGACGACCCCCCACACCCCCCGGCAAAAGCCGCGCTCATGCCCTCGCTTCGCTCGGTCATGCGTTCTGCTTGTGGGGGGCGACCCCCCACACCCCCCGGCAAAGCCCGCAGCACTCCCTCGCTTCGCTCGGTCATGCGTTCTGCTTGTGGGGGGCGACCCCCCACACCCCCCGGCAAAGCCCGCAGCACTCCCTCGCTTCGCTCGGTCATGCCGCGGTCCCCAGATACGCCTCTATGACGGCGGGGTCGCGTTGGACGTGGTCGGGCGGGCCTTCGGCGATCTTGCGGCCGAAGTCGAGGCAGACGACGCGGTCGCAGACGCCCATCACGAAGCCCATGTGGTGCTCCACGACGATCACGGTGACCTCCAGGTCGTCGCGGATGGCGCGGAGGGTGGCGGAGAACTCCTCGACCTCGCCGTGGCTGAGGCCGTTCACGGGTTCGTCCAGCAGCAGGAGCTCGGGACGGGCGGCCAGCGCGCGGGCCAGCTCGACGCGTTTGAGGGTGCCGAACGGGAGCCCCGCCGCCGGGTGGTCGGCGAGGGCGGCGAGGTCCAGGCGTTCCAGGACCTCGTCCGCCTCGGCGCGCAGCCGGGCCTCCTCGCGGCGGACGCCCGGCAGTCGCAGCCCGGCGGTGAAGAATCCGGTGCGGCCGTGGTGGTGCGCGCCGACCATGATGTTCTCGCGCACCGACATGCGCGGGAACAGGCCCAGGTTCTGGAACGTGCGGGCGATGCCCAGGGCGGCGATCGCGTGCGGCGGTACGGCCAGCAGGTCGCGGCCCTGGTAGAGGACGCGGCCGGCGTTCGCCGCGTACCGGCGGGTCAGGCAGTTGAACAGGGTGGTCTTCCCGGCGCCGTTGGGGCCGATCAGTCCCACCATCTCGCCGCGTTCCACGGTGAAACCGACGCCGTCCAGTGCGGTGATGCCTCCGAAACGGACGGTGAGCTCGTGAACCTCCAGCATCCGGCCTCCTGGTGCGCGGGGTGGGGCGGTGGTCGGTCGTCGCTGTGGAACGGTGTTCTGGAGTAGGGCGTCAGCGTAGGATCCGCCGATCAGGCCGCACATTGGGCACGGTCACCCAAGATGCGACCTGGGAGTTGTCCGCCGAGCACAGGGCTTGTCTCGGACGTGTCACGGGGCGTTGACGCTGCCGTCACCGGCATGGATTATCCGGGCATGTCCGGTGGATTCAGCACGGGAAGTGTCACCAGCGCGGACATGGTCCGTACCGAACGCTCACGTATCCTTGCCGAGATCCTCGACCGGGTGGACGAACTGGCGGACCGGGCGGTCGCCGCGATGCTGGCGGAGATCCCCGCCTACGACGCCCAGGACGCGGCCTTCCACGCCGACGTGCGGGAACAGGTGGTCCGCCACTACCGCACCAAGCTGGCCGTGCTGCTGGAGGAGCGCACGGTCACCCTGGACGACATCGTGTTCACCAGGCGCGCGTCGATGCGCCGGGCGCAGGCGGGGTTCGCCCTGGCCGACTACATCAACGCCTTCCGGGTGGGCCAGCAGGTCTTCTGGGAGGCGATCATCCAGCACGCGGGCGGCACGTACGCGGGGCACGAGGCGGCGCTGTCGCTGGCGTCGGCGGTGATGCGGTACATCGACTTCGCGTCCACGCACGCCGCGAACACGTACGTGGAGTTCCAGCAGTACGCCGCGGCGGAGGCCGTCCGGGAGAGCCGCGACCTGGTGGAGATCCTGCTGGCGGGGGAGCTGCCGACGCGGGGCCCGCAGCTGGCCGCGGCGCACGCGTACGGCCTGGGGCCGGACGCCCGCACGCCGCTGGTGGTGGTGTCGGCGGTCATGGTCGGGCAGGACACCGCGGCGGCGCCGCGTCCGGGTGCCGAGGCGGAGTGGAAGAGCGCGGGCCCGGCGGCGGCGCCCGCCGGGACGGGTCTGGGCGGCGGGACGGACGCGCGGCACGCGGCGTGCGCCGCGATGGCCCGGACCGGCGTGAACGGGAGGCGGACCCTGTCGGTGGTCCGGCAGTCGGAGATCGTCGCGGTGGCGGCGCTGGGTCCCGGCGGCGATCCGGAGCGGCTGTGCGACCGGCTGCAGGAGGTGCAGGAGGCGCTGCTGGCGGAGGGGATCGTGCTGGCGATGGGGATCAGCACGGTCGTGGCGGGGATGGCGCAGGTGCCGCGCGCCTACCAGGAGGCGCGGGCGGTGCTGGAGTTCCTGCCGGAGGACGGCGGGGTGGCGGCGCTGCCGCGGATCAGCCCGTTCGAGTACATGGCGCTGCGGGCCGACGACACCGCCCGCCATCTGGTCGATCCGCGGATCACGGGGCTGCTGGCCGAGGACCGGGAGCGCGGCGGGGTGCTGACCGCGACGATCCGCGCGTTCGCGTCCGCCGACCTCAATCTGCGGGCGGCGGCGGAGCGGCTGCAGATCCACCACAACACGGCGCAGTACCGGTTGCGGCGGATCCAGGAGCGGACCGGGAAGAACCTGCGGCACATCACCGATCTCGTGGATCTGCTGGTCGCGATCGCGCTCCAGGACGCGCTTCCGCCAGGTACCAATCCGGGGCGGCAAAGACTGGTCTCCGCGACCAATGAGGGTGATGGGACGGCGGACGTAACGTCGCCTCATGACCGAGCGAAGCGAGGGCATGAGGGCGGTTGCCGGCCGGGGGCGTGAGGGGTCGGCTCCTCACGACGTCGGGGCATGAACCTGGCTGACCGGCTGCGGGCCGCGGCCGAGCGGCTCGGCGGGCGAACGGTCCTCACCCTGGACCGGGAGGGGCTCAGCTACCGCGCGCTGGAGGTCATGAGCGCCCGGGTCGGCGCGATGCTGCGTCGGCGCGGGATCGGGCCTGGTGACCGGGTCGCGGTCATGCTGCCGAACGTGCCCGAGTTCGCGGTGGTCTATTACGGGGTGCTGCGGATCGGGGCGGTGGTGGTGCCGCTGGATCCGCTGCTGAAGCGCCGGGAGATCGCGGCGTATCTGGGCGACTGCGCGGCCCGGCTGGTGGTCGCCTGGCACGCGTGCGCGGAGGCGGTGGAGGCGGGCTCGGCCGCGACCGGCACCGACTACCTGTTCGTGGTGCCCGAGGAGTTCCGCAGGCTGCTGCGCTCGGTGGCGCCCGAGCACGGCGTCGTCCCGAGGGAGGGCGGGGAGACGGCGGTCATCCTCTACAGCGCCGGGACGACCGCGCGGGCCAAGGGGATCGAGCTGACCCACGCCAACCTTGGCGGGAACGCGGCGACGGTGGCGCGGATGCACGCGCTGGGCGTGGACGATGTCGTCCTGGGGGCGCTGCCGCTCTACCACGCGTTCGGGCAGACGTGCGCGCTGAACGCGACCGTGCACGCGGGCGGGCGGCTGACGCTGATGCCGCGGTTCGACGCGGCCCGCGCGCTGGAGGTCATCCGGCGGGACGGGGTGACGGTGTTCCAGGGCGTCCCGGCGATGTACATCGCGCTGCTGGAGCAGCCGGGGGTGTCCGACCTGTCGCTGCTGCGGATCTGCGCGAGCGGCGGTTCGGCGATGCCGCCGGCCGTGCTGCGCGCGTACGAGGAGCGGTTCGGCTGCGCGATCGTCGAGGGGTACGGGCTGAGCGAGACCTCGCCGGTGTCGGCGTCGAACCGGGGCGGCGCGGGCCGCCGGCCGGGGTCGATCGGCAGGCCCGTCCGGGACGTGGAGATGCGGGTGGTGGACGACGCGGGCCGTCCGGTGCCGTGCGGGGAGATCGGGGAGATCGTGGTGCGCGGCCCGAACGTGATGAAGGGCTACTGGAACGACCCGGCCGCGACGGCGGAGGCGGTCCGCGGCGGCTGGTTTCACACGGGCGACCTGGGGCGGGTCGACGAGGACGGGTTCTTCTTCCTGGTCGACCGGCGCCGCGACGTGATCATCCGGGGCGGGTACACGGTGTATCCGCGGGAGGTCGAGGAGGTCCTGTACGAGCATCCGGCGGTGCGTCAGGCGGCGGTCGTCGGGGTCCCGCATCCGGAGCTGGGGGAGGAGGTGGCCGCGGTGGTGGCGGTGCGCTCCGAGGTGCCTCCGGAGGAGCTGCGCGCTTGGGTGCGGGAGCGCGTGGCGGCGTACAAGTACCCGCGGCGGGTCTGGTTCGTGGACGAGATTCCCACCAGCCCCACCGGGAAGATCATCAAGCGCGCCCTGGGGCCGCCGGGTCACGGTGCGGTAAGCCCCTGAGCGGATCAGCGGGGGAAGAGGCCCAGGCGGTGGGCCGCGGCGGCGGCCTCGCCCCGGGTGGCGACGCCGAGCTTGCCGAGGATGCGGGAGACGTGGACGCTCGCGGTCTTCGGGCTGATGAACAGCTCTTCGGCGATCTGGCGGTTGGAGCGTCCGGCCGTGATGAGGCGGAGGACCTCGGTCTCGCGTCCGGTGAGGCCGAGGTCCTGGTCGCCCTTGTCCTGGGGGCGGCTTGGGGCGAGGCGGGCTGCCCTGGCCAGGACGGCCATCTCCTCGGCGAGGGGCCGTGCGTCTAGCTGCGCGGTCTGTTCGGTGGCGGCACGCAGGAGTTCCGCCGCCGATTCACGGTCGCCTTGGCTCATGGCCGTTTCGGCTGCGCGCAGGCGCGCCTGGGACGCCGCGTAAGGGTCGCCCACCTCGCCCCAAGCGGTGACGGCGTCCAGCCAGGGCGCGTCGCCTGTGTCGGCCTTGAACTGGGCGGCGTAGGCGGCGGTGAGGGGAGTGTTGGCGGCGAGGGTTTCTGCCTGCTCGCGCAGCGCGGAGACCCCCTTCGGGGTGTTCGTCTTGGAACGGAGGCCGGCCCGTGCCTCGATCCTCGCGCCCAGCACCAGCAGCTCCCAGGTCTGGGCGGGGACGGCCCCGGGGATGGCCAGGGCTTCGGCGAGAGCGGCGCGGGCCTCCTCGACGCGGTTGCCGTACAGCGCGAGCGCGGCTTCGAGGCGGCCGACCGGAATCGCCTCCTGGCAGGGGGACGGACCCGCGAGCGTCCGGGCGAGGGCGAGCTGCTCCCGCGCCATGTCCTCGTCCCCGCGCCTGAGGGCCAGGTCTCCGCGCAGTGCGTACAGCATGGCCCCGAATCCGGCGGGCGGGTCGGCGCGGAGCGCGTCGGCCACGGCCTGCTCCGACTCGTCCCAGCGGCCGGTTGCGGCGAGAGAGTTGGCCAGCCGGAGCCGGATCAGGGCACCCAGCGTGCGTGCCAGGCCGGAGGTCAGGGCGGCGTCCAGTCCGGTGCGGGCCGCCGCGATGGCCGCCTCGTGCCGTCCCGCGTCGCCCAGCACGTAGGCCCGGTTGAGGTGGACGCGGGCCAGGCGGACGGCGTCCCGGCGGCGTTCCGCGATGGCACCGGCCTCGTCCAGGGCCCGCAGCGCCTCCTCCTCGCGGCCGAGCTGGCCCAGGGCCATCCCCGCCGTCGTGATCGCGTTCGAGGCCAGGCCCGCCTCCCCCAGCCCGGAGGCGATCCGGGCCGCCTCCCCGGCCGCGTCACGGGCTTGCTCCGGGCGGCCGCGAAGCATGTAGACGGCCCCGGCGAGGTCGAGGACGCGGGCACGTGCCAGGGGTTCCGCCTCGGAGACGGCGTCGAGTGCTTCGTCCAGGGCGGTCAGCGCGCCGTCCCTGCCGAGGGTGTGCAGGGCCATTCCCCTGTGGGCGAGCAGCATCCCCGTGCGTTCGGGGGTGGTCTCGTGGACGAGGGCACGGTCGAGCAGGTCGAGTACCTGGAGGTTCTCGCCCGCCCATCCGGCGGCGCCCAGGGCTTTTTCCAATACGGCGCCGCGCTCTTCCTGCGGGCGGTCCGTCCGCTCCCAGAGGTCGAGGGCGCGTTCGAGCATCCGGGCCTGTTCGGCATGGGCGTAGACGGCTTCGGCCGTTTCGGCGGCTCGCAGGAGGGCGGGCAGCGCGCGCGCCGCGTCACCCGCCTCATACCAGTGGAAGGCCACTTCCGCTGCGAAGCGGTCAGGCGGGCTCAGCTCAGGACGGGCTTCGAGCGCCTCCGCGTACCGCTTGTGCAGCCGCACCCGTTCCGCTGGGAGGAGGTCACCGGCGACCGCCTCGCGCAACAGCGCGTGCCGGAACGCGTAGCCCGAGTGGCCCTCCGCCACCAGAACGTGCGCGTCCCGCGCCGCGCGTATGGCGGCCAAGAGGTCGTCTTCGTCGTCCATGCCGGCGACCTCGGCGAGCAGGTCGTGCGGGACGACCGGCCCGCCCGCGGACGCGACCCGCACCACGCCGCGGGACGCCTCGGGCAGGTCCCCGAACCGCATCAGCAGCAGGTCGCGCAGGGAGCCGGGCAGCTCGCCGCCGTCCGCCCGCACCAGTTCCTCGGCGAAGAGCGCGTTCCCGCCGGAGCCGCGGAAGACCCGCTCCGCCAGGGCCTGCGGCGCGCGCCCGTCGTCCGTCACGGCGGCGATCAGCTCGGCCGTCTCCGCCCGGTCGAACGGGGGCAGATCGGCGCGGTCGACGTTGCGCAGCCGTCCCAGCTCCGCCAGGAACGGGCGCAGCGGATGCCGTCCCACCAACGCGTCCGACCGGAACGCCAGCAGCGCCAGCACCCGCGTGGCGTCGAGCGTCCGCGCCAGGAACCCCACGAGGTCGCGGGTCGAGCGGTCGGCCCACTGCAGGTCGTCGATGACGAGCAGCGTGGCGCGGTCGGTGCCGAGCCGTTCGAGCAGCGCCGCGACCGCCTCGAACAGCCGCCCCTGCCCGCCGTCGCCACCGTCGTCCAGTCCGAGGAGGCGGCGCAGCGGGCCCGGGTTCGGGAGGAGGCCGTCCGGCCCGAGGTCCCGGACGACCTCGCGCAGGATCCCCGTGAACGGCGCGAACGGCAGCCCGTCCCCGCCCAGCTCCACGCACGCGCCGCGCAGCACCCGCACGCCCGACTCGCTCAGGCGCCCGGCGACCTGCTCCATCAGCCGGGTCTTGCCGACGCCGCCGTCCCCGCCGAGGACGACGAAGCGCGGCTCGCCCCCTTCGGCGGCCCGCAGCGCCCCCTCGATCAGGGCCAGCTGCTCCCGCCGCCCCACGAACCGCCCCCGACGCCGCATAAGCCTCATCATGCCCGACCCCGGATTTATAAGGACCCGCGTAAGGCGTTCGCCGGACGCGGCCGAGCGGCCTCGTGACGGAAGCTCGGATCATCCCACGACAAGGAGCGAAGAGATGTCCGAGATCCAGGCGCAGACCGGCCCCAACGCGGGGCGCGAGGACGAGCGGGCGGAGGTCACGGCCGAGGGCGTCCGGGCGGCCCGGGTCCGCGTGCCCGGCCCCGGGCGGCCGGACGCGACGGCCCGGCTGAGCTTCGACAACGGGCTCGACCGGCTCGCCCTGTCGGCCCGCGCGGGCCTCGGCGGCCTGCTGGAGGCCGACTTCGGCGACCCGGTCCCGACCGTGTGGTCCGTGGACGGCAGGACGCACGTCGAGTACCCGCTCGGCTCGCGGCTGTTCCGCCGCCCCGCGCCCGGCACCGTCCGGATCGACCCGGGTTCGCCCTGGTCGGTGGACGTGCACGGGGGAGCGGCCCGGCTGGAGGCCGACTTCACCGGGGTCGACCTGCGGTCGCTGGCCTTCCACTCCGGGGTCGCGCACGTCACGATCACGCTGGGCCGCCCGCGCGGCACCCGCGTCGTCCGGCTGGCCTCGGCCGACGATCTGACGATCCTGCGGCCGCCGGGCGTCCCGGTACGGATCGAGGCGGCGAAGGGCCTCACGAAGGTGACGCTCGACGGCCGCTCGTTCGGCGCCGTCGGCAATGGCCTCACCGACGAGACCCCCGGCTACGGCACCACCGAGGACCGGTACCTGATCCTCATCTCCGGCGGCGTGTCCGGCCTGACCCTCACCGAGACCGACTCCTGACGACCCGGAATTCCCTCCCGGGCATGTCCGAATCCGGCGACCTGGCGCGATGCCGCGCGGGTCGCCGGATGACCTTGTGGGCCACTGTAAGTGAGGTTAGCCTTACCTAATTCTTTGTCCGTGAGGGCTGACATGGGAGGTTCGCCGATGCCCCGGCAGCAGGAGGCCGTCCACACCCAGGGGACGCCCGGAACCGCGCACACCCGCGACGGCCGCGAGCTGTTCTACATGGAACTCCCCGGCCCGGCCACGGAGACCGGGCCCGCTCCCAGGCCGACCGTGGTGTTCGAGGCCGGAATGGCGGCCAGCCGGTCGTTCTGGGCGCTGATCCAACCCCAGGTGGCGGAGTGGGCGCGGGCCGTGGCCTACGACCGTTCGGGCCTGGGACGCAGCCCCGCCGACATCGAGCCGCGCACCCTGGAGCGCATGGCCGACGACCTGAACGACCTGCTCGACCACCTGGAACCGGGCCCGTTCATCCTGGTCGCCCACAGCGGAGGCGGCCCGATCGTCCGCGCCGCCACCGCCGCCAAGCCCGACCGGATCGCCGGGCTGGTCCTGGCCGACGCCACCGACGAGGGCTGCGAACCGCTGTTCGACCCCAAATTCCGGCGGATGGAGCGGATCGCGCACCGCGCCAGCGTCCTGCTGGCCCGCCTGGGCCTCCTGAAGCTCCTCTACCGCGGCCAGCTCGCCGCCCTGCCCCCCGACGCCAAGGCCGACATGCGCGCCGAAGGCTTCACCAACACGGTCATGCGCACCCGGGGCGCGGAGCTCCACGGCCTCGTCGCCGCCACGAACCGGCTCCGCCACGACCCCCTGGACCTGCCCCGCGACATCCCCGTCACCACCATCTCCGGCGCGCTCGCCGACACCGGCATGCCCGAGAAGTTCCGCGCCGCCGTCAACGCCTCCCACCGCGACCGCGCCGAACGCTCGGCGCACGGCCGCCACGTCCTGGCCCGCGAATCCGGCCACGCGCTGATCCTCACCGAGCCGGACCTGGTCGCCGCCGAGATCCGCCGCCTCCTCGACCACCGCCCCGGCGGCTGAAACCGCCCCGGCGGCATGGGGCGGCCCAGGCCGGGCACAGGGTGAGCATGTTCGTACTCACCGTGATCATCTCGGTCCTGACGGCGGCCGCGTTCGCCTTCGCGGGCTACTCCAAGGTCAGCGGTGCCGAGCAGCAGGTGGCCGAGGCCGACCACCTGGGCGTGGAGTGGTCCGCCTACCGGCTCATCGGGGTCGCCGAACTGCTCGGCGCGCTCGGCCTGCTGATCGGGCTCTGGCTGTCCTGGCTGGGCGTGGTCGCCGCGTTCTGCCTGATCGGGCGGATCGGCGGCGCGCTGATCGTCCACGCGAAGGCGGGCGACCAGGTGGACGCGATGCGACCGGCGATCGCCTACGGGGTGCTGGCCATCGTCGCCTTCGTCTTCCGCCTGATCACCGCCTGACGCGTCAGGACGGGCCGTCCGCGGGCCGCTCGTCCAGCGGCAGCAGCACCTGGAACCGGGTGTCGCCCGGCTCGGACTCCACCCGCAGGTCGCCGTGGTGGCGGTTCACCACGATCCGCCAGGAGATGTCCAGGCCCAGCCCGGTGCCGTCCCCCACCGGCTTGGTGGTGAAGAACGGCTCGAAGATCCGCTGCAGGTTCTCCTCCGGGATGCCCGGCCCGCTGTCGCGGATCTCCACCATCAGCCGGTCGCCGGCCGGGCGGGTGCTCACCGTCAGCGTCCCGGAGCCCTCCATCGCCGCCACCGCGTTGTCGATCAGGTTGGTCCACACCTGGTTGAGCTCGCCCGCGTACGCCGGGACGGCGGGCAGCGAACGGTCGTACTCCTTCACCACCCGCACCCCCGAACCGATCTTGCCGGACAGCATGACCAGCGTGGAGTCCAGGCCCTCGTGGACGTCGATCCACTGGAACGGGGCGCGGTCCATCTGGGAGTACTGCTTGGCCGCCCCCAGCAGCTTGGAGATCCGGGCGGTGGCGTCCTCGATCTCCCCCATCAGCGTCTCGGTCTCCAGCGCGTAGCCCAGCCAGCGCAGCGCCGCGTTCAGGAACTCCTCCCCGACCGCGTCGTTGACCTCGTCCAGGTCGGACACGGCGATCCCGGCCGGGACGAAGGTGGGCGCCAGGTCCCAGCCGTCGGACACGTCGTGGTCGTCGAGCCAGTCGATCAGCTCGTCCTCCCGGTCGGCGACCTCCATGGCGGTCAGCTTCGGCGCCGCCGCGACCCGCTTGACCAGCCGCTCCTGGACGTCGATCAGCTTCTCCAGCAGGCCGGGCTCGATGTCGTGCTGGGCCAGCAGCGCCAGCTTGTGCCGCATCCCCGCGACCCGCTCGCGCAGCGACGCGGTCGCCCGCACCGCCGCCGCGGCCGGGTTGTTCAGCTCGTGGGTGAGGCCCGCCGACAGCGCCCCCAGCGCCAGCAGCCGCTCCCGCTGCCCCACCACCAGCTGGATGTTGCGGCTGCCGATGAGCATGCCCTCCAGCAGGTGCGTCGCCATCGGGAACCAGGTGCGGAACCGCTCGGCCAGCTCCTCGGCCGGCAGCAGGAAGAACGTGGTGTCGGTGACCGAGTACACCGACATCCCGTACCGCGGGTCCTCCTGATCCGCCAGGAAGAACTGGGTGGCGCCGGAGTAGACGCCGCGCTGGTCGGAGCGGACGGTCTCCACCTCCTCGCCCCGCACCGCCCGCGTCATCCGCATCGTGCCGCTCAGCAGCACGAAGAAGCACGTCGCCGGCTCGCCCTCGCGGAACACCGCGGCGCCCCGCGAGAACGCCTCGACCTGCCCGTGGGCCGACACCCAGTCGAGCTGCGCGGGGTCGAGCCCCGCGAACAGGAACAGTGTCTTCAGGTCGGCCGGGGCCAGCCTCTCCTCGTCGCTCACCGTTCCTCCAGATAGCGGTGCACCAGGGTCACGGCCATCGCGCCTTCGCCGACCGCCGAGGCCACCCGTTTCACTGACTGGGCCCGCACGTCCCCGGCCACGAACACGCCCGGGACGGACGACTCCAGGTAGTAGGGGTCGCGGTCCAGCGGCCACCCCACCGGCCGGTTCCCCTCGTCCAGCAGATCGGGCCCGGTGCACACGAAACCGTGGTCGTCACGCGCCAGCGTGTCGCCCAGCCAGTCGGTGTGGGGCGCGGCGCCGATGAAGACGAAGACGTGCCCGGTCCGGACCTCCTCCGTCCTGCCGGTGTCGGCGTCGCACAGCGTCAGCTCCTCCAGGTGCCCGTCGCCCTTGGCCGCGGCGACCGTCGTGCGCAGCCGCACCTCGATGTTGTCGATGGCCCGGATCTGCTCGATCAGGTAGTGCGACATCGACTGGCCCAGGTCCTTGCCGCGGACCAGCAGCGTCACCTTGCGGGCGTACCGGGAGAAGAACACCGCCGCCTGGCCCGCCGAGTTGGCCCCGCCGACGATGTAGACGTCCTCGCCCTCGCACGACTGCGCCTCCGTCGACGCCGACCCGTAGTAGATCCCGCGCCCGGTCAGCTCCCCGCAGCCCGCCGCGTTCAGCGACCGGTACATGACGCCGGTGGCCAGCACGACCGAGTGCGCCGCGATCTCCGAGCCGTCCTCGAACCGCACCACCCGCGCCGAACCCCGCGTCTCCAGCGCCACCACGCCACGCGCCGTCAGCACCTCCGCGCCGAACTTGCGGGCCTGCCGCCGGGCCCGGTCGGTCAGCTGAGCGCCCGACACGCCGTCGGGAAAGCCCAGGTAGTTCTCGATACGAGAACTCTGTCCGGCCTGCCCGCCGGTCGCCTTCTTCTCCACCAGCACCGTGCGCAGGCCCTCGGACGCCCCGTACACCGCCGCGCCCAGCCCCGCCGGGCCGCCGCCCACCACGATCAGGTCGTAGAACTCGCTGGCGGGATCGGTCGACAGGCCCGCCGCCGCGGCGATCTCGTGCCCGGCCGGACGGATCAGCGCGGTGCCGTCCGGGGTGACGACCACCGGGATGTCGTCGGGACCGGCCTCCGCGGCCTCAAGGAGCCGCTTGCCCTCCGGCTCGTCCACCGAGTACCAGCGGTAGGGGACGGCGTTGCGGGCCAGGAAGTCGCGCACCCGGTACGAGGGCTCCGACCAGCGGTGCCCCACCACCTTGATCTCCTCGACCGGCCGTTCGCCGACCGCCCTCCAGGTCTCCACCAGGGCGTCCACCACCGGATAGAGCTTCTCCTCGGGCGGGTCCCAGGGCTTGAGCAGGTAGTGGTCGACGTCCACCACGTTGATCGCCTGGATCGCCGCCTCGGTGTCGGCATAGGCGGTCAGCAGCGCCCGGCGGGCCCGCGGAAAGAGGTCCATCGCCTGTTCGAGGAACTCGATGCCGTTCATCTGGGGCATCCGGTAGTCGGCCAGGATCGCCGCCACCGTCTCGCCGCGCAGCTTGATCTCGCGCAGCGCCTCCAGCGCGTCGGCACCGGACGAGGCCCGCATCACCCGGTAGTCAGGGCCGTACCTTCGGCGCAGGTCACGGGCGACGGCACGGGACACCGACGGGTCGTCATCGACGGTCAACAGGATCGGCTGGCTCATGGAACGCATCATCCCCTACAGGACGGCGAATCGCTCCTCAGTGAGGCTCCCCTGGCTCTCGTTTGGAGGGCGCCAGCAGTGCCGACTCCAGCCTCTCCATGAGCAACAGCACGACCAGCGCCACCAGAGGGGCCATCAGCAGCGTGAGGATGGCACTCACCTCCCACACGGGTTGGGGTATTTGCGGCCAGACCACAATCGGCCACAAATCCGACAACAGTGCCTCTACCTCCCGAAACACCCCCTAAACCCCCCGGCCCACCAGCCCGTCCCTGAAGAACAGCCTGGAGGCACCTGCCGCGAGGCGATGAAGCCCGCATCTCCCGCCTCCGTACGCGTCCGCCCCGCTTCCCGCCATTGAGATCGATCGCCGACAGCATCGAGTACCCCGCAGGCACCCAAGCCACTTACGTCACACCCGTTGACCAACCCCACGGCCGGAACCCGACCCGCCGCTTCCCAACTAGCCGGCCGACGCAACCGATTCGGCCTCACACTCCGCCCAGACGACCTTCCCGCCCTCATTGAGCGCCCGCGTCCCCCAACGCACGACCAGTTGCGTCATGAGCAGCAGCCCCCGCCCCGATTCACTGAGTTCATCGGGCGTCCGCACGACCGGGGCCTCGTCCGACCGATCCCACGCCTCCACCACAGGCCGCCCGTCCCGCAGGTAAACGCGCACCACGATCGGATCTCCCGGCTGCGATCCGTGCTTGACGGCATTCGTGGCCAGCTCCGTGACGACCGTCCGCGCGACAAAGCTGTCCAGGCCCCACGCCCCGAGAATCAGCCCCACCCAATCCCGCGCCTCCTTGATCGCTTCCGGCTGCGCTTTCAACACGATCGTCGGCGGTTCGGCCATCTTCCCTCCCAATGTTCGTGACCCACCGCACAGACTTACTGACTCGGCGTAATCTCAGGGGAGAAGCGAACGAGGACAAACGAGTCCTCGGCAGGCGGTTGCAGAGAGGTGGCACCATGGCGTCACGCAAGCCGACCCCGCAGACCATCGCCTTCGGCGCGGAACTCCACCGCCGCCGCGAAACGGCCGGCCTCTCCCGCCTCGAACTGGCCAAACTCATCAGCATCAGCCGCAGCTACATCGGCCAGGTCGAGACGGGCGTAACCCGTTGCCGCGAGGAGTTCGCCCAGTGCGCCGACAACGCCCTCGGCTGCGCCCCCGCCCTAGAGGACGCCTGGAACGACCTACTCCGCTCCTCCGGCTACCCCAAGTGGTTCGCCGACTACCCCCAAGCCGAATCCACCGCCGCCCTCCTCCGCGCCTTCTCGGCAACGTACGTGGACGGGCTCCTGCAAAGGGAGGACTACGCCCGTGTACTCCTCGCGTCAGACCAGACGGGCCTCGAAGGGCGACTCCGGCGGCAGCAGATCCTTACGCGAGAGAACCCGCCCCGGCTTGTGGTGGTCCTGGAAGAGAGTGTGCTGGCACGACAGGTCGGCAGCCGGGAAGTGATGCACGCCCAGTGCGAGTACCTCCTGGAGGTCTCGCAGGCCGAGAACATCACACTGCAGATCGCTTCCACGATGTACCACCGGGGCGTCTCGAGCGCCTTCAACATCGCCACCCAGCCCAACGGCGAGGAACTCGTTCATCAAGAGACCTCGACTGGTGGCGTCACATCCAATGATGTGGGCGATATCTTGCACCTCGTCAGCGCATTCGCGGAGTTGCAGGCGCGCTCTCTGAGCGTCAGTGACTCGCGCGAGTTCCTACGAAAGGCGGTGGTCCGGTGGAGCCCGTGACCTGGCGAAAGGCTCGTCTGAGCAATGATCAGGGCGGTGCGTGTGTGGAACTGGCGGGGCTGCCCGAGGGAGTCGCGGTGCGGGACTCCAAGGACCCGCAGGGGCCGAGGCTCATGGTGAGCCGTGAGGCGTTCAGGACGTTCGCGGCGTCCCTGAAGAAGTAGCCCCGATCAGACGAGGCCCCGGCGCGTGCCGGGGTTTCGCTTTTTCTGGGACGCGTCCGGTGCAACCCTGGCTGGAACACTCGGCGCAAGGATGGTGGTGGACGTGTCTGAGATCGTGTGGCGGAAGGCCACCCGGAGTGACAACCTCGGTGGCAACTGCGTGGAGGTAGCGGCGCTTCCCGGTGTGGTTGCTGTACGAGACTCGAAGGATCCGCAGGGGCCGAGCCTCATGGTGAGCTGGGAAGCGTTCAGGACGTTCGCTGCGTCCCTCAAGAACTAGCCCTCGGAGGACGAGGGCCCGGCGGGCTTCCCCCTTTCCCTGGGACGCGTCGGATGCAACTCTGGCGGAGGTGCTCGGCACAAGGGTGGTGGTGGACGTGACCAAGGCCGTGTGGCGGAAAGCCAGCCGAAGCAACGACCAGGGCGGCTTGTGTGTGGAGCTGGCCAGCCTTCCCGGCACAGTCGCTGTGCGGGATTCCAAGGACCCGGAGGGGCCAATGCTCCTGGTCAGCCGAGAGGCGTTCAGGGCGTTCGCGGTGTCCTTGAAGAAGTAGCCCTCGGAGGATGAGGCTCCGGCAGGTGCCGAGGCATCTCTTTCTCTGGGGCGCGTCTGATGCGACTCTGGCGGAGGTACTCGGCCACAAGGATGGTGGACGTGGCTTTAGCCCGGCAAGTCCAGGCTGGACCCGTCGAGTCTCCTGAGCGACCGCCAGAAGCCGACGCCGCCCCTTGTCGAGCTCTTCTGCCGTGTCACCAGCGGCGATGGTGGTGGTGGTGTTGACGACCTTGCGCGGCGACGCCGGTGGGAGTACCAGCGCGGGCGGCCCCGGATCAGAGCGGGGTGAGGACGCAGAACCCACGCGTGTGGGGACGGCCCCCCAATCAGCATTGAACAGGCCGCGCGTGATCGCGCGCTCCTCACGCTCGCGGGGTGGGGCGGTAGAACGGCCCGCCAGCAGACGTTGGCGGGACGGCCGCGAGGACAAGGCGCGTCTTCACCTGGCGTGCTTACAGGTCGAACGCATCCCGGACCTGCTGGAAGAGGCCGCGGTAGTCGGTGCCGAAGGCGGCCGCGGCGGCATAGAGAGCGTCGAGCGCGGCCTGCAACGGGTCGGCCGAGACCGCGCCCAACAGTGCCGGCACGGCCGCCGCCTGCTGGGAGAAGTTGTCGACCTCCCCTTGAGGAAGCGTGACCGTCGTTCTCGGCACGCTTTCGTCGGCGAACAGTCTGGGCCAGACCTGTTCGAAGTCGTCGAAGGGCGGGGGAAGGTCGCGGCCCTGTTGCATGGCGGCCAGGGCGGGGGCGATCCAATCGATGCCCGTCAGACCCGCCACCTGGTAGGCGCGTCGCGCCGCCCACCGGGCGATGTCACGCTGCAGTTCCGGATCGGTCGCCGCTATCGACTCGGCCAGGTCGCGATCAAGGCGAACCAAGCCGGGCGCGTTACCGGCAACGCGCCGAAGCCGCTCGCTGGGCAGTTGTCCGCCCCATAGAAGCATCTCAGAACGCAGCCTGGCTTTTTCCTGCTCGCGTTCCTGCTTGCGTTCCTTTTCCAGCTCGGCAAGACGCGCCGCCTCGGCTCTTTCTGCGGGCGTCGGGGCCGGAGGCAGACCGCGGGCGAACTCGTGCCAGTACGCGGCGATCTCAGTGGTCTGCTTCAGTACGCGATCGGGTTCGGGCGGGGCCGGCCAGAACTGCAGAAGGTAGCGGTCGATCAGCGGCTCGTCCTCGAGCCTGGTGTCGGCGTCCCTGGCCGCCCTCATTCCGCTGGCGCAGCACCGGACGCGGTAGTCGACCCGATCGAGTTCGAGGTCCCACCTGGCCTCCCCCGCCCACTGCATCAGGACGACGTCGTCCGTCTCCGGTGTGAAGGAGACTTCGACGATCTCCTCCCAGGCCCCGTCGTCGATCAGGGGCGGCTCATCATGCGACTCGACGGCGAACCCGACGTTGCCGGTGTGCAGGCCGGTGGTCAAGAACAACATTCCGGGTTCCGCCGCGCCGCACAACCCGTTGACCTGACCCGCGAAGCAATCGCGCAGGCTGCTGCCGAAACTCTGCGAGCTGTGCACGTACACCTGGCTGTAGTGGACGTGCACTTCACCGCTGAACAGCAACTGCATGACCGACTCCTGATCCCTCGATCGCCGAAGCCGAGACTGTCACCTCACACCGACATTTTCTGTCGCCCGCGCTCCCGCCAGGTCGCGTCACCTCGGCAATGCGGAATGCCACAACCGAGGGACCCACCTGCCCGACTTCGCGATTCAAGAACGCTTGTGCCTAGTAACGCCGCCAGGAGGGATCCGCAGGTGTGGAAATATCTGTGATCAACCGTGTCGACGACCCAACCTTGACTACTGTAAGTGATCTTCCTTCTACTGCAGCGGACACGTCAGAGACCGCGCAATAACCTAAGGCCGTGTGGCGAAAAGCCAACCGCAGCAACGACCAAGGCGGTGCATGCATCGAGGTGGCCGGGTTCCCCGGCGCGGTTGCCGTACGTGACTCCAAGGACCTGGACGGGCCGCGTCTCCTGGTGAGCCATGAGGTCTTCAAGGCGTTCGCGGTGTCCTTGAAAAGGTAATCCCTCGGAAACTGGGCCCCGCATATGCCGGGGCCAGCTTTCTCTAGGACGCTTGCGGTGCGACTCTGGCAGGAGCGCTCGATACCAGGGTGGTGGTGCACGTGTCCAAGATCGTGTGGCGGAGGGCCAGCCGGAGCAACGACCAGGGCGGCCACTGCGTGGAGGTGGCCAGCCTTCCCGGCGCAGTCGCTGTGCGGGATTCCAAGGACCCGGAGGGGCCGCGTCTCCTGGTGAGCCATGAGGCGTTCAGGACGTTCGCTGTGTCCGTGAAGGGGATGGGCTCGACGTGAGCGCGATCGTGTGGCGGAAGGCCAGCCGGAGCAACGAGCACGGCGGTGCTTGTATCGAGGTGGCAGAGCTCCCTGGTGCAGTGGGCGTACGAGACTCCAAAGATCCGGACGGGCCGCAACTTGTGGTCAGTCGTGAGGCGTTCGGAGCGCTCGCGGCGGCTTTGGGGAGGCAGGTCGAGTGAGAGGCGGCTGGGCGGTGAGCACCGGACGGCGCTGGCAGGACATCAAGGACGAAGCCCACCGCCGTTACCCCGAGTTGGGCGGACCGTCAACGGCAGGCTCGCGCCCGTGCGCAGCCTGACGCTTGGGTCGCTGGTCACCGCCTCAACCCAGGCGGTGAGTCGCCCAGTTGCGGATAGCGTGTGAATTGCATGCGGTGGAACGCGAGCGGACGGCGGGACTTGTGGGGTGCCGTGCCGCCATCGAGGGAGAGGGTGACCATGCCTGGGCGGGCTCCGCAGGATTGGGAAGAGCTGGAGCGGGAGTTGTACGCGGCCGGGGTCTCACCGGCGGAGGTGGAGGCCGGGACGCGCAGGCTGCTGGCTGAGACCAGGGGCCATCAACTCGCGGAGGCGCGTAGGCGGGCGGGTCTTGCTCAGGGGGACGTCGCGGCGCGATGGGAGTGAATGTCGCTCCCTTTGGCCGGTTCAGGTGCGTACGGTGGTGGGAGCGCGCTTGAGCAGAGGAGGCCGCCGTGCCGGAGACCGTCCGCTGGCGTAAGAGCAGCCACAGCCACAACAACTCCCAGCAGCAGTGCGTCGAGGTCGCGGCGGTGGCCCACGCGATCGGCATCCGGGACAGTGAGAACCCGGCAGGGCCGCGCCTCGCGGTGAGCCGGGCGGCCTTCCGGAGCCTGGTCGAGCGGGTGAAGGCTGGCGACCTCAACTGACCTGGCGAGGATGCCACGCCGTGCCCTTGTTCGGGAGCCTTGCTGGTGTTTCCTCCGGGTGCTGCCCGTCCGTTCCGCCGCCGGTGTGCGGTGATTGTTGCTGGGCGGGTTGGCCGCTGACCGCGCTGGTCATCGGTGTGGCCTTTGATCGGGGTGCATGGCAACTTCGTGTTCGCCCTGCCCGTCCTGGCTTACCTGACTGGTCTGCGCCGCAGCGCGGACGTGGGCGCGGCGCTGGTTCCGGCCCGCGATTGGTTCGTGCTGGCCTGGCTGGTGGGCCGCTGCCGGCGCAGGCTGCTCCGGGCCGGGCGGCGGCACGTCGAGGGGCCGCGCGAACGAGCCCGGACACTGGCGGCGTGTGCCGAGGCCCCGGCCTGGACGGCCACCAGCGGGAGTGCTGCGGGACGCTGGCGTCGTCCTGTCGCAGGAGCACCCGCCCCCGTGCCGTTGTGCGGCAGGTGCTTCCGCCAGGTTTCGATGCACGCCGAAGACCCTGAGCCGCGCATCTAGGGGGACGGGGTTCATTTCAGGGTGACGATCTCGTGCATTCCCTGGGCGGCGAACATCCGGCCGGTGCGGTAGTCGGTGATCCAGGTGACCAGGGCGTACGTGCCCGGTCGTAGGCCGACCGAGATGACCGTGGAGCGGCCCGGCGACAGCGGTACCGTGCCGATGGGGCCTCCGGTGAACGGGGGCGAGGCCGCCTCGCCGGCTTCCAGGGCGGTGAAGAAGGCGCCGACGTGGGCGCGGGTCGTGCCCTCCCGTACGGGCATGAAGATCGCCTCGTTGAACTGGCGGGACCGGTTGGTCACACGGATCGGGGCCCCGGCGCGCAGGACGCCCGAGACGCCGAACCGCGCCGTCTGGTGCTGGACGATCTCCGCCTCGGCCCGAGGCCGGGTGCGGCCCGGGCCGAGGACGCGCAGTGTGCGGACCTTGGCCTCCAAGCCGGGGGACCCGACGTCCTTGAAGTCGAGCAGGTGGTAGGTGCCCTGCCGGAGCGTGGGCGTGAAGGTGACGGGAACGCCGGGCAGGACGGCCGCGCCGCCGTACATCACCACGTCGCGTTCGGCGGCCCGCGATCCGGCCAGGGCCGCTTCGGGGTCGGACTCGTCGTAGGCCTGTTCGAGGTCGGCCAGGTACCGCTGGAGCGACACCCCCTTCCGGAGCTGGACCAGTCCGATGTACGCGCCGTCGGGATCGGTCGCGGTCACCCGGAAGGACGTGGCCTCCGGCACGGTGGCCGGGGCGGTGAACCCGTCGGGCGTGACGGTGATCTCGGATGCCCTGGCCTGCGATCGGGCGGCGTGGGCGGGGGTGACGGCGGTGGCCAGCAGGGAGACGATCAGTGCTGAAGCGGTGAGGATTCGCATGGGCCAAAACTCGCCCATCCAAGATCACCACGGCATCTGGCTCCGGCCGTATCTCCCCGGCGCTCCCTACGACCGCAGATGTAGGAGGGAGGAGAACCTGAGAGGTAAGGACTCGCGGCCGAGAAGGGTGGCTGGGGGCGGTTGGGGGTTGGCTCTTGCGGGTGACGTTGATTCGGCGGTGCCGTTCCTAGTGTGAACGCCCATGCGAAGGTATGTGGCGTTGGTGAGCGGGGCCTTGGCCCTGACGACCGTGGTGACGGCGCAGCCGGCCGTGGCGCGTACGGATCAGGCGGAGCTGCGGCGGGTGATGCAGCGGTTGACCGCGCAGGACGGCGCGGTGGGCGCGCAGGCGCTGGTGACCGGACGGGGGGAGCGTACGGCCATTGCCGAAGGGCTGGGCGACGTGCGCACCGGGACACCGATGCCGCGCGGGGGGCGGTTCCGGATCGGCAGCCTGACCAAGCCGTTCGTCGCGACCGTGGTGCTCCAGCTCGTGGGCGAGGGCAAGGTCGAGCTGGACGCGCCCGTGGAGCGCTACCTCCCCGGGGTGGTGCGTGGCAACGGCAACGACGGGCGGGAGATCACCGTACGGAACCTCCTCCAGCACACGACCGGCCTGCCGGACTACCTGCGGCTCCTCTCGCCGCAGCACTTCATCGAGCACCGGTACGAGGATCACGATCCGCGCGAGCTCCTGCAGGTCGCGCTCGACCATGACAGGCTCTTCGAGCCCAGGTCGCAGTGGAGCTACTCCAACACCAACTACATCCTGGTCGCCATGATCATCGAGCGTGTGACCGGTCGTTCGCACGGGGAGGAGATCGACCGGCGCATCGTGCGGCCGCTGCACCTGCGCGACACGTCCGTGCCCGGGGACGAGACCGGCATCGGCAGCGGGCATGCGCGCGGGTACGTGCGGGCGGGGTCCGAGCTGCTCGACCTCACCGAGCTCAACGCCTCCATGGCGTTCGGCGGCGGCGACATGATCTCCAGTGCCGCGGACGTGAACCGGTTCCTCGGCGCGCTGGTCAGGGGCAGGCTGCTGCGACCGGACCAGCAGCGCGAGATGATGACGACCCGGCCCACCGGTGGCTCCTCGGGCAGCGAGTACGGGCTGGGCCTGCAGAGGTTCCAGCTGGACGGCTGCGAAGGCGAGTTCTGGGGCCACGGCGGGGACATGCTCGGCTACACCGCCAAGTCCGGCGTGACCCTGGACGGCCGCCGGCAGGTCACCGTCATGATCAACCTCAACCCCGGCGGCACCCAGGCCCAGGAGGACGACCAGGGACGCGCCGTCTCCGCCGCCCTGTGCGACTGACGGGTCTGGAAAGGGTCTCCGCGCGGGGTGCCCCAGTCTGTCGCAACAGAAAGGGTTTGGGTCGTTCCGTGTTGTTACCGTCTGCCGTGGTGTGAGGCGGACGGGCAGGGGGCATGCCGGTGACGACGTTCAGCACGCGCAGCGACAGCGATCTGCTGGCAGGGTTCCGTGCGGCGGTGGACGCGTTCCTCGATCGCACGCTCCAAGACAAACTGGCCACCGACGCTGGCGCGCACCTGGCCGTGCCGGTGAGTGTCCTGCGGGACTTCCTGGGCGGGGGCGGGGAGCGCCTGCGGCCGATGTACTGCTACTGCGGCTGGCTGGCGGGTGGCGGCGATCCCGACGACCCTACGGTGGTGCGCCTCGGGGCCGCCGTCGAGCTGCACCACGCCCGCTACCTGCCCCTGCCGGGGTTGGGCGAGAACGCCGCGGTGCTGCTGGGCGACCTGTGCGCGAGCTGGGCGGACGAGCTGTTCGGCTCGATGCGCGAGGCCCGGCGGATGTTCGCCCGGATGCGCACCGAACTCGTGGTGGGCCAGTACCTGGACCTCTGCGCGACCGGCACCGTCCAGCAGGCGCTGACCGTCGACCGGTACAAGTCGGGCAGCTACACCGTCCAGCGGCCGCTGCACATCGGCGCGGCCGCCGCGGGCGCTGACGCGCGGGTCCTGGCGGCGTGCAGCGCCTACGGGCTGCCGCTCGGCCAGGCGTTCCAGATGTGCGACGACCTGGAGGACGTGATGGGGCACCCCGGCCGCCTGAGGGAGGGCAAGTCGACCGTGGTCGTCGCCCTGGCCGTGCGGCGCGCAGACCCGGCGCAGCGGCTGCGGCTCGGCGCGCTGCTGGGCGATCCCGGCCTGGACGAGGCGGGCGCGGCCGAGGCCCGCGCGATCATCGCCGCCACCGGCGCCGTCTCCGTCACCACCGAGATGATCGGGGAGTATCGCGAGCGCGCCCTGTCCGCCCTGCGCGCCGCCCCGTTCCCCGCGGAAGTGGCACGCCTGCTGACTATCCTCGCCGGATGCGACTCGACCTGATCACGATCGTCGTGGACGACTACGATCCCGCCATCGAGTTCTACACCCGCGCCCTGGGCTTCGACCTGGTCGAGGACTCTCCGTCGCGGACGAATGACGGCCGTCCGAAACGGTGGGTCGTCGTCCGGCCGCCGGGCGCCGAGACCGGCATCCTGCTCGCCCGCGCGGACGGCCCGCAGCAGACCCCCGCCGTCGGGAACCAGGTCGCCGGACGCGTGGGGTTCTTTCTCCAGGTGGACGACTTCGACGCCGCCCACGCGCGCATGACGGCCGCCGGTGTCGAGTTCGTCAAGCCGCCCCGGACGGAGCCCTACGGGCGCGTCGCCGTCTTCCTCGACATCGCCGGCAACCGCTGGGACCTCCTGGGTCCTGCCTGACCCGCTGGGCGTGCCGCCCGCACCGCGGCCGTGCGGCGCGGGACTGGCTATTCAAGTTTGACTAGCGGTGTGATCGGGTCCTACCGTGACGGCATGGCCGAGAAGACCATTCCGATCTTTCCCTGCCGGGACATCGACGACTGCTGGGCGTTCTACGAGGCGCTCGGGTTCGAGCTGACCTTCCGGGAGACGCGCCCCTACCCCTTCCTGGCGGTCCGCTACGGCGACATCGAGGTGCAGTTCGGGGGCATGAAGGCGCACGACCCGAACACCGGCCTCTTCAGCTGCTACGTCCTGACCACTGATGTCGACGGCCTGTACGCGGCGTTCCGCGGCAACCTCAAGGCCGCGCTCGGCCGGATCCCCGCGCGCGGGCTGCCCCGGATCGGCCGGCTCGGCGACATGTCGTACGGCGTCCGCCAGTTCCTGGTGACCGACCCGGACGGCAACCAGCTGCGCATCGGCCAGCCGATCTCCGACCACTTCGAGCACCGGCCCGCGCCCAAGGACAAGGTCGGCCGCGCCCTCCACACGGCACGGCTGTACGTGAACTCCAAGGAGGACTTCGCCGGAGCCGCCAAGATCCTCGATCACCTCCTCGCGGACGCGGACGGCCTGACGGCGGCGCAGCGGGTCGAGGCGCTGGTCCTGCGCGCCGACGTCGCCGTGCACATGGAGGAGGGCGGCCGGGCCAGGGAACTGGTGGACGAGGCCGCGCGCGTCGAGCTGACCCCCGGCGAGCGCGAGGCCGTACGCGACGAACTGCGGCGGCTGGACGACCTGAACGAAGCCGTCTGAGCCCGCGAAGCCCTCAGGGCAGGGGCGGCGCGGGGTTTCTTCCGCCAGGTCTTCGTTCTCGCCCGCGCCGTCGCGGAGAGCCCGCGGGGCCGGGCTGCGCCGTGGCGATGATCCTGGGGCGCGGGCGGTTTTGGGGAGGCTTGACCGGTCGTTAGGTTTGCATAAAACACATTCTTCCTAGGCTCGTTGGAAAGACCCATACAGATCAAAGAGGGCGAGAGGCGAAGCGTAAATTACACGGAAAGGAATGAAGGTATGCGCCTCATTATCATTGGTCTGATGACAGCGGTAATGACGCTCGCAGGACTCCTGGGGGTCACCGCCATCAGCGCTTCGGCCACCACCGGCCAGCAGGTCGTCAAGGACCATCACGGAGACGGCGACCGGTACGGCGACTGGTGGAACAACGGCCGCGACAACGGGTACCGGCACGACCGCGGCGACTTCCGGGATCACGGCGACTTCGGCCGCCACGGTGACTTCGGCCGCTTCGGCGACTTCAACCGCCACGGTGACTTCGGGCGCCACGGTGACTTCGGCAACTTCGGCGACTTCGGGTTCTTCGGGCGCTGATGGCTGTCAGCAAAAGCTCCGGCAAACTGGTGCCGGGGCTTTTTGCTGGACGCCGCCGGCAGCGCGCGGTGGCCGCTTGTCCTGAGGGGTGGCCGGGCGGGACCGGGACGCGGAGCCGTGTCGTCCGGGACCGGTGCCTGCCTACCGTGAACGCGGCAGTCGACGCACGGGGGAGACGTGATGATCACTCAGGAACTGCGGACCGTGGTGTGGCTGATGATGGGGTCCACGGGGAGCGCGCCGGGGACGCTGCGGTTGGGGGACGGGCGGCTGACGTTCGAGGCGTACGGGCGGGGCGCGCTCACCGGCGGCCAGCTCCGCGAGGTCGAGAAGCGGTCGGGGCGGCCCGGCCTGGCCGCCCACCTGGACGGCGGGCACGCGGGGGTCGTGTTCGACGTCGCCGCGTCCGGGATCGGCAAGGTCACCTTCCCCTGGTACTACTTCGGCGGCGGGATGAAGCTCACCGCGGCGGGCTCGCCCTACCGGTTCTCCTTCCTCCAGCCGCAGAACACGATGCTGACGGAGCGGCTCGGCGGGATCCCTGCCGGGCGGGCGTGCGGGCGGGCGTGGAAGGAAGCGCTGCGCTGAGGTTTTCCACAGGACGGAGTGCATAGGGCGGGCCGGGGACGGTGATGATAGGGCCTGTCGCCAAGGCCCGGTCACCAGGCGAGCGCCGCAGGCCGGGCGGCCTAGGGTGGGCGGCGACGATGCCGTCCACGAGGAGGGAACTGTCCATGGCGCATGAAGTCCGCGGAGTGGTGGCCAAGGGCAAGGGCGAGCCGGTCTCGGTGGAGACCGTCCTGGTGCCCGACCCGGGTCCGGGTGAGGCCCTGGTGAAGGTGCAGGCGTGCGGGGTCTGCCACACCGACCTGCACTACCGGGAAGGCGGTATCAACGACGAGTTCCCGTTCCTGCTGGGCCACGAGGCCGCCGGGGTGGTCGAGGAGGTCGGGGACGGCGTCACCGAGGTGGAGCCCGGCGACTTCGTGATCCTGAACTGGCGGGCGGTGTGCGGGCAGTGCCGGGCGTGCCTGCGGGGCCGTCCCTGGTACTGCTTCGACACCCACAACGCGAAGCAGAAGATGACCTTGGCGGACGGGACGGAGCTGTCGCCCGCGCTCGGCATCGGCGCGTTCGCGGAGAAGACGCTGGTGGCGGCGGGGCAGTGCACCAAGGTGGACCCGGAAGCGAGCGCTGCCGCGGCCGGGCTGCTGGGCTGCGGGGTGATGGCCGGGCTGGGCGCCGCGATCAACACCGGCGGGGTGACCCGGGGCGACAGCGTCGCGGTGATCGGCTGCGGCGGGGTCGGGAGCGCCGCGGTCGCGGGGGCGCGGCTGGCCGGCGCCGCGAAGATCATCGCGGTGGACATCGACGCCCGGAAGCTGGAGTGGGCCACCGGGCTGGGCGCCACCCACACGATCGACGCGTCCGCGGCCGACCCGGTGGCGGGGATCCGCGAGCTGACCGGCGGGTTCGGCGCGGACGTGGTGATCGACGCGGTGGGCCGGCCGGAGACCTACGAGCAGGCGTTCTTCGCCCGCGACCTGGCCGGGACCGTGGTCCTGGTCGGGGTGCCCACCCCGGAGATGCGGCTGGAGCTGCCGCTGCTGGAGGTGTTCGGGCGGGGCGGGGCGCTGAAGTCCTCCTGGTACGGCGACTGCCTGCCCTCCCGCGACTTCCCGATGCTGATCGACCTGTACCGGCAGGGGCGGCTCGACCTGGACGCGTTCGTGTCCGAGACGATCGCGCTGGACGAGGTAGAGGCCGCGTTCACCAAGATGCACCACGGCGACGTGCTGCGCTCGGTGGTGATCTTCCCGTGAGCGCCCGCGTCGACCACGCCGTCACCTCGGGGACCTTCTCCCTGGACGGCCAGACCTTCGACGTCGACAACAACGTGTGGGTGCTCGGGGACGACGCCGAGTGCGTGGTCGTCGACGCGCCGCACGACGCGGAGGCGATCCGGGAGGTGGTCGGGGACCGCAGGCTGGTGGCGGTCCTGGCGACGCACGCCCACGACGACCACGTGCGGGTGGCCCCGGAGCTGGCCGACGCGACCGGGGCGGAGATCCTGCTGCATCCGGCCGACCTGCCGGTGTGGCGGCTCACCCACACCGAGCGCAGGCCGACAGGGGAGCTGGCGGACGGCCAGGTCCTCGAGGTCGCGGGCACCCGGATCGAGGTGATCCACACGCCGGGGCACGCGCCCGGCGCGGTCTGCTTCTACGTCCCCGATCTGGGGGTGCTGTTCAGCGGCGACACCCTCTTCCAGGGCGGGCCGGGGGCGACCGGGCGGTCGTTCTCCGACTTCAACCTGATCATCGCCTCGATCCGGGACCGGCTGCTGGAACTGCCGCCGGAGACGGTCGTCCACACCGGGCACGGCGACAGCACCACGATCGGGGCGGAGGCGCCCCACCTGCAGGAGTGGATCGACCGGGGGCACTGAGCCGCTCTCCGGCGGGGCCCGCGGCGAGTCGTCCCGCGGGCCCTTCGCGCGCGAGGGATGAGTACGCCGCCGGGGTCGCGTTGAGTAGTACGACGGGTGGCGCCTCGACTACTCTGCCGATTCAATGATCACAATCCTGAAGGAACGGTGACAGGCCGGACACCGCGCGGGTGGTGACGGGGGGATCATGGCGGCAGTGGAGACGGCGGCGGGGTTCACGGAGCGGCTCGCGCCGCGGCTGGGGCGGCTGACCCTGCGGGAGCGGTGGCGCCGGGCCCGCCTCCAGGGCTACTCGTGGGCGCTCACCGGGGCGTACCGGACGGCGTCCCTGCACCCGGCCGTGTGGCGGCTGGTGGCCCGCGGCTACCATCCGGCGCTCGACCGGCTGGCCGCCCGGCACGCCCGCGTGGCCTGCGAGTTCGGCGCGGTGGACGTCCCCGCGTACCGCGACTTCGTGCGGCGGCACGCGGGCGGGCGGCGGCCGCGCCGGCTGGCCGACTTCCCGGAGATGACCAAGCAGAACTACGCGGGCGTGTACGACGAGGCCAGCCGCTGCCAGGAGGGCCGGCTGCACCGGGCCGGGGTGGTCGTGGACGAGTCGTCCGGCTCCACCGGCAAGCCGTACAACTGGGTGCGGGGCCCGCGCGAGCTGAAGGCGATCTACCGGAACGCGGCCGGGTACATCGAGCTGGTCTTCCCCGGCGAGAAGCTGTTCGTGATCAACGGCTACTCGATGGGCGCCTGGGCCACCGGCACCACCACCGGGACGGCGATGACGCGGATCGCGATGGTGAAGAACACCGGTCCCGACCTCGAGAAGATCGTGGACACGCTGGAGCACTTCGGCCCCGGCTACGACTACGTGATCACCGCGTACCCGCCGTTCCTGAAGCATCTGCAGGACCGCCTGGACGCGATCGGGTTCCCCTGGGAGCGGTACCGGATCCGGGGGATGGTCGGCGGCGAGGGCATGACCGAGGCGCTGCGCGCGTACCTGGAGCGGCGTTTCGAGGAGGTCCGTTCCGCGTACGGGGCGAGCGACCTGACGATCGGGATGGGCGCGGAGACCGGGTTCACGGTGTGGCTGCGCAGGCGGCTGGCGGCGGATCCGGAGCTGCGCCGCGAGCTGCTGGGCGAGGACGAGCAGCGGCTGCCGATGATCTTCCACTACAACCCGCTGGAGACGTTCCTGGAGGTCAACGGGCGCGGCGAGCTGCTCTGCACGATCAACACCAAGAGCTGCCTGCAGCCCAAGCTGCGCTACAACGTGGGCGACGAGGCGCGGCTGCATCCGCTGACCCGGGTCAAGGAGATCATCCGCCGCGATCCGGAGCGCTGGGCGGACTGCCGCAGGGCGACGGCGGACGAGCGGATGGCGCTCCCGCTGTTGTTCCTGTTCGGGCGGGCCGACAGCACGGTCTCCTACATGGGCGCGAACCTCTACCCGCAGGACGTGGAGTACGGCCTGTACGAGGGCAACCCGTACGCCGCCGACATCGCCCGGTTCTGCATGTCGCTGGAGGAGCTGCCCGACCTGGAGTCGCGTCCGGTCGTCAACATCGAGTTGCGCCCCGGCGTGGAGCTGGACGAGGAGGCCACCGCGATCCTGGTCGAGACGTGCCGCAGGGGGGTCCTCGACCATCTGGCGTCGGTGTCGCGGGACTTCGCCGAGTCGCTCAAGGAGGATCCGGCGGCCGGCGACCTGCGGGTCCGGGTGTTCGCCGAGAACGAGGGGCCGTTCGAGGGCGCGAGCAGGCTCAAGAACACCTACCTCGTCAAGGAGGCGTCCTGATGCGGACCACCGACTTCAGCAAGGCGCCGCCGCAGGGGCAGGCCACCGCGATGTTCGTCGGCGCGACCCGGTACCGCGGCCCGGTCTCGATCATCACGCTCACCTTCACCTGGTACCGGATGGTCCGCGACATGAAGCGGATGAAGGGCTACCGCTGGCACAAGGTGTACTGGGAGTTCCCGTACACGCTGGGCACGCTGGCGTTCTTCAGCGACCGGGACGCGCTGCTCCGGTTCGCCCGCAGCCGCCACCACCGCAAGCTGATGGTGTGGGTGACGGACGGGCGGAAGAACGCGACGGGCGGCTACATCCGGCTCTACAACGCCGAGCCGGAGGGGTACAGCAACGGGGTGTGGCGGGCCGAGGGCGACGTCATGGCGCACATTCCGGAGTTCACGGCGCTGTCGGGCGAGGAGCAGGGGCCGCCGGTCGTCCGTGAGCGCCGGTGAGCTTCGCGTTCGCGGCGGTGGAGGGCCGCCGCGACCTGCGGGAGTTCGTCGCGTTCACGCGCCGCGTGTACGGGCGCGACCCGCGGCACGTCCCGGTGCTGGCGCAGCAGATCCGCGGCTGGCATCGCGGCGAGGTCCCGGGCGTGCGGCTGCACCTGCTCCGGGACGCGTCCGGCCGGGTCGTCGGCCGGACGACGTTGCACACGGACGCCGCCTTCGACGCCAAGCTCGGCAAGCGCCTCCAGTTGTTCGGGCTGACGGAGTTCCTGGACGAGGACGGCGTGCCCGAGGCGCTGTTCGGCGCGATCTGCGCGGCGGGGCGGGCGGCGGGCCGGGACGCGGCGTTCGGGCCGGTGTCGCTGCTGCCCAACCAGGCCGGCGGGGTGATCACCTCCGGGTACGCGGAACGCGGTTTCATCGACAGCGCATGGAATCACCCCTATTACCCGCGCGCGTACGAGACCTGCGGCTTCTCGCGCCGTTTCGAGTCCGACACCTGGATCTGCCCGGCGACCGCCGATCCCGAGGCCGCGTTCCCTTTCGACGACGCCCGGATCGCCGCCGAGGACCTGGTCCTGCACCGCGGCGACAGGAAACGGTTCCGCGCGCAACTGCCCATCCTGCGCGAGATGCTGAACGCGAGCTTCGCCCAGCTCGGCTACTACACCGAGATCTCCGCCGAGCAGCTCGACCGGGCGACCGACGGCCTGGCGCACCTGATCGACGAGTCGCTGCTGCTGTACCTGACCAGGGCGGGGCGGCCGGTGGCGTTCGTGCTGTGCGTCCCGGACATCTCCGAGTTCGTCGTGAAGACGGGCGGCGACCTGGGCCTGCCCAACCAGCTCCGGCTGCTGCTCACGCGGTCCCGGTACCGCCGCGACGCCGTTCTCATCATCAAGGGCACGGTTCCGGAGGCGCAGGGGCGCGGCTACATGCGGCTGCTCTCGCGCGAGCTGCTGCGCAATGTGCGGGCCGGCGGATATGAATTCCTCCGCAGCACGTATGTGGAGCGCGCCAACCCCGGTTCGGCGGCACAATACGAAGCGATGGGCGGACGTCCCCTGCACGGATACACGTTCTACGAGAAAGGCTTCCATTGAAGCCCGACGCACTGCGGGAACTGGAACCGGACTTCTGGCGCGCGCCCAGCGCGCACAACACCCAGCCCTGGGTGCTCCGCTACCGCGAGGACTCGGTCGAGATCGGGTGGGACCCGGCCCGCACGCTCCCGGTCGGCGATCCCGCCGGCCGGGATCTGCGGCTCGCGCTGGGCGCGTTCACCGAGACGTGCCTGATCGTGTGCGCGGACGCGGGCCTGCGGGTGGAGTTCCGGCAGGACCACTCCGAGGCCGACCGCCGGGCGGGGTACCTGGCCGGGGTGGAGGGCCGGTACCCGGCGCCGTACACGACGCCGTTCACGGCGCAGGACGTGCGCGACCGCCGTACCGGGCGCGGCGCGTACGAGCCGGGGCGCCTGGACGAGGCGGTGATCGGCCGCCTGGAGAAGCTGGCCGCCGAGGAGAAGGCGGAGGTGCGCCGCGTCCCGTGCCGCGAGCTGATCGAGCTGGCCTACGACGCCGACCGGCACCTGTTCTCGACCCCGCCCATCGCCCGTGAGCTGCGCGCGTGGCTGCGCCTCGACCCCGAGGACCCGCGCTACGAGCAGGACGGCCTCACCGACCGCGCCCTGGGCCTGACCCGCATGGAGACGCGTGCGCTGCGGGCGGCGCTGTCCCGGCGCGGCTACCCGCTGCTGCGCCGCCTCGGGGTTCCCAAGCTGATGGCGTCCTCGTCCCGCAGGACGCTCGACTATGACGGCGAGGTCGTCGTCCTGGTGGGCCGGCCCGGCTGCACGGACGGCGAGCAGGTCGCGCTGGGGCGCGTCCTGATGCGCCAGTGGCTGACGCTGTCGACGCTCGGCTACACGACCCATCCGGTCAGCCAGATCATCGACGTGGAGATCACCAAGCAGCGGCTGGCCCGGCTCCTGGGGATCGACGACCCGTCGCGGCTCCTCAACGTCACGCGGGTGGGCCGTCCGAAGGCGACCCCGCCCGCCTCGGCCCGCCTGCCCCGGTAGCCGGGCGGACCCGGCGCAGGCCCCACCGGGTTTCCGCGCGCCATGCGAAGGCACCGTGGACCGGTCCCGTCAAGTACTTGCTAGCCGTCCAGGAAGTTTGTTACGTTCACCGCACTTCGCTGCCGCCACTTGAGGAAACACCGGAGCGACCACTCCGAGGAGGACGCCATGGGGCCAGGCCCGAGACGGTGTCGACGCGAGCGCCACCACCCCCGGCGAACGAGGCACCGCACGCCCGCCGCCGCCGCGCTCGCGCTCGCGCTGACCGCGTCCGTCACCGCCGCCTGCGGGACGGGCGGACCGGCCGACCGCACACCCGAGTTCCGCTGGGGGTACTCCACCCGGGCGACCACCCTGAACCCGCACCGCGGCGCCCAGTTCGACCTGATCTTCCTGCATCCGGTCTACGACGCGCTGATCAAGATCGGCGAGTCCGGGGAGTTCGAGCCCGGCCTCGCCACCGCGTGGAAGCTGTCCGACGACGGCCTCACCTTCGACCTCACCCTCCGCGCGGGCGTCCGGTTCCAGGACGGCGCCGCCCTCGACGCCGCCGCCGTCAAGGCCAGCCTGGAGCACGGCAAGCAGCCCAAGAGCACCGTCGCCGGCGACCTGGAGGTCGTCCGCGCCGTCGAGGTCGTCGACCCGCTGCACGTGCGGCTGCGGCTGGCCGGACCCGGCGGCCACCTGCTCGGCGTGCTCGCCGGCGAGGCCGGAATGATCATCAGCCCGCGCGCGGTGAACTCCCCCGACCTGGCCAAGCGCCCGGTCGGCGCGGGCCCGTACCGGATCGCCTCCTACACCATGCGCCAGGTCACCTACGAGAAGTGGGACGGCTACTGGGACGCCGGCTCGGTCACGATGCCCCGGCTCAAGATCATCACGATGACCGACGACAGCACCCGGCTCCGCGCCCTGCTGTCCCGCCAGCTCGACGCCGCCTACCTGCGCCCCTCCCACACCGCCCGCCTCAAGTCGGCCGGGATCACGCTGCTGAGCAAGCCCCGCACGCTCATCTACACCGCCGTCGTCAACACCGCCCGCCCCGGCCTCAAGGACCCGCGCGTCCGGACCGCGCTCAGCCAGGCCATCGACCGCGCCAGCATCGACGAGAACCTCCAGAACGACGGCTGCACCCCGACCGTCCAGCCGTTCATCCAGCAGTACTGGCCGCACGTGCCCGGCCTCGACGCGCGGCCCGAGGCGGTGCACGACCCCGCCCGCGCCCGCCGCCTCCTCGCCGAGGCCGGCCACGGCGAGGGCCGCGAGCCGCTGACGCTCACCATCACCTCGGCCAACATCACCCAGTACCAGATCCTCGCCGAGGCCCTCCAGGCCCAGTTCAAGGACATCGGCATCCGCGCCGAACTGCGCGTCGTCGACACCGCCCAGTCCACCCCGACCCTCCGCACCGGCAAGTTCGACCTGATGGTCACGCCCATCGACGTCGGCCGCCCCGACCCGTCCACGTTCATCGCCGACTACTACCTGCCCGGCGGCGCCGTGAACCCCGGACGCTTCCAGGTGCCCGACGGCCCCGCGCGCCTCGCCGAGGCCCGCCGCCGCCTCGACACCGCCGGTCAGCAGGGCCCGCTCCGGGACCTGTTCCGCAAGGCGTACGAGGCCGGCCCGCCGATCATCCCCATCTGCGCCCCCGACAACGTCGTCGGCGTCCAGCCGGACGCCGGCGGGATCGTCATCCCGCCGACCGGCACCTACGAGTTCCGCGGCACCCACGTCGCCGGCTGAGCCGCACCCGGAGGACTGAACCCCATGAACATGGCGAGACTCACGCGCCGGCTGGCCTCCGCCGTCCTGGTCATCTGGCTGGTGCACCTGCTGACGTTCCTGCTGATCCGGCTGGTTCCCGGCGACCCCGCCCAGCTGCTGGCCGGGGAACGCGCCACCCCCGACGAGGTCGCCCGCATCCGCGAGCAGCTCGGCCTGGAGGACGCGCTGATCGTCCAGTACGGCCACTCGCTGGGCGGGCTGCTGCGCGGCGACCTCGGCGCGTCGATGTTCTCCGAGCTGCCCGTCACCCGGCTGCTCGGCGACGCCGCCCCCGCCACCCTGTCCGTCGCGCTGATGGCGCTGCTGTTCGCCACCGTCTTCGGCGTCGGCGCGGGCACCATGGCCGGGCTGCGGCAGGGCGGCTGGACCGACCGGATCGTCTCCACGGTCGCCACCGTCGGCATCGCGATGCCCAGCTTCTGGATCGGGCTGGTGCTGGTCACCTTCTTCGCGCTGGTCAACCCGTGGTTCCCGGCGACCGCGTACGCGCCGCTCAGCGAAGGCGTCGGCACCTGGCTGCTGCACCTCATCCTGCCCGCGGTCACCCTCGGCCTGGCCGTCGCCGCCGAGATCGCCCGCCACACCCGCGGCGGCGTCGCCGACGTGCTGGCCAAGCCGTACATCAGGACGGCGCGGGCGCGCGGCGCGTCCGGCACCCGGCTCGTCCGCGGCCACGTCCTCCGCAACGCCGCCATCCCGGTCGTGACCGTCCTCGGCCTCCAGACCGGCAAGCTGCTCGGCGGCACGGTGGTCGTCGAGGCCGTGTACGGCATCTCCGGCCTGGGCACCCTGGCGGTCAACTCCGTCCTGGAACGCGACTACCCCGTCCTCCAGGGCTTCGTCATCTTCGCCGCCGTCGTGGTCGTCCTGGCCAACCTCCTCGTGGACGTCGCCTACGGCTGGATCAACCCGAAAGTGAGGACGGCGTGAGCACGGTCACCACTGCCTCCGCCGGGACGGCGGACGCGGACGCGGTCGTTCCGAGCTCGGCGCGGAAGCGGCCCGGGCTGCTGCGGGCGATGCTGTCCAGCCCGTCCGCCATCGCCGCGGCCGCCTACCTGGTGCTGCTGGCCGTGCTCGCGATCGCGGCACCGCTGGTCGCCCCGCACGACCCCAACGCGCAGAACCTCTTCGACCGGTTCGCCGGGATGAGCGCCGAGCACCCCCTCGGCACCGACGACTTCGGCCGGGACGTGGCCAGCCGGGTCATCTACGCGGCCCGGATCTCGCTGGTCGCGCCGCTGATCTCGCTGGCGGTCGGGCTGGCGCTGGGCGTCCCGGCGGGGCTGCTGGCCGGGCTGCGGCGCGGGGTGTTCGACGCGGTCGCCGACCGGCTGTCGGACACGCTGCTGAGCATCCCCGCGATCGTGTTCGCGCTGGCGATCATCGCGGTCATGGGGCCGTCGCTGACCAACGCGATGGTCGCGATCGGGATCGTGTTCGCCCCGCACCTGTTCCGGGTCGTGCGCGGCGCCACCATGGTCGTCGCCGAGGAGACCTACATCGCCTCGGCGGAGGCGATCGGCGCGAGCACCCGCCGGGTGCTGCTGGTGCACGTGCTGCCGAACATCCGCGCCCCGTTGCTCGTCCAGGTCACGCTGCTGATGGGCTTCGCGCTGCTGGCGGAGGCGAGCCTGAGCTTCCTCGGGCTGGGCGTGCAGCCGCCGGAGGCCAGCTGGGGCTCGATGCTCAAGGCGGCGTACGAGAACCAGTTCGAGGCGCCCTACTCGGTGCTGCCGTCCGGGATCGCGATCCTGCTGACGGTCCTGTCGTTCAACGTGCTCGGTGACAGGCTGCGCGACTCCGTGGCCGGGAGGGAGAGGTCATGAGCGAAGCGGAGTCCGTGCTGAGTGTCAGCGGGCTGACGCTCGATCTGGTCGGGGGGCACGCGCCGCAGCCTCGGCTGGTGCACGACGTGACCTTCGACGTCCCGTCCGGCGGGGCGGTGGCGCTGATCGGGGAGTCCGGCTGCGGGAAGACGATGACCGCGATGGCCGTGCTGGGCCTGCTGCCGAAGGGCGTGCGGGCGGTGGCGGGCGGCGTCCTGCTGGACGGCCGCGACCTGCTCCGGTGCAAGGAGCGGGAGCTGGCCGCGGTGCGCGGCCGGACCATCGGCACGATCTTCCAGGAGCCGATGTCCAGCCTCGACCCGACCATGACCGTCGGCGACCAGATCGCCGAGTCGCGCCGCCTGCACCTGGGGGAGCGCCGCGGCGCCGCCCGGGCGCGGGCCCGGGAACTGCTCGACCGGGTCGGCATCCCGGACGCGGCGCGGCGGCTGCGCGCCTACCCGCACGAGCTGTCGGGCGGCATGCAGCAGCGCGTGATGATCGCCGCGGCGATCGCCTGCGATCCCCGGCTGGTGATCGCCGACGAGCCGACCACCGCGCTGGACGTGACGATCCAGGCCGAGATCCTCGGGCTGCTGCGCGACCTGCAGCGCGAGTCCGGCATGGCGGTGCTGCTGGTCACCCACGACCTGGGCGTGGTGGCCGAGTTCTGCGAGGACGTGGTCGTGATGTACGCGGGCCACGTCGTCGAGCGGGCGGCGGTCACCGAGGTGTTCGGGACGGCGCGGCACCCGTACACGCGGGCGCTGCTGCGCTCGGTCCCGACCGGCCGGGCGCCGCGCACCCGGCTCGACGTCATCCCGGGCCGGGTGCCGCCCGCCGGGGCCTTCCCGTCCGGCTGCCGGTTCCGGCCGCGCTGCGAGTACGCCGCCGACGCGTGCGCCACGACCGAGCCCGCCGAATCCCAGGAGGCCGGGCACGCCACCCGGTGCCTGCGGGTGGCGGCCGGTGAGATCGAGCTCCAGGAGGCACGATGAGCACGCCGCTGCTGACCGCGCGCGGGCTGCGCAAGACGTTCCCGACCGGCCGCGACCTGCTGGGCCGCCCGTCCGGCGGGGTCCGGGCGGTGGACGGCGTGGACCTCGACCTGGCCGCCGGCGAGACCGTGGGCGTGGTCGGCGAGTCCGGGTCGGGCAAGACGACCGTCGGCCGGCTGGTGTCCCGGCTGGCCGCGCCCGACGCGGGACGGGTCGAGCTGGACGGCCGCGACATCACCCGGCTGCGCGGCCGGGATCTGAAGCGCGTCCGCCGCGACCTCCAGGTGATCTTCCAGGACCCGTACGGCTCGCTCGACCCGACCAAGACGGTCGAGCACGCCGTGGCCGAGCCCCTGGCCGTGCACCGCGTCGGGTCCCGCGCCGAGCGCTCCGCCCGGGTGGCCGGGCTGCTGGAGCAGGTCGCGCTCGACCCGGCCATGGCGCGGCGCTACCCCGACGAGCTGTCGGGCGGGCAGCGGCAGCGGGTCGCGATCGCGCGGGCGATGGCCCTGTCGCCGCGCGTGCTGGTGGCCGACGAGCCGACCTCCGCGCTGGACCTGTCGACCCGTTCGGAGATCCTCAACCTGCTGCTGGAGCTGCAGGCCGGGAAGGGCCTGGCGACGCTGCTGATCTCGCACGACTTCGCCACCGTCCGGCATCTGACGCACCGGATCGTGGTGATGTACCTCGGCCGGGTGGTGGAGGAGGGCGACGCGGCCGAACTGGTGGCTTCGCCGCTGCACCCGTACACGAAGGCGCTGCTGTCGGCGGTGCCGGAGCCCGATCCGGTACGGCAGCGCGGCCGCGAGCGGATCGAGCTGCGCGGCGAGCAGCCCGACCCGGCGAACCCGCCGAGCGGGTGCCGGTTCCGGGGCCGCTGCCCGCAGGCGATGGCGCGCTGCGCCGAGATCGACCCCGTACTGACCGACGCGGGCGACGGCCCCGGTGCTTCTGTACACCGTGTGGCCTGCCTGCTGCACGAGGAGAGCAAGTGAGTGAAGAGAAGGCGCTACCGCTGCGCGGGGTGCGTTGCCGGGGCTGCGGCCGTACGGCGTTCCCCGTGCAGGACTTCGGCTGCGAGAGGTGCGGCGCGCACGGCGACGACCTGGAGCCGGTGGAGCTGAGCGGGAACGGGACCGTGCTGGCGCTGCTGACCGTCCACGAGCATCCCGACCCGGCCGTGCCCACGCCCGCGGCCATCGCCGGGATCCAGCTGGAGGAGGGCCCGGTGCTGCGCGCCCGTGTCGGCGCGGGCGTGGACGCGGCGGGCGCGGCTGTGACGGCGGCGGCCGACGGCGGCGTCCTGGTCTTCCAGAAGAGGAACGGAGCGGACAACCGATGACGACCCTGCGACTGGGCGACCTCCGCCCCGTGTACGTGATCGGTGTGGGCCTGCACCGCTTCCAGCGGGCGAGCGACACCAGCTTCGTCGAGCTGGGCGTGACCGCGGTCCGCCGCGCGCTCGCGGACGCCGGGCTGGAATGGACGGGCGTGCAGGTCGCCTACACGGCCGCGACCCGGCTGGGCATGGCGGTGTCGCGGCCGATGCTGCGGCACCTGGGCGCGACCGGGATCCCGATGACGCAGGTGGAGAACGCGTCGGCGTCGGGGTCGTCGGCGTTCCGGCTGGCCTGCCGGGACGTCGCGGCGGGCTTCGCGGACGTGGCCCTGGCCGTCGGCGTCGACAAGGTCGGGAAGGTCGCCCGTGCCGAGCACCTGACCGGGCTGCCGCGTCCGGACGCCGGGCTGGTGATCCCGCCCGTCCACTACGGGCTGCTGGCCGAGGAGTACCTGCGCACGCGCGGCGGCGGCCCCGAGGACCTGGCGCGGGTCGCGGTGAAGAACCACGGCAACGGCGCCCGCAACCCGTTCGCGCAGCGGCAGAAGGCGCGGACGCTGGAGGAGGTCCTGGAGGACCGGCCGATCGCCGGGCCGCTGACCCGATTGCAGTGCTGCCCGGTCGGAGAGGGTGCGGCGGCGGCGCTGGTGGTGTCGGAGGACGCGATCCAGGGGTTCGGGCTGGACGCGGGGCGGGCGGTGCGCGTGCTGTCGTCCGTGCAGCGCAGCGAGGAGCTGTACGGCGCCAAGAGCTTCGACGCCGAGCTGACCCGCACCACCACCGCGCAGGCCGTGGCCGAGGCAGGGATCGCCCCCGCCGACCTGGACGTGGTGGAGCTGCACGACGCGTTCACCATCGAGGAGCTCCAGTACGTGGAGGCCATGGGCCTGTGCGGGGACGGCGAGGGCCCGGGACGGCTGGCGGACGGCGAGTTCGCCATCGGCGGCCGGGTCGCGGTGAGCCCGTCCGGCGGCCTGCTGGCGATGGGGCATCCGGTCGGGCCCACGGGCGTCGGCCAGATCGCCGAGGTCACGGCGCAGCTGCGCGGCGAGGCGGGCACGCGGCAGCAGCCGGACGCCCGGCTCGGGCTGGCGCACCTGGTCGGCGTCGGCGCGGTGTGCGCGGTGCACGTCCTCGCCGCTCCGGGCCGGTGACCGGGATGCTCGTCGAGACGAGGCTGGGCTTCGGTCCGGACGCGGGGGAGCGCGCCGCCCGCCAGGAGGCCGCCGGGTACGCCGGCACGTTCACCCGGGAGACCGACACCGACCCGTTCCTGCCGCTGGCCCTCGCGGCCGGCGGCACGGAGCGGATCGAACTGGGCACGGCGGTCGCGATCGCGTTCGCCCGTTCCCCGATGACGCTCGCGTACACGGCGCACAACCTGCAGACCCTCACGGGTGGACGGTTCGTGCTCGGCCTGGGCACGCAGGTGCGCGGGCACATCGTGCGGCGCTTCTCCATGGGCTGGGACGCCCCAGTGGCCCGGATGCGCGACTACCTGGACGCGCTCCGGGCCATCTGGGCCGCATGGCGCGAGGGCACCCCGCTCAAGCACGAGGGGGCCTTCTACACGCACACGCTGATGACGCCCGCGTTCACCCCGCCGCCCCACTCGTACTCTGACCCGCCCGTACTACTGGCCGCCGTGGGGCCCGCGATGACCGATCTAGCTTGCGAACGGGCCGATGGACTGCTGGTGCATCCGTTCAGCGGGCACGCCTACCTGCGCGAGGTCACGCGTCCGCGTGTAGGGGAGGCCCTGGCCCGCCATGGGCGCGACGCCGGTTGCTTCCGGGTGGGCGGGTCGGTGCTGGTCGCGACAGGGCGCGACGAGGAGGAGACGGCGGCGTCCGTGGCGGCCCTGCGTGCACGGGTCGCGTTCTACGGAAGCACCCCCGCGTACCGGCCCGTCCTGGCCCACCACGGTTGGGGGGACCTGGCCGACCGCCTGCATGGCCTGTCCAAGTCGGGGCGGCCCGATCGCTGGCAGGCAATGGCCGATCTGATGCCGGACGAGGTCGTCCACACCATCGGGGTCGTGGCCGACCCGGACGACCTGGCCGCCCGGGTCGCGGACCGCTACCGCGGCCTGCTCGACCGCGTCTCCCTGAACCACCCCGGGAAGGTCCCGCCGGAGCTGCTCGACACCGTCTCCACGCGCCTGTAGTCCGGCTCAGTCGGTGCTGAGGTCGTGCTCCAGGGAGGCGAGGGCGGCGTTCTTCATGGCCTCCACGTCGACCTCCGGGTCGAGGGAGTACTGGAGGACGATGCCTCGCAGCATGCCCTGGAGCACGCCCGCGTGGGCCTCGGGGTCGAGTGACCTGCGGACGGTGCCGTCGGCCATGCCGGTGCGGAGCATGCCCACGTACGTCTCGCGGATCATCGCGTAGGCGTCCTGCACCGCCTGCCGCACGGCGGTGTCCTCGGTGCCGGACTCGATGGCCAGGATCAGCATCACCTTGGCGGGCTTGGGGTTGCGCGCGAGCCGGGTGAGGTAGGAGTCGAACATCTCCAGCACCTGCTGGAGCCCGGTCATGTTCGCGCGGTTCTGGACGGCGGCGGTCTGGTCCCGGTACTGCGTCCGGATGCTGTCGACCACCGCCTCCATCAGCTTCCCCTTGGAGCCGAAGTGGTAGCCGACCAGGCCGCGGCTGAGGCCGGACGCCTCCTGGATCCGGGCGACGGTGGCCGCCCGGTAGCCCTCACCGGCCAGCACCTCGATGGTCGCCTCGATCAGCGCCCGCCGCGACGCCTCCGTGCGCTCCGGCTGCGTGCCCAGCCGCGGGACGGCCGCCCCCGCCATCATGGCCACTCCTTTTCCTTGCTGGATGACCATCAAGACTACCGGCGGTCAGCGATCGGTCCACACCGGGTCGCGCCGTTCCAGGAAGGCGCGGATGCCCTCCTGGCGGTCCGGGGACGACATCGCGGGCTCGGCGGCGGCGAGCTGGGCGTCGAACGCGTCGGCCTCGCCGCCCCACTCGAACGCCCGCCGCACGATCTCCTTGGCGGCGCGGACGGCGGACGGCCCGTTGCCCGCGATCCGTCCCGCCAGGCCGAGGGCCGCGGTGAGCGCCTCGCCCGGGTCGGCGAGCTCGTTGACGACGCCGGTCTCGGCGAGCCGGCCGGCGCCCACGTGCTCGCCGGTGAGCGCGAGCTGCATGGCCAGGTGGTACGGCATCCGCAGCGGCAGCCGGATCAGCCCGCCGCCGATCGCGACCAGGTTCCGCCGCACCTCCGGCAGCCCGAACACCGCCTCCCGCGACGCCACGATCAGGTCGCACGACAGCGCCAGCTCGAACCCGCCGGCCAGCGCGTACCCCTCGACGGCCGCGATGACCGGCTTGCGCGTCGAGGTGCGGGTGAACGCGGCGAGCTGCGCGGCGCGCGAGGCGTACATCGGCTCGCCCGCGGCGGCGGCCTTGAGGTCGCGGCCGGAGCAGAAGTTCCCGCCTGCCCCGGTCAGCACGATCACGGTCACGGCGGGGTCGGCGTCGAAGCCGTCCAGGGCGTCCTGCATGGCCTCGCGCAGCTCCAGGTTGAGCGCGTTGCGCACCCGCGGCCGGTTGAGCGTGACGATCCCGGCGTCGCCGCGGGTCTCGGTCAGAACGACTGCGTCGGTCATGGTTCCCCCTAGAGCGCGAACGAGTAGCCGCCGTTGACCGGGATGGTCTGCCCGGTCACCCAGGACGCGGCGTCGGAGGCCAGCATCAGGATCATGTTGGCGGCGTCCTCGGGCTGGCCGGGGCGGCGCACGACGTACTTCTTCATGACCTTCTTCAGCCGCTCCTGGTCGTCCAGGCCGGCGGCGGTGCGCGGCGTGTAGGTCGCGGCGAGCGAGACGCAGTTGGCGGTGACGCCGTGCCGGCCCCCGCTGGCGGCCAGCGAGCGGGTGAACCCGGCCGCGCCCGCCTTGGCCGCCGAGTAGCACTCGCGGCCGGGCTCGGCGAAGCGTCCGGCGTCGGAGATGACGGTGACGATCCGGCCGTACCCGCGCTCGATCATGCCGGGCATGACGGCGTGCGCGGTGTTGAGCACCCCGTACAGGTTGGTGCCGAGGTAGCCGTGCCACTCGGCGGGCGTCTGCTCCCAGAACGGCGCGGTCATCTCGCGGGTGGGGTTGGGGCCGGCGTTGCCCGCGTTGTTGACGAGGATGTCGACGCCGCCGAAGGTCTCGGTCGCGCGCCGGACGGTCTCGGTGACGGCCGCGAGGTCGGAGACGTCCCCGGCGACGGCGAGCGCGCGGGCCCCGGCCTGTTCTACCTCGGCGGCGACCTTTTCGGCGCGTTCCAAACGGAAGTCGTTCACGACGACGGCGCCCGCGCCGTGCTCGGCGAAGTGCAGCGCGACCCGCCGCCCGACGCCCTGCCCGGCACCGGTGACCAGCGCGGTCCGTCCCTTGAGATCCAGCAGATCCGGCATCTGTCCTCCCTGGTGTGATCCTTGCTGAGCGTACAGCAAGTGTGTTTCGATGGAAATGCCCGACCCCCGAACCCCGAGCGAGGTGCCCGACCCGATGGACTTCGACCTCACCGAGGAGCAGACGGAACTGCGCGACGCCATCCGCCGCTACCTGGCGGCCGAGGTGGAACCGCTCGTCAAGGAGCACGAGGCGGCCGGAACGTTCCCGTACGAGCTGCTGCCCGGCCTGGCCCGGTTCGGCTACCTCGGCGGCTGGCTCCCCGAGGAGCAGGGCGGACTCGGCGTCAGCCGCGTCACCTGGGCCATGATGATCGAGCAGCTCGGCTACACCTGGCCCTCCCTCCGCACGATGATCAACATCAGCAACGGGCCCCTCCAGCGCATCGCCGCCCACGGCACCCCCGAGCAGAAGAAGCGCTACCTGGAGCCGCTGCTGGCCGGCGAGGCCCGCGTCTTCAACGGCATCACCGAACCCGAGGTCGGCTCCAACGTCGCCGAGATCCGCACCAAGGCCGAGCTGGACGGCGACACCTGGGTCGTCAACGGCCGCAAACTCTGGATCACCGGCGGCGCCTGGGGCGACTTCGGCACCATCGTCGCCCGCACCTACAGCCCCACCTGCGACGGCGGCCTGTCCCTCTTCCTCGTCGACAAGGCCGAGTCGCCGTTCGAGGTCCGCAAGGTCGACACGATGGTGCTGCGCTCCACCGGCACCGCCGAACTCGGCTTCGACGGCGTCCGCATCCCCAAGGGCAACCTCCTCGGCAAGGAAGGGCACGGGCTCAAGTCGACCCTGGCCGGGCTCGGCGTCGCCCGCGTCAACGTCGCGATGGGCGCGGTCGGCGCCGCCCAGCGCGCCTTCGACCTCTCCCTGGAGCACGCCAAGACGCGCACGCAGTTCGGCAGGCCGATCGGATCGTTCCAGCTCGTCCAGAAGCACCTGGTCGAGATGAAGACCCGGATCGACGCCGCCCGCGCCCTCACCTACGCCGCCGCCGCGGCGCTCGACAAGGGCCGTCCCGCCAAGGTGGAGGGCTCCATCGCCAAGCTGTACGCCACCGAGGCCGCCCACCAGGTCGCCGACATGGCCCTGCAGATCCACGGCGGGCTCGGCTACGCCACCGGCTACCCCATCGAACGGATCTTCCGCGACACCCGGGGCGGCACCATCCCCGAGGGCACCAGCGAGATCCAGACCCTGATCATCGGCCGCGAGCTGACCGGCCTCTCCGCCATCAAGTAAGGAGCTCCGCATGAGCGGCCCCCACGCCCTCCCCGACCTGTCCCGGCTGGTACGGCCCGAGTCCGTCGTCATCGTGGGCGCGTCCGACAAGCCCGGCGGCCTCGGCACCCGCACCGTCCACAACCTGCTGCGCGCCTCCGACTTCGACGGCCGCACCTTCCTGGTCAACCCGCGCCGCGACGAGATCGACGGCCACCCCTGCCACCCCGACATCGAGTCGCTGCCCATCGCCCCCGACGTCGCCGTGATCGCCATCCCGGCGCCCGGCGTCCTGGACGCCCTCGAACGCTGCGCCGCCAAGGGGATCGCGTTCGCCATCGTCCTGACCTCCGGATTCGGCGAGGTCGGCGACGAGGGCCGCGCCCAGCAGGAGCGGATGCGCCGCATCGCCGCCGACACCGGCATGCGGATCTACGGGCCCAACTGCCCCGGCCTCACCAACCTCGCCGACCGCATCGGCATGACGTTCTCGCCCGCGTTCGCCGACGACAAGCGCACCGGCCCGATCGGCATCGCCACCCAGGGCGGCGGCCTCGGCCGCAACCTCGTCCAGGCCGCCGAACGCGGCGCCGGCGCCGCCCTCTGGGCCTCCCTCGGCAACGCCGCCGACCTGGACGTCGCCGACTTCGTCCACCACATGGCGGGCGACGACGGCATCACGGTGATCGCCACCCTGCTGGAGGGCGTCCGGGACGGCGCGCGGCTGATGGCCGCGTTCGGCGCCGCCGCCGAGGCGGGCAAGCCGGTGGTCGCGCTGAAGGTGGGCCGGTCGGAGTACGGCGTGCGCGCCATCCAGTCCCACACCGCCGCCCTCGCCGGGTCCGCCGCCGTGAACAGCGCCGTGTTCGCCCAGTACGGCGTGGTCGAGGTGGACGACACCGACGAGCTCATGGACGTCGCCTGGCTGCTGGCCCGCGCCGCGCCCCCGCCGCGCACCCGCGTCGCCGTCTTCGGCGGCTCCGGCGGCGCCGCCGCGATGGCCGCCGACATGGTGGGCGCCGCCGGCCTGGAACTGGCCGTGTTCGAGCCCGCCACGACGGCGGCGCTGCGCGAGGCGCTCCCGGACTTCGCCGCCGTCGGCAACCCGGTCGACATCACCGCCGCCTCCATCTCCGAACCGGGCCTCATGGACCGCACCCTCGGCCTCGTCGCCGCCGACCCCAACGTGGACCTGGTGCTGCTACCCATCCCGCTCGACTACGGCGCCCACTCCGCCCGCGGCTCGGAGGTCATGGCCGCCGTCCAGAAGCAGACCGCGACGCCGCTGCTGCCGGTCTGGATGAGCGACCGGCGCGGCCCCGGGTTCCAGGTGCTGGCCGACGCCGGGTTCTGCTCGCCGCGCAGCCTCGACAAGGCGGTCCTGGCCGTGCGCCGCTGGGCCGACCACGGCCGGTGGAGGGCGGAGTCGCGCGCCCCCGAGCCCCTGCTGCTGGCCCCGTCCACCACCGAGCCCCTGCCGCCCGTCCGCACCGAGCCAGAAGCGAAGGCGTGGCTGGCGGGCGCGGGGATCGCCGTCCCCGAAGGCAAGGTGGCCGCGACCGCGGACGAGGCCCGCACCGCCGCACGGGAACTGGGCGGACGGCTCGTGCTGAAGGTCGTCAGCCCCGACCTGCCGCACAAGTCCGACATCGGCGGCGTACTAGTAGGCGTGGAGGGACCCGACGCCGCCGCGGCCGCCTGGGAGCAGATCGTCGCCGCCGCCTCCCCGCACGGCAGTGTCGAGGGCGTCCTGGTGGAGCGGATGGCCCCGGACGGCGTCGAGATGCTCGTCGGCGTCCACCGCGACCCCGTCTACGGCCACCTCATCACCGTCGGGCTCGGCGGCGTGCACGTGGAGCTGTTCGGCGACGTCCAGCGCAGGCTGCTTCCGCTCGACCCGCAAACCGCCCGGGAGATGGTCGACGGCCTCCGTTCGCGCCCGCTCCTCGACGGGCTCCGCGGCGCGCCGCCCCACGACGTCGACGCACTCGTCGACCTGCTCCTCGCGGTCTCCGACCTGGTCACGAAGCACGCCGCCGACATCGGCGAACTCGACCTCAACCCGGTCCGCGTCCTCCCGTCCGGCGTCATCGTGCTGGACGCCCTGGTGGTGCCGTGAGCCCGCTAGAAGGCACGGTCGTCGTCGACTTCAGCGAACTGCTGCCAGGCCCCTTCCTCACCCAGAACCTCGCCGACCTCGGCGCCCGCGTGATCAAGGTGGAGCGGCCCGGCGGCGACAACGCCCGCCACCTGTCACCCGGACTGTTCGCCATGGTCAACCGGGGCAAGGAGCACCGCACGGCCGACCTCAAGGACCCCGCCGACCGCGCCGCGATCAGCGAACTCATCACCCACGCCGACGTGCTCGTCGAAGGATTCCGGCCGGGCGTGATGGCCAAACTAGGCTTCGACCCTGCGGAGACCCTGGCGGCCTGCCCCCGGCTGGTGTACGTCTCCGTCTCCGGCTTCGGCCAGTCCGGGCCACACGCACAGGAGCCGGGCCACGACGTGACGTACGCCGCCCACGCCGGGATCGTGGCGCTTGCAGGAGCCCCCGGTGGCCCGCCCTCCTGGGGCCCCGGAGTGCCCGTGGCCGACCTGTGCGCCGCCATGTACGGCCTATCGTCCGTCCTGGCCGCGTTGCACGAGCGCGAACGCACCGGCAGGGGCCGACACCTGGACGTGTCCATCCGCGACTGCCTCGCGCACTGGCTGAACGCGCGACTCGGCCCGTTCCACCACGCGGGCGCCACCGAACTGCACGAGCAGCGGGCGATGGCGCTGCGGCGCCCCGGCTACGGCACGTTCACCTGCGCCGACGGGACGGCCATCGCGGTCGGGGCCATCGAGGACCACTTCTACGCGCGGCTCGTCCAAACCCTGGGCCTCACCGACTGGGCCGGGCCGGAGTGGGCGTCGTACGCGGCCAGGCACGGCGCGGCCGAGGAGCTCAACGCCGCCGTCGCCGCCGCCCTCGCCACCCGCGACTCCGGCGCCGCCCTCGCGGAGCTGTCGGCGGCGGGAGTCCCGGTCGCGCCCGTCCTGTCACCGCTGGAGGCCGTCGCCGCGACCCCCGGCACCCTCGACGACCCGGTCGCCGGACCCGTGATCCCGTTCCCGGTGGCGATGCCATAAGGGCGCGGGAGGCGGGCCGAATAGCGCATTCTCGGCGCCCCCGCGTCCCGCGCCCTAGTTTGGGGGACATCAGGCGAAAGAGAAGGAGCTGTCGGACAATGCAGGACGACACTTCCAATTCCCCCGCGAAAATCAACACCGAGGTCCCGCATTCGGCGCGGATCTGGAACTACTGGCTCGGCGGCACCGACAACTACGCGGTCGACCGCGCCGCCGGCGACCAGTACGTCGCCGTCTACCCCCAGATCAAGGAACTGGCCCGCGCCGGCCGCTACTTCCTCGCCCGCGCGATCCGCTTCCTGACCGCCGAGGCCGGCGTCCGCCAGTTCCTCGACATCGGCACCGGCCTGCCCACCGTCGACAACACCCACGAGGTCGCCCAGCGCATCGCCCCGGAGACCCGCGTCGTCTACGTCGACAACGACCCACTCGTCCTCGCCCACGCCCGCGCGCTCCTCACCGGTACTGCCCAGGGCGCCACTACCTACATCGACGCCGACCTGCACCACCCCGAGAAGATCATCGAACGCGCCAGGCCTTCGCTCGACTTCTCCCAGCCGATCGGCCTCATGCTGATGGGCGTCATGGGCCACATCATCGACAACACCGAGGCCCACTCGATCGTCGCTCGCCTCGTCGACGCGCTCCCCTCGGGCAGCCACCTCACCCTCTACGACTCCACCGACGACGACCCCACCTTCAACAAGGCCCAGAGCGGCTACGACGACACCGGGGCCGTCCCCTACGTCCTGCGCGCCGCCGAATTCGTCACCGGCTACTTCGACGGGCTAGAACCGGTCGAACCGGGCATCGTGCCCCTCGGGCAATGGCGCCCGGAGATCGAACCATTCGAGCGCAAGAACGACCCCACCCTGTGTGGCGTGGCCCGCAAACCGTAATCCGGCCGCCTTATTCCACCGCTCGCGGGTCTATAGTGGAAACATTCGTGCACCCGTTCGAGGAGCCCCCTTGGCCTCCCCAACGACCGCGTCCGACCCGCTGATCCCCCGGCTCCTCCTGGGCCGCCGCCTCCGCGAACTGCGCGAGGCCAGGACCATCTCCAGAGCCCGCGCCGCCACCGCGGCCGGCCGCTCCCCGTCCACGATCACCCGGATCGAACGGGGCCGCACCTCTACCGCTCCGGAGACCCTCACCGCCCTCCTCACCCTCTACTCCGTCGCCGACGACGAACGCGCCACCCTGCTAGCCCTCGCCGACCAAACCAAACATCGCCCCTGGTGGCACGACCACCGCGACGCCGTCCCCCACCACCGCCGCCGGTACCTCAGCGCCGAGGGCACCGCGTGGCTCGTTCGCTGCTACTCCGACCGGTACCTCCCCGACCTGCTGCGCACCAACGACTACGCCCGCGCGCTCGGCAGCGACCTCGACCTCCTGTCCCAGCGCCGCCGCATCCTGCGCCGCCGCCCCCGCCCGGTCAACCTGTGGGTCGTCCTGGACGAGGCCGTGCTCTGGCGGCCGGTCGGCGACGCCGCGACAATGCGCGCCCAGCTGGAACACCTCGTCGAACTCTGCTGGCGGCCGAACGTCACCATCCAGATCGCCGCGTACAACACCTGCCGCCGCGTCGCCCCCGACGGCCCGCTCACCCTGATCCGCTTCCCGCAGCAGAACCTGCCGGACATGGTGACCCTCGAATCCGACGGCACCTACCCGACCAGGCCCGCCGAGATCGAGCACCACTGGCACGTCTTCAACACCCTCGTCACCGAGGCCGCCCCGCCCGAGCACACCCCGCGGCTCGTCGAGGACGCCCTCAGCGAATACCGCACCCGCGAGATCGGCGCGCGCTTCTAGGCTTCACCCGTGACGCGCAACAGGACGTACCGCATCGTCGACGGGGAACGCATCGAGGGCACCTGGCGGCCCGTCTTCGTCCACAACTGGAACTACCACCTCACCGACCTGAAGATCTTCGCCGACGGCGCGATCCACTGCTGGGACTGGCTCGACCTCGACGGCCTCCGCGCCAAACTCGAATCCGGCCGGATCGCCACCGCCATCGAACCCGGCGCCCGCGCCTCCGCCCACCACCTCGGTGCCTGGCGGTTCGACGACTTCCGCTCGTCCCTCACCCCCGAGATGCTGCTCGGCGAGGTCGCCGACGAGATCGACCGCCTGAACGACCGTCCCGACTCCAGCGGCCGCTGCCGCCAGGCCCTCGACCGCTACCTGGAGACCCGCACCGAGGAAGACCGGCAGGCCCTCCGCACCGCCTACCTCGACATCCCCGAACACCTGCGCGTCTACGTCCTCGGCGACATGGACAACAAGGACCACCCCTTGGCCGTCCTGTGCACATCCCTGGGCGAACCCCTCCTCGCCAACCGCACGCCAGGCTCACCCCCCATCGTCACCGAGAAGATGCGCGACCAAGCCTTCGCCTACTTCACCCACCAAACCCGCGCGGAACAGACCTTCCCACCCCACACCCCAGCCGACGACCCCGAAACCCAGCCAACAGCCCTCCACATAACCCACACCGTCTACCCCAGCGGCTGGCCCACCGAACCAGGCCCGCACTACCTCCAGAACGAATACCCGGCCCCCATCGAAATCAGCGGGACCACCTACCCGACCGTCACCCACGCGTACTGGGCCCTGTCCACCACCGACGCGGAAACCCGCGACCAGATCCGCCAGGCCGACCGCCCCTTCAACGCCGAACGCCTAGCCCGCGACGCCCCCCGCGCCCCTACCTGGCCCGACTCCAGGGCCGCCGTGATGGCCACCCTCCTCCGCGCAAAGTTCGCCCAGCACCCCCACCTCGCCGACTACCTCCGCAGCACACGCGGCCGCATTCACTACAGCGGCACCGGCTCCACGTACTGGACCGCCGCCGGCGAGACCGGCCGCAACTGGACGGGCCGCCTCCTGGAACTCATCCGCTCCGAGTACATGATCGAACACATGTTTGACTGACCGCCTACAATGGGCCCATGACCAGGGCTTTCCAGGGTTCGCTGCTCGACTTCGCGGACGAGCCGGGCCCGCGCGAGCTCGATTCCGTCCGCCGGACGCACCTCTCCGACGGCGCCTGGCTCGACCTGCGCCCCAACTGGATCGCCGGCGCCGACGCCCTCTTCGAGCGCCTCCTGGAGATCGTCCCGTGGCGAGCCGAGAGCCGCCACATGTACGACCGCGTCGTAGACGTCCCCCGCCTCCTGAGCTTCTACGACGAAGACGCCACTCTCCCCGACCCCCTCCTCGACGAGGCTCTCAACGCCCTGAACGCCCACTACGAGGAAGAACTAGGCGAACCCTTCCGCACCGCCGGCCTCTGCCTCTACCGCGACGGCCACGACAGCGTCGCCTGGCACGGCGACAAAATAGGCCGCGGCAGCACCGAGGACACGATGGTCGCCATCATCTCCATAGGCACCCCCCGAGCTCTCCTCCTACGCCCCAGCTCAGGCGGCCACGCCCTCCGCTACGACCTGGGCCACGGCGACCTCATCGTCATGGGCGGCAGCTGCCAACGCACCTGGCAACACGCCATCCCGAAGAGCACCCGAGTCACAGCCCCCAGAATCAGCATCCAATACCGCCCAAGAGGCGTCCGCTAAGAAACGACCTGCTCCAGGTAACGCCGCGCCCCCCGATGACGCTCGGCCACCTCCACCAACAACTCCTCCAACCGATCCCGCCCCATACCCGCCAACCGCTCCCGAAGGTCAAACCGCCGCGGAATCTCCACCCCATGCTCCCGGTCGTGCAGGTAGACCAGCGCAACAGCGACGCAGTGCTTGCAGAAGTTGCCCTCCTCGCCCCAAGGGCAGTCGCACTCCCCGCCAAGCCCACGACCGTGACGAAGTCGGACGCTGTACAACTCGGTCCCCTGGACAGCGGCATAGACCCCGCCGTCATCGGCCTCCAACTCCTCGACCGCATCGAGGTAACCGAGGCCACGCTCGTACGACTTGGCACCGGCGAGTTCGCGAACGTCATCCTTCGTGAAGGGGGGCATGACACCCATCAAACCAACCCGCCGATGTTTCCATGCCGTGATGTCTTAGGTACCTGACTGCCCGCCGCGCCACAACTACCATGAGGTGATCCCGCGTGGCAGCGGACGGTTACTTCGGGTTGGGGTGGTTCGATGTACCCGGTTCCTCACGGCGGTGCGGAACCCGTCCTGCTGCAGATCGGCGACATGTCGCTGACGAGCACACACGTGATACTCCCGTATGGCCAGTTCCCGCTGCACGGCGCCACCTGGACCGTCCAGGACTCCACCCAGGTGACCGAGGGCATCCCCGCCGTCGGGATCGTCCTGACCATCATCTTCGTTTGGTTCTGCCTCCTGGGCCTGCTCTTCCTCCTGATGAAGGAACGCCGCTACCTAGGCTTCGTCTCCATCTCTGTGACCGGCCCCGGCTTCCACCACACCGCCCAGTTCCCGCCGGGCCCCCAGACGGCAGCCTGGGCCGCCAACGCCATAGGCCAGGCCCGCGCCATCACCGCCTCAGCACCCCCCATGGCCTGAGACACACAGCCCCGCCCTGCGTGGTCGTCGGCTGCCCTGGATCGCCCCCCAAACGCGATGTATCGTGTTGCCGTCAACGCGATATATCGCTTCTTGGAGGGATCGTGGGCCTGCGAGACCTGTTCTTCGTGACCGGCACGCTGGAGAGCACAAAGCAGATCACCAAGCGCATGCGCCACTTGCGCATCGCCTGCCCGCCCCAGACCTGGACGCCGGGCCAGCAGATCCGCATCAGCGTCGACGGCCTCCTGACCCGCCGCACCTACTCCATCTGGGACGGCGACGAAACGGGCCTCGAGCTCTGCGTCCTGGACCACGGCGAAGGCCCCGGCTCCCGCTGGGCTCGCACCATCCAACCCGGCCAGAAAATCACCTTCACCAAACCCGAAGGCAAACTAGTCCTACGCCCCGCCCGCTACCACCTCTTCGCCGGAGAGGAAACCGCCTCAGTAGCTTTCGCCCCCATGCTCCGCACCCTCAAGGACGCCAAGACCCACACCCTCCTAGAGGTAGACACCCCCGAAGACCGCCTCCCCCTGGACAACGTCACCTGGCTCTACCGCGAAGGCGCCCCCGCAGCCTCCTCGAAAACCCTCCTGGAAGCCGTCCAAAACCTAGACCTGCCCCCCGACCCCGGCATGGCCTACCTCGCCGGCGAGGCCAAGACCATCCAGTCGATCAAGACCCACCTGATCCAAGACCGTGCCTGGCCCCGCCAGTCCATAAAAACCAAACCCTTCTGGACCCCAGGCAAAAAAGGTCTTGAATAACCCAGAAGTCGACCCGGGGAAGGCCCGCCCGGTGACTTGGATAGGGCCTGCAACTCCTGAGCTGATACCCCCGTCAGCCAACGGAGGCGTGCCGGAGTTCCTGCCGTTGATCCCAACCTCGCGCGTCTAGTTAGAGCGTTGGCCGCCGCACCGTGGCGGAGGTCGCGCAGGCGGACCGGCGGGAGCTTGGCCCCGTGGACTAGCAGGCGGGCAGCGCACATAAGATTCGGACGTTCCCGTTCTCCTGCGTGAGGCAGGTAGCCGACCTCCGGCCAGGTGATCGCCGGGCCTAGGCGGCGGCGGACAGCGCCAACAGCTCCGGAGCCCGCGAATCGCCGAGGCGACCAGGTCAAACACATCCCTGGAGTTCCCTGAGGGATCCCTGAACTTCCCCGACTCATGTGCATTCGATGTGCACGCGCGGGACGTCTTCGGGAACTGTTGGGAAGTCCGCCACCGGGCTCACGGCGGTCGTTCCGCTCGTACTCTGGAGCGGTGATCTCTGTGGTGTTCGACGTTGGCGAGACCCTGGTGGACGACACGCGGGAGTGGCGGGCATGGGCCGATTGGCTCGGCGTTCGCCCTCACACGATGTCGGCCCTTGTTGGCGCCGTGGTCTCCCAGGGGCGCGACAACGCCGACGCACTGCGTCTCATCCGGCCCGACATCGACCTAGCAGCCGAGCGCCAGGCCCGTATCGCTGCGGGATGCGGCGAGCAGATCATCGAGGCAGACTTGTACGGCGACGTCCGCCAGGCCTTGGCCGGACTGCGATCCCAGGGGCTGTGGGTCGGCATCGCAGGCAACCAGACCTCGCATGCCGGCGACTGCCTGCGCGCGCTGAATCTCCCCGCTGATGCGATCGCCACTTCACAGGAGTGGGGGGTAGCCAAGCCAGATCCCGCTTTCTACGCCCGGCTGGCCGAATGGGCGCCTGGCGCTCCCGGCGAGATCCTGTACGTGGGTGATCATCCGGCCAACGACATTGGGCCAGCCAAAGCCGCGGGTCTGCGGACGGCACTTGTGCGCCGCGGCCCCTGGGGCTACCTGTGGGCTGACGATCCAGCAGGCGGCCGGAGTGCGGATTGGCTGGTCGACCAGCTGACCGATCTTCCTGAACTGCTGCGCTGAAGTTCGCTGCCCGCGGGGGAGGGCCATGTACGGTGCTTGCAGGACCTACCCCACGGAGCCCACGGTGACCCCGGACAGGCAGGTCGGCCATCGCATCGCCGCGATGCGCGGCGTGCGTCGACTCACGCAGCGGCGACTGGCCGAGGACGCGCACATCTCGCTGAGCACGTTGCGCAAGGTCGAACAGGGCAGCCGCCCGGTGAGCGATCGTGTACTGGAGTCGATCGCCGCAGCGCTTGGGGTGGAGCCGGACGCCCTCACCGGCCGCCGCACGCACACAGACAGCCGGGTGCATGCGGCGGTGCCGAATATCCGCACTGCCATCGATGCCTACGACGTTCCCGACGATGGCCCCGTACGTCCGTTGGACCAGCTCAGGCAAGCGACCGCGACCGCAACGCAGCGGCGGCTGACCTCGCAGTACACGCGCCTGGCCGAGGAGCTGCCCCTGCTGCTGGTGGAGCTGTCGCGCGCCGTGTTGGGTGGAGCTCCCGAACGCCGAGCCGTCGCGGCCCTGCTGGCTGCGGCCTATCGTTCCGCTGACGCGGTGGCCTACAAATACGGCTATTACGACCTGTCGGCCCGCCTGATCGAGTTGATGCGCCGGTCGGCCGATATCGCAGAGGATTCGGCGCTGATCGCCACCGCCGCCTATGTGCGAACCGAGGTGTTCTTCGCTGCTGGCCGCAATCTCACTCCGGGACTGCGCGCACTGGAGATGGCCCTCGATGACCTTCCCGAGCCCACCTCGCCGGACCTGGCCGCGGCGGCTGGCTCCCTGCATATGCGCGCCGCCGTCGTGGCCGCCCGGCTGACCGAAGACCCTGCGGTTGTCGGCCAGCACCTCAAGGAGGCTCGGCGCTTGGCCAAGGGGGTCCCTGAAGGCGTCTACAACGGCACGGCCTTCGGTCCGGCCTCGCTGCATGTGCACGAGGTCTCGGTCGCCGTCGAGCTTGGCGACGCGGCGCGCGCGGTCGAACTCGCCATTGGCCAGAAGGCCGAGCGGGAGAAGATCCGCCTCGACGGCTTGCCTCCCGAGCGCCGCTCCCACTACGCCATCGACCTGGCGCGCGCGCAACTATGGCTGGGGATGCGCGACGAGGCGTTCGGGTCGCTCCAGACCGCCCGGCAGATCGCTCCTCAGCATGTGCGCGAGCACCCATTCGTGCGTGATGCCCTGGTCACCCTGCTTCGCCTGCATGTGTCCCCGCCGCACGCCCTCGTCGCATTTGCCGAGTGGGCGCGGGTCATTTAGCCAGTTCAGGCGCGGTGACACCAGGTGTGTCACTTCTGGGCCTTGTGAGCCATCAGCATCGGTGCGTGGGCGCGACCTGCTGAACGACAGCCGCCCGCCCGCCCGACAACAAGGCGGCCCCGGCCTGGCGCGCGAACACCAGGGGACCCGGGGCCTTGGCCGGAAGGTGCTCCGACCTGTGAGTGATGTTACGACCAACCCCGATCCGCTAGCCCCCCTCGCCGGGTTCTTGGCCGGCCAGGGGCTGAAGACCGAGTTGACCGACAAGGGCCTGAAGGTGGTCAACCCGAAGATCGCCGGATGCTGCTCGGCCCACGCGGCCGACACGATCACCTGCCGCCCGCGCACCGACGACGGCGGGCGCCTCTGGTTCTTCACCTCGTGGGGCGAGCCGATCGCCGAGCCCCACCACATCGCCGACGCCGCCCTGTTCATCCGCGCCAACCTCGCCCGCCGCGAGCTGACGGGTGATCCCCGGTGAACGCGATGGCTCCGCTCCCCGCGGAGATCCCGCGCATCGTCGCCGAGCTCGGCCGCCGCTTCCCGGGTGTGCGCGCCTGGTGGGGCCGCTCCACAGGGGAGTGGTGGGCGATGACCCGCGACCACTCCGGCCGCGACCGCCTGGTGGAGGCCGACAGCCCGGCCGAGCTGAGCCGGCGCCTGGACGCCATCCTCACCGTCCCCCGGTTCGCCCGCGCCCACCAGTTCGGCGCCCCGAGCCGTCCGGCGCCCCGAGCCCCCGAGCCTGCCCGACCGTCCGCCGCCACCGCGTCGCCGACGCACGGCCGCCACGAACTTCCCCGGCGCGGCCTGCTGCGCGGCCGACGACGGCCCCTCGCACGTGGGAACGCGAACCATGCCTGAGTTCAACGAGCCGCCCGGTTTGGTGCCGTACGCGCAGTTCGGCCCGCTCGACAGGCTGCACGCCGTGCTCCGACGCCGCTACCCCACCGTCGCGGCGTCGGTTGTCCGATCGGGCGCGCTCCCTCAGGACGGGCAGCCGGACGCCTGGCTGGTGGTGACCCACCGAGATGAAGGCCCGGACAGGATCGCCTGGGACCGGAAGAGCAACGCCTACGTATGGATCGACAACTCCAACTGCCTCGGTCCGTCCCTCGGCACGCCCCACCGACTCGACCAGGCCGCCGACGCCGTCGCTCGTGAAATGCGCGCCCCCGCCGCGCCCACCGAGCCGGAACACCCCCAGATCCTGATCGAACACACCACCCTTACGCCATTGAGCCCGGCTGACGTGCTGCGGAATCGCGAGATCATCGCCAACCGCCTGGACTGGCCGGACGGCGCGTTGCAGACGTGCCTGGAACTGGAGGCGCGCTGGCCGGGCTGGAACGTCAGCTACAGCACCGGCGTGCTCGGCGGCCCACCCGAGTACCTCGCCTTTCTGGACCAGGACACGATCTGGCAGGGCTACAACCCGAAGATTTCCGCGGCCGACCCGGCCGGGCTGGAACAGCAGATCCGGGACGCGGACGCGCGGCGACCGCCGCGCCCCCGGTAACCCGAGGAAGGAGAGACACGGTCATGGACAAGATCCCGATCGTGCACGGAGACGACGGCGGCAGCCCCGGAGAGTGCCCCAAGGGCGGCGAACACTCCATGGACTGGGCCAACGGCGCGGCCTACTGCACCAAGTGCCTCGCCACCTTCTGACCTTCTGACCGCCGCACGCCCGCGCCGATACGTCACACGGGCGGCGTGCGGCCGGGACGCGGCCCACCCCTACCAGCGAACCCGGGGGCGGAGCCGCGGCCCACCCGAAGCGCGGGGCGGCGCGGCCTACACGGCGCGGCAGCCGGGCCGCCCCGCACCCACCCCGTGCGACCGCCCCGAGCACCGCAATCCCTCCGTGAATCTCATGACCGCGAGGGGCGGTCGCACGGTCCAGATCCCGGACGGCGGCGGTGAGGAAGCGCCGCCGCCCGGGCGCAGAGGGGGGCGCTGCGCGGCCGGTGCCTTCTACCCCCGAGGGCACCGGCCGCGCCGCGAAGGAAGGTCATGTTCACCGATCTCTGGCATGCCTGCCTCGACGCGCTCGCCTGGTCGATCGCTCATCCGATGGCCGCGGCCACCTCGGCGGTCTGCTCGGCCGCCGTCGTGGCCGCGCTCCTCGGCAGGCAGCCGTGACACAAGGCACACGGGAGGAGACGAGATGTCTGATGGATTCGGCGAGATGCTGCGCAGATGCTGGAAGGACGGGCCCGCGCGTGGGGTTGCCTGCCAGGTGATCGAGCGCGACGACGAATTCGTGTCCGTCGAGGATGCGTACCGGTATTTCACCCGCCCTGAGGAATGGGTGGCCAGCGAGCAGCGCGCGGTCGAGCTGGCGCGCGGCAGGGTCCTGGACGTGGGCTGCGCGGCGGGCCGGCACATGCTGGAGCTCGCCGGCACGCGCGAGGTCATCGGGATCGACCCGTCGCCGGGCGCGGTTGCCGTCGCCCGCGCGCAGGGCCTGGACGCCCGGCTCGGCAGCGTCCAGGAGCCCGGCGAGGTCGGCACCTTCGACACGATCATGCTGCTCGGCGGAAACCTCGGCCTCCTCGGTTCCGCGCGGGAGGCGCCCAAGGTCCTAGGCAGCCTGGCCAAGCTCGCACGCCCGGGTGCCGAACTGCTCGCCGTCGGCCACGACCCCTACGCCGCACCGCTCGCCGACCACGACGACTACCACCGGCACAACCGTGAGCGCGGGTGGCTGCCCGGCCAGGTGCGGATGCGGCTGCGCTACCGGGGATGGTCGACCCCGTGGTTCGACCGGCTGCTGCTGTCGTCCGACGAACTGTCGCACCTGGTCGACACCAGCGGCCTCTGGGCGATGGAGAGCTGCGGCCAGCCGGACAACCTCGGCTTCTACCTGGCCATCCTGAAGCGAAAGGGCGCTGCGGTGCCCGCCGACATGCTAGGAGGGTGACATGAGCGAAGACACAAGCCCCTGGGACGCGATCAACGAGCTGAGCCACCAGGTCGCCGCGCTGCGCGAGGACTTCCGCGCGGCCACCGAAGACCCGAAAGCGCGGTACGCCGCGGCGTCCGAGCGTCTCACCGCGGAGGCGGTCCGGGACACCAAGTTCGTGATGCCACGGATGCAGCCCGGCTACTGGACGGAGCAGGTCGACCCCTTCATGGATCAGGTCGCGATCGAGTTGGAGACGCTCACCCGCGAACGCGACGAGGCCCGCGAAGAGGTGGCGACCCTACGCGCGGAACTAGGCAGAAGCGCTTCCTGAGCCTACGTCCCACAACAGACGCCCCGACTGGTGAGAATCCGGGCGGGGCGCTCTGCTGTTTGCCGCTCGACACCGACGTCCCTGCGGCGCTCCGCGATCTAGGCCATCCCCAGCCTGACCTCGGCGCAAGCGTGCCCGCAGCGGCCGGCGCTGATCGTGCGGGCCGCCGGGGCATCGAGGCCCCGCACCACGTCCGGGACATCACCTTCGGCTAGGACGTCAGCAAGATCTGGGCCGGGCACGAGCCCGAGAACATGGCACACTCCGGAAGCTGGCCTGGGCCCGGCTCCGGGACGCCGGGTTCAATAACATCACCGCCACCCGCCGCCGAATGTATTACGACACCTTGAACGTCTCGCTTGACCTACTCGGTATCCGATCCTGACCAGCGGCAACATCAACGATCAGCACTTTGAAGTGGCCCTGATCCGACCCCGAACACCGCGTACCTGGCCGGCGCGGCCAAGACCATCCAGTCCATCAAAGACCCACCTCATCCAAGACCACGCAAATCCATAAAGTTAAACTTTTCTGGACCCTAAGCAAAAGGCTTGGAGTGGACATCAATGGTTTCTGCGGGGCTGCCTTACCTGGTTACGGTAGAGCTTTCGGTGATAGCGCACGTATTCGACACCGATCTCGTGTCTGGGCACAGTGTTGAGCTGCCCGATTGGCACCCCATCGATCTCATCGATCACCTTGAGATCGTCCTCAATGGTAATAGTCCCTAGTTCAAGTTGTACGCGATGTGTCGGGCACACGCACAGCAGGTTGGCTGCGATGTCGGGACCTTGGTGCGGCCTAGTGAGGGCCCTGAGATGGAATGTCTGGGCAAAGCGGAAACCGGCAGGAGACTGCAGCGTTACCCTGCAGATCTGACACTGAAATCTGTGTGCTTGCTTGACCCTGTCGGCGATTCGGCGGTCGCCATAGACTCCCAGCCCTACAGGTTCCCAACGGTGCAGGTCGATCCCGGGCATGTCTACCATCGAGTTGGACGGCACCAACGGCGGCGCGGAGTCGCGAAGCTTCTCTAGTCGGAACTGAAGGATTCGGAATCCTTCGATTCCGATCGTGGTCCAGTACCCCTCGACTGTGTAGAGTCCGTCGTATCTATATCCCGTGGCAGGAGAGTGTTGCTCGTCCCCCGCGGAACCACGGATCACTCGGACGGGATATCGCGTGGTGATGCTGGCGAGCAGCGCTGCATTGCCGGATGCAGTCGGATCCTGGTCCTTCGCTTGCTGGCCATTTTCCCGACCTCCGTGGCCGGTGTAGACGATGACATCTCCGTAGTCCTCGTCATCGGGATAACCGCCAGAAAGGACGATGGATTCTGCTCCGCCGTCCCGGTATGTTCCGCAGATTCCTGCTTGCAGAGGTCGATGAACTTTGGCCTCGTGCAACTCTTGTCTGCTGGGGAAAGGAGCGCCTTCTTCAAAACCTGGGATCTCCCCATACCCTGGCGGCGTCTTGGCAGCGGCTCTAGCGCGGTTCTTGATGAGTGCTACCTGTCCGGCATCATTGCGGTCTTGACGCCAGGGGCGCGGGCGGGCCTTGGCCGCCATCTCCCCTTTTACGTGATCGAAAATCTGGTCCAGCGTAAGGAAGGCACCGGCATCCGGGAGGCCGCCACGGATCACTTCGATGAGTTCCTGCGTGAACGCGGTGAACTCGGCACCTTCAGGTGCGAGGGATGCCTTGGTAGGCGGCGCTGAGGTGAGGGTGTACGTGCCCTCAATGTCAGTGAGAGGGGAGACGGTGGTGGCACCCATGGTGTAAGCGGCTTTGCCGCTGTAGCAGCAGTCCAGGATGACGATGCGAATCTGTGCACGGCTGTTCTGCACGGTTGTCCGCAGGGCGTCGTACGCGACGGCCGTGTAGTGCGACCGGGTGCGGTCGTTGTGAGTGCCGGGTGTCCCGAGGTAGAGGTCATCGTTGGGGCCGATCACGCCATGCCCCGCGAAGTACACCAGGAGGACTTCACGGGCCTCGTCGCTCGCCTCGTGAACCGGGGTGATCATCCCTTGAGGGTCAGTGGGATCCTCCACCACCCTGCAGTGTTGCGGTGACAGCCCCCACACTTCGTGCCGCATCAGTTCCTGCTGCAGCGCCCGCAGGTTGCGGGCAACGGCGGGCAGGTCTTCCATGTGCTCGTACCGAGCAGTCCCGATGAGGACGGCGCGAGAAGCCTGTGGGTCGGGCTGCGTCACGACTCGTCAGCGTCCAGCTTCTTGGCGACTGACTCGGCTGTCTCGTCGGAGGCTTCCGACAGGGGGATCTTCGTCTTCCCTTGCTCGATGGTGCCGCTGACCTTGATGCCGCGGGCAGCACGCCAGGCCAGGTAAGCAAGGACAAGTTCCGCCGCCTGGAAGCCCTGCTCCACGGCCACTTGGATCGCATCGAGGGCCGTGCCCATCTCGCCGGGCTTCGCCTCAGCCGACCGCAGCGACACGCTTGCGTGCCTACGGATGGCGGGCTCGGCCATCAGCCAGTCATGAAGCGATTGAAGCTGCTCATCAGCTTCCGGGCCGTCCAGACGAATGACAATTTCCATGAAATCTCCCGATTCTCTAGGAATCGGATATTTCCAGAGTGACTGGTGCGGTGGCAGTTGACTGCCGATAGACGTGCGAGCGCCGTGCCAGCGTGACGAGATCGTCATCCGGTCGGATGACCACCTTCGATCTCATCAAGATCCCAGGTCAGCCAGTGTTGACCTTCGCGTAGTGGAAGACGTCAGCAGGCAGTGGATGAGCCAGCTCCCACAGGATGCGCATCGGCTGCTCACCCTCGTGGCTGCGGTACGTCATGGGGCCGGCGTAGAGGTACGGCGGGGCGCCTGCCTTGCTCTCGCGGATGAACAGGTGCACCGTGGAGCCCCGCTCAGCATGGTGGATGTAGCGCTGACCGTCGCGCGAGTCCTCGCGAGTCTCGCTCTGGGACTCCCACTGGAACAGTGTCGGAGTGATCGCGCGGTCGTTGTACATGGTGGACGGCTTGTAGCCCTTCTCGGTCTTATTGATGGTGACCATGAAGAGATCGGCTCGTTCACGCTCTACCCAGCGAATGCCCTGGACCCAGGAACGAGGCTTCTCCATGCCGAATGCAGAGAGCAACTCGTCCTTGCTGTAACGAGCGTGCAGGTGGATCGGCAGATGGGCGACTTCGTTAACGACCGGAGTCACACGATGAATCCGCTCGTACAGCACGCCTGTGATGAGTAGCAGCTCTTCACGGCGCGCCGCGTTCTGCCAGAGCCGCGCGAGGTTCTGTTCGAGCACGCTGATCGGCTGGCTGCTGTCGAGGGAAGCATGGAGCATCGCGAGCAATCGCTTTCGTCGCGGATCCGCCGAGGCCGTCTCGGGCGGGTTCGGTGCGTCTAGGACTTCACGCAGGAAACGCAGCCGTTCAGGGTCGTCGATGTGGAGCATCCGTCCGATGGATCTCGCGAGCTTCTGATCCTCCTTCTCGTCGGCCACTGGGCGCGGGTCGTAGCCCGCTTCGCGGCGTAGCCGTACCCAACCACCACGGCTGCCTTGGTACAGATCCTCAAGCTCCCGGCCCGTCTCGCTGAGGAAGTCGGGCAGGCTGACATCGCCGAGGTCGCGCAACTCCGAAACTGCCTCTTTAACGCGGAAGCCGAGCGACTGCTTGATGTTGGCGAGCACGATCTGACTGACCTCACGGTCCAGGTCGATAGCGCACCCCGCCGGGAGCGTAGGAAAGCCTGCCTCAATCTCCTGCGCGAGCCGCCCTCGTGGGACGCCGGTCAGTGCTCTGAACCGCTTGTCGAAACGGAACTCCTTGTTCTGGTGGCCAACGAAGTCCAGGACAGTGAGCACTGGCTTATCTGGTGCGAGCCGCAGACCGCGGCCAAGCTGCTGCAGGAAAACGGTGGCACTTTCGGTCGGGCGAAGGAAAAGCACAGTGTCGATGTCTGGTACATCGACCCCCTCGTTGAACAGATCGACCGTAAATACCACCTGGACGGTCCCGTCCTTGAGGTCACGGAGAGCGGCTTCGCGTTCTTCGGTGGTCATTGCCGAGGTGACCGCCCGCGCCGGGATGCCGCGATGGTTAAACCGGTCCGCCATAAAAGTGGCATGCCCGATACTGACACAGAACCCGACGGCTTTCATGGTCGACACATTCCCTAGTTTGTCCGCCAGGGCTTGTACGATCATGTCGACTCGGGTGTGCAAGCCCGTGTAGAGCTCGGACAGATCGCTGATGTCATAGCCGCTTCCACGGCGCCAGGCGACTTGACTCAGATCGGTGTCGTCATGGATGCCGAAATAGTGAAAGGGCACCAGCAGTCCGCGTTCGAGAGCTTCCCACAGCCGCAACTCGACGTCCGGCTTGCGCCCGTCGAACCAGCGCAGGATATCCTCGCCGTCAGCCCGCTCAGGCGTTGCGGTCAGGCCCAGCAAGACGGTGGGTCGTGCCTGATCCAGCAACGTACTGTACGAGGCCGCCGCCGCATGATGAAACTCATCCACGATGATCATGCTGTACCGGTCGGGGTCGAGAGCGGGCAGCAGGTTCAGGGATTGGATGGATGCGAAGACGTGCTGCCAATTCATTGGTCGCTTCCCATTGACCAGCAACTCCCCAAAAGCGCCATCCTTAAGTACCATACGGAACGTACTAAGGCTCTGCTCTAGGATTTCCTTTCGGTGGGCGACGAAGAGGAGCGAGTCAACTCGTCCCTGGCGTCGGAGTCGCTGGTAGTCCAGTGCTGACACTATCGTTTTTCCCGTGCCGGTGGCCATGACTACCAAGTTGCGCCAGTGACCGTGCACCTCACGAACTGCCTCGAGTTCATCAAGGATCTCTCGCTGGTACGGGTAGGGATTGATATCGATGTTAGCGATCTGGAGCGGAAGGGCGGTATTGCCATTCTGTTCATGCGAGAGTGCGCGCGCCAGCCGTGGCTTATCACGCTCGGAGTCGTATCGCTCGAAAGATGCTTCGTTCCAGTACTCTTCAAAGGTTGCAGCAAAAGTGTCGATGAGATGCGGCTGCTCGGCGCGTGCTAGCCGAACATTCCACTCCACCCCATCGAGCATCGCGGCCCTCGACAAATTCGATGAACCGACGTAGGCGGTGTCTAGTCCCGAATCTCGACCAAATAGCCAAGCCTTCGCGTGCAAGCGTGTGCGGCGCGTGTCATACGAAACGGCCACCTCGGCGCCCAGTTCGACCAGCCGTTCTACCGCACGCAACTCTGTTGCGCCCATGTAGGTCGTGGTGATCACACGCAACGTGCCGCCTCGCGCGAGGAACTCACGCAGCGCCCCTTCCACGAGGCGCAGGCCATGCCATTTGAGGAACGCACACAGCAGGTCGACACGGTCTGCCGATGCCAGTTCCTTGACGACCTCCCGCCCGATCTGCGGCTGCTCGCGCCCGTTCACCAGCAGTGCACTGGATGTCAGCGCGATTTCCGGGCGTTCAGGGAAGCGAACGCGACCATCTGGAAGCCGGCCATCTGCAACAGCGAGCAGCACATCGTGATCGTCGGCCAGCAGATCGTCGGCCTGGGAGGCTCCCGGCACCAGCCGTGAGATCGCCTCACTGATCGCGTTTGCTACCACCGCCTGGCGCGCCAGAGCCTTGTCCGGATCAGTGCTCTCGGCAGCAATCCGTAGCGCTCGCCGTATCTGGTGGGAGACGTGACGAACGAGCATCTCTTCCGAGTCAACGGCATCTAGCCCGGTGCGATGCACGAGATCGTCGTCCAGAACCTGGAGTCTCCGCTGGAGCGCAGCAGTCACGATCTCCTCGTACGCCCCAGGGGCCAGCTCAGCCATGAGGCAACCGTAAGGCCCGGCCCTGACAACGTGCCAAGTTGGATTCTGGTCCCTCTGATCACTCCCGGTGGAGCGATGCCGCTATCAGCTCCCCCCGGCTAGGGGCGAGTATCGATCAGGTTGATGACGCGTTCGGTGGTTTCGTGGAGGTCGAGCAAGGGGTGATGGTCGTGGCCATTGCCTTCCGGCCAGGAGAAGGTCTTGGGCTCGACCCGGATGTTGAGACCACCTGCGGTGATGACGGGTCGGCCAGTGTCGTTGCTGCCGTGGGTGGAGTGGATACCGCGTGTCTGGAGTGCCAAGAGCAGACGGTAGGCGGCCACGGTTGGTGTGACGCCGTGTTTGGGCTCGGGCCAAGGGGCGGGGATCGCGAGAGCGAACCACACGGCCTTGCCCCGCACGGGGGCGCAGGCCAGGCGTGAGCGGGTGAAGCGGGCACCCGTGTCGGAGGCGAGCGCGGCGACGATGCCGAGACCCTTGCCGTGCTCGTCCAGCAGGTGGCACATGACGGGGCTCGGAAGGCTTGTGCGGGAGGCGTCGAAGAGCGAGATCACGAGTTCGTGACGCGGATGGGTGCGGGCCCAGATCCACAGCTCTGGCGGTGTGGCCGGCTGTTTGGTGTGGAGGTAAGCGTTGGTGGCCAGCTCTGAGACAGCGAGTTCCGCGTCCTCGACGAGGTTGTCCGGCATGGAGAGCGCCCGCAGTGCATTGACGACGAGCGACCGCGCAAGCGAGGCAGAGCGAGGACCTTCGGGAAGTTGGAAGGCACATGCTCCTCCAGCAGCGATGTCGGCGGTGCTGCCGGTCCTCATTGCCTGCCCCTTTCCCAGAGGGCAGAGCTGCGGTGGGTGTGCGGGTGGTTTGTGCTCTTCCGGTGGGTGAGGGAGCGCAGGACGCGGGGAAGCAGGCGGGGCCACGGACGTGCTTGGTAGCTCGCGCTGATGCCGGGACTCGTGCGGGGGGTGGCCATGCCGTAGCCCGGGAGTGGCCTGGTTGCGTGGGCCGCCTGGATAGCGATCATGCGGCTGAGGTCGCTCGGGGATGTCGCCTCAAGGATGTGGTCGTGCTGGCTTCGGTTCCGGACCATGGCCCAGTAACGGCCGGTGTGCTCGCCCAGCCACATGACCACGCTGGGGAAACGGGCGCGGAGCTGCGCCAGCGCCACCTCGGGGTCGATCTCGAACTCGGCCCAGGGCGGCGGGAAGAGCGCGGTCACTTCGTGGGGTGGTGGCTTCGTACGATGGTGCATGGATTGGACCTCCTGCGTCCGATCAAGGTCCCGGCCGGTGTTGCAGCACCGCGTCCGGGACCGTCTCGTTTCGAGTGATCACGATGCGTGAGCACCTCGTTACGAGGCATCATGACTTGGACACGTCCTGATGTCCATGCACTTGTTCATTTTTCTTGGAGCAAGTTTTCCGCTTCTCAGGAGGTGATCACCTGGAAGTGGCATGCTGCGCACCATGACACCCGAGCAGAGCCCGACGGTTCGGCATCGCCGTCTCGCTCGTCAGCTCCGAGAAGCGCGCAAGCGGTCTGGTATGTCGATGGAGGCCGCGGCAGCCGCCCTCGGCTGGAGTCGTCCCAAGCTGGTCCGGTTCGAGACGGCCAAGACTCGTCCGACGGCAGCGGACGTTGCGGCGATGCTCGACCTCTATGGTGGCGGCGAGGCGATCAAGCTGGCCCTCGTCCAACTTGCCAAGGACATCCGCAAACGCGGCTGGTGGTCAGCGTTCAACGACGTGCTCGCAGGGTCGTTCGCGGAACTCGAAGACGACGCTGTACGCATCCGGACCTGGCAGGTTCAGTTCGTGCCGGGGCTACTGCAGATCAGCGACTACGCGCTCGCGCTCATCCGGGTGAGTAGTCCGGAAGAGACGGAGGAGATCCATCTGCGACGCCTGCAAGCACGAATGGCACGGCGGACGATCCTCGAACGGCAGGAGGGAGCCTCGCTTGCGGTTGTCCTGGACGAGGCAGTCCTGAGGCGGCCGGTTGGAGGCGCCGAGGTGATGGCGCGTCAACTGGACGCGTTGGTGAACGAAGCCAAGAAAACCAACGTCAGCTTGAGCGTCCTTCCGGCTGCGTCCGGTGAGCATGCCGGGATGGACGGCCCGTTCGTCATTCTGAGCTTCGAGGGGCAGCTGGACCCTGAGGTCGTCTACCTGGAGGGGATGGGCGGTGAGATCTACGTTGAAGATGTCGGGCAGGTCAACCGCTGTAATGTGAGGTTTGACCGGCTTTCAGATCAGGCGCTGTCCGAGGAAGACTCGGCGCGGCTGATCGTCGACATCGCCAAGGAGTACCGGGAAACCCCATGAGCCTCCCAGTTGACGCTTCACGGATCCGCTGGCGCAAGGCCAGCCGAAGCAGTGGCACCGGCAGCGACTGCGTTGAGATCGCTGACGTGGCAAACACGATCGCCGTGCGTGATTCCAGGGATCCTGCGGGGCCCAAGATCCTTGTTACGCGTGCGGGCTGGCGGGAGCTGGCTCGCCGGGTGGCAGATGGGGAGCTCGACGTTCGCTAGCTTCGAGCTTTATGAGCCTGTCGGGTTGCGGCCGGCGGGCTCTTTTTTTTTAGAGGGTGGTTGTTGCCTTGGTGGCTAGTTGTTGGGCTATGACTGGATGGCGATTCTGGTCGTGTTGGGGGGTGCCTGGGCCCTTGTAGCCTATGCGGGCCATTACTGGGCCCTTGGTTATTATTACGCCGGTGTCCAGAGGGGATTTGTAGGCGCAGGCATTGGAGGGTTTGGGGGTGGCCAGGGTGGTGTGGCATTCCCAGGTTTGGGCGGTTCGGTAGAAGTCGGCTTCGGCGGTTTTGGGGTTGTCGTAGACCTTGGCTTCCACGTTGAGGGAGTTGGCTTTGTTGCGGTCGGTCCAGTAGCAGCCCACGTAGTTGTGGGTCTCGTTGTCGCTGATGGTGCTGGGTTCGCCGGTGCGGTCGCCGGTCAGGGACTCCGCGAGGGACGGGTCGACGAGGGTGCAGGCGTTCAGTGATCTTCGGGCTCCGCCGCAGGAGGCGAGGGGGAGGAGGGTGACGAGTATGGAGATCACCAGAAATGACCGCATGGAGCCTTCAGGGGGAGGAGGGCGGGCTCCGAGGGTATCGCTTAATGTGCGGGGAGTTGATTTATGTGGCGGTTTCTTTCAGTGGAAGTGGGAAATGTTGGCAGTTGCCCAGGTTTTGAAGGTTCGAGGTGGGTTGGTGGTGATTTGTTCTACGGCGGGGGAGATTTCCGCGGGGGTGTTGACGGCCGCTGCTTGCATGGTGAGGAGTGTGTCGGCTATGGGGGCGGGGATGTGGTTGGCGAGCATGGCCTGGCGGGCTTGTTCGGGGAGTGTTTCTTCGTAGCGGAGGGGGCGTCCAAGGGCTTCGCCGATGATGCGGGCCTGGTCGGCGTTGGTCAGGGATTCGGGGCCGGTCAGGTGGGGTTTTGAGTCAATGAGGGTGTCGGTGGTCAGGGCGACGGTGGCTACGGCGGCTATGTCGCGTTCTTCGATGGGGGCCGTGTGGGCGTTGGCGTAGGGGGCGCGGACGATTCCGTTGGTGCGGATCTCGTTGGCCCACTGGAGGGTGTTGGACGCGAACGCGCCGGGGCGGAGGAAGGTCCAGTGGAGGGATGACTCCTCGATCTGGGCTTCCAGGGCCAGGTGGTGGGCGCCTATGAGGTTGGTGGGGTCGTCGTAGGCGGCGGCCAGGGAGGAGAGGAGGACGACGCGGTGGACGCGGTGGTCGGCGGCTTTCGTGAGGAGCTCTTCTAGGCCGTTTCGGAAGACGGCGGGGTTGATGAAGATCGAGGTTACGTCATCCAGGGGGAGGTCCTCGGTGCGGGCTAGAAGACTGCTGAAGATCTTGGGGTTCTGGCCCCGTCGCGGTTGCGGCGGGGCCAGTGTGGTGTGGTGTGGTGATGGGTGAATGGGCCGGGGAGAGGGTCGGTCCGGATGTGTGGGAGACG
>NZ_JBHSON010000042.1:0-201552 GCF_042656285.1 Actinomadura rugatobispora | reverse complement strand
AGCTCCTGCTCGACCGCGGCCGTGGTCGGCTTGTCGGACTCGGCCACCACAGCCTCCGTGCTCGTTCCGGTTGTCATGTGTCACTCCATGATCAGGAGTTACACCGAAAACCGTACAGTCCCCCCTCAACGCGGCGCTGAGGCCGTTGGTGGGGAGGTGCACGGGCGGGACTCACGAAGGTTGTGCTGGTGGTGGTGAAGTCGGGGCCCTCCTGGAGGGGGCGTGTGAACAGCCTGCTTGTGCTCTGCGGCTTTGGCGGGGGTGGTGATTGTGCGGATCCGCTTGTCGTTCCTGATCTTGGGGATGTGGGGTTGGGGGTGGCAGGTTGTTCCGTAGGACGCCGCGGTGTGCAGGTGGTGGAGTGTCGCCAGGTGTCGGGTGTCCTTGGGGACGTAGCCGTGGGCGGCTTGTGGGGGAGGGTGTTGGGACGCCGCGTGTTGTTGGGGGTTTTCGTACGATCGGTGGCGTGAGTGAGGGGTGGGTGATCGGGGAGCGGTTCGTCATGCTCGACCGCATCGGGGTGGGGGGATCGAGTCGTGTGTGGCGGGCCTTCGACCGGCACCGGGGGGAGTACTGCGCCGCCAAGCTGGTGCGTCAGACGGGGACGTCCGTCAGGTTGCGCGTGGTGCGGGAGCGGGCGCTTCGGCTTGCGCATCCCCATGTCGTGACGCCGTACGCGTGGTATCCGGCGGATGAGGACGTGCTCCTGGCGATGAACCTGGTCAGGGGTGGTTCATTGGAGACGCTGCTGGGGGACTACGGCCGTCTGCCCGCCGCGTACGCCGCCGAGTTGCTGGACCAGTTGCTCACCGCGTTGGGGCACATCCATGGCGCCGGGGTCGTGCATCGGGACGTCAAGCCCGCCAACCTGCTGATGGAGCCGAGTCCGGTCGGGGCACCGCATCTCCGGGTGGCCGACTTCGGGATCGCGTTGGGGGACGACGGCATGCGGTTCACGACGACGGGTTTCACGGTGGGCACGCCGGGCTACCTCGCCCCCGAGGTGCTCGACTGGAACCGTCCTGGACCCGCGCAGGATCTGTACGCCGCGGGAATGGTGTGCTGGCGGATGCTGACCGGGGCCGGTGATCCTGAGCCGCGCCAGAGCGTCGGACCGGCGCCCGCCGGTGTTCCGCACGGATTGTGGCGTGTTGTCGAGCAATTGTGCGCCGATGATCCCAGGGATCGGCCATCGGGCCCCGATATCGCGCGTCGTGAACTGGCTTCGTGTGGCCTTTCCGTGGAATTTCCCGCGAGGACGTCTGATGGCGAGCCGCTACAGATCTTCGATCATCTGGGATCGCCTCCTTCGCATGTTTAGGGGATCGTTGTTTTGGCGTGAAGGCCGATGGGCTGTGGGGGCGTTTTGGTTCAGGGTCTTTTTTGCGGGGCTGTTGGGTCAGGTTCGTTTGGCGGAGATGACCACGCGGCGGTTCTTCGCGCGGCCTTGCGGGTCGTCGGCGCCGTCGGGGGTCGTGTTGGCGGCGACGGGCTTGGTCTTGCCGTAGCCGGTGGCCTTGAGTCGGGCGCGGTCGATGCCACCCTCGGTGGTTAGCCAGTCGAGGATGGCCCGGGCGCGTTGTTCGGACAGCCGCCGGTTGGAGACCGGATCGCCTTTGGCGTCGGTGTGGCCGTCGACCTGCACGGAGGCGCCGGAGGGCACGTCGCGGTCGATAGAGTCGGCGATCTTCCGTAGCTCGGCGGCGGCCTCGGGTCTGATGTCGGCGCGGCCGAAGTCGAACAGGACATCGGCCTCGATGTTGTAGGCGATCGAGCCGTCGCCCCGGAAGACCTGACTCCTTCCGGCCGTGTAGGCCTTGAGGGACGCGGAGGGGACGCTCACGGCCGGGATGCTCACCGCGGGCGCGCTCACCGCCGGCACGGTCACGGACGGGATGCACTCGCCGGCGCTGTTGCAGAGCCGGGCGCGGAAGGCGGAGCCCCGGTAGGCCGAGCCGCGGTACACCGACGAGCGGTAGGCGGAGCTCCGGTAGGCCGACGAGACGTACTCGCCCTCCTGGGACGGTCTGAGCTGGCATACCTCGTCGACCCGGACGCCGTCGACTCCGACCGCGGGCGAGGTGACGGCATTGACCCGGATCGGGTCGGCCTTGATGCCGCCTGCGTCGATACCGGGGAGCTCCACGCCGGGGATGCTGACGCCGGGGACGCGGGTGCCGGGGATGGAGACGGCGCTGAGGCAGCCGCCGGGGGCGGGTCTGATGTCGACGCACTGAGCGGGGACGCGCTGGACCGGGATGTCCACCCCGGGAACGGCCACGGCGGGGATCTTCGCGCCGCCGATCGTGGCCTCGGGGATCCGTACCGGGTCGGCGTGCACGGCCGGGATCTCCACGGCCTTGATCAGCGGGCCGTTCGGGCAGGAGGCGGGCTCCGGAGCGGCAGGGGAGGACGGCGGCGCGGCGCGGGACGCGGAGGCGGGGGGTTCGGCGGGTGCCTGTGCGGGCCCGCCGCAGGCGGAGGCGAGCAGGATGAAGGCCCCGAGCAGCGCGATCAGAGAGGTCGTGGCGAGGGGCCTTCCCTTGAGCGGATGTCCCATGGGCGTCAGCCCTTCTGGAAGGTGATCTCGACGCGGCGGTTCTTCGCGCGGCCCTCGGGGTCGTCCTTGCCGCCCTTCTCGTTGGGCGCGACGGGTCTGGTCTCGCCGAGGCCCTTGGCCTGGATGCGGGACGCGGACGTCCCGCCCAGGACGCGGGCCAGTTCGGCCTTGACCGCCTCGGCCCGCCGGGCGGAGAGGGCCTGGTTGTAGCCGGGCTCGCCGAGCCCGTCGGAGTGGCCCGAGACCTCGATGGTGCCGGTGGACCCGCGCAGCCGTGGCGCGAGCCGGGCGATCCGGTCACGGGCGGCACCGGTCAGCGTCGCCTGGTCGAAGTCGAACAGCACGTCGGCGGAGATGCGGACGGTCACCTGACCGCCGCTGGTCTCCTCCGACTCCAGGGGCTGGACGAACTTCGCCGGGTCGATGTCGTGGACGTACCGTGCGGTGTGGAGCGGCCGGACGGACTCGTCGATCCTGGAGTCGGGGACGTCGGGATCGGCTCCCGCCACACCCGGGACGCCCAGGACGAGGCCGAGGGCGGCGGTGATGATGATCGGGCGGCGCATGGGGCGGTCACCGTCCGACCGGGACGTTGCGGAACAGCGGCCACGAGCCGTACTGGACGTCCAGCGCCTTCACGTTCTCCGGGGGCGCGGCGAAGGTGTAGGTCAGCAGGCCGGGCTGGTTGTTGCGGATGTCGGTGAAGATGTCGTCGGTCTGCAGTGCCTTGCCGCTGGAGTCCCGCACGACCACGTACCGCTTGAGGTTGACCGGGTCGAGCAGTGAGGCGCCGATGGCGTGCCTGCCGTTGAGGGCGTAGGGGCTGGGCCCCTGGTCGGAGTGGTCGGCCGGGACGTGCGGCGTGAGCCGCACGGTGAGCGTGGCCAGTTTTCCCCTGACCTGCAGTCCCATGACGGCGATGTCGATCTTGGCGCCGTTGGCGATGGGGGTGTCGAAGGTGGCGCCGACCACCGGCCGGCCCGTGGTGTCGACACCGGGTCTGCCCGCGGGCACGTCGGTGCCCTCCCGTGCGGCGCCGTCCGATCTCTCGGCGGGCTCCCCGCCCCCGGGCAGGGACGAGCAGCCGGCCAGCAGCGCGGTCACAGCCGCGATCGCCGCCGTGTGGTGCCTGATGTCCATGCGCGTCGTTCCTCCTTCGCGATCGCGACCCCCGTCGGGTCGTGCCGTCACATGTGCAAACTGCGTTCGCCGTGGCACCATGAGGTGAGGCGGGTCGGTGCCTTGTGCATCTGAGAAGGTACTATTTGCAAGTGTGAAGAGTCAAGGGGGTTGGCGTGGGCGTCGCCGAGGACACCGTGGCGAGGAACCGGGCGCTGCAGACGGAGTGGTACGGCGAACCGCTCGGCGACCGCTTCCGGCGGCTGCTGGACCGTCTGGAACTCTCGCAGTCGGGGCTGGCCGGCGTGCTGGGCCTGTCGCCGCCGATGCTCTCCCAGTTGATGTCCGGGCAGCGGGCGAAGATCAGCAACCCGGTCGTGCTGCACCGGCTCGGCCTGGCCGAGGAGTTCGCCGCCGACCCCGGCTTCGACGCGCTGCCGGCCGCGGAGGTGAAGGAACGCCTCCGGCGCATCCGCGGCGAGTCGGCGAGCACGACGTCGGGGGTCCGGGCGGCGACGGAGCGCGTTCCGGCGGAGTCGCCGGTGCGGGCGCTCCAGTCGCTCCTGCGCACGGTCGCGTCCGCGAACGAGATCGAGCACGCCGCCAGCATGATCGACGTCTCCTATCCGGAACTGGCCGAGGTCCTCCGCATCTACGGCAACGGCCGCACCAGCGAGGCGGAGGCACACCTGGCCCGGACCCTGGGGCGCTGACCTCCGTCCGCCATCACCCGAAGGCGCCGGGCGGGATGAGGAGGTTGCGTTCGCAGGTGTGAACGTTGCGGCGCCCTGAGCGGGTTCTGCCGTCGCCGGGGACAATCACCCGCGAGTCCGACTAGACGGTTCTGCCGCACCCGTCGGGGGCCACGTTCAGGGACGGTTCGCCGCGTCCGCTGGGAGACGTACCCGCAGCTACCGGGATCGTCCGCTGCGGCCGCCAGGACGGTTCGCCGTGTCTGCCAAGACGGTCCGCTGCAGTTCGCCGCGTCCGGTGGGACGGGTTGCTGCGGCTGTTGGGGCGGTTCGCCGCGTCCCGATCGGGAGATCCGCGGCTGCGGGGACGGCCGCGTCTGGCGGGCGGGTTCGCCGTGTCTGGTGGGTGGGGCCCGCGTCTGGTGCGTTGGGGCGGGGCGCGTGTTCTGAGGGTGGGCTTCCGCCTGGGGGAGTGGGTGTGCGGTCGGGCTTCTTCTGGTGGGGGAAGGCGCGCGCAATGGCGGGGGAGTTCGTGAGGGCTCGTGTTGGCGGGGGCGGGGCGTTCTAAGAAGGGGGCGGCGGATCGGGTTCATGCCCTTTGGCGCTCGTTTCCATTCCGCTCGGCCATAGCCACTGGTTATGAGGACCGGGGATTGGGCGGTAAGTTCCCGGAAGGCATAGCCTGTGGTCAGGCTCACATGATGGCCTGCCTGTTATGTATGTCACAGCTCCAGTCGAGTGGCGTAAGGTCGCTTCGCTGGAAACGCACACGAGGTGTCACTGCCTGCGTGCGACCGCGGCGCAGTGGGGGCGCGACGGCGGCGGATGTGCGTTCGACCGTGGTACGGGGACCCGACCCGAGCTCAGGAGAGCGAACGATGAGCACTGTGGAGGCGCCGGCCAAAGCGCGCGCCCAGATCAAGGAACGTACGCTCCGCAAGGACAACTGGCGGCTGTATCCCATCACCACGCTGGTGATCTTCACTGCGTGGGTGGTGTACGCGACGGTGCGCGCGTTCTGGGGTGCGGCCTTCTACGTCCCGGAGTATCACTACCTGACCCCGTTCTACTCGCCCTGTCTCAACGAGATCTGCGGTGACGCGGCGGAGTTCGGGACGTTCCTCCCGGCCGAGACCAAGGGGTGGATCCCGTTCGCGGCGCTGTCCCTGCCGTTCCTGCTGCTGTTCCGGCTGACCTGCTACTACTACCGGAAGGCGTACTACCGCTCGTACTGGGCGTCGCCGCCGGCGTGCGCCGTGCAGGAGCCGCACAAGAAGTACAGCGGTGAGCGCCGCTTCCCGCTGATCGGGCAGAACCTGCACCGGTACTTCTGGCTGGCCGCCGCGGCCATCTCGCTGATCAACACCTATGACGCGATCCTCGCCTACCACGGCAAGGACGGCGGGTTCGGCATCGGGCTGGGCAGCCTGATCCTCACCGCCAACGTGATCCTGCTGTGGGCCTACACGCTGTCGTGCCACTCGTGCCGGCACATCGTCGGCGGGCGGCTGAAGAACTTCTCCAAGCACCCGGTCCGGTACTGGGCGTGGGGCGTGGTCTCCAAGCTGAACGAGAAGCACGGGCAGTACGCCCTCATCACGCTCGGCTCGCTGGTGCTGGCCGACTTCTACGTGATGCTCGTGGCCAGCGGCACCATCTCCGACCTGCGAATCTTCAACTGAGGGGGCCTGTAGATCATGACTGAGATCGAGAGGCACTCGTACGACGTCGTGGTGATCGGCGCGGGCGGCGCCGGGCTGCGCGCCGCGATCGAGGCGCGGCTCCAGGGCAAGAAGACCGCGATCATCTCCAAGTCGCTGTTCGGCAAGGCGCACACGGTGATGGCCGAGGGCGGCGCCGCCGCGGCGATGGGGAACGTCAACCCCAACGACAACTGGCAGGTGCACTTCCGCGACACGATGCGCGGGGGCAAGTTCCTCAACAACTGGCGGATGGCCGAGCTGCACGCCAAGGAGGCCCCGGACCGGGTCTGGGAGCTGGAGCACTGGGGCGCACTGTTCGACCGCACCAAGGACGGCAAGATCAGCCAGCGGAACTTCGGCGGGCACGAGTACCCGCGGCTGGCGCACGTCGGCGACCGCACCGGCCTGGAGCTGATCCGCACGACCCAGCAGAAGATCGTCGCGCTGCAGCAGGAGGACCACGCCGAGACCGGCGACTACGAGTCGCGGATCAAGGTGTGGGCGGAGACGACCGTGACCCGGTTGCTGCTGGACGCCTCCGGCAAGGTCTGCGGGGCGTTCGCCTACGTCCGGGAGACCGGGAAGTTCGTGGTGTTCGAGACGCCGGCGGTGGTGCTGGCGACCGGCGGCATCGGCAAGGCGTTCAAGGTCACCTCCAACTCGTGGGAGTACACCGGCGACGGGCACGCGCTGGCGCTGCTGGCCGGCGGGACGCTGCTGAACATGGAGTTCGTCCAGTTCCACCCGACCGGGATGGTCTGGCCGCCGTCGGTCAAGGGCATCCTGGTGACCGAGTCGGTCCGCGGCGACCGCGGGGTCCTGAAGAATTCCGACGGCAAGCGGTTCATGTTCGAGTACATCCCCGAGGTCTTCAAGGCGCAGTACGCCACCTCCGAGGAGGAGGGCGACCGTTGGTACGACGACCCCGACAACAACCGGCGCCCGCCCGAGCTGCTGCCCCGTGACGAGGTGGCGCGGGCGATCAACTCGGAGGTGAAGGCGGGCCGCGGGTCACCGGCCGGCGGCGTCTACCTCACGGTCGTGGACCGGATGCCGGGCGGCGCGGAGGAGATCAAGCGGCGGCTGCCCGCGATGCACCACCAGTTCAAGGAGCTGGCGGACGTCGACATCACCAAGGAGCCGATGGAGGTCGGCCCGACCTGCCACTACGTGATGGGCGGGGTGGAGGTCGACCCGGACACGGGCGCGGCGCTGGTGCCGGGCCTGTTCGCCGCCGGGGAGTGCTCGGGCGGCATGCACGGCTCCAACCGGCTGGGCGGCAACTCGCTGACCGACCTGCTGGTGTTCGGGCGGCGGGCCGGGCTGGGCGCGGCCGAGTACGTGGACGCGCTGGAGGCGCGTCCGGCCGTCCCGGACGAGGAGGTCGAGGCGGCCACCGCCGAGGCGCTGGCGCCGTTCGAGCGGGAGGGCGGCGAGAACCCGTACGCGGTGCACGCCGAGCTCCAGACGACGATGAACGACCTGGTCGGCATCATCCGCAAGGAGGGGGAGCTCAAGCAGGCGCTGGAGGCCCTGGAGAAGCTGCGCGACCGGGTCGCCAACGTCAGCGTGGACCCGGTCGGGGTGCACGACGGCCGCGGCTACCACCCGGGCTGGCACCTGGCCCTGGACCTGCGCAACATGCTGCTGGTGTCCGAGGCGATCGCGCGGGCGGCGCTGGAGCGGCAGGAGAGCCGCGGCGGTCACACCCGGGACGACCACCCGGCGATGTCGCCGGAGTGGCGGAAGGTCAACCTGATCTGCCGGCTGGCGGGCGACCCCGACGCGCCGCGGGTGGAGCTGAAGCGGCAGCCGATGGAGCCGATGCGCGACGACCTGATCGGCCTGTTCGAGACCGACGAGCTGAAGAAGTACCTGACCGCGGACGAACTGCCCGCCGGCACGGTCGACGACGAGGCCGCCGCCGCAGGCGCCGAGACCGAGGAGAGTGACCGATGAGCTACGACGCCAAGTTCCGGGTCTGGCGCGGCGACGAGGGCGAGGGCGAGCTGGTCGACTACACGGTGGAGGTGAACGAGGGCGAGGTCGTCCTCGACATCATCCACCGGCTGCAGGCCACGCAGGCGCCCGACCTGGCCGTCCGGTGGAACTGCAAGGCCGGCAAGTGCGGCTCCTGTTCCGCCGAGGTGAACGGCATGCCGCGGCTGATGTGCATGACGCGGATGTCGACGTTCGAGGCGGACGAGACGATCACCGTGACCCCGGTCCGCACCTTCCCGGTGATCCGCGACCTGGTCACGGACGTGTCGTTCAACTACCAGAAGGCGCGGGAGATCCCGTCGTTCGACCCGGGCGACACCAAGCCGGGCGAGTTCCGGATGCAGCAGGTCGACGTCGAGCGCTCGCAGGAGTTCCGCAAGTGCATCGAGTGCTTCCTGTGCAACAACGTGTGCCACGTCATCCGTGACCACGAGGAGAACAAGGAGCAGTTCGCCGGGCCGCGGTTCCTGATGCGGATCGCGGAGCTGGAGATGCACCCGGCGGACGAGTCGGACCGGCGCAACATCGCGCAGGACGACCACGGGCTGGGTTTCTGCAACATCACCAAGTGCTGCACCGAGGTCTGCCCCGAGCACATCAAGATCACCGACAATGCGCTGATCCCGATGAAGGAGCGGGTCGTCGGCCGCAAGTACGACCCGGTGGTGTGGCTCGGGTCCAAGCTCGGCATCGTGAAGAAGGGCCAGGACACCCCGTCCGCCTGATTCCGGACTCCGCTGTTCGCCCTCTGCCCGGTCTCGCCGGACGGGCAGGGGGCGTTCGCATTCCACGCCCGAATTCTTCGGTGCGCCGTGCGATGGTGGGACGGATCGGATGTGCCGTGAGTGGTGGTGAATTGATCCGTGCGGGCTATCTCAGACGTGAGAGTTCTGTTTCGTTCGGCGGCACTCGGATGACGCTCACGGACCCCGTCGCCGGAGGCCATGGAAGTGGTGCCGGCGGGCGGCGTGCCCCCGTCGCCGCCGCCCGCCGAACCGCCGTTCCCCATGAACGCCGTAGCCCCAGGGGGCGGCCCTGCGGCCGCACACGCCGGGATCCACTGTCGTTCAAGGCGTCCCGCGTGAATAGGGAGAAGTTCACACAACGCGTGATGCTTTCGTGATTCCCCTCCCCGTCACGGCATGGCGGCTCTCGTTTAGCGTGGTTCCATGACCCCCCTGGAGCCTGGCTCGTTTCTTGCCGAGCTCACCCCCGACGAACGCGCCGATCTCCAGTCGCGCGGCCGGTTCCGCGACCTGGAGCGCGGCGCGGTGCTCTTCCGCGAGGGCGAATGGTCGACCTGGGTGGCGGTGCTGTTCGCCGGCCGGGTCAAGGCGTACTCCGACCGCGAGCACGGCGGCGAGGCGCTGCTGGACGTGCGCGGCCCCGGCGCGCTGCTGGGCGAGGTGGCGGCGATCGACGGGCTGCCGCGCTCGGCGACGGTCGCCACCCTGGAACCGGCCCGGGTGCTGGCGCTGACCGAGGAGGAGTTCATGTCCTTCCTCGGCGCGCACGGCCGGGTGTCCATCCTGATCATGAAGATGCTGTGCCGGCGGTGGCGGGACGCCGACCGGCGCCGGGTCGAGTTCGGCATGTTCGACGCGACCGGGCGGGTGGCGCAGCGGCTGGTGGAGCTGGCGGAGCGGTTCGGCGAGCCCTACGAGCCGGAGGGCCGCCGCGGCCGCAACGGCACGGGTCCGCGTCCCGACGACTCCGGTGCTCGCCCCGGCGGGCCCGCGCCGCGTCCCACCGCACCCACCGGGCCCGGTGGGACGGGACCGGCGGGCCGGGTTCCGGGCCCGCGCACTCCGGGCGCCCGCGGCCCGGGCGGCCCGGCCCGGCCGGGGCATCCTGGACTCCCCAGCGAGCCCGCGCGGCCGGACGAGGGCAGCAGCGTCCAGATCACCCTCCACCTGTCCCAGGAGGAGCTAGCGGGCTGGGTCGGCGCGTCCCGCGAGGCGGTCAGCAAGGCGCTCGGCACGCTGCGCCGGCACGGCTGGATCGAGACGGGCCGCCGCCGCGTGATCGTGCACGACCTCCAGGCCCTCCGCCGCCACGCCCGCTGACCCCCCGAAGCGGCACACCTCGCGGGCGTCGCATGCGGACGTGCCCTCCGAGCGCGAGGGGGTGGGGCCGGTCATGAGGCGCTGACCTGGCGGGTCGTACCCTGTGCAGGATGCAGTTACAGCAGCTCGCCTACTTCGTCGCGGTCGCGGAGGTCCGGCACTTCACCCAGGCGGCGGAGATCCTGCATGTGGCGCAGCCTTCGCTGTCCAAGCAGATCCGCGCGCTGGAGGCTGAGCTGGGCGCGTCGCTGTTCAGCCGGGCGCGCGGGAACATCACGCTGACCCCGGCGGGCGAGGCGCTGCTGCCGCTGGCCAAGCGGATCCTGGCCGACGTCGACACGGCCCGGCTGGAGGTTCAGGAGCTGGCCGGGCTGCGCCGGGGACGGGTGCGGCTGGGCGCCACGCCGTCGCTGTGCGCGGGCCTGCTGGGCGACGTGCTGCGCCGCTTCCACGACACCTACCCGGGCATCCGGCTGATCGTCGAGGAGGGCGGGTCGCGGGACCTGGTGCGCGACCTGACCCGCGGGCTCCTGGACCTGGCGCTGGTGATCCTGCCGCTGCACGGCGATCCGCCGCTGGAGACCACCCCGATACTGCGCGAGAACCTGGTGGTGGCGTCCCCGGCGGAGCCCGGCCGGCCGCCGCGGCGCCCCTACCTGCGGATCGAGGATCTGCGGAACCGGCCGCTGGTGATGTTCCGCTCCGGGTACGACCTGCGCGAGGCGACGATCGGGGCGTGCCGCGCGGCGGGGTTCGAGCCGCGGTTCGCGGTCGAGGGCGGGGAGATGGACGCGGTGCTGCGGTTCGTCGAGGCGGGGCTGGGCATCGCGGTCGTGCCGTCGATGGTGCTCGCGGGACGTCCCGGCCTGCGCGGCACGCCCCTGGTCCTCGCCGACGACCGCGCCCACCAGGAGCACGACGGACCGGGCCTGCAGCGGACGATCGCGCTGGCCCGCCGCAAGGACGTCGAGCCGACGCACGCCGCGCGCGCGTTCCAGGCGACGCTGGAGACCTATCTGGTCGAGGCGGCGCTGGGCGGCAGCCTGCCCGCGGGCGTGGAGGCGATCGGCCCGATCACGGCCTCGGCGGGCCGTCAAGACCAATGATCACCGATCTCGGCGGTCCGGTCTCGGCGGATTCGGGGGACCCGCGGGGTCGTTCGCGCGTCTAGATTCCGGGGCACGTTGATCTTTAGCCCCCGGAGATCCCATGCGCTCGCTCCCTCCGTCCCCCCGCCGCGCCGCCGCGCTCCTGATCGCCCCGCTCGCCCTCGGGCTGGCCGCGCCGCCCGCCCTCGCCGCCCCCGCGCCCGCCCCCGTCCCCGCCCCGGCTCCGTCCGCCCCGCCGCAGGAGTGCAGCGACGAGCCGCGCGACCTCCCGACCTGGAAGTTCATCGACTACGACGAGATGCGCAGGGAGCTGGCGCGGATCGAGCGCGCGAGCCACGGCAAGGTGGACGTGCGCGTCGCCGGGAAGTCCACCCGCGGCCGGTCCATCTACACCGCCACGGTCGGCACCGGGAAGAAGGTCTTCCTGGTCAACAGCGAGATCCACGGCAACGAGAAGACCGGCACCAGCTCGCTGCTGCGGATCCTCGCGTGGCTGGGCACCTCCGGCTCGCCGGAGGCGAAGCGGCTGCGCCGCGAGATCACGTTCGTCGCCGTACCGAAGATCAACCCGGACGGGGCCGAACTCGACCGGCGCGGCAACGACCACTCCTGGGACGAGGTGCAGCGAGAGTTCCCGCAGCTCGCGGGCCGTCCACCGGCCTGGAACTACCTCAACGGGACGCAGCAGGGCGACGACTACACCCGGCGTCCCGGGTTCGACCTCAACCGCGACTTCAACGTGGACCTGAACTACAAGCCCAAGCCCGAGGACGTCCCAGGGCAGTCGTCGAGCTTCGGCTGGTTCCTCAACGCCGAGTCCCAGACGCTGCGCGACATCTACAAACGCCTGCGCGCGCGCCACGGCAAGGTGGACGTCTACGTGGACCTCCACCACCAGGGGGCCTGCGTTAGAGAGGACGCCCAGAACCGGCTGCTGGACGTCGCCGTCGACTACCCGCCCCTCCCGGACGTGTTCTTCCAGCCCGGCGGCAAGTACGCCCCGTACGCCAAGACCTACCCCAAGGACTTCTCCAAGCAGCTCGCCATCAGCGCGTTCCGTGGAATCGAGGGCGACGGCTACATCGCGGCCCGCTACCCGCACGCGCCCACGCGCGACCTGCCCGGCCAGGCGCGTTCCTCCTTCGGCCTGAACGGCACCGGCACGGTCCTGTTCGAGGTGCGCGGCCAGACCCAGAGCATGGGCCACCACCAGTCCGAGCGGTTCATCAACGCGGTGACCGGCGGGCTGATGAACATGCTGAACGACCTCGCCACGGGCAAGGTGCGCGGCATCGACCCGGACAGCTTCGAGCAGCTCCCGGGCACCGCGGAGGACGCGGCCGCCCGCGCCCTGCGCGAGCTAGAGGAACGCTGACGCACACCCCGGGAAATGGAGAAGGCGCCCTGGGCCACCCCAGCCCAGGGCGCCTCGTCTGAGGCGACCACCTCTGTCGCGCAGCAGTCCGGCTACTGCGCGCAGCCAGCCGTCCGGCCTACTTCTTGCGGCCTCCGGCGCTGGCCTTGAGGTAGTCGTTGTTGAGCCGGCCGATGACGTCCAGCGGGATGCCCTTCGGGCACGCCACGGTGCACTCGCCGGTGTTGGTGCAACCGCCGAAGCCCTCGTCGTCGTGGGTGTCCAGCATGTCGACGACGCGGTCCCAGCGCTCCGGCTGGCCCTGCGGCATGAGCCCCAGGTGGGTGACCTTCGCGCCGAGGAACAGCGCCGCCGAGCCGTTCGGGCACGCCGCCACGCACGCGCCGCAGCCGATGCACTCGGCCGCCTCGAACGCCCGGTCCGCGTCCGGCTTGGGCACCGGCACCGAGTGCGCCTCGGGCGCGGTGCCGGTCGGGGCGGAGATGAAACCGCCGGACTTGATGATCCGGTCGAACGCCGAGCGGTCCACGACCAGGTCCTTGACCACCGGGAACGCCTTGGCCCGCCACGGCTCGACGTCGATGACCTCGCCGTCCTTGAACTTGCGCATGTGCAGCTGGCAGGTCGTGGTGTTGCGCTCGGGGCCGTGCGGCGTCCCGTTGATGACCAGCGAGCACATGCCGCAGATGCCCTCGCGGCAGTCGTGGTCGAAGGCGACCGGCTCCTCGCCCTCGGCGATCAGCTTCTCGTTCAGGACGTCCAGCATCTCCAGGAACGAGGCGTCGGGGGAGATGTCGCCGAGCTTGTACTCGACCATCCGGCCCTTGTCCTCGGGGCCCTTCTGGCGCCAGACGCGCAGTGTCAGCTTCATCACTTGTACGACCTCTGGCTCGGCTTGACGTATTCGAACTCGAGGGCCTCCTTGTGGAGGACGGGCTGCCCGCCCGCGCCGGCCCATTCCCAGGCGGCGACGTAGGAGAAGTTCTCGTCGTCCCGCTTGGCCTCGCCGTCCTCGTCCTGGCTCTCGGCCCGGAAGTGGCCGCCGCACGACTCGGAGCGGTGCAGCGCGTCGATGACCATCAGCTCGCCCAGCTCCAGGAAGTCGGCCACCCGGCCCGCCTTCTCCAGTTGCTGGTTGAGCTCCTGGCCGCCGCCGGTGACCTTCACCCGCGTCCAGAACTCCTCGCGCAGCGCGGGGATGAGCTCCAGCGCCTTGCGCAGGCCCTCCTCGGTGCGCTCCATCCCGCAGTACTCCCACATGATGTGGCCGAGCTCGCGGTGGAAGGAGTCGACGGAACGGTCCCCGTCGATGGACAGCAGCCGCTCGATCTGGTCCCTGACCCGGGTCTCGGCCTCGGCGACGGCCTCCTCCGAGACCGGGCCGAGGTCGTTGCGGGCGATGTAGTCGCCCAGCCCCGTCGGCAGCACGAAGTAGCCGTCGGCCAGGCCCTGCATCAGCGCGGACGCGCCGAGCCGGTTGGCGCCGTGGTCGGAGAAGTTGGCCTCGCCCACCACGAACAGGCCGGGGATGTTGGACTGCAGGTCGTAGTCCACCCACAGCCCGCCCATCGTGTAGTGCACGGCGGGGTAGATGCGCATCGGCGTCTCGTACGGGTTCTCGCCCGTGATCCGCTCGTACATCTCGAAGAGGTTGCCGTACTTGGCCTCGACGGTCTTGCGGCCCAGCCGCTCGATCGCGTCCGCGAAGTCCAGGTAGACGCCCAGGCCGCCGGGGCCGACGCCGCGTCCCTCGTCGCACACGTTCTTGGCGGCGCGGGAGGCGATGTCGCGGGGGACCAGGTTCCCGAACGAGGGGTAGATGCGCTCCAGGTAGTAGTCGCGCTCGTCCTCGGGGACGTCGGACGGCCTGCGCTCGTCGCCCCCTCGCTTCGGCACCCACACCCGGCCGTCGTTGCGCAGCGACTCCGACATGAGCGTCAGCTTGGACTGGTGGTCGCCGCTGACCGGGATGCACGTCGGGTGGATCTGCGTGTAGCAGGGGTTGGCGAAATAGGCACCATGCCGGTGGGCGCGCCAGGACGCGGTGACGTTCGAGCCCATCGCGTTGGTGGAGAGGAAGTACACGTTGCCGTAGCCGCCGGACGCCAGCACCACCGCGTCGGCGGTGTGGTGCTTGACCTCGCCGGTGATCAGGTCGCGGACGACCACGCCGCGGGCCCGCCCGTCCTGCATGATCAGGTCGAGCATCTCGTGGCGCGCGTACAGCTCCACGTTCCCGGCGTCCACCTGCCGCATCAGCGCCTGGTACGCGCCGAGCAGCAGCTGCTGGCCCGTCTGGCCGCGGGCGTAGAACGTCCGGGACACCTGGGTGCCGCCGAACGACCGGTTGTCCAGCAGGCCGCCGTACTCGCGGGCGAACGGCACGCCCTGCGCCACGCACTGGTCGATGATCTGCGTGGAGATCTCCGCCAGCCGGTGCACGTTGGACTCGCGGGCGCGGAAGTCGCCGCCCTTCACCGTGTCGTAGAACAGCCGGTGCACGCTGTCGCCGTCGTTGCGGTAGTTCTTGGCGGCGTTGATCCCGCCCTGCGCGGCGATCGAGTGGGCGCGCCGCGGGCTGTCCTGGAAGCAGAACTGGACGACGTGGTAGCCGGCCTCGCCCAGCGTGGCGCCGGCCGAGCCGCCGGCCAGCCCGGTGCCGATGATGATGATCTTCTTCTTGCGCTTGTTGGCCGGGTTGACCAGCTTGGCCTCGAACTTGCGGGTCGTCCAGCGGTCCTCGACCGGCCCGGCCGGGGCGCGGTCGTCGGCGATCGGCGCGCCCGGCGTGTAGAAGCCGCCGTCCACGGGGCCGCCGGTCGCGCGGGAGGCGTCGGGCATGTTCGGCTTGCTCATGATCAGCTCACCCATCCGAAGGTGACGGCGAAGGGCACGGCGAGGAAGCCGACGGTGACCAGCACGGCGACCGTCGCGGCCAGGAGGCGCAGCGTGCGCTCGTTGCGGGGGGTGCGCAGCCCGAGGGTCTGGAACGCGCTCCAGATCCCGTGCCGCAGGTGCAGCCCGACCAGCGCGAGCGCCACCACGTAGAAGAGCGTCACGTACCAGCGGGACGGGTCGAAGCCCTCCACGACCCGCTCGTACGGGGTGGCGTCGCGGCCGCCGGGGTTCACCACCAGGAACGTCATGTCCAGCAGGTGCCAGATCACGAAGAGCGCGATGATGAGGCCGCCGAACCGCATCGTGTGCGTGGCGTAGCCCTGCGCGTGCGACTTCTTCTTGGCCTGGTACTTCACCGGCCGGGCCTTGGAGGCGCGGCGGGCCAGCGACACCGCCGACCACATGTGCAGCACGACGGCGGCGAACAGCACGATCTCGGTGAGCGTCAGCACGGTGCGGTGCGGGACGGCGGGCTCGCCGACCGTGCGCAGCCAGTGGGCGTAGTGGTTGAAGTCCTCGGCCCCAAAGAAGATCTTGAGGTTCCCGGCCATGTGCCCGAGCAGGAACAGCACCAGCACGGCGCCGCTCACGGCCATGACCGCCTTCTTGCCGACGGTCGACCGGTAGATCGCAGGTATCGCTGTAGCCACGAGCGCACGGTACGACCGGGCGGCTCAAGAGATCCAAGTCATGGCCGTACTCGTTTCGATAGCCCTGGGCTATGAACGGTGCGACATGGGCATTTCGGGCATGCCGCTACATCGTCCAAGGTGAGAGACCTCACAGCACGATCAGGGAACTCCACCGGCCCGGTCAGGCCCCGCCCGCCGGCGGCCCGTCCACGCCGCACGGCCTGCACCGACGCCGCCGCGTGGCCAGGCGGTCACCCCACCCTGGCGGCAGCGGTCACCCTGGCATGGCCGGGCGGTCACCCTGCTTGGCGGCGATGGTCACTCTGCTGTGGCCAGGCGGTCACCTTGCCGTGGCGGCGAGCGGTGACCGCCGCGCCGGTCAGCGTCACCCGGCCGGCGGCGAGGGGTGCCCGTCGTGTCGGTCAGCGTCACCCTGCCGTGGCGGCGAGGTTACTCCGCCGGGGAGTGTGCGGGGTCGTCGCGGGACAGCAGCAGCACCGCCAGGTCGTCGGTGAGCGCGTCGCCGTTCAGGTCCTCGACCTCGGTCACGAGCGAGTCGATCAGGCCCCGGCCCGCGGCGCCCGCGCCGCGGGCCTTGCGGGCCAGCTCCACCAGCCCGTCGGTGCCCAGCCGGGTGGCGCCGTCGCCGACGCGGCCCTCGATCAGCCCGTCGGTGTAGAGCATCAGGCTCCACGACTCGCCCAGGTCGATCTCGGTGGTCGGCCACTCGGCGCTCGGCACCAGGCCCAGCGCGGGCCCGTGCGCGTACTCCGGCAGCGCCACGACCTCGCTCTCCGCGCCGTTGTGCCGGAACAGCAGCGGCGCCGGATGACCGGCCAGGTGCATCCGCGCGGTGCGCAGCGACGGCGCGATCGTGATCATGCACAGCGTGGTGAAGATCTCCTCGCTGCGCCGCTCGTGCCCGAGCACGGTGTCCAGGGTGCCCAGCAGCTGCTCGCCGGTGTGCCCGGCCAGCACCAGCGTCCGCCACGCCATCCGCAGCTGGACGCCCAGCGCCGCCTCGTCCGGGCCGTGCCCGCACACGTCGCCGATCATCAGGTGCACCGCGCCGCCCTCGGTCTGCACCGTGTCGTAGAAGTCGCCCCCCAGCAGCGCCCGGCGGCGGCCCGGACGGTACCGGGTGTGGTGGCGCAGCCCCGGATCGTCGATCAGCGGCACCGGCAGCAGGCCGCGCTCCAGCCGGGCGTTCTCCCGGCCCATGATCCGCGCCTCGACCAGCCGGCGCTCGGTCTCCTCGGCCCGCTTGCGCTCGATCGCGTAGCGGATCGCCCGGGCCAGCAGCGGGCCGTCCACCTCCTGCTTGACCAGGTAGTCGGCGGCGCCGGCGGCGACCGCCCGCACCCCCAGCCGGGTGGCCGGGCGGACGTCGTCGAGCCCGGTCAGCACCACGACCGCGGCGTTCCGCGCGATCGACAGGACCTCCCGGAGCTCCTCGATCGGGTCGCGGCCCTCGGGGGCCGACAGGTCGACGATGATGCACTGGGTGCGGCGGGTCAGCAGACGCCGCGCCGCGGGCAGGCCGTCGGCGACGGACAGGCTGATCTCCAGCCCGCTGTCGTCGAGCATCCGCTCGACGAGGAAGACGTCCGACGGATCGTCGTCGATCAGCAGCAGGTCGACCCGTTCCTCCGATCCGTGCGCGACGGCGTTCGGATGCGCGCCGTGACCGGCATGCCCGTTCGGTCGGGCGCCGTGCGGATTGTGCGAATGGTGGCTGACGGTGCTCACAAGGCTTCCGGACTGTCGGCGGGCGGCGGCACAGGCAACGGCCGGACGCCCGGTCGCGATCACGGGTGCGCCGTGTTGACCTGGGCCGGACCGCGCCGGGGCAGCGGCATCGGCCTAGCCGCCTGGATCCCGGCTCAAGGAGCGGAGGAGCACGCTCCGTACTCACCCGACCCTACCGTACCGGCGGGCCGCCCCCCAGGCTCCCGGACGGAACGGGCGGCCCCGCCCACCGGCCCGTAACCCGCTGAAAGGCCCGCTGCACAGGGGCTGTAGAGGCGTTTCGGGGTTGCTCCGGATCGGGTCCGAATCCGCTGAAGGGTTGCTTCGGGACGGTCCCAGGCTCGTTACGGGCTGTCCGTTGCGAGGGGAACGGCCGTCCCGAGTGTGTGAGGTCCGCCTCAAGGGCCGCTGACCGGCGCTTTACCCCCGCCCGGGGCCCCCGCAAAAAATCGTTCGAGGTTCCGCCGCGAGCGTGCTTAATCTTCCGTCGTGAAGACGCTGCCGGTCGAAGATCCCGGGAGGCCGGACCGGCGATCGCCGGCGCGCTACCTCCTGTGGCTGGGACGTACCCAGGCGCGCCCGCTGGCCGGCGGCGCCGCGCTCGGGGTGGTGTGGATGCTCAGCCAGGCGCTGATGCCCGCCGCGATCGGCCGCGCCATCGACCAGGGCGTGACCGCCAAGGACACCGGCGCCCTGCTGGTGTGGGCCGGCGTCCTGCTGGTGCTGGGCGTCGTGCAGGCGGCCAGCGGCGTCGCCCGGCACCGGTTCGCGGTCTTCAGCTGGCTGGCCGCCGCGTACCGGACCGTGCAGGTCGTGACGCGGCAGGCGACCCGGCTGGGCGCCACCCTCCCCAAGCGGCTGAGCGCCGGGGAGGTGGTGAGCGTCGGCGTCGCGGACGTGTCCCATCTGGGCGACGCGATGGACATCGTGGCCCGCGGCACCGGGGCCGTGGTGGCGATCGTGGCGGTGGCGGCGATCATGCTGGCCGCCTCGCCGCCGCTGGGCCTGATCGTGCTGGTCGGGGTGCCGGTGATCCTGGTGGTGGCGGCGCCGCTGCTGCGCCCGTACCGGGAGCGCGAGCAGCGTCACCGCGAGCTGGTCGGCGAGCTCAACACCCGGGCCACCGACCTGGTGGCGGGCCTGCGCGTGCTGCGCGGCATCGGCGGCGAGCGGCTGTTCGCCGACCGCTACCGGGCGGAGTCGCAGCGGGTGCGGGAGGCGGGCGTGGCCACGGCCCGCGCCGAGTCGAAGCTGAGCGGCGCCGAGATCCTGCTGCCCGGCCTGCTGATCGCGCTGGTGACCTGGGCGGGCGCCCGGTTCGCGGCGGAGGGGGCGATCACCGCCGGCCAGCTGGTGGCGTTCTACGGGTACGCGGTGTTCCTCATCCATCCGCTGAAGACCGTGGGCGAGGCGGCGGGCAAGCTGACCAAGGCCCATGTCGCGGCCGCGCGGGTGGTCGCGGTGCTGGACCTGGAGCCCGAGGTGCCCCTGGACGGCACGGCCCGTCCCGCGCCCGGCGGCGAGCTGCTGGACGCGGCGTCCGGCCTGGTCGTACGGCCCGGCCGGTTCACCGCGATCGCCGCGGCCGACCCGCGCGACGCCCAGGCGATCGCCGACCGGCTCGGCCGGTACGCCGACGGCGAGGTGAGCTACGGCGGCCTGCCGCTGGCGGAGCTGGCCGACCTCCGCGAGCGGATCCTGGTCGCCGTCAACGAGGACCGCCTGTTCTCCGGTCCGCTCGCCGAGAGCCTCACCACCCCCGGCACCGCGGACGGCGCGCTCGACCGGGCGCTGGCGGCGGCCGCCGCCGAGGACGTGATCGCCGCGGTGGGCCGGGACGCCCACGTGGCCGAGGCCGGGCGGGAGTTCTCCGGCGGGCAGCAGCAGCGGCTGCGGCTGGCCCGCGCGCTGGCCGCCGATCCGGAGGTGCTGGTCCTGGTGGAGCCGACCAGCGCGGTGGACGCGCACACCGAGGCGCGCATCGCCGACCGGCTGGGGCCGGGCCGCGCGGGCCGCACCACGGTGGTGTGCACGACCAGCCCGCTGGTGCTGGACCGCGCCGACCACGTGGTCTACGTCGAGCGCGGGAAGGTCGCCGCGGAGGGCCCGCACCGCGACCTGCTGGCGTCCGAGCCGCGCTACGCCGCCACCGTCACGCGCGGCGAGACGGGCGGCACCGTCGGCGGCGCCCGGGAGGACGGCGCCGGCGGCGCCGGGCCGAACGGCGCCGAGCCGGACGGCGGCGGCGGCGACCGGGCGGCCGAGGCCGTCGTCCTCGACTGAATCCACCGACACACCGCTGCATCCACGACATCGACCGGAAGGGCTGGAGGACGGTGAGTGCCGAGATCCTGCCGGTGGCGGCGCCGCGGCAGGTCAGGGAGTACGCGCGCCGGCTGGTGCTGCGGCACCCGCGCGCGCTGCTCGGCGCGGTCGGGCTGCACGCCCTGGCCGCCGTCGCCGGGCTGGTCACGCCGCGGCTCCTCGGCGACCTGGTCGAGGACGTCGGGCGCGGCCGCGCGGGCATCGACACCGCCGGCGCCGCCATCGCGGTCTTCGTGATCGCGCAGGGCGTCCTGACCCGGTACGCCTACCTGGCCTCGGCGCGGCTGGGCGAGCGGGTGCTGGCCGAGCTGCGCGAGGAGTTCGTCGAACGGGTGCTGGCGCTGCCGCTGCCCACGGTGGAGCGGGCCGGGACGGGCGACCTGGTGAGCCGCGCCTCCCGGGACGTGGAGACGCTGGGCACCAGCGTCCGGTACGCGGTGCCGGAGATGCTGATCGGGCTCGTGATGACCGTCCTGACGGTCGGGGCGCTGATCCTGACGGGCCCGCTGGTGGCGCTGCCCTGCCTGATCTCCGTGCCGCTGCTGTGGGGCGTGATGCGGTGGTACCTGCCGCGCGCCCGCCTCGGCTACCTGCGCGAGAACGCCCGCTGGGCCGATCTCACCGACGGGCTGGCCGAGACGGTGAACGGCGCCCGCACGGTCGACGCGCTGCGGCTGGCCGATCGCCGGCACCGCCGCGCCGACGCCGACATCGCCGGGTCGTACGCGGCCGAGCGCTACACGCTGCGGCTGCGCATGGTGCTGTACCCGGTGATCGAGATGGCGTTCGTGCTGCCGGTGGCGGCGACGCTGCTGACCGGCGGGCTGCTCTACATCAACGGGATGGCGTCGCTGGCGCAGGTGACGGCGGCGACGCTGTACGCCCAGCAGCTCATCGCCCCGATCGAGATGCTGCTGAGCTGGCTGGACGAGCTGCAGCTGGGCGGTGCGTCGCTGGCCCGGCTGCTGGGGGTCGGCGAGGCCGGGGACGCGCGGCCCGCGGAGCCGGGCCGCCGTTCCGGCGGCGCGCGGCTGGCCGTGCGCGGCGTCCGGTACGCCTACCGGCCCGGCCGGGACGTGCTGCACGGCGTCGATCTGGACCTGCGGCCGGGGGAGCGGCTGGCGATCGTGGGGCCGAGCGGGGCGGGCAAGTCGACGCTGGGCCGGCTGCTGGCCGGGATCGACGGCCCGCGCACCGGCTCGGTCACCGTCGGCCCCGCCGAGGGCGGCGACGGCGCTTCCGGCGGCGGGGTGCCGCTGGTGGAGCTTCCGCTGGACGAACTGCGCGGCCATGTCGCGCTCCTCACCCAGGAGCACCACGTGTTCCGCGCCACCGTCCGGGAGAACCTGGTCATGGCCCGCCCGGACGCGACCGCCGAGGACGTCGAGGCGGCGCTGCGTGCGGTCGACTGGGACGGCCCCGGCCTGGACGCCGCCGTCGGGTCGGGCGGGGAGACGCTGTCGCCCGCCCAGGCCCAGCAGCTCGCCCTGGCCCGGCTCGTCCTGGCCGACCCGCACACGCTCGTGCTGGACGAGGCGACCTCGCTCCTCGACCCGCGCGCGGCCCGCCGGCTGGAGCGCTCGCTGGCGGCCGTCCTGGACGGCCGCACCGTGGTCGCGATCGCGCACCGGCTGCACACCGCGCACGACGCCGACCGGGTCGCCGTGGTCGAGGGCGGCCGCATCACCGAGCTGGGCACCCACGAGGAGCTGATCGCCGAGGACGGCTCGTACGCCGCCCTCTGGCGCAGCTGGCACGGCACCGCCCGGCCAGGGAAGGGCGTCAGCCCAGGTTCCGCTTGAGGAAGTCGACCTGCAGGCGCAGCAGGTTCTCGGCCACGATCTCCTGCGGGGTCATGTGGGTGACCCCGGACAGCGGCAGGACGGTGTGGGGACGGCCCGCCGCCAGCAGCGCCGAGGAGAACCGCAGGGTGTGCGCCGCGACCACGTTGTCGTCCGCAAGGCCGTGGATGAGGAGCAGGGGGCGCTCCAGCCTGCCGGCGTCCTCGATGAGGGAGTTGGCGGTGTAGTTGTCCGGCTCCTCCTCCGGGTGGCCCAGGTAGCGCTCGGTGTAGTGGGTGTCGTACAGGCGCCAGTCGGTCACCGGCGCGCCCGCCACCGCGGCGTGGAACACGTCGGGACGGCGCAGCACGGCCAGCGCCGCAAGCCAGCCGCCGAACGACCAGCCGCGGATCCCCACCCGGTCCAGGTCGAACGCGCCGGGATGCTGCCGGGCGGCCTCCTCCAGCGCGGCGATCTGGTCCTCCAGGACGGGCCCGGTGAAGTCGCCGCGGACGGCGCGCTCCCACGCGGGCCCGCGCGCCGGCGTGCCGCGGCCGTCGGCGACCACGACGGCGAAGCCCTGGTCGGCCAGCCACTGCGCCTCGTAGTAGGCGCGGCGGGCGGCCAGCACCCGCTGCGCGTGCGGGCCGCCGTAGGGGTCCATCAGCACCGGCAGCCGGCCCGCGCCCGGCTCCCAGCCGGTGGGCAGCAGCACCGCGGTGCGGATCTCCCGCTCGCCCGCCCGCAGCAGCTCGACCTTCGGGGTGATCTCGGGGACCTGGGCGAGCGAGGCGATCTCCCGCGTCCCGGACGGGGTCCGCACCTCGACCGAGACGCCCGGCCGGTCCAGCAGGGTGGCGGTCAGCACGGTGACCTCGCCCGTCCGGGCGCCGCCGAACACGCCCTGCCCGTCGGTGAGCCTGGTGACCGAGCCGTCCGCGCCGTCGTAGGACCACACGTGCAGCTCGGTGGGCTCCTGCGTGCCGGTGAACAGGATCCGCTCGTCCTCGGCGCCGAGGACCGACCGCACCTGCAGCCCGGCGGGCGTGACCGGCTCGTCCGCGACCGTGATCCGCCGGGTGTCGGCCTCGGCGTCGTCCACGACCCAGATCGGCGCGCCGGAGCCGGTGCGGGCGGGCACGCCGGCGACGATCTCGGTCCAGACCGGGTCGTGCTCGCTGCGCAGCCGCGTGGTCTCCCCGTTGGACGGGTCGACGTCGAGGATCCGCTGGATGCGCTGGTCCCGGGACTGGACGACGATCCGCAGGCCGTGCCGGTCCCAGTGCGCGGTGACGACGTAGGGGAACTCGCCGCGGTCCCAGGCGACGCCGACCCGGCCGCTGCCGTCGGCCTTCACCAGGACCAGGGACACGATCGCGTTGGGGGTGCCGGCGGCCGGGTAGGCGATCTCGTGCGCCGGGCGGTCCGGGTTGGCGGGGTCGGCGATCGTCCAGCGCGTCACCGGGGTCTCGTCCACGCGCGCGACCAGCAGGGTCGACCCGTCCGGGGACCACCAGTGGCCGCGCATCCGGTTCATCTCCTCGGCGGCGATGAACTCGGCGAGACCGTAGGAGACCTGGTCGCTCTCCGGCTTGATCAGCGGCTCGCCGCCCTCCGCCGCGCCGCCGCCGACCGGGACGACGTGGACGGTGCGGCCCGAGACGTAGGCGACCTTGCGGCCCGCCGGGTCGAGCCGCGGGTCGAACACCGGAGTGCGGGCGGGCAGCGCGCGCACCGCGCCGCTCCGCAGGTCGGCGGTGAACAGCTGGCCCGCGAGCGTGAACACCGCCCGGGCGGCGTCCCGGTCGACCGCGTAGCCGACGATGCCCCCGGCCTGCTCCCGGGCCCGCTCGCGCCGCGCCCGTTCCTCGGGCGGCAGGTCCTCCTCGCCGGGCACGTCGAGCGCGGCCGGGTCGGCGACCAGCCGCTCCTCACCGGTCGCCGTGTCGAGCGTCCACAGGCAGGTGACCGGGTCGTCCCCGGCCTTGGTCCGCAGGAAGGCCACGTACGAGCCGTCCGAAGCGATCTGGAAGGCGCGCGGGACGCCGAGGGTGAACCGCCGGGTGCGGGCGCTCTGCCGCGGGTAGCCGATGCTCATGACATCCGAGTCTGCCAGCACGGACCCCGCCGGACGCCGACCCCTCCCCGCGCCGCGCGCGGCCCGGCGGACGGGCGCCGGGACCGGTCCCGGCGGGAGGGGCGGCGGCAGGGCCGGTGGAGGAGCCGGAGCGGCGAATCCGCCCGCTCATGTCGGTCCCGCGATGTAAGGTGCCCGATCGGGAACCGCCAGTGATCGCGGGTGCGCTCGCGTAAGCTCGAGACTTCTCCCCATTCATCACCATCACACTTGACGTCGCGGGTTACTAAGGAGTGGTCCATGCCGGAGCTGCAGCCGGGAGATCCCCGGCGGCTGGGTTCGTACGAACTGCTCGAACGGCTTGGCGAGGGCGGGCAGGGCGTGGTCTACCTGGGCGTGGACGCCTCCGGGGCGCAGGCCGCGATCAAGTTGCTGCGGGCCGACCTGGCCGGTGACGCCGACGCCCGCAACCGCTTCGTCCGCGAGGCCCAGGCGGCCAAGCAGGTGGCCCGCTTCTGCACCGCGCAGGTGCTGGAGGCCGACGTCGCCGGCGACCAGCCCTACATCGCCAGCGAGTACGTCCCGGGGCCGTCGCTGCACAAGCATGTGATGGAGAGCGGGCCGATCCCCGGGGCCGCGCTGGAGCGGCTGGGCATCGGGACGCTGACCGCGCTGGTGGCCATCCACCAGGCCGGGATCGTGCACCGCGACTTCAAGCCGCACAACGTCATCATGGCGCCGGACGGGCCGCGGGTGATCGACTTCGGGATCGCGCGGGCCCTGGACACCGGCCAGACCGCGGCGACCAAGGCGATCGGGACGCCGTCGTACATGGCGCCCGAGCAGGTCGCCGGGGCCACGCTCACCGAGGCGGTGGACGTCTGGGCCTGGGCGACCACGATGGTGTTCGCGGCCACCGGGCACCCGCCGTTCGGCGACGACACCGTGGTCGCGGTGATCAACCGGGTGATGCACGAGCCGCCGAACCTGGACGGGCTGCCGCCCGACCTGCACCGCCTGATCGCGGCCTGCCTGGTCAAGGAGCCCGAGCGGCGGCCGACCGCGCAGCAGCTGATGATGACGCTGATCGGCGCCGGCCCGGCCGCGCAGACCCAGATGGACGACCCCGCCCAGGCCACCACGCTGCTGGCGGAGGGGTCGCACCGGGCCGCCGGGCCGATGCCCGCCGGCACCCAGCCGGTCGGCGACCGCACCCGCGCCATGCCGCCGGTCGCCGCGGCGCCGCCGCTCCCGCCCGCGTACGGGCCCGGCGGGCCGGGCTCGCACCGCCGCTCCGGCGGCTACCAGAACTGGGAGCCGGAGCGGAAGTCGCGCTGGCCCATCGTGGCGGCGGCCGGCGCGATCGCGGCGCTGGCGCTGGTGGTCGGGCTGGTGATGGCCGCCAACGGCGACGGCGACCCGGGGAACGACCCCTCGCCGAGCGTGTCGGAGAGCGTCTCGGAGTCGCCCACCGACGAGGAGACCGAGACCGAGCAGCCGACGATCCGGCCGACCCGCACGCGCACCGTCCCGACGGAGACGCAGCAGCCGACGATCCGGCCGACCGAGACCACGACCCCGACGACCGAGCCCGAGACGCCGACCCCGACGAGCGAGCCCTCCACGCCCACGACCCCGCCCGACGGTGGTGGTGAGGAGCCTCCGCCCGGTGGCGGTGGCGGTGGCGGCGGCACCAACTGAGTCGCAGGCGTCTGACCAGGCCAGGGACCGGCTGCGGACCCGGGCCCGGTACGTCCGGGCCGGGCAGGCGGACCGGGCGTTCCGGTAGACTCCGGGCGCCGTCCACACGACGCGCCCGCGCCTCGGGGAGGCCGGTATCCCGGACCGGTCCCCGGCCTGAGTAGGCTCGTGTCTTATGAAGGAGCCGCGGATCCTGTTCGTCCATGCCCATCCGGACGACGAGTCCATCGGGACCGGGGCCACCATGGCCAAGTACGCGGCCGAGGGCGCCCACGTCTGCCTCGTCACCTGCACCCTGGGTGAGGAGGGCGAGGTCATCCCCGACGAGCTGCGCCATCTGGCCTCCGACAAGGAGGACCGGCTGGGCGAGTACCGCGTCGGCGAGCTGTCCGAGGCGTGCGCGGCCCTGGGCGTGTCCGACCACCGCTACCTGGGCGGACCCGGCCGGTGGCGCGACTCGGGCATGATGGGCACCGCCACCAACGACGATCCCCGCAGCTTCTGGCGGGCCGACGTCGACGAGGCGGCCGGGGAACTCGTCAAGATCATCCGTGAGGTGCGGCCGCAGGTCATCGTCACCTACGACGAGCGCGGCAACTACGGCCACCCCGACCACATCCAGGCGCACCGGGTGACCTGGCGGGCGTACGAGCTGGCCGCCGACCCCGGCCACGACGACGGGCAGGGCGGCGAGCCCTGGAGGGCCGACAAGTTCTACGCCTACGCCACGCCCCGCACCGTGCTGGCGCGTGCCATCGCGGTGATGCGGGAGGCGCGGCTGCCGTTCGGCCGGGTCGCCAGCCTGGACGAGCTCGGCTCCGGGGTGCCCGACGACCAGGTCACCACGGTGGTCGACTCCCGTTCCCACCTGCCCGCCAAGCTGGCCGCCCTGCGCGCGCACTCCACCCAGATCGTGGTGGCCCCGGAGGAGGTCGGGCCGTTCTTCGCGCTGTCCAACAACCTGGGGCAGCAGGCGTTCGGCACCGAGTACTTCATCCTGCTCGCGGGCGAGCGCGGCCCGGCCCCGGCCGGCGGGCGCGAGAGGGACCTGTTCGCCGAACCGGCCCCGCCGCCCCCGCCTTCCTCCTGACGGGCCGTCCGCTTCGGCGGGCGGTCGGGGCCGTCCTGCGACACCGGCCGGGTCGATACCCTGGCGAGCGTGAAGAAGGATCGAGCCGAGGGCGCCGCTCCGTACGGCCAGGGGCAGGGCCAGGAGCAGGGGGCCTGGGGCGTCGCCCCGGGTGCCGTCCCGCCCGACCAGGTCGGTGCGTACGGTCAGGGCGTCCCGCCCGGGCCGAGTCCGTACGGCGCGGACCCGTACAGTGCCGGGCCCTACGATGCCGGGCCGTACGGTGCCAGCGTGGCCCCGGGCATGGGCGGCGACCCCGGCCTCTACGGTTCCGGCGGGCCGCGCGACGCGACGCTGGACGCGTTCGTCTCCGGAGCGGCCTACGCGGCGCTGGGGCTGCTCGGCGCGCTCCTGGGCCTGGTCGGCTCGTTCGCCCAGGGCTGGACGATCGGGTCGATCCCCGTCGCGGCGATCGTGCTGGTCCTGGTCAACTTCGCGATCGCGCGGGCGGCGGGCTGGGCGATGGGCGGCCGGACGGGCGCGGCCGTCCCGGTCCTGCTGTGGGCCCTGGTCACGCTGGCGCTGTCGATCGGCCGGACGGAGGGCGACCTGATCGTCCCGGGAACCCTGCCCGGCTACCTGTTCATCGTCGGCGGGCTGGCGGCCGGGGTGGTCGCCGTGTCGCTCGTCCCGGCCGCCCGTCCCGCGGGGAACTGGCTGACGTGGCGGGCCCCTAAGCCCGCTGTCCGTCCGGAGCCGGGCGACCCTCCGGCGCCTGGGCGTCCCCCGGGGTCCGGTAGCGCCTGACGCCCAGGCACGCGGCGGCGCCGAGCAGCACCACCGCGATCGGCACCGCCAGCGTCGGCTTCAGCGCCTGCACGAACCCGTGCGCGAAGACCTCCCCGCCCAGTTCCTGGACGCGCTGCGCCACCCCCGGCGCCGCGTTCGCGGGGATCTGCGGCACCGTTCCGTGGTGGGAGGCGCCGATCTCCAGGCCGCCCTTGGCCGCCCCGGCGAAGCCGTCCACGAACCCGGCCCTGGACTGGGGCGGCAGCGCCTCCGCACGGGCCGCGGCCTGCTCCCTCAGCGCGTCCGCCAGCCTGTTCTGCAGCACCGCCCCGACCACCGCGCCGCCCAGCACCGACCCGACCTGCCGGACGGTGTTGTTCACGCCGGAGGCCGCCCCGGCCAGCCGCGGCGGCACGTTGCGGGTGGCCTCGGTCGCCATCGGCGCGAACACCCCGCCGATGCCGATCCCGCTGAGCAGGAACGGGCCCAGGAACGCCGTCCAATGCGTCCCGACCTGGGCGACCAGGGCGAGCCACAGGCTGCCGAGCCCGTACAGGGCCGGTCCGACAGCCGTCCCGCCACCGGGGCCAGCAGCATCGACGCCAGCGACGAGGGCGCCATGACCAGCCCGGCCTCCAGGGGGCTGAACCCGCGCACCGACTGCAGGTAGAGGGTCATCGGCAGGATCATGCCGATCATGGCGATCGAGACGCCGCCGCCGACCAGGCTGAGGATGGCGAAGTTGCGGTCGCGGAACAGCGTGAACGGCACCAGCGGCTCGGCGTCCTGCCGGGTCCGCTGGTGCAGCAGGAAGATCGTGAACAGCACCGCGGCGGCGCCGAGCAGGGTCAGGATCGCGGCGTTCCACTCGTGCTTCTGGCCCTCGGTGAGCGCGAAGGTGAGGCAGAACAGCGCGGCCGAGGCCAGCAGCACCCCGGTGATGTCGAAGCGGTGCCGCACGGTGCGGGTGTGCCCGGGCAGGATCGCCGCCGACATCGCCAGCACCAGTGCCCCGATGGGCAGGTTGACGAGGAAGATCCACCGCCAGTCGAGCGTGGTGACCAGCAGTCCGCCCAGCGTGGGCCCGGTGATCGTGGAGAGCCCGGCCACCGCGCCCCACACGCCCAGCGCGGTGCCGCGCCGCTCCGCCGGGAAGGTGTCGATGATCATCGACATGGTCTGCGGCATCAGCAGCGCCGCGCCCAGCCCCTGCGCCGCGCGCGCGGCGATCAGCTGGACCGGGTCCTGGGCGATCGCACAGGCCAGGCTGGCCAGCGTGAACACCGCCACCCCGGTGGCGAACAGGTTGCGCTTGCCCAGCAGGTCGCCGAGCCGGCCGCCGGTGATCAGCAGCACCGCCAGCACCAGCACGTAGGCGTTGACCACCCACAGCGCCTGGTCGAGCGAGGCGCCGAGCGCGTCCACGATGTCGGGGATCGCGATGTTGACGATGGTCAGGTCGAGCAGCGTCATGAAGAACCCGAGGGAGAGGGTGAGGAGGATCGCCCAGGGGTTGCCGCGCCAGGTCTTCACGACCGGTCTCCGTTCTCGTCGTCGGTCTTGCCGTTCTCGGCGGGCCTGCCGTCCTTGCCGGTCCCGTCGCAGCGGTCGTCGCTCCAGGTGAGGCGTCCGGCCTCCAGGTCGTCGGCGAGGCCGCGGACCAGGTCGAGCTCGGCACGGTGCCGGGTCAGGGTGAGCTCGTGGTCGATCAGCTTGAAGCGCTCGAGGCCCCGCTCGCCGAGCACGTCGTAGACGGCCCGGTTCCCGGCCAGCAGGGCCTCCAGCGTCACCTGGCGGCGTCGCAGGTGCCGGGCGACCTCGTCCTCCGAGAGCAGGTTGACGAACGCCAGCGCGGTGCCGAACAGCGGGAACTCCTCGGCGGGCTCGGCCAGCAGTTCGACCATCCGCATCCGCGCGGTGTCCCGGCCGGCCTCGGTGATCGCGTACACGGTGCGTTCGGGACGGCGGCCCTCCCGTCCGGTCTCGACGGGCTCGATGAGCCCGCCGGCGGTCAGCCGCTCCACCGCGTGGTAGAGCGCGCCGTGGGTGACCTTCACGGCCCGGTCGTAGGCGTGATGGCGGATCCGCTGCTGCATCTCGTACGGGTGCATCGGCCCGTCGTGCAGCATCCGCAGCACCGTGAGGGCGAGCGGTGCGAGGGGTCTCGGCATGGGGGTCCCTGCGTCCAGTTGGAATAGTCCAGTTAGACTAATCCGGATGGACGGGAAAAGCGAGCGAGGGCTCCCCGCGGCCTTCGCGGGGAGCCCTCGCCCGTAGCGCGTCGTGCGTCGTGCGCGTGCGGTAGCGGTCAGCCCTTCAGGGCGATCTCCAGGCGGTCCAGCGCCCAGTCCAGGTCCTCGCGGCTGATCACCAGCGGCGGGGCGAGCCGGATCGTGGTGTCGTGGGTCTCCTTGGCCAGCACGCCCAGCTCCATCAGCCGCTCGCTCACCGGGCGCGCCACCGGGCCCGGCCCCGTCCCGTACAGCTCGACCCCGGCCCACAGGCCCCGGCCGCGCACCTGCCGCACCAGGTCGGGCGGCAGCGCGCCCAGCCGCCGGTGCATGTGCTCGCCCAGCGTCCGGGAGCGCTCCTGGAACTCGCCCGTCCGCAGCATCGCCACGACCTCCCGCCCGATCGCGCAGGCCAGCGGATTGCCGCCGAACGTCGAGCCGTGCTGGCCCGGCCTGAAGACCCCGAGGACGTCCCGGTCGGCGACCACGGCCGACACCGGCATGATGCCGCCGCCCAGCGCCTTGCCCAGGATGTAGACGTCGGGGACGACGTTCTCGTGCTCGACCGCGAACGTGGTGCCGGTACGGCCCAGCCCCGACTGGATCTCGTCGGCGAGCATCAGCGCGCCGCGCTCGGTGCACAGCTCCCGCACCGCCGTCAGGAAACCGCTGGGCGGCACGTTCACCCCGGCCTCGCCCTGGATCGGCTCGATCAGCACCCCGACCGTGGCGTCGTCCATCGCCGCCCGCAGCGCCTCGGCGTCGCCGTAGGGGACGGTCCGGAACCCGGGCGTGTACGGCCCGTAGGACTCCTTCGCGTCGGGGTCGGTGGAGAAGCTGACGATGGTGGTCGTGCGGCCGTGGAAGTTGCCCTCGAAGGTGATGATGTTCGCCTGCCCGGCCGGGACGCCCCGCACCTCGTAGCCCCACTTGCGGGCGGTCTTCAGCGCCGTCTCGACCGCCTCGGCGCCGCTGTTCATCGGCAGCACCATGTCCTTGCCGCACAGCTCGGCGAGCTCGGCCGCGAACGGGCCGAACAGGTCGTGGTCGAAGGCCCGGCTGACCAGGGTGACCCGGTCGAGCTGCCGGCGCGCCGCCGCCGTCAGCCGCGGATGGCGATGCCCGAAGTTGACCGCGGAGTAGGCGGCCAGCATGTCCAGGTAGCGCCGCCCCTCGACATCGGTGACCCAGGCGCCCTCGGCGTCGGTTATCACGATCGGCAGCGGGTGGTAGTTGTGCGCGCTGTGCTCTTCGGACAGGGCCCGTAGCTGGTCGGTCAGGCTCACGACGCTCCCTCCGGCGGTCATCGGCGGACGGCGGACTCGTTCCAGGCACCGGACGGCGCCGGGAGGCAGAGGGGAGGGCGACCGGCCGCCGTCCCCGCCCGGCTGGCCGCCGTCCCCACCCTCAGCGTAAGTTCGGTAACGGCGCACGACCAGTGTGCGGGATCGTCGTTCAGGAGGTGATCCGTTGCGTCTCGACGAGCTTGACCGGCGAATCGTTGCGCAGCTCCTGGAGCACGGCCGCGCATCGTACGCGCAGATCGGCGACCGGGTCGGGCTGTCGGCCCCGGCGGTGAAGCGGCGCGTCGACCGGCTGCGCGCCGACGGCGTCATCACCGGCTTCGCCGCGATCGTGGACCCGGCCGCGCTGGGCTGGACGACCGAGGCGTTCATCGAGATCTTCTGCACCGGCGCGACCTCGCCGGAGGAGATCTACTCCAGCATCCGCAAGCATCCCGAGGTGGTCGCCGCGTACACCGTCAGCGGTGACGCCAGCGCGCTGGTGCACGTGCGCGTCCGCGACATCCAGCATCTGGAGCAGTCGCTGGAGCGGCTGCGGCGGGAGGACAACATCACCGCGACCAAGACCGCGATCGTGCTGTCGCGGCTCATCGGCCGTCCGACCGACACCCCGCCCGACGGCCGCGCGGGCGGCTAGCCCAGGAAGACCAGGAGCAGGATCAGGACCAGCAGGCCGAACGCGCCGCCGCCGATGCCGAGCGCGACGACGAGGTCGTGCCGGTAGCTGCCCATCACCGGTTCCATGGACCGTCTGGGGAGCGAGGGGTCGGTGTGCGGGGGCTGCTCGGGGACGACGAAGTTCGGCCGTGCGGGCCGTCCCGGCGCCGCCTCCGGCATGTCGGGGCGGGTCGTCCGAGCCCGGCCGGGCGGACCGCCCGGGTCCGGCCGGGTTTCCGGCGGCGGGGCGAAGGAGGGCGTGGGGGGCGCCGCAGCGGGAGGCGCGGGAGGCGTGGGGAGCGGGGACGCGTCGGGACGCGGCGGCTCGGCTTCGTAGGCGGGGAGCAGCGCGGCGACCTCGGGCGGCAGCCAGCCGGGTGCGGGCGGCTCGGCCTCCAGTTCGGCGGCGAGCTCGCGCGGCTCTGGGCGGTCCTCCGGCCGCTCGGCGAGGCAGCGTTCGATCGGCCCGCGCAACGCGTCGGGGCATCCGCTCAGGTCGGGCGGCTCGTACTGGAACGGCCTGGGGAACGCGCCCTGCCCGGTCGCCGCGAACAGCGCCACGCAGCCGAGCATGAAGACGTCGCCGGCCGCCGACGTCTCGTGCTCGAGCGAGCCGAAGTCGACCGTGCGCGGGCCGTCCTCGGTGAGCAGCACATTGGACGGCGTGAGCGCGCCGTGGACGGTGTCGGCGTCGTGCAGGGCCTGGAGGGCCTCCGCGAGCGCTCCCATGAGCACGCGCACCGCGGGTACGGGGAGGGGGCCGTGCGCCTGCACCGCGTCGTCGAGCGTGGGACCGGGCACGAACTCGGACGCCACCCAGGGGCGCGTCCCCTCCGCGTGCCCGTCGACCACGGTCGCCAGGAACGGCCCGCGGACGCGCTGGGCCGCGGCGATCTCCCGCTTGAAGCGGCGCCGGAACGCCTCGTCGTCCGCGAGATCGGCCCGTACGGACTTGATGGCCAGCCGCCGCCCGCTCTGCGCGGCGGCCAGGTACACCTCGCCGAGGCGTCCCGTGCCGATCCGGGCCAGCACGCGGTAGCCGCCGATCAGCACCGGATCCCCCGGTTCGATGGGCCGGAACGCCTCGAACGCGGGGCCGGGGCGGCTGGGGGGCTGCATGGCGACCTCCTGGGTTCAGAAGAACGTTGTACCGAAGATCACCGGGTCCTGTCAGGCGTCCGTCCGCCCTTGGCCCCGGACCTCCGGCTACTCGCGGGTAGAGCCGCTCGGTAGGCTGCCGCGCATGGACTTCGCGACCGCCGATCTGATCGACGACTTCGGGGACGAGCTGCAGAGCTGCGAGACGCAGTTCCGCGGGTACGGGGCGCGCGCCGCGTTCGCCGGCCCGATCGCCACCGTGCGCTGCCACCGGGACAACGGCCTGGTCAAGAAGCTGCTCACCGGGCCCGGCGAGGGCCGGGTGCTGGTCGTGGACGGCGGCGGCTCGCTCGGCTCCGCGCTGATGGGCGACCTGATCGCCGCCGCGGCGGTCCGCAACGGCTGGGCCGGGGTGGTGATCAACGGCGCGGTCCGGGACGTCGCCGCGCTGCGCACCCTCGATCTGGGGATCAAGGCGCTGGGCTCCAACCCGCGCAAGAGCGTCAAGGACGCGGCCGGGGAGATCGACGTCCCGGTGTCCTTCGGCGGCGTGGAGTTCCGTCCCGGCGACCACCTCTACGCCGACGAGGACGGCATCGTCACCGCCGCCCGTCCCCTGCTCTGACCGCGCTCCCGAGGGGCTCGGCGTGAGCTGCCAGCGGCACCCGGACAAGCTGCCAGCGGTACCCGGACAAGATCGTGTAACTCGGCCATTGTCCGGAGGAAACGGACGTCTCTACGGTCTCACCAACAACCGCAGACAGGTGAGACATGCGCGTAGACAAGAGACTGCTCGTCCCCCTCGTGGCGGCTCTGACGCTGTCCGCAGGACTCGCGACCGCGCCCGCCACCGCCGGGCAACGGCCCCCCGTCCCCGAGCCCGCCAAGAACCCGTGGCAGATGCGGCACTGGCCCCAGACCCAGCCGTGGCAGCAGGCCCAGCGGCTGCGCACGTACGCGGCGGGCGCCCCCAGGCCGATCGACCCGCAGGACTACGAACTGCCCGACACGATGACGTGGGACGACTACAAGCCCGTCCCGGGGACCTCGTGGGCCGACCCCTCCCGGAAGGGATCGGTCAAGAACTTCAGGGGCGCCGTCGTCCTGGTCGACTACCCCGACCAGGACTTCGTCGTGACCAGGGCGAAGAACTCCACGATCTTCGGCAACCCGAGCCTGGCGGGGAACGTGCCGCGCGACGGGGTCGCCCGGTTCTACCAGGACTTCCTCAACAAGCCGCAGTCCCTCAACCAGGGCCACACCCTGCACGAGTACTGGATGGAGGACTCCCAGGGGCGGTACGGGGTCGACCTCACGGCGTTCGGCGCGTACCGGATGCCCGCCAAGGACCACGAGTACGGCGTGGAGAACCGGATGCAGGGCGGCACGGGATGCCCCGCGGGGGACACCTGCAACCGCGACATCCGCGCGGACGCGCGTGCGGCCTGGATCGCCGACGTGGGCGAGGACAGGGCCAAGGAGTTCGACTTCGTCTTCTACCTCTCGGCGGGGCAGGACGAGAGCTCCACCTGGCAGGAGTTCGGGCAGATGAAGTTCAACTCCCCGGAGGAGGTGACCCCCGAGTGGGGGCCGCAGGACCCCGCGCTGCCCAACTGGGTGAAGACCCGGTACGTCCCCTGGTCGTCCTGGGCGTCGGGCTCCACCATCTGGCCGAACGCCGTCAGCGGTAGCTCGACCCAGGCGGAGAGCTCCGGAATGGGCGTCTTCGCGCACGAGTTCAGCCACATCCTGGGGATCGGCGACAACTACAACAACCCGTACGCCATCCCCGCGCGGCGCGCGTACTCCGGCCCGTGGGAGATGCTGAGCCGCGGCAGCTTCAACGGGCCCGGCGGCCCGCACAGCCGGTGGACGATCCCGGCGACGGGCGGCGGATCCATGGGCGCCCAGCACATGCTGCGCAACAAGCTGAAGCTGGGCATCGTCGACCCCGGCCACGTGCTGCAGCTGAACCGCGACACCCTCGCCGCGTCCGGCACCGTCGTGGCCAGGGTGACCGCGCGCGCCGCCGACCCGGGCGCGGGCGGGCTCGCGGGCATCAACCTCAAGCTCGGCGAGGGCGGCGACAAGAGCCCCGAGTGCCGTGAGGACCAGGACCCGGTGTGCGACGGCGGCGGCTACGACAACTACACCCTCGAAGTCGTCGACCGGATGGGCTTCGACTCCTTCACGCCCGACTCCGGCGTGCTGCTGTCCAAGACCAAGGACGCGGACGACGCCCCGTTCATCTGGGTGAAGGACGCCAATCCGCAGGACATCGACAAGGTCGACTTCGTCCTGCCCAACGGCACGCCGCAGAAGATGACGATCGGCGACTACCGGCAGCTGTCGGACGCGCTGTTCCACGCCGGGAACGGCTCGGGCAGCGAATTCGAGTACGTCGACAAGGCGAACCGGCTGCACTTCTACGTGCTCGACCTCAAGCGCGATTCCAGGGGAGTCCTGTCCTACACGGTCGCGATCCGTTCGCTGGACGGCGCGGGGCCGCAGCGCCGCGACGTGAAGGTCGACAAGGGCGAGGCGCGGGACGCGGGCTCGGGCTGGGTGAAGTGCACGATGCCGCTGCGCAACTCCGGCAAGGGCGGCGGCGGGCACCACGCCTCGGACGTGTACCGGCTGACCGCGTCGGTGTCCGAGGACGGCTGGACGACCTGGGTGCCGAACCAGTTGGCCACCGCCAGGGCGGGTGAGCGGACGTCGGTGGAGGTCTGGGCCAGGCCGGGCGCCGGTGCGGACCGGCGGGCGAATCTGCGGGTGAAGGCGGTGTCGGAGAGCGATCCGAGCAAGGCCGACACCGGCACCTGCCGCCTCGGCTGACTCTCCGAGGGCGACCCCGTCGCCGGCCGCGCGAGCGCGCGGCCGCCGCCGGAGGCTGCTGCATGACGTTCCGCCCCGTCACTCGGTTTACCGACGATATCGAATCGTTACCAAACTGCCCGGGTGCTCGATCCGGTGATCAGTGCCTGCGCGGCGTCGCTGACCTCGCATTGATCTCCAATAGCAACGATAACGTTGCATTGCGTGATCTTGGGTGAAAAGTCCGAATGGTGTTAAGTTCCGTGATCCCCGGAGGTGATCACGTGAACGGTCGGCGCCTGCTCGCCCTCGCCGCCCCGCTGATGGCCGTGGCCATCGGCACGCCCGCCTTCGCCTATTTCGTTCCTGATTATTCCGAGCAGGTCGCGGCCACGGCGTCGGCCGCGGTGCCGTCCAAGGAGCCCTACGTCCTCAAGGTCGGCACGAGCCCCGACGGGGCCGCCCTCGGCGGCATGGCCAAGAGCCTGAAGACGACCGGCGTCCAGGAACTGCTCACCCAGAAGGGCAACCGCCAGGGCGAGTGGGGCGGAAACTGCGGCGCCTCGGCCGGGGTCCCCGCCGGGGCGAAGGTGTTCTGCTTCAACTCCGGCGACACCGCCACCAAGGAGTGGTACCCGCAGGGCGTCACCGGCGTCTCCGACGCCCAGGCGGACGAGAGGTGGGGCACGGCGAAACCCCTCCTGGTCAGCTGGTACGACCACGACAAGAAGGCGCCGCACAAGAGCGCCCGCGTGACCTTCGTCAACACCGAGGACAACACCTACCGGCACGCCCTGCTGGTGTGGCCGTACCGCAACGCCAGGGGCAGGACCACCTACGAACCCGTGGGCACGCACGGCTCCGACACCGGGATCCACGCCGGGGGCATCGCCTGGTACGGCAACCGCCTCTACGTGTCCGACACCAGCGCCGGCCTGCGCGTGTTCGACATGCGGCAGATCTTCGACCTGGGCAAGAGCGCGAACGGGTCCACGTCCAAGCCCGGCCTCGTCGGCCTGCACGGCAAGACCTACCACGCCTACGGGTACCGGTACGTGATGCCGCAGGTGCTGTCGTACGTCCCGGACAGGCCGTCCGGAGGGCCCTGCACCGTCAACGGCACCCCGAACCACTCCTGGCTGTCCATCAACCGCACCGGCAAGGACAGGCTGGTGACGGGGGAGTGGTGCAAGAACGGCAACGGGCGCGTGGCGCAGTTCCCCCTGACCAGCGGCAGCCCCGGATCGAGCGACCTGGAGACCGACGCCCAGGGGCGGGCCACGCCGTCCTGGGTGGCCCGCCTTCCGGCCTCCTACGTCCAGGGAGGGGCCACCGCGGACGGCACGTGGTGGTTCACGCGCAACGTCCCGTTGGCGGAGCACTCCTACCCGCCCGGCCAGAACAAGAACCAGGGGCAGCTCGTCCAGGCCGTGTGGGCGGACGGCTTCGAGGACGTCCAGCGCGAGACCGTCTCCTTCGGCCCCGAGGACCTGTCCTGCTGGCGCGGGGCCGACCAGGTCTGGACGGTCGCCGAGCACCCGGGGCAGCGCGCGCTCTACGGGATGAAGAAGCCGCAGTGCTGAGCGCTACTGGCGCACGCAGACCTCAGGCGTGACGGCCACAGCAGCGACCCGCCCGGGGGAGCGGGGTGCAACCCAGGCCCCCAGCGCCACCGTCCCCAGGGCCGCCAGGGCCATCCCCGCGCCCACCCACGCGGCGAAGCGGTAGCCGAAGCCCGCGCCGATGACGAGCCCGCCCAGCCAAGGCGCGATGGTGTTGCCGACGTTGAACATAGAAGTGACCGTGGCCCCCGCAAGGGTCCGTACCTCGCCAAGGGTCGCGTACACGCGGACGCTCACCGCGGGGTTGGTCGCAAGACCGAAGCCGCCGAGCAAGGGCACCAGCACGATGACGGCCACCGCGTTGGAAGCCCCCAGAGCGATACCGGCCGATGCCAGCACAACGCCCGTCATTCCAATGGTGAGCGTGCGGAACGGGTACGCGTCGGCCACCCGCCCCCCGATGACGATGCCGATGAGCGACCCCACGCCGAAGAGGGCGAGCACGCCCGGCACCCACCCCTCCGGTAGGCGCGTGGTGTCGGTGAGCATCGCCCCCAGATAACTGAACGTCGCCATCATCGAGCTGAAGGACAGGGCGCTCGTCCCGTACGCGATCCACAACCCGGGCGAGGCCAGGCTGCGCAACTCCTCGCGCACCCCCGGAACGTTGCCAACGGACGCGCGGCGCGCACCTGCCAACGCGGTGCCCACTCCCACCAGGGCCACCGTGGACAGCACAGCGACCGTCCAGAACGCCGCCCGCCAGCCCAGGTACTGCCCGAGGAAGGTCCCGCCGGGAACGCCCAGGACCGTCGACACGGTGATCCCGCCGATGACGATCGAGACCGCCCGCCCGCGCGCGTCCGCCGGCACCAGATCGACCGCCGCGACCACCGCCACGCCGAAGAACCCGGCACTGGCGAACGCGCCCACCAGCCGGGTCGCGAACAGCACCTCGTAGCTCGGCGTCAGCGCGCCCGCCACGTGCGCCAGCGCGAAGACGGCGAGGAAGGCGAGCAGCGCGGTGCGGCGCGCCAGCCGCAGCGTGGCCATCGCCAGCACCGGCGCCCCGGCCACCATCCCGAGGGCGTACGCGGAGATCAGCAGCCCCGCGGTGGGCACCGACACGCCCAGTTCGTCCGCCATGGCGGGCAGCAGCCCGGCCAGCATGAACTCCGAGGTGCCCTGCGCGAAGATCGCGAATCCCAGCACGTAGATCGCCCACGGCACAGGCGCTCTCCTCCCTGTTTTGAATCGATCAGTCCAAAAAATGCCCGCAAAAAAGGCGAAACCCGACCGCGCTCAGATCGCGCGGAGCGCCGCGCCCGCCACCGCCTCCAGCGCCGGCCGCCCCAGCCCCGAACGGGCCGACACCCGGATCCCGCCGATCGTCGCGATGACGAAGTGGGCCAGCTCGGACGGGTCGCGGCCCGGATCGATCTCGCCCTCGCGCTGCCCGGCGCGGAACGTCGACCGCAGGATCTCCAGCCGCCGCCGGTAGTCCCGCTCCAGTAGCGCGGCGATCTCCGGATCGCGGGGCGCCAGCTCGATCCCGGTGTTGACCACCAGGCAGCCCAGCCCGTCCCCGGTCTCGTCGTCGATCATCCGCCGGAACAGCTCGGCGATCTTCTCCCGGACCGTCCCGGACCCCTCCAGCAGCTCGGTGTAGTCGCCGGCCTTGAGCTCCATGTAGCGCCGCAGGGCCCGCTCGAACAGCTCGTGCTTGCTCTTGAAGGTGTTGTAGATGCTGCTGCGCCCCAGGCCGGTGGCCTCGCACAGGTCCTGGGTGGAGGTCGCCTCGTACCCGGCGGTCCAGAAGGCGCGCATCGCTGCCTCGACCGCCCGTTCCTCGTCGAAGTTCCGCGGCCGGGCCATGGCGGCACGCTACCACGTTTTGAAACGATCGATCCAGAACCCGAAACCGCGCCCCGCCTGTCGGCGGCGGCCGCTACCGTCGCGCGCATGAGCTACTCGCTGAGCCTCTACCTCGTCGACCTCGCCAAGGCCAACGGCGCCATCGGCGGCGGGGACGACAAGCTGCGACGAATGATCGGCGGCCGCTTCAAGTCCCAGCTCGCGCACGCCGACGAGGAGTTCTCCTCCTTGATCGAAGACGGCGCCCCCACCCGCTACGACGCCGTACGGGCCGTCATCGAGGGCGGCCCCTACGACGAGGCGCACGCCTTCCAGTACGCCTACGCCTACGAGATGATCTGCCAGTTCTACGGCCGGCGGCTCTTCAACAACCATTTCTCGCCGTACCGAAGCGGCTGGCTGGAAACCGTGGACAAGGGCCTCTCCGACCTCGGCATCAAGGCCGTCAGCGTCACCGACTTCACCTACGGGTCGGTCCCTTCCGCGCTTCCCGCCCCCGAGCACCTGCCCTGCTACGGCGAATGGTCACCCGACCAGTGCGCGGAGGCCCTGACCCAATGGGAGTCGACCACCCAGGAACAGCGCGACTCCCTTGACCACGAGGTCCTGGAAGCCATCGATTACTGCATCGAATGGACCCGCGAAGCCCAGACCCGCCCAGGCTGCGGAGTAGCCGCCTTCGAATTCTGATACCCCGCGACCGGCACAAGGACCCTGGCCACCCCCTCACTCAAGAACCTCGAGCGTCGGCAGGGAGCCTTCGACCCGCGCGTCGGCCGAAGCCGGACTGATCGTCGTCAGACGCTCGCCCACCTCCGCCCGCACGAAACCTATCCCGACCGGATTGTGCCGGGACAGCCGGTACTTTCCCGGCTTGAGCGCTGCTTCGGCGGGAATGATGACCTCCGCGGCCGTCGTCCCGTTGAAGGTCCAGGAACAGTGCTTGTGGTCGTAGTACTTTTCCTGGTCGTTCTGCCTGAGGAGTGCGCCTTGGACGGGAACGGGCGTGCCCGAGGGAATGTCATTGGGTGATTTCTCACTCGTGCGGTAGAGCCAGAATTTCGGCTTCTTGGAGTCCTTGCTCTCGTTCTTCTGCTCTCCCAGGGCGACGCTGTACGAACTGTGGTAGGCGTCTCCCCTCTCCGAGTCGGGACCGTGGCAGCGGAACCGTCCCGGACCGAGATACTGCAGGCCCCACGGCGTCCGTCCGTGCCAGGTCGTGTCGACCCGGACGCGCGTTCCGGCCCTGGCCCGCGCGGGGGACACGGTGATCTTCTCGCTGATGAGCGGGCTCGCGTCGGTGTCGCCGTCGGGGATCGAGGTGTTGTCCAGGACGACACGAGGGCTGCCGAAATACGCGCGGTAGTCGCCTGTGGAGGTGCCTCCCACATCGGCGCCCGCGGGCAGAAAGTACGTCGCGATCATGACGGCCGCCGCCGTCCCGGCGACGGCCCCGCCCGCCGCCTTCGCTCCCCCGATCTTGGCCAGCAGGCCATTCCCGCCGAGCGCATGTGCGGCTTCGCCCGCAGAGCCGATGACCGCCCCGGGCGAGAGGGCACTGCTGATCAGCGCGAAGGGAAGGGCGGCCGCGAGGACCGCCGCGGCCGTTCCCAGCGCGATCAGGCCCCGCCGCTCCCAGCCGGCACCGTAGTTCGCCACGGCCGCCGCCTCGAGCTCGTCGAGAAACGCCGCCACGTTCCCTCGGCGCTGGCCAGGATGCTTCGCCATCCCTTGAACGATGAGGGATCGCAGGGCTTCCGGCACGCCGTCGATGGGAATGGGCGCCGCCATGTGCTGCGCCCGCAACTCCCCCTGCGTCGCCGCGCCGTAAGGCTTGCGGCCGGTGACGCATTCGAAGAAGACGCAGGTGGCGGCGTAGACATCGGTGGCAGGCGTCGCGGGCGCCCCCTGCCACTGCTCCGGTGCCATGTAGGCGGGCGTGCCCATGATGCCGCCCTGGCCGGAGAGGACGGCCACTCCGAAGTCGATCAGCTTGCTCTGGCCGTCGCTCTGGACCAGGACGTTCGCCGGCTTGTAGTCACGATGAACCACACCGACGGCATGGGCGGCGGCCAGGCCGCGTAGCGAGCCTTTGAGGACGGTGAGCGCGGCCTCCGGCTCCAGCGGCCGATCGCGCCGGTCCAGCACGGCGCGGAGCGAGGGACCGGCGACCACCTCCATGACGATCGCCGCTCCCCGCGGAGCCTCGACATAGTCCAGCAGGCGCGTCACATGGGGATCGGCCACGCGCCTCAGCAGCTCGGCCTCGCTGCGGAACGTGGCCCGGGCATGCGAGTCCCCCAGCAGCCCGGACGCCAGATACTTGATCGCCACGTGCTGACCGGACACCTCGTGGCGCGCCAGCACGACACGCCCCTGCGCGCCGGCGCCCAACTCCTGGAGTTCCACATGCCCGGGGAGCCGCCAGCCCCCCGAACTCATCCGATCTTCCGAAGCTGCTTGGTCAGCACCCCGCTCGCCCGCTCCGCGATCGGCCCGGACTCCTTTCCCGGCTCCGTCCGCTCGTAGTACATCGTGGCGACCACCAGGTTGCCCCGCGCCGCGTAGTCGTACATGACATGGAAGATGTTGTATTCAGTGTTCGAGGCCGAATACTCCTGCCGTTCGGTGCCGCGCAGCCGATTCCATCCGGCGAGCGTGTCCTCGCTCACCTTCCAGGTGTCGTTGTGCGCGTACAGCGTGAAGTCCTCGCGGATCTTCTTGGCCGCCACCCGTCGTTTTGCGGGGCACGAACGCGCCTTCTTCTTCAGATCCTCGTAGGAACCGGCGGCGGCCTGGGCGGTGGCGTAACGGGCCAGCACCTGGGTGTACTTGACTTCGTTCTTTCCGCTCGCACGGCTGCTGAACTGGCGGGTCGTGATCTGCGGGTCGCCCTGGAGCCTGGTCGCCGTGAGCGAGCAGATGGGGGCGCCCCCGTCCTTGAGCACGTCGGCCACGGTGCGGATCTCGCGGATTCCGGAACCGATGTCGCCGGGGCCGATCAGCCCTCGTTTCACCTGTTCCGCCGTGTAGACCGGGGGCGGCGCGGACGTGCTCGGGGCCGCCTGGCTCGGGCGGGGCGGTGCCTTGGGCTCGTCACCGCCCCCGCAGCCGGTCATCGCCAACGCCGAAACGGTCAGCATCACGGCCGGGAGTCGCAGGCCGGACCCGGCACGGCCCCTCCGCCACGTCATGACCGGGTGTTGGTCTGGATCTCGCCCACGACCAGCGGTGTCGGAGGCGAGGTCATGGACATGTCGGCGAGGTCGCCCCCTGGCGCGTCGCACTCGCCGCCCTGGCACGTCCAGCTGACGCTCCACGTGATGGTCGCGGTGATGCGGTAGGCGCCACCGGGGGCGGACGCTGAAGAGCGGTTGTAGGTGTGGCCGCATTCCGTGCTGTTGGGTCTGCCCGGCCCGTTGCAGTCGAGGGTCGTCTCGCCGAGTTCCCAGCGGACCGAACGCGGGGTCGCGGTCGCCTGGACGAGCTGGTCACCGGCGGAGATGGGCGGGGTGGAGACCGTTTGGAAGCCGTCCACCCACAACGCCGTGCGCATCCTGACGTACGTCTTGTCGGCCGGCGCGGTATGCGCGGTCGGGACCGGATACGGCGCTTCGACGCGGGCCCGCTCGGCCAGGTCGATGGTGGCCGGGGGCGCGGCCGCCGGTGGGGCAGCCGGGCCGCCTCCGACGCCCAGCCCTTGGTCGTCTCCGCCCAGGGTGGGGATCCCGCCGCCTCCGCCTCCTGAGCCGCCTCCGCCGGTGCCGCCTCCTCCGCCGGACTGGCTTCCGTCGCTTTCGGGGAAGCAGACGAGGTTGCCGGGGGAGCCGCAGGGGGCCGCGTTGGCGTGGGCGGCTGTGAGGAAGGGGACGGCGAGCGCGCCTACCAAGGACGCGCCTGCCAGCACCTTCAGCCTGGGGTGCGGGTGGTGGGGCATGAGGGTTCCTTCGGTGGGTGCCGCCGGTGGGTGGGGCTCGGAGCCGGACGAACGCGGGGCCGCGCGGGGGGAGCGGTGCGGGGGGCGGGGGGTCAGCATTTGTCGTCCCGGATGGTTTCGGAGACCTTCCAGGTGGCGCCGTCGTACCGGACCGCGGAGCGGTGCAGGTAGGCGCCTCCCGGGCCGCCGCCGATGCGCTTGCCGGTCTTCGCGGAGAAGCGGTAGCCGGCGAGGGTGCGCAGGCAGTCGACGACGTAGACCGTCATGCCGTCCTTCGCGCGCGCGTAGACCTTCGCGTTCGAGACGTTGGTGAACCGCCAGATCTCGCCCTTGGCCCTGGTGCGCTCGACGTCCTTGGTGACCTGGGTGAGGAGCGGGTCCATCGCGACCGCGCCCAGTTCCGCCGGGTCGTTGATCTCGTACACCCGTTTGAAGACGCGCTGGTACTCGCGGTAGCGGGTGAGGACGGTCTGGTCGAGTTGGGGGGTCGGGATGGTGGAGGGGGGACGGGCCGCGGTGGGCGGGGTGGGCGGGGTGCCGCTGGCCAGGGAGCCGTTGGGCTTGAAGGTGCCGGAGGAGGGCTCGTCGCCGCACGCCGACAGCGACGCGGCGGCCAGGAGCGCCAGCGTGGCGGTGGTGCGTAGGCGAGGCCGCCGGTGCGGGGAGGAACGTACCAACCGGGCGCGCATCGCCATCCCTGATCGTCCAGTCTCGACAACGGGGCGGAGTACCTGCGAAAGCTTACAGAGGAGCCTGTGACGAGAAAAGCGGTTCGTTGCGGAAAGGGAGGCGGAGGTTCGTACGAACTTTCCGGCGGGTGGCGGCGATCTCACCCTGCGTGCCGCAAGATCGTGGCAGGAGGGTGCGCGGTGGACGAGTGGCGGATTGACGGGTTCCAGGAGGTCCGGGAGCTGGGTGCGGGTGCCCAGGGAAGGGTGGTGCTGGCCCGGCATCGGACGGCGGGGACGCCGGTTGCGATCAAGTATCTGTTCCAGGGGTCGCTGCCGGAGCTCGAGCGGCTCCGGCATGAGGCGGTGCTGCTGGGGCGGGTGTCGGATCCGCATGTGGCGCGGCTGTACCGGCTGGTGGAGAGCGAGCGCGGGGCGGCGATCGTCATGGAGGCGGTCAACGGGGTGTCGCTGAAGCGGGTGCTCTCCGAGCATGGGGCGCTGGGGGCGGAGGCGTCCCTGGTGGTGTTGAAGGGGTCGCTGCAGGGTCTGGCGGCGGCGCATGCCGTCGGGGTCGTGCACAGGGATTACAAGCCGGCGAACGTCGTGGTGCAGGCCGATGGGTTGAGCAAGCTCATCGACTTCGGGATCGCGGCTCCGCAGGGGGAGGGGACGCGATCGGGGACGCCCGCGTACATGCCGCCTGAGCAGTGGCGGGGTGAGCCTGCGACGCCCGCGGCGGACGTGTACGCGGCCACGTGCGTGTTCTTCGAGTGCGTGACGGGGCAGCGGCCGTATACGGGGTCGGGGCCGGAGTTGATGGCGCGGCACCTGAACGCGCCCGTTCCGCTGGACGTGCTGCCCGAGGCGTTGCGGGACCTGGTGAGCCGGGGGATGGCCAAGGAGCCCGCGGAGCGTCCGCATGGTGCGGCGGCGTTCGTGGGGGAGTTGGAGCGGGCTGCTTCGGAGGCGTACGGGCCGGACTGGGAGCAGCGCGGTGTGCGTGCGCTCGCCGGTACGGCCGTGGCGCTGGCGGCGCTGTTTCCGTTGGTGGCGGCTGGGCTCGCGCCCGCGGCGCCGGTCGTGGCGGGGACGGCCGCGGCCGCCGGTGGCGGTGCGGTCGCGAGCGGCGGCGGCGCGGGTGCCGCTGCGGGCGGTTCCGGGTTCCTGGCGGGCGTGGGAGGTAAGGCGGCGCTGGCCGTGGCGGGGGCCGCGGTGGTGGCGGGGGCGGGCGGCACCTACGCGTACACCAACCTGAACGACGACGAGCCGCGGCAGCCGCCGTCGCGGCCTGTGGCGGCGGTGATCTCGACGATGAACCAGTCGTACACCGATGTGCGGCTGGTGGTCCAGAACGCGCAGTACGCGCAGGTCTCCGGGATTCGGGACGCGGCGCTGCAGCAGCGGATCAACCAGGCGCTGCGGGGTCCGCTGGACGAGACCATCGCGTCCCTGCGGCGGTCGACCAGGGAGGCGGGCGCGGCGTGCACGCAGAACTCGGAGGTGAACACCACCACCCGGATCGGGCTGCGGGGGCCGACGCTGATCTCTGTTGTCTACCGGGTGCGGGTGGGGTACTGCTTGCCGGCCGACGGGCAGATGCCGGGGCGTGCGGTGACGGTCAATCTGAAGACGGGGAAGGTGCTGGGTTCGGAGGACGTGTTCAAGCCCGCGACGCTGACCTCTGGTGGTGTCAGGACGCTGTGGGGCCGGTTGACCAGCACCGCGTCCGGGGACATGTGGGGGCCGGAGGGGTGCCGGAGGGAGGGGCCTGAGCGTGCGGACTTCTACCCGAACCGGGCCGTGGAGCGGGAGTGGCCGGCGTCCACGCCGTTCTTCGGGACGGACCAGTTCGAGATCAACTACTCGATCGCCGGGAGCGAGTGCCCGTACGACCGGTTGACGGCGCCGTACGCGAGCGTGCGCGATCTGCTGAGGCCGGAGATCGTGGCGCTGCTGCCGGGGCCGTCGCCGCGGAAGACCTGATCGCTTGACCTCTACTTAGCTCGAGGTTGCAGGGTGGGGGTGTTGCCGATCGAGCGGAGGGCGTGGCGATGCGCGCGGTGTGGTTGAAGGAGTTCGGCGGGCCGGAGGTGCTCGTCGCGGGGGACGCGCCGGACCCGGTCCCGGGCCCCGGCCAGGTGCTGGTGGAGGTGGTGTTCGCCAACATCACGTTCGTGGAGACGCAGTTCCGGTCGGGCGGTTTCTCGCCGTTCAAGGCGGAGCCGCCGCTGATCCCGGGGAACGGGGTCGGCGGCGTCGTCCGCGAGGTCGGTGAGGGCGTGGACGCGTCGCTGGTGGGGACGAGGGTGGTCAGCGCCACGGGCGGTTCGGGCGGTTATGCCGAGCTGGCCGCGGTGGACGCCGAGGGGCTGTTCCCGGTGCCCGCGGAGCTGGCCTTGGACGATGCCGTCGCGCTGCTGGCCGACGGCCGTACCGCGACGATGATGCTGAACGCGGTGGGGCCGCGTCCCGGCGAGCGGGTGCTGGTGGAGGCGGCCGCGGGCGGGGTGGGGAGCCTGCTGGTGCAGCTCGCCGGGGCGGCCGGGGCCCGGGTCGTCGCGGCGGCGGGCGGGGAGCGCAAGACCGGCATCGCGCGTGATCTCGGTGCGGACGTGGTGGTCGACTACACCCTGCCGGATTGGGACGGTCGCGTGCGCGCGGCGGTGGGCGGGCTGGACGCGGTGTTCGACGGGGTCGGCGGTGAGATCGGGCGGACCGCGTTCGAGCTGCTCGAACCGGGCGGACGGATGATCAGTTACGGGCTGGCCAGCGGCGAGTGGGCGGGCGTGCCCGAGGAGCGGGCCGCCGGGCGCGGCGTCGCTCTCGTCCAGGCGCAGCCGACGCCGGAGGTGATCCGGGAGGCCACGCAGAGCGCGCTGGGGGAGGCCGCCGCGGGCCGGCTGCGTCCGCTGATCGGCCAGCGGTTCCCGCTGGAGCGGGCCGCCGACGCGCACGCGGCCATCGAGTCGCGCGCCTCCGTCGGCAAGACCCTGCTGGAGGTGCGGTGAAGGTCGGAGTGCACCTGCCCGCGTTCGGGGTGGACCCGGCGGCGGGTACGGCCGAGCACGCGCGGCACGCGGAGGACGTGGGCCTGGAGTCGGTCTGGGTCGGCGACCACCTGATTCCCAACAGGCCGTACCTCGACAGCACGCTGGCGCTGGCGACCGCCGCGGCCGTCACCGAGCGCGTCCGGCTGGGCTTCGGGGTGATGATCGTGGCGCTGCGGCCGGTCGCGTGGGTCGCGAAGCAGGTAGCGAGCCTCCAGCATCTGTCCGGGGGCCGCGTGCTGCTGGGCGTCGGGTCGGGCGGGCCCGTGCACGGCGACGCGGCCTGGCGGGCGGTGGGCGTCCCCTACCGCGAACGCGGCGCGCGGACCGACGCGGCCCTGGAGGCGCTGCCCGCGCTGATCGCGGGGAGGCCCGCGAAGGTGGACGGGGAGGAGGTCGTGCTGTCGCCCGGCGCGACCGTGCCGCCGGTGCTGGTCGGCGGGGGCGCGGCGACGCTGCGGCGGGCCGCGCGGTTCGGCGACGAGTGGTACGCGGCGTTCTCCGGGCCCGCGGAGATCGCCGCCGGGCTGGGCCGGCTCCGGGAACTGGCGGAGGAGTACGGCCGTCCGGTGCCGCGGCTGACCGTCGGCGTCAGCGTCGGGCTCGGCGACCTGCCCGCCGCGCGGATCGACGCGCAGGTGCGCGGGCTCACCGACTACGGGATGAGCGAGGACGAGGCGCGCGGGTCGCTGATCGTGGGCGGGCCGGAGCGGGCGTCCGAACGGTTCGCCGAGCTGGCCGAGGCGGGTGCGCACCGGATTATCGCGATGCCGTTCCCGGAGGACCGGATGCGCCAGACCGAGCTGGTAGCGGAGACGGCCGCGCTGCTGGGGTAGCGGCGTCAGGACGTGAGGGCGTCGCGGACGTCCATGAGGGCGAAGCCGAGGAGGTTGAGGCCGCGCCACTCGGACGGGCGCAGCGCCTCCGGCTTGTGCTCGTCGAAACCGATGCCCCAGATGACGTCCAGTGGGCTGGCCTCGACCAGGACCTTCCCGGTGGTGGAGAGCAGGTAGTGGCGTAGCCGCTCGTGCGCCCCGAACTTGGCCACGTTGCCGCGCACCACGATGCCGTACCGCTCCCGCACCCAGGTGTCCTCGTCGAAGTTCGCGACGCGGCGGCCGAGGGCCTTGGCGCGGCCGGGGTCGGTGGTGGCGAGGATCTCGCGGACCCTGGCCGTGTCGCCGAACAGCCGGGCCTTCTCCGCCATCATGTAGTGCTCGGCGGTGGGGTAGGTGACGCCGTCGACCTCGAACGGGGACGGATGCCACTGGCTGAGGCAGCCCTTCGCCTGCGTCCCGCCCCAGAACAGGACGAACTCGGGCAGCGTGCCGTGCAGCTCCAGCTCCAGCAGGTCGTCGATGCGCATGCGTCCGAGCGTGGCCGAGCGCGCGCCGTCCGGGCAATCGGTTTTGTCCGGCGTGGAGCGCCCTTCCGGTGATCGCTCGATAATCTGCCGGTCAGCGTGAGTCGTCTGAAATGGGGGAACGGTCAGTGAGCGGGCAGAACGAGCGCATCGCCGAGATCCAGCGACGCATCATCGAGTTCGTGTCGCGGAACACCCCTCCCGGCAGCCGCCGCATCGATCTGCACTGCCTGGCGACGGTCGCGGTGAACGACATGGCCCTCACCGTGCTCACCGAGGACGGCAAGCTCGTACGGCCCGAGGCGATGCCGCAGGAGCTGACCGACAGCATGCTGGAGCTCCGCCGCGCGCACTACCTGCCCGAGCAGGGCACCTGGTTCTCCGCGCGGTTCATGCTGGAGCCGGGCGCGCCTATCCGGCCCATCTTCAACTACGACTTCGACCCGAACTGGGACCCGTCGATCCAGGTGGAGTGCTGGCAGCGCGACCAGATCGTGATGCCGCGCGACGGCGCGCACATGCCGCCGTGGCTGCGGGACCGGCTGGACGGCCGCGAGCCCGCGTACGAGGGGGTCTTCCAGGCCGAGGCCCTCAATCCCATGGAGCAGATGGAGATCCTCTCCAACGAGTTCTGCATCCTGGTGGCCGACCAGGCCCCGCCCCTGTGGGACCAGGTGTTCGGCCACTACCAGGTGGTCGGCGACCATGTGGAGTGCCCTCCGGCCATGGTGCGGGTGGCCGACCGCACGATGACGTCGTGGAGCGTCCCGCCCGGGGCGCAGGCGCTGCTGCAGCGGCTGCGCGCGGGCACCTACGCCTTCCAGCGCGGCGCCTGGTCGCGGATCGACTACCGGGTGCTGTACGAGGAGGGGTCCGTCCGGGTCCAGGCGCAGTTCACCAACCAGGAGGAGCCCCCCTGGAACGCCGAGCCGTCGGTGCAGGACGTGCGGCTGGAGGTGGAGCGCTTCCCCGAGCACGGTACGCGCGACTGGATCAAGCGCCGTCTCGAGGCGGCCGGTGACGGCGCGCCGGACCAGGTGCCGTCCCCCGACGACTCCCCGGCTCCCGACGGCGCCCCGGTCGGCGGCGGCATCCGCAGGGCGCGCGTGTTCGACCATGTGGGCCCGGACGGTGAAGGGCCGTCGGTGTCGCGTCCGGCCGTCCCGCAGGACGAGGTCGCGCGGCTGGTCGAGTACCTGAGGCGGGCGCCGGTCGTGCTGGCTGCGCGGTCGTACGCGCCCGACCAGATCGACGCCTCGCGCGGCGACCGGGTGCCGCTGACCTTCCACACCGACGGGTCCTGGGTGTGGGCGGGAGCGGTCGGCTACTACCTGGAGGAGCACGGCGTCCCGCCCGAGCCCGACCTGGTCGCGCACGCCCGCGCTCGCGGCTTCCAGATCCCCGTGATCGACGACGACACGATGGACGCCGCGAGCGCCGCGGTCACCGGCCGGCCCGCGCCGCCCCGCATCAACACCGACCCGGGAGCCTCGCGGCCCGCGCCCTCCTCGGTGTCCTCGGCGCTGGAGGGGCGGTTGAACGAGCTGGGCGTGGCGTCCGGGGCGTACCGGATCGGCGGCGTCGCGGACGGCGCCTGGAGCCTGCTGCCCGAGGGCGGGCAATGGGCGGTCTTCCTCTCCGAGGACGGCGAGCGCCGGCGTCGGGTGGTCTTCGAGACCGAGGAGCAGGCGGCGGCGTACCTCCTGGGATCCCTCCTCCTCAAGTCCCCGGCCGGGGACGCGCGTCGTTCGATCGAGCCGCTCGCGGGCGAGCCGCCGCTGACGCTGTTCCGGGGAAGGCACGAGGTGGAGGTGCCCGCAGGCACGACCGTCGACCGGTACGGCAGCGAGGCCGGCAACGTCACCTACGCGGTGCGGACGCCGTTCGCCGAGCGCTCGCTGCCGCCGGACTGGGCGAACCGCCCGTACCGGGCCTACCGGCTGCAGCGGCCGCTGCGGGCGCTCACGGGGGTCGCGGTGCCGTGGTTCGACCAGCCGGGCGGCGGCACTGCCTACGTCTTCGCCCGCTCCCTCGCCGATCTGGTCGCCGACGGCTCCCTCGTCGCCGTCTAGGACGCCTGACCCTCAGGCGCGGCCGATGCCGGAGACCAGGTCGAGGCCCAGGATGAGGTCGAGGTGGATGACGGTCTCCAGCTTGGCGCCCGGCGCGACGTCCGGGTCGGCGGTCAGGTCGTCCAGGACGGCCAGCGCGGTGGGGCTGTCCAGGTCGTCGGCCAGGGCCGCCTCCGCCTTGGTCGCGTACGGCCGGTCCATCGGACGGCCGGGCCGGGTCGCCCACTCGGCCATCGCCTCGCGCCAGTGCGCCAGGTCCCGTCCCGCCTCGACCACGAGGTCGCCGTCCATCTCGTCCGGCTCGCGGTAGCGCTCGCGGAGGATCGCCAGGCGCACGCACAGCGGGTCGGTGCTGGCGCTCTCGGCCAGCTCGTCCCAGGTGTACCGTTCCGGCGGCACGATCAGGCACCGGTGGTCGAGGACGTCCTCCGAACCCACCCAGATCGCCCCGCCGGGCAGCTCGCCCTCCGTCGCGACCTCCACCTCCGGGAGGTTGAGCTCGGAGAAGTCGGCCTTCGGACGCACCTGGGCGGCACGGGTCAGCGTGACGCGGCGGCGGGACCGTTCGGCGAGCCTGCGCAGCAGGTCGGCGGTGACGAGCGCCCGCTCACGGCCGGAGTGGACGTGGACGTGCATCGCATTCGGCGGGAGTTCCAGGGCCTGTCCGGTGCGGTGGTCCTGCAGGCGCAGCATGCCCCAACCCTACGGTCGCGGCCGCGCGGAACCCAGGACGACCCGGCGCGAACGCGTTGAACGCCCCGCCTCCGGAGGGTGCGCGGCGGTCAGAGGGCGGGCGAGCCGGAGAGCGGGGGGCCCTCGGGCATGGGCGCGGCGCCGTCCGGTTTGCGCACGCAGGCGAACCGCAGGCGCACGTAGTCGGCGACCCAGCCCGACTCGCGGCGCAGCGCCGGGGCGGCCAGCTCGTTGATCCGGGCGAGCAGCGGTTCGACCAGTTCCGGCGGCACGTCGGCCAGCGCGCCCGGCGCGTAGGCCCGGACCCAGTCGGCGGCGCCGTTCGGGCCCTCGGTCATGCGGGACGGGCGGTCGGCGTGCTCCAGCAGCCGGAGGGTGAAGCCGCCGTCCTCCAGGCGGGTGGCGTACTCGGCGGGGCTCGGGAAGTACCAGGGCAGCTCGGGCTCGCCGAGGCCGAAGACCCGCCAGGCGGTCTGCATCGCGACGATCAGCTCGGCGCAGTTGCCGGCGCCGCCCAGCTCGCCGACGAACCGGCCGCCGGGCCGCAGCGCCGCGTGCACCCGCGCGATCACGGCGTCCGGGTCGCGGGTCATCCAGTGCAGCGCGGCGTTGGAGGCGACCGCGTCGAAGGGCTCGGTGGTGGTGAACTCGTGGGCGTCGCCGACCGCGAAGGACAGCCCGGGATGCTGGGACGTGGCCTGGGCGATCATCTCGGGCGAGCCGTCGATGCCCAGCACGTCGGCGCCGCGCTCGGCGATCTCCGCGGCGAACGTGCCGGTGCCGCACCCCAGATCGATGACCCGCTCGCCGGGCTGCGGGTCGAGCAGGTCGATCAGGGGCGCGCCATGTGCGGAGACGTAGCCGAAGGCGGAGTCGTACGTCGTGACGGCCCAATTCACCGTCGTAATTTATCCGATCGGTCATGAACATGAGAGGGCGTTGCCAAGGCCGGGGCGCGTGGGGTGATCGGTTTCACCCAGGTCAGGCGTACGGTCGGGGCATGGGTGAACGCGACATCGCGGGCGGCGGCGAGATCCGGATCGTCGGCGCCGAGCGGCCGGACGGCCTGGAGCTGCGCACGCGCGGCCTGGCGGCGCACGGAGTGCCGGAACTGCGGGTCTCCGGGCTCGCGCCGTACCTGGGCCAGGGGTGGGCCCGCGTGCTGGCGGCGCTGGCCGGGCGCCTGGCGGCCCGCGACGCGCCGGACGGCGGTGGCGGCGTGCCGGAGGCGGTCGAGCTGGGCCCGGAGGTCACGGTGGGGCTGGTGGCCGACGGGGACGACCTCGTCCCGGTGCCGCCGCGCGGATTCACCGGCCGGGACGAGGAGTGGCGGCGCGAGGTCCTGCTCGCCCTGTTCCCGTCCGCCCACGCCTGAGACCCCGGGCGGCGCCGGGCCGACCCGGATGCGGCCGGGCCCTCCGCCAATCCTAGAATCTGGTTCTGTCATCGGGCGCGAGGAGGGGCCGCAGTGTCGTACAGGCAGATCGAGTACGGGGTTCGGGACGGGATCGCCACCGTCACCCTGAACCGGCCGGACCGGATGAACGCCTACACCAACACCATGCGGCGGGAGACGCTCGACGTCCTCGACCGGATCGACGCCGACGACGACGTGCGCGTGGTCGTGGTCACCGGGGCCGGGCGGGCGTTCTGCGCGGGCGCCGACCTCGGCGGGGGCGGCGGCTCCTTCGACAAGGACAAGAGCCAGGAGATGTTCGCCGGGATCGACGACGTCCTGGAGGACGGCACCCCGCGCGACGGCGGCGGCACGGTGGCGCTGCGCCTCGCCGGCTGCCTGAAGCCGGTCATCGGCGCGTTCAACGGCGCGGCGGTCGGCGTCGGCGTCACCATGACGCTGCCGATGGACATACGGCTGGCCAGCGAGAGGGCCAAGTTCGGCTTCGTGTTCGCGCGGCGCGGGATCGTCGCGGAGGCGGCCTCCAGCTGGTTCCTGCCGCGGCTGGTCGGGATCTCCCAGGCGATGGAGTGGGTCGCCACGGGCCGGATCTTCGACGCCCAGGAGGCCCTGGAGGGCGGTCTGGTGTCGCGGGTGTACCCGCCGGACGAGCTGCTGCCCGCCGCCTACGCGCTCGCGGGCGAGATCGCCGCCAACACCTCGGCGGTGTCGGTCGCCGCGATCCGCCGTCTCATGTGGTCGGGCCTGTCGGCGCCGTCCCCGTGGGACGCGCACCGGGCCGACTCCCGGCTGATGGCGGCGATGGGCGCCGCCCCGGACGCCGACGAGGGCGTGACCTCGTTCCTGCAGAAGCGGCCGGCCGAATTCCCGATGAAGGTCAGCAAGGATCTGCCGGCCGAGGTTCCCGACTGGCCCGTCCGCTGATTCCCGTTCTTCACCTCTGATTCGGCGGCGCGTCGCCGGGAACGGGGAAACTCGGTCCCCTTCCGGCCGCTCCTCGGCATGCCGGTAAATGGTCGGATGTGTGTGGTTAGTTAGCGAAGGGTATGTAGCGCCCGGGATAGTTGATTTCAGTGCGGTGCAACACGTTTCGGGGGTGCGTGGTGCGAAGCAGAAATCCGGCGATTCTTCTGGTCCTGGGATTGGCCGTCACCGCGGGCTGCGGCGGCCAGGGGGAGGACGGGCAGCGCAAAGCGGCGGCGGCGCGGCAGCACGTCGCGCTGAAGAAGAAGGCGGCCCCGCCGGCGCGGCCCGCCGCTCCGCCCGCGATGCGGCGGCTCGACTGCGCGAGGCTCAAGTGCGTGGCCCTCACCTACGACGACGGGCCCGGGGCGTACACGGGGCAGCTTCTGGACATGCTGCGGAGGTCGGGTGCCCGCGCCACCTTCTTCATGCTCGGCGAGAACGTCCGCGGGCACGCCCACCTCGTCCGGCGCATGGCCTACGAGGGGCATGAGCTGGCCAACCACACCTGGTCGCATCCGAAGCTGACGGGGATGTCCGGCGGTGCGGTCCGTTCGGAGATCAGCCGTACGCAGCGGGCGATCCAGGAGGCGTCCGGGGTCGTGCCCAAGGTGTTCAGGCCCCCGTACGGGGCGACCGACGCGCAGGTGGGCCGTGCCGTGGGCATGCCGCAGATCATGTGGAGCGTGGACAGCATGGACTGGCTGCACCGCAACATGGCCCGCAATGTGAGCGCCGGCGTCAAACAACCCAAACCCGGCGGCGTCGTACTTTTTCATGATATTCACCAGGCGACGGTAAAGGCGACGCCGAGCATCCTCTCGGGCCTGAGGCAGCGGGGCTTCACGCTCGTCACGGTCTCGGAGCTTTTCCAGGCCAGAACCTTGAGGGCGGGTTCTCGATACACCGAATTGTGGTGAACCCCGAGCGATAGGGGTCCAAGGAGGACGGCGGGTCTGATGTGCCGCAAAAGCACTTCGAGGCCGTTCTTCCAGTGGGTGGCGTGAACAAGTGAAGGCGAAGGCGCATCGGAAGAGGAGACGCCGTGCCCGCTCGGTTCGCGACCTGGAGGAATCGTGGAAGACCCGTCGCTCCCGTCTCCTGGGCCGGACGCGCTGTTCGAGGGCCACGAGGCCACACGAGGCACCCCGCGTCCGCCAAGCACCCCCTCGACGCCCACGCCGCCGCCCTCTCCCGGCGCCGAGCCTGGAACGGTGCAGTTCCGCCCGCCGCCCGCGACCACCGGCGAACGCGCGGCCCTGGCCGCGGCGATCCTGCTGGGCGCCGTGCTCTGCGCGCTGATCCTCGCCTCCGGGGCCACCGGCCCGCTCTGGGCCGCCGCGCCGTACTGCCTGGCGGCCCTGACCCCGTCCGCCGCCCTGGCGCTTCTGCTCCTGAGCAGGCGCGGCGCCACGCTCGCGGGGCCCGAGGGGATCGTGAACCGGGGGTTCTGGACGACGAGCAGGATCCCCTGGCACGAGATGACCGGCTTCGAGGTCCGCGCCACCCGCTCCGGACGTTCCGTGGTCGTGCTCAGGCGACACGCGGGCTCCGTCACCCTGGCCGCCCCCGTCGAAGGGGCGCTCTCCCGTGACGGCTCGTTCGGCGAACGGCTGCAGGTGCTCCGCGCCCTCGCCGCGGCGTACCGGCACGCGCCTCCGGGCCTGCGGGAGCGCACTTCCGGCCGGACGCGCCGGAAGACGGTGCTGCTGACCCTGCTCGCCTTCGTGCCCCTCCCGCTCGCGGCCTGGTCTCCGTGGCTGGACTCGTGGTGGCCGGGCAGGGGAGAGGCCCTCAGCGTCCCCGACCCGTGCGCGCTGGCGGGCCCTGAGCTGGGCCAGGGGGCGTGGCGTGTCCCCGCCGCAGGCTCCGCCGGGCCCGGCGGCCCCTGGAAGCGGACCGGCCACCCGGGGGCCCGGCGGTGCCAGCGGGAGCAGGCCGGACGCGGGCGGCTGTTCATGGAGGTCGAGGTCCACCAGAGGAGGTACCTGGAGAGCGCTTCGGGCCGGGCCGCCTCCTGGATGGCCTACGAACGCGGCGGGCCCGGGGCCTATCGGCCCGTAGGGGACCCGCACGTCCGCCAAGGCGTCGAGGCCCAGGCCAAGCCGGGGCCTGGCGACACGCTCCTGATGGCCCGCCGGGCGAACGTCGTGCTCACCATGCAGTGGGTGCACGGCGGCGCGGCCGGAAGCGACCGGGGCGTCGCCGAACTGGCGCGCATCGCGCAGGCGGCCCTGGGACGCGTCGCCCTCGGCTGAACTCGGAAGGCGCCGAGGCGGTGATCAGCCGTCGGAGCGGGGGCGGCGCCTGGGCGGGGGCTGCGGCGGGACGACCTTGCCGGCCACCACGATCTCCTCGGGCACTTCGACCAGCTCACCGGTGCGCCGGCGGACCTGGAGCCGTTTGCCGGACCACGATTCGAGCACGCCCACCACGTCGCTGTACTCTCCCGTAGGCAGGCGGCGGCGAAGCGAGACCCGCTGACCCACGTCCGCCGGAGTGATGGACACGACCAGCCGCGCGGCGAAGTGGCCGGACATGTGAGGACCCCCGTGTCGAATCGACTGAGCCGTGGTGGCAATACTATTCACAGCGAGCGTGCGGTAAGCCGTGACGTGCGGCGGGGCCGGTACACCCGAGAGGAGTCACGAACGTGACCTATGTCATCGCGCAGCCCTGCGTGGACCTGCTCGACAAGGCATGCATCGAGGAATGCCCGGTCGACTGCATCTACGAGGGGAAGCGCCAGCTCTACATCCACCCCGACGAGTGCGTCGACTGCGGTGCTTGCGAGCCGGTCTGCCCGGTTGAGGCCATCTACTACGAGGACGATGTGCCCGACCAGTGGAAGGACTTCTACAAGGTCAACGTGGAGTTCTTCGACGACCTGGGCTCGCCCGGCGGCGCCTCCAAGGTGGGCAAGATCGACAAGGACCACCCGATCGTGGCCGCGCTGCCTCCCCAGGAGCACGACGAATAAGACTCCGGGGCGCGTAACGGAACGATCCCGCGCGCGCGGTTCCCGCGAGACAAGGGTTGCGTACCCTCAAGGCCGTGGCCTCCTCACGTCGAGGCCACGGCCTTGAGGGCTCTTGAGAGCCATGTTGGCTTTGGTGAAGAAGGTGTAGGAGGGGTGGATTTGCGCGCGCTGCCGGACTTTCCGTGGGATTCGGTGCGGCCGTACCGGGAGCGTGCCGCCCGGCACCCCGGAGGCGTGGTCGACCTGTCGGTCGGCACCCCCGTGGACCCCACCCCCGCGTTCGTGCAGGAGGCGCTGGCCAAGGCGTCCGACGCGCCCGGTTACCCGCAGACCTACGGGACCCCGCCGCTGCGCGAGGCGGTGGCGGGCTGGGCCCGGCGCCGCCTCGGGATCGCCCAGGCCGACCCGGACGCGGTGCTCCCGGTGATCGGCAGCAAGGAACTGGTGGCCTGGCTGCCGACGCTGCTGGGCGCGGGCCCGGGCGACCGGGTCGTCTTCCCCGAACTGGCCTACCCGACCTACGACGTGGGCGCCCGGCTGGCGGGCGCCGAGCCGGTGGCGACCGACGGGCTGCTGGCGCTCGGCCCGGCCGTACCGAAGATCGTCTGGGTGAACTCGCCGTCCAACCCGACCGGCCGGGTGCTGCCCGCCGAGCACCTGCGCAAGGTGGTGGCCTGGGCGCGCGAGCGCGGCGCGGTCGTGGTCAGCGACGAGTGCTACCTGGAGTTCGGCTGGGACCCCGGGCACCCGCCGGTGTCGATCCTGCACCCGGAGGTCTGCGACGGCTCGCACGAGGGCCTGCTGGCGGTGAACTCGCTGTCCAAGCGGTCCAACATGGCCGGGTACCGGGCCGGGGTCGTGCTGGGCGACCTGGCCCTGGTGAAGCGGATCCTGGAGATCCGCAAGCACGCCGGGATGATCGTCCCGGCCCCGGTGCAGGCGGCGATGACGGCGGCGTTCCAGGACGACGCGCACGTCGACGAGCAGCGCGAGCGGTACGCGCGGCGCCGGGCCGCCCTGCGCGCCGCGTTCGAGGGCCACGGCTTCCGCGTCGACCACTCCGAGGCGTCCCTCTACCTGTGGGCGACCCGGGACGAGCCGTGCTGGGACACCGTCGGGCACCTCGCCGACCTGGGCATCATCGTCGGCCCGGGGGAGTTCTACGGCCCGGCGGGCGGACGGCACGTCCGGATCGCCTTCACCGCCACCGACGAGCGCGTGGCGGCCGCCGTCGCACGGCTCTGAGTTCCGGCGAACCGCAAAACCGGCGAAACAGTTGTATCCAGGGAACCAGCGTGACCTGGGTGACGTCTGAGGCGCGCATAGTTATTTCCTCCTGATCTCGGTAGGATCCGCGCGTTGCCCCAGATACCGCTGCTTCAACGGAGGTGCCCGTGGACGGGCGAGTGATTGCCGTCCTGCTGGCGCTCATCCTGTGCGCTCTCGTCGTCATCATCGTCCTGATGGTGCGGCGCCGTCCGTCCGGGACGGCCGCCGCCCGCCCCGCGGACGCCGCCGCCCCGCGCGACCCGTTCGCCGCCGAGGACCAGGTGGCGGGCGACCCGCGCACCATCAAGGCGGGCGACATGGTCGAGTACCTCGGCGTCCGCTACTTCGTGCGCGGCTCGGTACGGCTCCGCGAGGGCGGCTTCACCTGGAGCGAGCACCTCCTGGACGCCGACACCATCGAGGGCACCAAGGTCTGGATCTCGGTCGAGGAGGACCCCGACCTCGAGGTCGTCTGGTGGACCGAACTGGACGCCGGCGACCTGCGTCCCGACAGGAGGACGCTGACGGTCGACGGCGTGGAGTACCGGCGCGACGAGCACGGCACCGCCGACTACTCCAGCGAGGGCACCACCGGCGTCGGTGCCGAGGGCCGGGTCGAGTACGTCGACTACGAGGCGTCCGGCGGCCGCTACCTGTCGTTCGAGCGGTACGGCGGCGGCGCCTGGGAGGCAGGGACCGGCGAACGCGTCCCCACCGGCACCCTGACGATCTACCCCGGAAGCTGAGCCGGTCTTGCTCGCCTCCCTCGACATCCCCTACGCGGACTCGCGCGCCGACGCGCTGTCGTTCGCGCTCGGGCTGCCCCGGCTCGACGCGCTCGCCGTCCTGCCGGTCGAGGCGCCGGAGAACGCGGTGGTGGAGCTCCGCCTGCTCGGCGCGTCCCACCAGGTCTTCGCCGGCCCGTTCAGCGAGACCGTGGCCTGCCTCCCCGGCGGGCACGACCCGGTGCCCGGACGGTTCCGCGCCACGGCCGGCGGCTGGGCCTACGACTTCACCGCGACCACGGTGGCGCACGACGGCGACGCGGCGTTCCGCCGGGCCGTCGACGGCCTGCGCGACCGTCTCGCGGGCCGTGCCGACGCGCTGACCGGGACCTTCCCCGGCTCCCCGCACGCCGTCACCGCCCTGGCCGTGGCCGCCGGGGACGCCCCCGGCGGGCTGGGGTGGCGCACCTGGCACGCCTATCCGCAGACCCGGGAGATCGTCATGACACGGAGCCGGCTGGTGAGCGAGCGATGAGCGAGGACGCGGCGCCCGCCGGGAGCGGCGGGCGCGGGATGAAGGCGCCCGTGATCGGGTCGCTGGTGCTGGCCGGCCTCGGCGCGATCGTGCTGCTGATCGCGCTGTTCGCGGGACGCACCTCGCCCCGCGGCTGGATCCCCGACACCTACACGCGGGTCGCGGACGACACCTACGCCTCGCAGCGGCCGCCGCTGACCGTGTCGCGCGAGATCCTGCGGCGGTTCGAGACCGACGAACGGGTCTACACGCCCAACGGCGTCTTCCTGCGCTACCACAACGCCGTGGTCGGGATCCTGCCGGACGGGCGCGGCTCCCGCATCACCTTGGACACCCCCGACCGCGGATACGCCCGCTACCACTCCTCGGTGGGCGGGCACTGGGGAGGCCCGGGGGGCCGGGCGTCCTCGTTCCGCGGCGGCGGCCCCGGGGAGGGCGGCAAGTGAGCGGCGGTCAGAAGGGCCAGAAGGGCGGCGGGTCCGGCGCCGGGCGGACCGAGAGCGACCAGAAGGCGCTCCAGGCCGCCAACAGCGAGATGTCCAAGGGCGGCTGCGGCTGCCTGGTCGCGATCTTCCTGGTGGTGTTCGTCGTCCCCTTCCTGTGGGGCCTGTACGACGAGGGCGTCTTCGACCGCAAGGACCCGGGGATCGAGTCCGCGCCGGTGTTCGGCCCCAGGGAGACCGGGCAGCTGGTCGAACGGCTCGCCACCGCGTCCAGGGCCCAGGGCGTCTGCTACGGCTGGGTGATCGAGTCCGGCCGGTACCGGGCGATCCCGACGGTGACGCCGTCCTACAGCGGCACGTTCCGCCCGGAGAGCACGCGGCCCTCGCCGACCGTGCCGCGTACCGGAGCGTCCCCGGAGACGACACCGCGTACCGGAGTGTCCCCGGCCCCGCGCCGCACGCCGGAGACCGGCACAGCCCAGCCCACCCGCCGGCCCGGCACCGTGCCCTCACCCTCCAAGACCCTCACGCCCTCCGAGCGCAGGGAGATCGACCGGGCCTTGATGCAACTGCAGGTGAGCGGCGTCGAGTACGGCTCCAACCTCGGCGTCGGGGTCGACCCGCGCCGGCACCTCGACCGCTGCCCGCGCTGGGCCGTCCTCACGGCGGACTACAGCTACTCCTCGTCCGACCAGGAATGGACCTCCGGCACGATGGAGATCGAGACCAGCCGGGACCTCGACCTGGAGACCACCAACCGGTTCGAGCTGGAGGCGCAGGTCTCCCAGCAGAAGCAGGACGACATCCTCGGGACCAACTCCATCGCCCGGCTCTCCGACGTCATCGGCTCCATGCCGATGCTGGTCGCCCAGGAGGGCCTGGCGGCGCCGGTGCCCGCCGCCTCACCGGCGCCCGCCGCCCAGGCCGCGCCGGCCGCCGACCGGCTCGACGAGCCGCTGAACCTCGGCCGCACCATCTTCATCGGAATCGGGATCGCGCTGATCGCGGGCGGGGTGGTCTGGATCGCCGTCGCCGCCGTACGGAACCGGAGGGGCACCAGCTCATGATCGACGACATCCTCCAGGAGAGCGGTGCCGCGCTCGCCTACGGCGCCATCGGCATCGGGCTGATGGCCCTGGGCTACCTGGTGGTGGAGGTGACCACACCGGGCAATCTCGGCCGGCAGATCTGGACCGAGCGCAACCGGGGCGCCGCGCTGATCCTGGCCGCCAAGCTGCTCGGCGTGGGCGCCATCGTGACCACCGCCATCGCCGTCAGCGAGGACGACCTGGCCGCCGGGCTGCTCGGCACGGTCACCTACGGCGTCATCGGGATCGTCCTGATGACCGCGGCCTTCTACATGCTCGACCTGCTCACGCCCGGCAAGCTGGGCGCGACCGTCGTCGACGCGCGGGAGCTGCACCCCTCCTGCTGGGTGGTCGCCGCCGCCGACCTCGGCACCGCCGCGATCGTGGCCGCCGCCATCTCCTGAGCACGACCCGTTCCGTGGCAGACACCGAGACCGACGACACCGAGGCCGAGGCCCCGGCGGCGCTGCGGCTGCCCGCCCGCGCCGCCCGCGCGCTGGTGCTCGCGGCGGTGTTCACCTGCGCCGCGTGCGGTCTGGTGTACGAGCTGGCGCTGGTCGCCCTCGGCAGCTACCTGGTCGGCAACTCCGTCACCCAGGCGTCCATCGTGCTGTCGGTCATGGTGTTCGCCATGGGCGTCGGGTCGCTGGCCGCCAAACCCCTGCAGCGCTTCCCGATCGTCGCGTTCGCCGTCGTCGAGGGGGTGCTGGCCCTGCTCGGCGGGCTGTCGGTGCTCGTCCTGTACGCGGCGTTCGCCTGGTTGAACCTGTACGTCCCCGCGCTGGTCGTCGTGGCGTTCGCGGTCGGCGCGCTGATCGGCGCGGAGATCCCGCTGCTGATGACGCTGCTGCAGCGGATCCGGCGGCAGGACGCCGGCAGCGCCGTCGCCGACCTGTTCGCCGCCGACTACGTGGGCGCCCTCATCGGCGGCCTCGCCTTCCCGTTCTTCCTGCTGCCGCTGTTCGGGCACATCAAGGGCGCCCTGCTGGTCGGGGCGGTCAACGCCGTCGCCGGCATCGCCGTCGTGCTGTGGCTGTTCCGGCGGCAGATCCGCCGGGGCGCCCGCACCGCGCTGTGGGCGGGCATGGCCGCCGTGCTCGCGGTCCTCGGCGGCACGTACGCGCTGGCCGACCGGTTCGAGGTCTCCGCCCGCCAGGTCCTCTACCGCGACCCGATCGCGCTCGCCGAACGCACCCCGTACCAGGAGATCGTGATCACCCGGAAGGTGGCCCTGTCCGGCCGCCCCGACCTGCGGCTGTTCCTGAACGGCGACCTCCAGTTCTCCTCCGTCGACGAGTACCGCTACCACGAGTCGCTGGTCCACCCGGCGATGGCGGGCACGCGCGGGAACGTGCTCATCCTCGGCGGCGGCGACGGCCTCGCACTCCGCGAGGTGCTGCGCTACCCGGACGTCCGCAGCGCCACCCTCGTCGAACTCGACCCGCAGATGACGCGGCTGGCCCGCACGTACAAGGAGATCGCCGACCTCAACGGGCACGCCTTCGAGGACCCCCGCGCCCGGACCGTCCACGCCGACGCCTTCTCCTGGCTCCGCACCGCCACCCGGCGCTACGACTCGATCATCGTGGACATGCCCGACCCCGACGACGTCGCCACCGCCAAGCTGTACTCGGTCGAGTTCTACGGCCTGGTGAAACGGGCCCTGGCACCGGGCGGGCGCATGGTCGTCCAGTCCGGCTCGCCCTACTTCGCGCCCCGCTCGTTCTGGTGCATCGAGAAGACCATCCGCGCCGCCGGGCTGGCCACCGTCCCGTACCACGTGGACGTGCCGAGCTTCGGCGACTGGGGCTACGTCCTCGCCGCCCCCACCCCCGACCCCCCCAAGCTCGAACTGGCCCCGTCCCTGCCGGGCGGCCTGCGCTACCTGGACGCCGACGTACTCCGCTCCGCCGCCGTCTTCGGCAAGGACCTCCGCCACCGCGACGTCGACATCAACACCCTCCTCCACCCCCGCCTCGTCGAGTACGAGAACGACGAATGGAAGGAAGCCTGACCCGGGCCCGGACAGGGCCAGGGTCAGGCCGGGTGGCGGCGGCGCCCGAGTATCCCGGGGGCCGCCGTGGTGCGTTTTCGCGCCGGAGGCAACCAGCGGAGGCTCAGGGCGTCTCTGAGACATGGAAGCTGAAACGGTGCTCCCCGAACGCGCGGCGGACCAGGCGGCCGACGAGGCGACGATCGCGGTCACCGAGCTCTATCGAGGGCACGCGCTCGGACTGATGCGCCTGGCCCTGGTGATGGTGGGCGATCGGGTGACGGCCGAGGACGTGGTGCAGGACGCGTTCATCGGGCTTTACCGGCGCTGGTCACGCCTGAGGGAGCGGGACAAGGCACTGACCTACGTGCGGTCGGCCGTGCTCAACGGCTGCCGTACGGCGCTGCGGCGGCGCGGGCGGCCGTTCCGCGGCGAGCATCTGCCTCCGGTGTGGTCGGCGGAGGCGGCGGTGATGGTCGGCGAGGACCGGCGCGAGGTACTGGCGGCCCTGCACCGGCTGCCGGCCCGGCAGCGCGAGGCACTGGTGCTCCGCTACTTCTGCGATCTCACCGAAGAGGAGATCGCCGATGCCATGCGGGTCAGCCGAGGCACCGTCAAGTCGACCACGTCCAGGGCGATCGCCGCGCTGGGCCGGATCCTGGAGGAGGAACTGTGAACGCGACCGAAAGGCGTCTGGCCGACGCGCTGAAGACCGCGGGCGACACGCTCGGTCCGGGGGACGTCCCCCCGCTGGACCTCTCGTCGAAGCACCGCCGGTCGGTCCTTGCCAGGCCACTGATCCTTGCCGCGGCGGCCGCGTCCGTGGCCGCCATCGTCGTCGGCGCCGGAGCCGCCGCCGTCACGATCGGCGGCTCCCGACCCGATCGGGAGCCCGGACCGCTCACGCGGCAGGCCGACGAGAACAACAGCGTCGTGGTCTACCTGTGCGCGCGCACCTCGTCCAACCCCGTCTGCGGCAAGAAGGACGCGACACAGGTGCAGAAGGACGCACTCAGTAAGGAGCTGGCGAAACTGCCCTGGGTCCATCGGGTGGAGTATGAGAGCAGGAAAGAGGCCTTCGAGAGGTTCAAGAAGCAGTTCGAGGAACGGCCGGGCTTCGTCGAATCCGCCAGGGAAGGCGACATCCCCGACTCGTTCCGCGTGACGGTCCGCGACCCGGGGGACCGGAGCAAGGTCGGGCGGGCCATGATCGGGCGTCCCGGCGTGGATCAGGTCGTCGTCTCCGAGAGGGCCTGACAACCCCGCCGCGGCCGGAAAGCGTTGCCGCGTCCTGGTCTAGGGGCGGTCCTCGTCGCCGGTGGTCGATCTGCGGATGGCGCGGTCCACGGCGCGCTGGAAGGAGCCGACGAGTGACTGGATCATCAGGGGCTTGAGCTTGGCGGCCAGTTCCAGCAGTTGCTCGCGTTCGTCCGGGGGACGGCCGCGTTCGCGGTAGGGGCGCACCACCGTGTCCTGGAAGACGCGCTGGAGTTCGGCGGCCAGCTCCGAGGTGTGGTGTTCGATCAGCTCGTGCGTGGAGATCAGGGTGTCCAGCGGCAGGGCCGACAGTTCCGCCGCCGTGTTCAGCAGTGCCGGGCTGAGGACGCGGGTGCCGTCGGGGGTCTGCTCGATCACGCCGAGCGCGGCCATCTTCTTCAGCGCCTCGTCGTCCAGGTGGCGCCCGGCCCGCCGGTCGAGCTCGTGCCGGTCCAGGATCTCGGTCTCCTCGGGCGCCCACGGTGACAGCAGGGCGCGCTGGAGGGCGAGGTCCTCGGGCGAGGCGTCGGCGGGGATGCGTTCGAGGTGCCGCTCGATCGCGGCCAGGGTGAGGCCGAGGGCCTGCAGTTCCCGGACGAGCTCCAGCCGCGCCAGGTGGTCGGGCCCGTACAGGCCGGTGCGGCCGCGCAGGCGGGGCGCCGGGAGCAGGCCGCGCCCGGCGTAGAAGCGCACGGTGCGCACGGTCAGGCCGGCGCGGGCGGCCAGCTCGTCGACCGTCATCTCTTCGACCGGGTCCATGGCCGCCTCTCCTATGTGACAGTCCTAGTGTTACATTAATCCTGTATCAGGATGCACTTACTACAAGGAGCCGGCCGGATGGCACGCGAGATCTTCACCGAGGAGCACGAGGCGTTCCGCGACATGGTGCGGTCCTTCATCGCGAAGGAGATCACCCCGTACCACGAGCAGTGGGAGCGGGACGGCGTCGTCTCGCGCGAGGTGTGGCTGGCCGCCGGACGGCAGGGCCTGCTCGGCATCGAGGTCCCCGAGGAGTACGGCGGCGGCGGCAACCCCGACTACCGCTACTACGTCGTCCTGAACGAGGAGTTCGCCCGCGCGAACGTCAGCGGCCCCGGGTTCTCGGTGCACAACGACATCAACGGCGCCTACCTGCTGCGGCTGGCCGACGAGGAGCAGAAGCGGCGCTGGCTGCCCGGCTACTGCTCGGGCGAGCTCATCACCGGGATCGCGATGACCGAGCCCGCCGCGGGGTCCGACCTGCAGGGCATCAAGACCACTGCGGTCAAGGACGGCGACGACTACGTCGTCAACGGCTCCAAGACGTTCATCTCCAACGGCATCCTGTCCGACCTGGTGATCGTGGTGGCCAAGACCGACCCGTCCGCCGGCGCCCGCGGCGTCAGCCTGCTGGTCGTCGAGCGCGGCATGGAGGGCTTCGAGCGCGGCCGCAACCTCGACAAGGTCGGCATGCACGCCCAGGACACCGCCGAGCTGTTCTTCGACAACGTCCGCGTCCCCAAGGCCAACCTCCTCGGCGAGGAGGGCATGGGCTTCATCTACCTGATGCAGAACCTCGCCCGCGAGCGCCTGTCCATCGGCGTCACCGCCCAGGCCGGGGCCGAGGTCGCCTTCGAGCAGACGCTGGAGTACTGCAAGACCCGCGAGGCGTTCGGCCGCCCGATCGGCAAGTTCCAGCACAACCGCTTCACCCTCGCCGAGATGAAGACCGAGCTGACCGTCACCCGCACGTTCACCGACGACTGCATCGCCAAGGAGAGCCGGGGAGAGCTGAGCGCCGAAGAGGCCGCGATGCTCAAGTACTGGAACACCGAGCTGCTCAAGCGCGTGGTGGACCGGTGCGTCCAGCTGCACGGCGGCTACGGCTACATGACCGAGTACCCGATCGCCAAGGCCTACCAGGACGTCCGCATCCAGACCATCTTCGGCGGCACCACCGAGATCATGAAAGAGATCATCGGCCGCTCCCTCGGCGTTTGACGCCGGTATCCCGCCGCAGGCCACTAGCGTGGCCGGGTGCGCACGCGATTCGATCCTGAGGAGACCGAGGAGTTCGAGGCCGCCAGGGACCTGATCCTTCGCCGCTGCACGGCCTGGGCCGGGGAGCGGGACCTGGCGGCGGACCCGTTCATCCTCTCCTCGGCCCTGGAGTACAGGCACGACGGTGCCGACGGACGGCTGGCGTGGTGGACGCCCCACCAGGTGCACGGATTCCTCCTGGAGTGGATTCCCCGCCGCGTCGCCGCCGAGCCCGAGGAACTGACCGGTGCCCCGGAGACGCTGCGCACGCTGATCGGCTACCTGGACGCCACCGGGCTGCTCGACCCGCGCGGCGCGAGCGCGGCCGAGAACTCGGCGGCGATCGACAAGGCCGCCAAGGATTTCGAGACGGCCGTGCGCGACCCGCTGCGGCAGGGCCTCGCCACGTTCTGGGCCCGTACCGCCGCCCGCGCCGGCGTGGACCTCGCCGATCCGGACGCCCTGGAGCGCTTCACCGAGGACGTGCACGCGGGCCGCGTGGACTTCGACGAGGAACTGCTCGGCCGTCTAGTCGAAGGCGACGACCTGGACGGGGAACGGCTGTTCGCGCAGCCGCCGGTGTTCCTGCCGCCGGAGGACGAGCTCGCCCGAGCCGCCGCGGCGAGCCCGGTCATCGAGCGGCTGCGCGCGCTGGCGGAATGGGCCGGTAAACAGGGGCGCGCCCTCACCCCCAACGGCTACCTGCGGATGTCCGACGCCCGGGAACTCGTCGACCTCCTCGGCACCGGGGACGAGGTCGAGGGGGTGCGCAGCGCCGGGGAGCTCGCCGGGCTGAACCTCGTCCTGTCGTGGGCGAAGCGGGCCCGGCTGGTACGGGTGGCCAAGGGGCGGCTGTACGCGGTCGCCAAGGCGGCCCCGGTGCTCGCCGATCCGCCGGCGCTGTGGCGGCGGGCGTTCGAGGCGGTTCCCGACCTGCGCGACGAGATCTGCCGGTCCATCTGGGCGGACGGCGGATTCTCCTTCATGTACGCGGACTTCCCGCTCGTCGTGCCCGACGTGCTCAACACGATCTACGGATTGGAGCCCGCCGTCCCCGTCCGGCGGATCGCGGAGTCGGTATGGCTGAGCTCCACCGAGGACTACCTGCTCGAACCGGTGGACGCGCCGCTGCTGGAGGCCGAGCGCGCACGCGTCGGCGACGACGTGGCGCGCCTGCTGGACGTGCTGGCCGATCTCGGCGCCGTGGAACTGACCGAGGGCATCGCCGACCCGCTCTACAGCATGGACCTCACCGCCGGGGACGGCGTCCTGCCCCCCGACGCCGAGCCTCCCTTCCCGCCGGACGCGGCCGAGCGGCTGAGGCGTGACCTGCGGCGCCCCGGCACGCTGGTCCGGCTGACGGACCTCGGCGCGGCGGCCGTCCGCGAGCGGCTGGTGGCCGAGGGCCGGGAGGCGGGCCTGGTCGGCGAGCTGAGGGACGCCTCTCCCGAAGGGCTGCTCGGCGTCGTCGCCGACCACTACACGGCGGAGACCGGCCGGGCCGAGATCGCCGGCTGGCTGGACGCGCACGGCGGTGACCTCGAACCGCTTCTGGAGGCGATCCGCACCTGCCCCTTCCGCAGGCGGGCGGGCATGATGCTGGACGCGCTGGTCACCGCCCTGCCCGAAGGGACGAGCGCGCTGCGCCGCTGGCGCGGTGACCCGGGGCTCGCACCGGCCGTGATCGCGTACATGGTCGACGAAGGCATGTGCGGCCAGGACGACCTCACCGAGGCCGAGGGCCTGCTGGGCATGACCGAGAGCATCCTGACGCTGCTGGAGGCGGCCGGACCCGACGTGGTGCGCGAGCAGCTCGCGGGCGAGCTCCAACCCGGCGGGCTGGCGACCTTCGCCGAGGCGGTCCTGAACTCCGGCCATCCCGACCGGGAGGGCCTCCGCGAGTTCCGCGAGCTGGTAGCGCGCATGTCCGCCGTCCACGCGATCGATGGACGCCGGAAACGTCGCGCGGCGCCGGGCGCCAAGGGCCGCCCCACCGGCCGCGGCAAGAAACGCAAGCGCTGACGGTCAGGGAGCGAGGTCGGCGGTCAGTTCGGCGGGGGCGTGGGCTGGTGCGCTCTGGGCGATGGCGTGGATGGCGGGTCGCAGCACTTCGACGATGTCCTCTGCTTTGGCGTCCCGTACTCCCTCCAGGTGGAGCAGGTCGCGGCCGATGATGGCGCCGAGGGTGATCGCGCCGATGAGGCCGGCGCGCAGGACGGCGTCGTCGGCCGGGATCGCGGCGGCCACTTGGCGCTGCTGTTCGGTGATCGCCGCGCGCACCTCACGGCCGGCGTCCGGGTGGGTGAGCATCGAGCGCAACATCGCCAGCGTGCCCGACAGGTCGCCGCGCAGCTTGTCGCCCAGGGAGGCCAGCAGCACTTCGGCGACGTCCTCGGCAGGGCCGGTCACCGGCTGGTCCGGTGCGAGTTCTGCGACGCGCGCGAACAGTTCCTCTTTCGACCCGAAGTAGCGCATCACCAGGCCGGGGTCGGTGCCGGCGGCGGCGGCGACGGCCCGGATGGTGGTGCGGTCGTAGCCGGACCGGGCGAACAACTCGCGCGCGGCCTCCAGGATGCGCGCCTCGGTTCGCCGGCGCCGCTCGGCGCGGGACAGGGGTGGTGGCTCGTCCGGCATGCCGTTCAGTCTACATGTGTTGACTCATTTGGCGGACGGTTGCTAGCCTCATTCAGTCAACACTCGTAGACTTAAATGGGGGGCGTCATGGACGACACCGGCCCGCGCGCGGTCCTGGAGCGTGCGCAGCACCTCTTCCTCGCCAAGGACCTCAACGGCTTCGCCGACATGTTCGCTGTGGACGGCACCCACGAGCTGCCCTTCGCCCCGCCCGGAGTGCCGAAGTTCCTACGGGGCCGCGAGCCCATCCGGCAGTACCTGACCTCGATCACCTCGACCCCGCTGGAGTTGACCCGCTTCGACTCCCTGGCCGTCTACCAGACCGAAGACCCCGAGACGCTCATTGCCGAGTACGAAGGACACGGAAGGGTGGTCAGCACCGGCAGGCCGTACACGATGCCTTACATCCAGCTGCTCAGGGCCAGGGACGGGGAGATCCTCACCTGGCGCGACTACTGGAGCCCCCTTGCGGGCGTGCAGGCGCTCGGCGTGCGCGGGCTTATCCCCACCATCGCCCGAACCGCCAGGTCGCACTGGAAACGGCGGGGACAGGCCGACACCGCCGCCGCCCGGTCGTGAGAACCGTCCACCCGATCGAGACCAGGCGCACACCCCCCCGGCCAGGGCCGACAGAGCCCGTTGAAGACCCGAGGTCGGTCGGTCAGACCTCCACGGGAGGTGCTCACCTACATCATCTCTGTCAGCGGGCGAGGTCGGCGGTCAGCTCGGCGGCGGTGGCGAGGTCCTTGGCGAGGGCCTCGCGCTCGGCCTCGGTCAGCGGCAACGCCTCGGCCTCGGCCAGCGACGCCGTAGCGCCGTCGCGATCCCCGGTGCGTATTCGCAGTTCAGCCAGGTAGACCAGCGCGGGTAGCCGCTGGGCGGGCGTGGCGTCCTCGTGCCTGGCCAGCCCGATCTCCAGCACCTTGATGCCCGCGGCCTCGTCACCGTGGGAGTCGGCCTGGCGCGCGGCCGTGGCCACCACGCGCGCCAGCCGCCCCTCCGCCGCGTCGGGTTCGTCGGCGTCGTCCTGGTATCGGCTGATCCGCACCCAGTTCCCGCCGGGGTCGACCACGGTGAAGCCGCCCGCGGTGCCCTGCATGCGGCGCGGCCGGGTCATCCGGGGGATGCCCGACACGGGGATCTTGCCGAACGTGCGGCGCAGGCCCGCGGCGAACGCGGCGTGCAGCAGCTCGGTGTCCGGGGACAGCACGACCACCGTCCCCATGGAGTCCTCCGGGTTGAACTCGGGGACGCCGAAGAAGTTCAGTTCGATCCCGTCCCGGCGGACGGTGGCGAACGGGTTGGGACGGTCCTGGCGGTAGGTCAGCTCGAAGCCGAGCGCTTCGTAGAACGGCAGGACGTCGTCGAGTCGGCGGCAGGGCAGGCACGGGATCACGGTCTCGGTGCGCATGCGAAACACCGTACAGCGTCCAAAGTTTTTGATGAAAGGCCTGCGGCGAATCAGCGCCGCGGGACGGGCATGAGCGCCCAGACGACCTTGCCCTCCCCGGTCGCGGACGGGCGGACGCCCATGTCCTTGGCGTATGCGGCGACGATCGCCAGACCCCGCCCGTGCTCGTCCAACGCGGCGGCATCGGCCGCGACGGGCAGCGCCGACGAAGGATCCCAGCACTCCAGAAGCGGAGCCCCCTCGCGTAGCGCGCAACGCAGGCGAATCTGCGCCCCACGCGCGGCGGACACGGCATTGGTGACGATCTCGCTCATCACAAGCATCGAGTCGTGCACGAGATCCCCCTGGTGCCCCCACCCCGTGAGGGCGTACCGCACCAGTTCGCGGGCCAGAACGACCGACGAAGGTTCGGCCAGCAGAGTCAGGCGCATTTCCGGGCTGGCGGCAGTCGGCGCCACCAGTTCTTGATCACTCATGGAGAACCACCCAGAGGTCGGGAAACGTTCTCTCACTCTGAGTGTTCGCGCGCTAACGTGGAGTGGATTGGAATCCGCCGAATACGCCTTGGGGGAGCGATGACTGTCCGGGAAACCATCGATCCGAACTCGTCGCTCTGGGCGTGGATGGCGTTTGACCTGTGGTTTTATCGCACCCAGCGTGGTCTCTCGCTAGCCCAGACCGCCAAGATCGTCAACGTGGCGCGGGGAACCGTATCGAACTGGGAGGCCGGTCGCCTTCGCCCTCGCGATACATATCTGAAGACGTTGGACCGTGCATGGAACACCGGCGGGCACTTCGAGCGGCTTCACATGTACGCGTGTAGCGGCCATGATCCCGACTGGCGCAAGCAGTACGTCCAGTACGAGGCGGCCGCAGACGTGATCAAGATGTATCACGGCAAGAGCGTGCCCGTATTGGCTCAGACGGAGCCCTATGCGCGGGCGATCGTCAAGGCGGCTGGACGCAGCGGCGACGTTGAGAACGAGGCCAAGTCGCGCATGAAGCGGCAAGGCGTGCTCAAGCGTAGGAATCCGCCCTATCTCTGGCTTCTGCTCGATCAGGAGGTGTTGGAAAACGTAGTCGGTGATCGCGACGTTATGGCAGGTCAGCTGCACTTTCTGCTGGAGTTGGCGGAAGTCGATCGCGTCTGTGTGCGTGTCGTGCCGCGAGGTGCGGGGTGGCATCCAGGGCACGACGGCCACTTTCAGGTGGCGACGGTCGGTGGCAAGGGAGTCTCGTATGCCGTCGCGCAGCTTGCGGGCAGGTTGATCGATGCTGGTGACGAGTCCGCCGTTCTTGAAGTACGTTTCGACGAGATCGGGGCAATTGCCCTCCCCCGCGAGGACTCGAAGGCTCTGATCCAGGAGACCCTAGGGAGGTACGAGTGATGGAGTGGCGGAAGAGCTCTCACAGTGGTGGTGGAAACGATGACTTGTGCATCGAGCTTGCGGAGTCGGCCAGTGGGGTGTGGGTGCGGGACTCCAAGGATCCGGACGGTGGTCGGTTGGAGTTCGAGCGTGCGGCGTTTGCGGGGTTGCTGGAGTGGGTGAAGTGCGGGGAACTGGGCCGCGAGTGATCGAGTGGCGTAAGAGTTCCCGCAGCGGAGGGTTGAACGATGACGCGTGCGTCGAGCTTGCGGCGTTGGCCGGTGAGGTGTGGGTGCGGGATTCCAAGGATCCGGACGGTGGTTGGTTGGAGCTCGATCGTGTGACGTTCGCGAGACTGCTCGGGCGGGTGAAGTGCACGGAACTGGGCCGCGAGTGATCACCTGGCGTAAGAGCTCCTACACCGGTGGTGGAAACGACGACGTGTGCGTCGAACTGGCGGAGTCGGCTGGTGAGGTGTGGGTGCGTGATTCCAAGGACCCGGATGGTGGTCGGTTGGAGTTTGAGCGCTCGGCTTTCGCCGGGTTGCTGATGCGCGTGAAGCGTGGGGAGCTTGGCCTGTAGCGGTTGACGCCCGGACCGTGTGGTGGCAGGACGGTCCGGATCGAAGGTTTGGGCGCAACGCCCCCAGTCGTCGGGCGGGCACGCTGAAACAGTTGTGGCGGCACGGGCCCCGCTGCGGGAACGTTCGATCATGAAGATGCTCCCTCGGCACGGCGGCACGCCGGTCCTCCGCACGGACTTCTCCGGCCAGGGGGCGTGGGACGCCGTTCGCGTGGCCATCCGCACACCCAACGAGGACGGAATCTTCCGGGGGTTCTGAGGGGCCGTCCCGCTCTTGTCTGGGCACGAGGGGCGCCGGTCGAGCACGCCGGGCGCACGCCGCGGGAGATGGTGCCGGGCGCTGCGCCGCCCGCGGCCCCTGGTCCGGGCCACAGGTGGCCTCACCAGCCGACCAGGGCCGCTACCACCGCCAGGGCCAGGCGAGCCCGACCACCTCCCACAGTTCCCACGGGGGCTGGAAGGGCATTCTCGCCAGAATGGGCTCAGAGTCACTGGTGGGGGCCATGAGCAACCTCAATTCGGGGTGTGTTTCAGCGTGGCTGGACAAGCACCACGCTCGGGGACGAGCATCCGGGCCGGCCTCTTGTTCAGTCTCTCCAGTGGAGATCAGGGAGAGCGGGGCCGGGTGATCCGGCCAGCGGCCATCGACGCGGTCTGAGGGAATGCCATGAGCATCGCGTTCGATGCGTCTGACGGGCCGTCCACCTGGTGGGCGGCGCGGGAGCCGCAAGATGGCGAGGCGGATCTCATGTCCGTCGCGCGGTGGTGTCGAATCTCGTCGAGCCGGTTCGTAGCCAAGGTAAGAGGCCGGCACGGGCCGGTCGCCACTCACAGGGAGAGCGTCATGACCGCTACCTACACCTTCGACGTCTTTTGCAGCCTCGACGGCTACGGCTCCTACACCAGCAGCGGCGACTGGGGCGGCTACTGGGGCAAGCAGGGTCCCGAGTTTCTCGACCGCCGCCTCGCCTTGTACGGCGAGGAGCAGCGGATGGTCCTCGGGGCCACCACCTTCCGGCAGTTCGTGCAGGTGCTGGGGCCGGGCACCGCGCCCGAGGTGACCGACCCGGTGAACACCCGGATGCGGAACCTGCCGACAACGGTGGTGTCGACGACGCTGGAGAGCCCCCTCGACTGGCCGGACGCGACCGTCGTGAGCGGCGACGCCGTCGACGTCGTCGCCCGGCTCAAGGAGGAGTCCGACGTGCCGTTGCGCTCGCACGGCAGCCTGTCGATGAACCGGGCGCTCATGGCCGCCGACCTGGTCGACCGCGTCCAGGTGACGCTCTTCCCCGTGATCACCGGTCAGACCGGAGCGGACCCGATCTTCCGGGGTGCGGCCGACTTCGACCTCGAACTGATCGAGAGCCGGACGCTCGACGGCCACATCCAAGAGCTCGTCTACCGGCCCACCCTGCATGCCTGAGTCCGTTCATGCACCATTCGGAGAATCTCAGTGATTCCGGTTCCTGATTCACTGGCGCCTGCCCCGGCGCGCTGGGGTCTTACGTCAGTCGGCCGTGTAGGCGGCCTCGTCGCGGTTGGCGGCGGGCCAGGTCGGCAGCAGGGGGGCCGAGTTCGGTGTCCCGGGTGGCGACCCGGTGGCCCCGGAACGGCGGATCGTAGCGGTGCCAGGGCCGGATGGAGTGGCGGAAGAGCTCTCACAGTGGTGGCGGAAACGATGACCCGTGCGTCGAGCCGGCGGAGTCGGCCGGTGGGGTGTGGGTGCGAGATTCCAAGGATCCGAATGGTGGTCGGTCGGAGTTCGAACGTGCGGTGTTCGCCGGTTTGTTGGTGCGGGTGAAGCATGGGGGGCTTGGCTTTTAGCGGACGACGATCTTCCTCGTCACTGCGCTCTGAGACGGCGTGGACTCGTCGTCAAGGGACTGTGGACTCTGCGCGAAGGACTTCCCGGATCGGCCCCGACAGAATCGGGGTGTGTCACAAGGGCACAGGTGGAGTCATCGAGCCTGAATCCCGGTCACGTTTCCACCTCGACAAACGACGCGCCCGCGCGGTCAAGGACGGAAACGATGACACGGCGTTCCACTTTGCTGGGCACCACCCTGCTGGCCCTCGTCGCTGCGGCCCCGCTCACCGCGGGCAGCGCGCAGGCGGTGGAGAACGAACCGGCCGCCACGGAACCCTGGGACGCGGCCACCGGCGCCCCGGAAAAGACGTCTCTGTCGCCCATACAGGTCGAGGAGTTCTGGACTGCGGAGCGCATGGAATCCGCGACCCCGATGCCCGTGCCCGAGGCGACACCGGGCGGGGACGACGCCGGGGAGGTGCCTCCGAGCACCCAAGCGGAAAGCGGTGAGGGATTCGTCCCCGAGGCGCCCGTCAGCGGATCCATTCCGGGAACGCTGGCGCTCGACTACTTCTCCACATCCCGAGTGTGGTCGACGCACGGGAAGATGCCCGCCGCGACGATCGGGAAGCTTTTCTTCACCAAGAACGGCTCCAGCCGGTCGTGCTCCGCCGCGACGATCAACGCGTCCAATCGCAACACCATCTGGACGGCGGCGCATTGCGTCAGCAACGGCAACGGGGGCTGGAGTTCGAACTTCGCGTTCGTGCCGGACTACCACGACGGGAAGAGGCCGTACGGCACGTGGACCGCCAAGTCCTGGGCGGTGCCGAAGGGCTACCACGAAGGCAAGAACAGCAGGTACGACCTGGGGGCGATCGCCCTGAACCTCTCCTCGGGCCGGAGGGCGGGCAACGTGGTCGGCTACCAGGGCTACAAGTTCGGCGAGGGCCACAACGAGACCAGCTTCCAGGACACGCGGGCGTTCGGCTACCCGTCCGACACCCACCCGCCCCGTTCCGGGATCGACTCCAAGCAGCTGAGGTTCTGCGTCGGCTACGCGGCGCCGGACGCCCTCTTCCGGCGGATGGCCTGCGACATGGGCAAGGGCGCCAGCGGCGGGCCGTGGATCACCGACATGCCGCTCTCCCGTGGCTGGGGCTACATCATCGGTCACAACGCCTGGATTTACGGGGCGAGCGAGTTGTGGACGTACGGCCCGACGCTCGGGACGGCCGCCATCAACGTCCGCGCGGCCGTCCACACGGACTAGCCCCGGCGGGTACGGGTCACTCCTCGTCGGATCCGTGCTGCTCTCGGCGCGCTTGGACCAAGTCGGCGGAGCGTCATTTTCTGGACGAGCCTGCTCAGGTACTCACCGTCGCGGCCGGACTTCTTCGGGGTTGCCGGTTCGGGCGGCTTCTTCGATGGTCGTCAGCAGGTGGTGGAGGCGGGCGGCGGTGTGGAAGTTCGGGGTCGGCTGGCGGTTCTCGGTGAGGGCGCGAGCGAACTCCTGGTAGACGGCGGCGACGTTGGCGACCGGGCCCGCGGACGGGTCGAAGGGGACGGTCACGTAGGCGTCCGGCACCTTCGTCGGTTCGTTGTTGACGCGGATGTCCCAGTCGGTCCAGTGCATGTACGTGCCCGGCTGGGGTGGCGTGATGACGATCGTTCCCTCGGAGCCGACGAGCTTGACGAGGAAGCCGTCGGGGCTGCCGGAGGCTCCATGGACGGTGATGGACGCCGTGGCGCCGTTCTCCAGGGTGCCGTGCACCAGTACGTGGCTGGGCGTTTGGTTGGGGATTGTTCGGGAGGTTCCCTCCAGGGTGAGTTGGTCGTACAGGCGGGGGAGTCTGGCGGAGACCTCGGCGAGGCTGCCGGTCATGCGTTCCAGCGTCGCGATGAAATGGCCGGCCATGATCGTCAGGATGGTGGCGCCTCCGGCAGGGTCGGCGCACCAGGCGAGGTCCGGGTAGATGCTGCCGCCCCCGTACGGGGCGCCCGACGCCACCAGGACTGCCGACTCCAGGCGGCCGATCCGGCCGCCATTGATGAGGTCGGCGACGAAGCGGGCGTCGGGGGAGTGGGTTCCCTGAAGGGAGACGGCATGGAGCACGCCGGCGGCCGTGGCGGCTTCGGCGAGGTCCGGTGCTTCGTCGGGATCCGCGGTCAGCGGCCACTCTGAGAGCACGTGCTTGCCCGCTTTCAGCGCGGCCCTGATCACTTTCGAGTGCTCGGGCGCCTTCACCGAGACGACGACCAGGTCCACGCTGGGGTGTGCCGCGAGGGTGTTGGCGTCGGTGAAGGCGTGCGGGACGTTGTGTCCGGCCGCGGCCTTGCCGGCGCTGGCCTGCTTGGTCGTGGCTACCGCGGTGACCTCGAACTCGGGCAGTGCGGCGAGGGCGGGCAGGTGCGACCCTGCGGCCCAGCCACTGGCACCGACGACTCCGACTCTGATCAAGGCTGCTCCTAGTTATGTACCTATCGGTAAGAAACTAGAGTGTGCGGGGGTGCCGTTTCAAGGAGGTGGGCCATGCCGGGTGGTCGTCCGCGGGCTTTCGACGCCGATGCCGCGCTCGACCGCGCCTTGGAGGTCTTCTGGAGGCAGGGGTACGAGGGGACGTCGCTGTCGGATCTGACCGGCGCGATGGGCATTAACCGGCCCAGCATGTACGCGGCCTTCGGCAACAAGGAGCAGTTGTTCGTCAAGGCGTTGGATCGCTACGGCAGCGGGCCTGGTGCCTATGCCGGTCAAGCGGTGGGGGCGCCCACCGTGCGGGAGGTCGTCGAGCGCATGGTCGAGGGGGCCGTCGCGCTGACCACGGGCCCGGATACTCCGCTGGGGTGCCTGAGTGTGAATACCGTCCATGCCTGCGGGCCGGATTCCGTGGGGGTGCGGCGGGAGACCGTCGCGCGGCGGATGGCCGGGGAGGCGGCGCTTCGGCGGCGGTTCGAGGGGGCGTCCGACCTGCCTGAGGGGTGTGACCCCGCCGCGCTTGCGCGGCTCGTTCTCACCGTCTGCGACGGTATCGCGGTCCAGGCGGCGAGCGGGCGTACGCGCGAGGAGTTGCGCCAGGTGGCGCGGCTTGCCGTGCGCGGCCTGTTCTGAGGCCGGCCACTCGCGCCAGGTGGCCGGGGTCCTCGTCAGAAGTCGGTGTCGATGATCTTGTCGATGTTGCGTTCGGCGAGGGCGGTGATGGTGACGAACGGGTTGACGGTGGTGTTGCCCGGGATGAGCGCGCCGTCGATGACGTACAGGCCGGGGTGGCCGTGCAGGCGGCCGTGGTTGTCGGTGGCGCGGTTCAGGACGGCGCCGCCGAGCGGGTGGTAGGTCAGGTGGTCGCCCCAGATCTTGTACACGCCGAAGAGGTCGGTCCGGTAGATCGTGCCCTCCTTCGAGTTGATCTTGTCGAAGATGGTCTTGGCGGCGTCGATGGACGGCTGCTTCCAGGCGGTCTGCCAGTTCAGGTCCACCCGGTTCGCGGCGGCGTTCCAGGTGAACTGGGCGCGGTTGGGGTTCCTGGTGATCGACAGGTAGAAGGAGGCGTAGGTCTCGATCCCGGTGGGCAGCGGGGCGACCTCGGCGAAGGCGCCGCCGGCGTCCCAGTTGTCGATGCCGCCGGTGGGCATGGACGACTGGATCGTTCCGGTCGGGTCCCACAGGTGGTTGGCGCGGCCGCACATGACGTTGCCGTTGTCGCCCCAGCCCTTGCCGATCTCGCCGTTCAGGTTCGGCAGCGCGCCGGTCGCCCTGAGCTTGACCAGCAGCTTGGACGTCCCGACGCTGCCCGCGGCGAAGAAGACCCGGTCGGCGGTCACGGCCTTGGTGGCGACGGTGCCGCCGGTGGTGTTGAGCTGCTCGATGGTGACCGTGTAGCGGTTGCCCGAGGCCGGGGTGACGTTCGTGACCCTGTGCAGGGCGGAGATGGCGACCCTGCCGGTGGCCTTGGCCTGGGCGAGGTAGGTCTTCAGAAGTGACTTCTTGCCGTGGTTGTTGCCGTAGAGGACCTCGGCGTTGAGCGCCGACGTGGGGACGCTCCCGGCGGCCTCCTGCTTCATGTAGCCGAAGTCGTACACGTTGGGGACGAACACGAACGGGAACCCGGACCGCTGGGCGTGCTTGCGGCCGACGCGGGCGTACTGGTAGCAGTCGGTGGTGTCGAACCAGGCCGGGTCGATGTGGTTGACGCCCAGGCCGGCGTTGGCGCGCGGGTAGTAGACGTCGTACATCTCGTTGGCGTCCACGGACGGCAGGATGCCGCCGAAGCGCTGGCGCAGCGGCGTGACGGCCATGCCGCCGTTGACGAGGGAGCCGCCGCCGATGCCGCGGCCCTGGTAGACGGTGATGCCGCTGAAGTCCTCGGCGTCCAGGATGCCGGTGTGGCGCGGAACGTCCTTGTCGAGCGGGAAGCCGAGGAAGTTGCTGAGGGGCTGCTTGGTCCGGGTGCGGAGCCAGTAGGAGCGGACGTCGGGCGTCCTGGTGTTGGCGAAGATCTTCCCGTCCGACCCGGGGGTGTCCCAGGACATGCCCATCTCGACCATGTGCACGTCCACGCCGGCCTGGGCGAGCCGGAGGGCGGCGACGGAGCCGCCGTACCCGGTGCCGATGACCAGGACGGGGACGTGGGCGCCGTCGGCGATGGGCGCGGGCGCGGGGGCGGCCGCGGCGGTGCGGGACAGCGCCCCCAGCGCCAGGATAGAACTCGTTCCAGCGATGAATCCACGGCGGGTGACGTCCGTGGATCTGCTACTTCGCTTGGTCGCCTCGCTCATGTGACCCTCCTCGGTCGTGGCGCGATTAGAACAGGTTCTACATTGTGCTGTGAGGTGCGTCACTACCTACTGATGAGTAGCTTTTGGTGAAACGCCAGGTCATCGGGCATGCACACAAAGCAACCAAATGCTTGCTAGGGAAAACCCTAGGCAGGACCCCGCCCCCTTGTTAGATTCCAGCGCATGATCCCCACGATCGTCTGGGGGACCGGCAACGTCGGTCGCCTGGCCATCCGCGCCGTGCACGCCCACCCGGCGCTGGAGCTCACCGCCGTGATCGTCCACGACCCCGGCAAGGCGGGCCGGGACGCCGGAGACCTCGGCGGCCTCGGGCACGACCTGGGGATCGCCGCGACCACCGACCTCGACGCGGTCCTCGCCGCCCGGCCCCGCGCCGTGGTGTACGCGGCGTCCGGCGACATCCGTCCCGACGAGGCCCTCGCCGACATCGTCCGGGCGGTCCGCGGCGGCGCCGTGGTCGTCACCCCCGCCCTCTACGCCTTCTACGACCAGCGCAACGCCCCGCCCGACCAGCGCGAGGCCGTCCTGGACGCGGTCAAGGAGGGCGGCGGCTCGCTGTTCGTCTCCGGCGTCGACCCCGGCTGGGGCAACGACGTGCTGCCGCTGCTGCTCAGCGGGCTCGGCACCGACGTGGACGCGATCCGCTGCCAGGAGATCTTCGACTACTCCACCTACGACCAGCCCGACTCGGTCCGCTACCTCGTCGGCATGGGCCAGCCGATGGACTACGAGCCCCCGATGCTGGCGCCGACCGTCCCGACCATGGTGTGGGGCGGGCAGGTGCGGCTGATGGCCCGCGCCCTCGGCGTCGAGCTGGACGAGGTCCGCGAGACCCTGGAGCGCCGCCCGCTGGAGACCACGGTGTCCACCCGCACGATGGGGGAGTTCGAGAAGGGCACCCAGGGCGCGGTGCGGTTCGAGGTCCAGGGCGTCGTGGACGGCGAACCGCTCATCGTCATCGAGCACGTCACCCGCATCCACCCGTCCTGCGCGCCCGACTGGCCCGTCCCGCCCGGCGGCGACGGCGCCCACCGCGTGATCGTCGAGGGCCGCCCGCGCATCGAGGTCACGGTGGAGGCCCGCGACGAGAACGGCAACATGGCCGCGGGCGGCAACGCCACCGCGGTCGGCCGCCTGGTCGGCGCCGTCGACTGGCTCGCGGACGCCGCGCCCGGCCTCTACGACGCCCTCGACGTCCCGCTGCGCCCCGCGACCGGCAGACTGGGAAGGAGACGGCCGTGAACATCGACATCCCCGAGGGCAAGGACGCGATCGGCTACGTGTGGGGGGAGATGGTGCCCGGCATCGGCCCCGCCGCCTCGACCTTCGCGATGTCGGTCTACGCCCACACCACCCTCGGCCTCCGCGAGTTCGAGGCCGCCCGCCTCCGCGTCGCCCAGATCAACGGGTGCGCCTTCTGCCTGGACTGGCGCACCGAACGCGACGGCGAGAAAGTCGAGGAGGAGTTCGCCGACGCGGTGACGAACTGGCGCACCACCGACGCCTTCGACGACCGCACCCGCCTCGCCGCCGAGTACGCCGAGCGGTACACCCTGGACCACCACGGCCTCGACGAGGACTTCTGGACCCGGATGACCGCCCGCTACAGCCAACTGGAGATCGTGGAGCTGAGCATGTGCCTCGGCTCCTGGCTGGCCTTCGGACGCCTCAACCACGTCCTGGGCCTCGACACCATGTGCCTCCTGCCCGGGCACTAGCCGAGGTCCTCGATCAGGGCGGGGTGGCGGGGGTCGTCCATCTTGACCACGACGTCCGCCGTGTGGCGCGGGTCGGCCTCGTGCTCGTAGCGTTCGTGGGCGGGGAGCGTCCAGGCGTCTTCTTGCGGGGTGCGGCGGGCCAGGGCCGCGGCCGACATGCTCAGGTGGACGGTCAGCTCGAACGGCAGCCACCGGCCCAGCAGCAGCGCCCCGTCCAGGAGGAGGACGGCTCCGGGAGGGACGTCGACGTACCGGGCGCGCGTGGCCCGGTCCCGGACGGGGTCCCACAGGCTCGGCAGCACCTTGCCCGTCCCGCCTGGATCGAGCGGCGCCAGGACCTCGCGGAGCAGCCCGCCGGAATCGAGCCAGTCGTCGTAGAAGGCGTTCGGGTCGTGCCGCCCGAACTCGTACCGCAGCGACGCCGGACGCAGGAAATCGCGCGCCGAGACCCGCAGCACGTCCCGCCCCCGGGCACGCAGAGGCGCCACCAGCGCGTCCGCCATTTCCCCGGGCGCGGCGGCATCGGGCCCGTCGACGGCGACCCGCAGCCACTCGCCCGGTGAGGCCGAGGCCAGTCGCTCGCTCAGCTCCTCGACCAGCAGCTCAGGCGATATCGGACGTACGCGCACCCCTCCATTGTCAGGCCATGGCCAGGGCGTGCAGGGCACGGGCCGCGGCCCGCGGCGGCATCACGTCCGTGCGGATCACCAGCGTGCAACCGGTCGAACGGCCGGGGGCGATCTCCTCGTCCGAGGGGCCGGAGCCGTGGGTCAGGCCCGCGGCCTTGATGCGACCGCGTCGTTCACGTCGTCTTCTTCCGTCCCTTCGCCGTCCTGGTCGCCGGAGCCGTCCGGTGCTCTTCATTGCCGTCGGAACCGTAATGGTCCAGGGCTTTCATGACTTCGGGAGCCAGCGCCTCCGCCAGCGCGGGCGCGAGGGCATCGGCCAGGGCGGACGCAAGGGCCTGGGTGAGCAGGATCCTTTCGAGCACCGAGGCCCTCGGCGGCGCGTTCGATGACGATGCGATCGCCGTTTCGATCAGGGCCGCCATAGGGTCCCCGCCGCCGCGTGCGCGCGACTTCGTGGACTGGCCGGCCTCATTGAGTATGTCGCGGATGAGATCGTCGATCAAAGACTCGGCCATGTCGTGGCCGGCCGGCTCGCCAGATTCCTCCGACACCATGAGGTGCTCCTCTTCGGTTGATGTGACCCGTCTCCCCAGTCGCCGCGATTCGTCGCGGCGACTGGGGAGTTCCTTCGCCGTCGGCCCGGGGCCTTTCTTATCGTCCCGCGAGCGCCGCGAGGAGGAGCGGGTGCTCGATGCCCGACTCGCCGCGCCCCTCGCGGCGGCGCATGAGCGCGGCGAGCAGGAGCGGGTGCTCGATGATGGACTCGGAGCGCTGCTCACGGCGGGCCGCGAGCGCGGCGAACATGAGCGCCTCGAAGGCGCGCTCTTCGCTTTCAGGTGCCTCGGTCGGCGCGGCTTGTTCCGCAGTCGTCGTCATAAGATGCCCTTACAGTATCGGTGGCCGTTGGACTGCTGACAACGGCTGCTCTACCCATGGGCGTTAGGTCCTATCTGCGACGGTTAATTGCTCGGCATCAATTGACCGGTACTTTCCCCGGCCTGGTCCGATCCATTGTTCTGGCATGATGGCCGCAAATATTGATCCAGGACTCGGGAATATCGAGGTGGCCGCCTCCGGCTAGCGCCGTCAGGGGACGGGGGCGGCGGTGCGCAGGGCGTCCAGGTTGGCGGTGAGGAAATCGTCGAACGTGCGCGCCGGGCGGCCGGTGAGATCCTGGACGGCCGTCGTCGTGGCGGCCTGGGCTCCGGCGGCCACGTCCCGGACGAGAACGGCGAGGTCGTCGGCGAACCGGGCCGGCGCCCCCTGGGCTTTCACCGCGGCGGCCAGATCGTCGGCGGGCAGTTCCAGCCGGGCCGGCGGCCGTCCCAGCGCGGTCGAGATCTTTTCGGCGACCTGCGCGTCGGTGAGCGCCTCGGGGCCGGTGAGGACGAAGGTCTCGTTCCTCTCCCGCGGCGTCGTCAGCAGGACCGCGGCGCAGGCGGCGATGTCGTGGCAGTCGATGTGGGCCACCGGGGCCTCACCGAAGGAGCTGATCAGGCGTCCGTCCGGGCTGAACGCCCCGGCCGCCAGGTAGTTCTGCATGAAACCGGACGGCTGGAGCAGCGACCAGGCCAGGCCGGAGGCTTCGAGGTGCCGCTCGATCTCCCAGTGCGCGCCCTGGGCGAGCCGTCCGCCCTGCTGGGCGTCGAGCACCGAGACCTTCACCACCCGCGTGACGCCGGCCTTGCGCGCCGCGTCGATCGCGGCCTTCTGCTGGCGGACCATCGGCTGCTCGCCGTCCACGGGAAGGGCCCCGGGGCCGTTGAGGAACAGCCGGTCCACGCCGTCGAGCGCCGCCGCGACCGAGTCGGGGTCCGAGAAGTCCCCGACGGCGAAGTCGCAGCCCAGGGCGCGGCCCTTGGCCTCGTCGCGGACGAGCGCCCGCAGTGCCGCGCCCTGCCCGCGCAGCCTGCGCACCAGATGCCCGCCGATGGAGCCGGTGGCCCCCGTCACCAAGATCATGTCTCTCCAAGCGATAACCTGAGGATGCCTCGGGAAAGTTAACCCGAGGCTGCCTCGAATTAGCAAGGGGGACCATGGCCGCGCCTCGCCGACGGCCGCGCGCCGATGCGCGGCGCAACTACGAACGCCTGCTGGCCGAAGCCGACGCGGCCTTCCGCGAGCAGGGCACGGACGCGTCCCTGGAGGGCATCGCGCGCCGGGCAGGGGTCGCGATCGGCACGCTGTACGGCCACTTCCCTAATCGCCGCGCCCTCGTCGGCGCGCTCCTGCGCGAACGCAACGAGGCCCTGTTCGAGCACGGACGGCACCTGCTCGCCGGCGCCGACCCGGTCCGGGCCCTCACCGACTGGGTGCACGCGGTGGTCGAGCACGCCGCCGCCTACCAGGGGCTGGCCGCCCTGCTCGCCGGTGGCCTGGACGACCAGGAATCGGAACTGCACGCCTCCTGCGTCACCATGAACGAGATCAGCGACGAGCTGATCGCCGCCGTCCGGTCGGCCGGCGCCCTCCGCCAGGACGTGACCGGCGCCGACGTCTTCACGCTCATGAACGCCGCCGCCTGGACGCGCGAGCGCATGCCCGCCGAGCACGCCGACCGGCTCCTGCGGCTGGCCATGGACGGCATGCTGGAACCGGGCGCGGTCAGCGGATGATGACGCGGTTGGCGGGGGCCTGGCCGTCGGGGGTCCAGCCGTCGTGGCCGGAGTCGGCGAGCCACCGCTTCTTGGCGTGGCGGATCTCGGTGAGCCCGTACGCCTGGGCGTGGGTGACCGCCCACGTGGCCACCGCCCAGCCGGTGCGCTGGTTGGTGACCTTCACCGCGTCGTAGTGGCGGGGCGGGGCGGCGTTGGGGGACGGGGCGACCGCGCCGTTTTCGGCCTTGCGGAGCGAGGATTGCGGTGCGTCCAGTTGGAGGCGGCCGCCGAAGGCGCGGCGCATCTCGCGGATCGCCTCGGCGCGGCGCGGCGCGGTCTTCTTGGACGGGGTGAACCAGCACCGGACCGAGGACGCCTCGCGGCCCGTGAAGGCGCGGGCGAGCAGCCTGCCGTCCGGCTCGTGCTGGGCGTAGGCGTCGCCGTCCGCGCTGCGCTGCACCAGCTGCGCCGCGTCGTGCAGGTCGCGGTCGAGGTAGTCCTTCACCTTGACCAGCGCGTCGAAGAACTTGCTGGTCGACTGGACGGGGTCGCGCAGCTTCTCGGGGGTGCCCCAGCCCTGCGAGGGGCGCTGCTGGAACATGCCGACCGAGTCGCGGTCGCCGTCGGGCAGGTTCCGGATGTGCGACTCCTGGATCGCGGTCGCGTACGCGATCACCGCGGCCCGCTCGGGCAGCTGCTTGCGGTACGCCACCGCCGCGATGGTCGCGGAGTTGGCGGCCTGCTCCAGGTCCAGCGGCATCTTGCCCAGCGTCGTCTGCGCCTCGCAGTTGGACCCGTGCAGGTAGGGGCGCGCGCTGTGGAACAGGGCGTACCCGCCCGCGGCCAGCGCCACCACGATCACCAGCGCCACGCCGGTCCAGCGCCACCGCCGGTTCCCCAGGCCCTTGGGGGCCCGCGCCCTCAATCTCGCCCATGCAGCCACGCGACGACCGTACCGGGAGATGGCGCCTACTAAGCTCAGGGGCCATGACCGAAACGTTCACCAGCCCGATCTCCGGCACCATCGACGAGCTGTGGGAGCGGCGCGCCGACCTGACGCCGGACGACGCCGACGCCCGCGCGGCCATCGTCGCGGCCGTCGACCAGATCGACTCCGGCGAGGCCCGGGTCGCCCTCGTCGACCCCGCGACCGACCAGGTCGTCGTGGACGAGCGCGCCAAGCGGGCGATCCTCCTCAGCTTCAAGGTGCTCGGCATGGTGCGTTCCCAGGTCGGCGACTTCCGGTACCACGACCGCATCCCGCTCAAGAGCCGGCTGGACGGCGTCCGCGTCGTCCCGGGCGCGATCGCCCGCTGGGGGGCCTACCTGGCCCCGGGCGTGGTGCTGATGCCCTCCTTCACCAACATCGGCGCCTACGTCGACTCGGGCACGATGGTCGACACCTGGGCGACCGTGGGGTCCTGCGCGCAGATCGGCAAGAACGTCCACCTGTCCGGCGGCGTCGGCATCGGCGGGGTGCTGGAGCCGCCGAACGCGGTCCCGGTGGTGGTCGAGGACGAGGCCATGATCGGCAGTCGCTCCATGATCGTCGAGGGCGCCCGGGTGGGCCGCGGCGCGGTGGTCGGCTCGGGCACCAACCTGTCGGCGTCGATGCCGGTGATCGACGTGGAGACCGGCGAGGAGATCAGCCGCGGCCGCATCCCCGACTGGTGCGTGGCCGTCGGCGGCACCCGCACCAAGGAGTTCAAGGGCGGCACGTTCGGCCTCCCGGCGGTGCTGATCCTCAAGCGCCTGGAGGAGGGCCGGCGGCACAACAAGGCCGAGCTGAACGACATCCTCCGCGACCACGGCATCAACACGTGACCGTCGAGTGAGAAGGGGCCCGCGGCGTTCGCCGCGCGCCCCTTTTTCACTCAGGTGCGCTTGGCGTAGTCGCCGAACTCACCGAAGTCGAGCAGCACGCATGCCTCGTCCCCCACGACCTCGGCGTCGTGGCCCGGTGGAATGGCGGCCACGTCGCCCGGTCCGATCTCCTCCTGCGTCCCGTCGGACATCAGTATCCTGATCCGCCCGGACAGGCAGTAGGACAGGTGCGAGAACTCGCACAGCTCCGTGCCGGCGATGGGCTTGACGTTGTTCGACCAGCGCCAGCCGGGCTCGAACGTCCCGCATCCGACCTGCTGGCCCGCCAGCGTGATCACCTCGGCGCGGCCCTTGCCCTCGAACATGCGGGTCTCGTCCGGCCGCTGGAAGTTCTTGACCTCGACCCGTCTGGTCTCGAGTTTCGGCATCGTTCCCCCCGTGTCCGCAGAGTCTCCCGACGCCCTCGCCACCACCTCCGACCCTACGCACGACCAGGTCATGAGACGACAATCTCCGGCGGCCCCGCCCACCGGAGCCCTGCCGTCCCGGTGGGGTGCGTACGCTGGGGCAGCATGCGGCTTGATCTGGGTGTGGACGTGGTGGAGCTGACGGCGGCGATCGTCGACGTCGAGTCGGTGAGCGGGGACGAGAAGGCCCTCGCCGACGCCGTGGAGGAGGCGCTCGCGCCCCTCCCGCACCTGACCGTGGTCCGGGACGGCGACACCCTCATCGCCCGCACCGACCTGGGCCGGGACCAGCGGGTCGTCATCGCCGGGCATCTCGACACCGTCCCGCTGAACGGCAACCTCCCCTCGCGCGTGGACGGCGACCGGCTCTACGGGTGCGGCACCACCGACATGAAGAGCGGCGTCGCGGTGGCCCTCAAGCTGGCCGCCGCCCTGCCCGAGCCCAGCCGCGACGTCACCTACGTGTTCTACGAGTGCGAGGAGGTCGAGGCCGACCGCAACGGCCTCAAGCGGCTCGTGGAGACCCGCCCCGAACTGCTGGCGGGCGACTTCGCCGTGCTGATGGAGCCGACCGGCGGGCTGATCGAGGGCGGCTGCCAGGGCACGCTGCGGGCCGAGATCACCGCGCGGGGCGAGCGCGCCCACAGCGCCCGCGCCTGGATGGGCTCCAACGCCGTCCACACCGCGGGCCGGATCCTGGACGTGCTGCGCGCCTACGAGCCCGCCCGCCCCGTCGTGGACGGCCTGGAGTACCACGAGGGCCTCAACGCCGTGTTCATCCGCGGGGGCGTGGCCGGGAACGTGATCCCGGACGAGTGCGTCGTCACCGTCAACCACCGGTTCGCACCCGACAAGTCGCTGGAGGAGGCCCAGGCGTTCGTCCGGGACGCCTTCGCCGGCTTCGAGGTGAGGTTCGTGGACGGCGCGGACGCCGCCCGCCCCGGCCTCGACCACCCGGCCGCCGCCGCGTTCGTGGAGGCCAGCGGCGCCGAGGTCCGGGCCAAGCTGGGCTGGACGGACGTGTCCCGCTTCTCCGCCCTGGGCGTGCCCGCCGTCAACTACGGCCCCGGCGAACCCACCCTCGCCCACACCAAGGACGAGTACGTCGAGATCCCCCTGATCCGCGACTGCGAACACCGCATGCGCGCCTGGCTCTCCTGACCCTGTTCGGGAAATGCAGGGTTTCCGTCGGCGGTGGAGATAGGCTATTTCCCGAACGTCGACACGGGGAGGTCGGGCGTGCCGGAGCCGCGAACACAGGCGGAGGTGCTGCGGGCGGGCGTGGCCGTCCTGACCGGACGGCTGCCTCCCGGGTGGACGCTGCGGCTGCTCGACGAGCCGTTCCCTGGTTGTGACGGGCTTCTCCAGGTGGCGGCGCCGGACGGGACGTCGGGCCTGCTGGTGGTGGAGGCCAAGCGCGTGGTCGAGGGGCGCGACGTGGCCGTCATCAGGGATTCCCTGTCGGCGCTGATGCCGCGGTGGCCGGAGGCCGCGGGGGTGGTCGTCGCCCGTTACCTTTCGCCGCCGGTTCGCGAGCGCCTGGCCGGTGCGGGGCTGGGGTACGTCGACGCGACGGGGAACGTGCGAGTGAGCCTTTCCCGGCCTGGACTCCATGTCGCGGATCGCGGCGCCGACCGCGACCCGTGGCGTGGTCCCGGTAGGCCGCGGGGCATGTTGAAGGGGGCGCCGGCGGCGAGGATCGTCCGCGCACTCCTGGATTTCCCCACTTCGTGGACGGTTCGGTCGCTCGTTGAGATGGCCGGTGTCTCGACGGGTTCGGCATATCGCGTTGTCGAGTTCCTGGAAGGTGAGGAACTGGTGAATCGCGACAGATCCGGATCGATAACGGTGCCCGACTGGGAGCCGCTGTTGCGGCGCTGGAGCAAGGACTACGGATTCGTTCGCAACAGCCGGGTCACGCGATGGATCGTGCCGCGCGGGCTGCCGGATCTGCTGCGCGGAGCGGTGGACGTTTCCGCGCGGTACGCCGTGACGGGAACGCTCGCCGCCGCCGAATGGGCCCCTTACGCCCCGGCACGCTCCGCGATGATCTATACGGACAGCGCGGAACGGGCGGCGGAGCAATGGGGGCTCCGGCCCGCGGAGGCGGGAGCGAACGTGATCCTGGCCGAACCCGAGATCGACGTGGTCTTCGCCCGTACTCTGGTCACCGCCGCGGGGGTCACCATTGCGGCGCCCTCCCAGGTCTCGGTCGATCTGATGACCGGACCCGGCCGTGCTCCTTCGGAGGCCGAGGAACTCATCGAATGGATGAAGCGCAATGAATCCTCCTGGCGTCGACAGTGACGATCTTCTCGTCCGGTCGCGATCGGCGCTCCTCGACGCCCTGGAGGCCCTGGAGGCCCATCGGGACGCGGTGATCGTGATCGGCGCCCAGGCCGTCTACCTGCGAACGGCCCGTTCCCCCGTCGCGCTGGCCGAGGCGACCAAGGACAGCGACCTCGCGCTCGACCCCAGGGAACTCGACGACGACCCCCGTGTCGAGGAGGCCATGAGCCGTGCGGGCTTCCGGCCCTCGGACGACGGCCAGCCCGGCGCGTGGCGCAATCCCGAAGGGATCCCCGTCGACCTCATGGTGCCGGAGGCTCTGGCGGGGGCGGGCGGCAGAACCGCCAGGGCCGCTCGCATACCTCCGCATGACCGCCGGGTCGCCCGGCGTGCCCGCGGGCTCGAGGCCGCGGTCGTGGACAACTCCCTGATGAGCGTCCCCGCCCTCGATCCGGCCGACCCGCGCGACTACCGGGTCAAGGTCGCGGGCCCCGCCGCCCTGCTGGTCGCGAAGCTTCACAAGATCGGCGAACGCGCCGGGAACCCGACCAGGCTGAACGACAAGGACGCCCACGACGTCTACCGGATCCTCATCGGCGTCCAGACCGCCGAGCTGGCGTCCGCGTTCGAGGTCTTGCGGGCCGACCCGACCAGTGGCGCCGCCACCGGGAAGGCGGTCGAGCACCTCTCCGTGCTCTTCGCCGCCGGGCCCGGCGCGCTCGGCTCGGAGATGGCGGGCCGAGCCGAGGAGGGCATCGGCGAACCCGAGACCGTGGCACTGGCCTCCTCCGTCCTGGCCGACGACCTCCTCCAGGCGCTGCGCCCCGGCCCCTAGGGCGCGGGTTGGTGGGCGGGGAGGTCGGGGGTGGGGTCGAAGGTGCCGGCGCGGCGGATGGTCTGCCAGCGCAGGCGTGCCCCCAGCACCGCCGTGACCAGTGACTGGACCACCACCAGGTACATCAGCTGCCGGTAGACCACCTGCTGGAGCGGCAGCACCCACAGGGTGCGGGCGCGTTCGCCGTCCAGCCGCAGGGCGTACCAGCCGGCCAGGGCCTGGAGCGCGGTGAAGGACAGCCACGTGAGCGCGAGCGTGCCGGGGTCGAGGAACAGCAGCCCGTACAGGGTGAACACGTCCACGGCGGGCGCGAACACCGGCAGCGCCACCTGGAAGAGCGCCAGGTAGGACAGGCAGCGGCGGCCGAACCGGCCGGACGCGCCGCGCTCGACCAGGGCGCGCCGGTGCTTCCACATCGCCTGCAGCGTGCCGTAGCACCACCGGTAGCGCTGCCGCCACAGCTGCCGGAGGGTGGCCGGGGCCTCCGTCCAGGCCAGCGCGGTCTCCTCGTACACGACCCGCCAGCCGGCGCGGCAGATCGCCATGGTGAGGTCGGTGTCCTCGGCGAGGGTGTCGGAGGGCACGCCGCCCGCGGCGGCGAGCGCCTCGCGGCGGAAGGCGCCGATCGCGCCCGGGACGGTGGGCATGCACTGCAGCACGTCGAACAGCCGCCGGTCCAGGTTGAACCCGATGACGTACTCGATGTGCTGCCAGCGGCCGATGATCCCGCCCCGGTTGGCGACCTTGGTGTTGCCGCTGACCGCGCCGACCCGCCGGTCGGCCATCGGCGCCACCAGGTTGCCGATCGTGTCGCGCTGGAAGACCGTGTCGCCGTCCACCAGCACCACGATCTCCGCGCGCGCCCGCGCGACGCCGGCGTTGAGCGCGCTCGGCTTGCCGCCGTTGGGCTTGCGGATCAGCGCGACGCCGGGGATCCCGGTGAACGACGCGGCGATCTCGGCGGTGCGGTCGGTGGAGCCGTCGTCGACGACGATCACCTCCAGCGGCCCCGGGTAGCCGGTGTCCAGCAGCGAGCCGATGGTCGCCGCGATCCCGGCCTCCTCGTTGTAGGCCGGGACGATCACCGACACCGGCGGCAGGAACGGGGGCGCCCCGCGCCGGGCCCGGCGGTGCCGCGCCCGGCGCGTCCCCGCGATGTGCGTCCGCGCGAACGCCAGCAGCAGCACCAGCCGCAGCACCGTCAGGACGGCCGCGACCCCGAACAGCGCGGTCAGGCCGCCGACCACCCAGCCGGAGCCGAGCTGCCCCAGCACCAGCGCTTTGCCGACCACCCTGGAGGTGAACGAGGCGGGCGGGTTGCCGTCCCGGAGCCCGATCGACTCCGACACCGTGGTGAACCGGTAGCCGCGTGCGGACAGCCGCTCGAGGATCTCCTCGACCGCCCGCACGGTCTCGCCGCGGTCGCCGCCGGAGTCGTGCAGCATCACGATCGCCCCGGCCCGGCCCGTCCCGGCGGTGGCGCGCCGCACGATCGCGTCGGCGCCCGGACGCGCCCAGTCCTCGGTGTCCCGGTCGGTGAGCACCGTCAGGTAGCCGCGCCCGGCCGCGTCCCGCGCCGCCCGCCACTGCGCCCCGGTGAGCGCGGCCGGCGTCCCCGAGAACGGCTGCCGGAGCAGGCGGGTGCCGCGGCCGGTGGCGCCCGCCAGCGCGCGCTGGCTCAGGTCGAGCTCCAGCCGGGTCCGCCAGGACGGCGCGTTGCCGAGGTCGACGTGGGTGTAGGTGTGCGACCCGATCTCGTGGCCCTCGCGCACCATCCGCCGCGCCAGGCCCGGATGCCGGGCGACCTTCGAGCCGACGGAGAAGAACGTGGCGCGCGCGTTGTGGCGGCGCAGCACCTCCAGCAGGCGCGGCGTCCACTCCGGGTCGGGGCCGTCGTCGAAGGTGAGCGCGATCGTCCCGGCGGAGGGGCGTGCGCTGCGCAGCGTGCCGCCTGTGAGGTTGAGCACCGGCCCGGCCCGGGTCGCGGCGTCCGGCGCCCTGCCGCCCGCGGGTCCGGGACGCTCGGTGCCCTCGCCGATCTCGCCGGTGGCGAACCCGTTGACCAGGAGCGCCGCGAACAGCGCGACACCGGTCAGCAGGAGCAGGATCCAATGGCCCTTGGGGGGTCTGGTCCGCACCGCTAGCCGTTCGGCTTGGGCTTGCCGCGCGTCTGGCCGGGCGGTGTGGCCGGGGCCCTGCCGCGGGTCTTGGACGGCGGGGCGGGCGTCGCCGAGGAAGAGGCGCTGCGCGTGGCCGTCGTGCCGCCGGACGGTGATGCGCCGGACCGGGGGGCCACGGTGCTGGAGGCGGCCGGGGCCGGGCCGCTCGGGGAGTGGGTGCCCGGCTTGCCGCCGTCGCCCGCTGGTTCGCGGGTCGCGCCGGATCCCGATGGCCAGGGGGTCAGCGGGGCGTCCGCGCCCATGGCCAGGTTGAGGCCGATCACCGCCAGGTACGCGAGGAGCCCGACACTGGCGAGGATCCCGAGGCGCCGGACGAGACGGGCGCGGCGTCCCGAGGCGTCCACGAAGACGGGTGCGGCGTCGGCGACGGGCAGCACCGCCGTTCGCGAGGCGGTGTCCTCGGGCACGCGGTCCGGCGGCGACGGCGGCAGCCACGCCGGGACGAGCGGCGCGGGCGCCTGCGGCGCTGGCCGCTGAGCGTGCCGGGCGGGCATCCGCTGGACCGGCTTCCGCGGGGCGGGCTCCGCCGGGGGGCGGGCGTGCCGGCCGCGTGTCCGGGGTTCGGGGGCTTTGTGGGGATCTGTTGCCACGTTGGAAACAGCGCCGAACGCCAGGGAACCGTCACTTCGGGCCGCCGGAAACAGGCGGCCCGCCGGGCGGGGGCTTGGCTACGGTGTGGGGCATGACATCCGAAGAGAATCGGCGCAGCCGGCGGCAGGGGCCCGCCATGCTGCGCGGGAGGGCCGTACCGCAGACGACCACCGACCAGCGCCTGCTCGACGGCCGCGGGCCGTCCGACTGGGTGCACGCCGACCCGTGGCGCGTGCTGCGCATCCAGGCGGAGTTCGTCGAGGGCTTCGGCCTGCTGGCCGAGATCCCCAAGGCGGTCAGCGTCTTCGGCAGCGCCCGCACCAAGCCCGGCTCGGACGAGTACGAGCTGGCCGTGGACATCGGCCGGCGGCTGCACGAGGCCGGATACGCGGTGATCACCGGCGGCGGGCCCGGGATCATGGAGGCGGCCAACAAGGGCTGCGACGACGCCGGCGGGCTGTCGGTCGGTCTCGGCATCGAGCTGCCGTTCGAGCAGAAGCTGAACGACCACATCGACATCGGGCTGGAGTTCCGCTACTTCTTCGTCCGCAAGACGATGTTCGTGAAGTACTCGCAGGCGTTCGTGGTGCTGCCGGGCGGGTTCGGCACGCTGGACGAGCTGTTCGAGGCGATCACGCTGGTGCAGACCGGGAAGATCACCCGCTTCCCGATCGTGCTGGTCGGCACCGAGTTCTGGGGCGGGCTGCTGGACTGGGTGAAGCAGGTCATGCTGTCCTCGGCCAAGATCTCCGAGGAGGACCTGGACCTGTTCCACGTCACCGACGACCCCGACGAGGTCGTCCGGGTGATCGTGGACGCGCACGTGAAGCAGGCGCGGCTGCAGGAGGAGGAGCAGGCCGCAAGGGAGGCCGCCCGCGCGGCCGGGAACGGCACCTGATGTCCCCGTCCTCCGGCCTGGCCGTGTGCGTGTTCTGCGCGTCCAGCAGCAAGATCGACAGGGTGCACGTGGAGCTGGCCGCCGAGGCCGGCGCCGAGCTCGCCCGCCGCGGCCACAGCCTGGTCAGCGGCGGCGCCCAGGTGTCGTGCATGGGCGCGGTCGCCCGCGCCGCCCGGGCCGGCGGCGCCCGCACCGTCGGGGTGATCCCCGAGGGCCTGGTCAGCGTGGAGATCTCCGACGAGGACAACGACGAGCTGGTCGTCACGCCGGACATGCGGACCCGCAAGGCCGAGATGGACCGGCGCAGCGACGCGTTCCTGGTGCTGCCCGGCGGGATCGGCACCCTGGAGGAGCTGTTCGAGATCTGGACCGCCCGGGTGCTGGGCATGCACGCCAAGCCGGTGGTGATCCTCGACCCGGCCGGGGTGTACGAGCCGCTGCGCGAGCTGATGAAGAGCCTGGCCGACAAGGGCTTCGCCCGTCCGAAGATCTTCGACGCGATCGGCTGGACCGGCTCGGTCGCGGAGGCGTTCGACCTCCTGGAACGCTCCCAGCCCCGGATCGAGGCCACCCCCGAGGACTACGCCGAAGCCGAACTCTGACCCCCGGCACGGGACCAATCCGACGCACGGCGAACTTTCCTTTCCGTCACTTTGCGTAACGGCGGGATTAGGTGGAAGTTCGCCGTGCGGAACTGTGTCCTGGGGGTTTTTCCCTGGGACGGTGGTCGTTCACCGATGGTTCAGGGCGGCGCACGAAGCTCCCCGTGATCGCATTGAAGTGAAGGAGACGCCATGTCCGTGTCCCGTCGCGGGGTCGTGAAGGGCGGCGCCGCGGGCGCCCTGTCCATCGCGCTCGCCGGAAGCCTTGACACGATCTTCCAGACCTCGGCCTCCGCCGCCGGGAAGGGCGAGGCCTACGGCTACGGCCCGCTGGTGCCCGACCCCAAGGGCGTGCTGGACCTGCCGGAGGGCTTCTCGTACAAGACCCTGTCCGCCGAGGGCGATGTCATCTCCGGGAGCGTCCGGGTGCCCGGCAAGCACGACGGCACCGCCACGTTCACCGGTTCCCGTAAGGACACCGTCCGCCTGGTCCGCAACCACGAGCAGACCGCCAGCGGCGTCAAGCCCGTCGCGGACGCGCGGCTGGTGTACGACCCCGCCGCGTTCGGCGGCACCACCACGCTGGAGGTGGACCGCGAGGCCAACCTGGTGAAGCAGGAGATCAGCCTCGCCGGCACCGCCACCAACTGCGCCGGCGGTGTCACCCCCTGGGGGACCTGGCTGACCTGCGAGGAGACCGAGGGCTTCGGCGCGCAGACCAAGTCGCACGGCTGGGTGTTCGAGGTCGACCCGACCGGCAAGCGGACCCAGCCGGTGCCGATCACCGGGATGGGCCGTTTCGCGCACGAGGCCGTCGCCATCAACCCGAAGACGCTCGAGGCGTACCTGACCGAGGACGCCGGCGGGCCGTTCGGGCTGTTCTACCGCTTCCGCCCCCGCGCGCACCGCGGCCAGTACGGCGCCTACCTGGAGGGGGGCCGCCTGGAGGCGATGTACTCCCGGGACCTGCCCGACCTCTCCCTCGCGCAGACGCCGGGCGAGGAGTTCCGCGTCAAGTGGGTGAAGGTGCCCGACCCGTCGGCCGCCACGACCTCGATCCGCAAGCAGTTCGAGGACGGCAAGGTCACCCGCAGCCAGAAGCTGGAAGGCGCCTGGTGGGGCCGCGGCAAGGCCTACTTCGTGGCCAGCTACTCCTCCAAGGAGGACGGTGCCGCGGCCGACCACGCCGGCCAGGTCTGGACCTACGACCCGAAGACCGACCGGATCCGGCTGGAGCTGATCTTCAAGCCGGGCGGCCGGTTCGACGGCCCCGACAACATCACGGTCTCGCCGTACGGCGGCGGCGTGATCCTGGCCGAGGACGGCGACGGCGAGCAGTACCTGGTCGGCACGACCCGCAAGGGCGAGCCGTTCGCGTTCGGCCGCAACGCCTTCAACGACAGCGAGTTCACCGGCGTGACGTTCTCCCCGGACGGCCGGACGCTGTACGCCAACCGGCAGACCCCGGGCCTGACCTTCGCGATCACCGGCCCCTGGAACCAGGTCCGCGCCTGACCCGACCCTCCCTTCAGGATCTCCGGATCCCCGGTTCTTCCCCGGAGCGTGAGCCCGCCGTCGCCCCCCGCGGCGGGCTCACGCGTTTCCGGACCCCGGGGTCAGGCGAGGCCGCGCCGGGTGAGGGCGGGCGGGCGCGTCCCCTCGATCGAGGCCACCATGTCCAGCACCTGCCGCAGCGCGGGCAGTTGCCCCTCGGGCGCGCGGAACGCCCGTACGCCCAGCCAGGCGTAGACCGAGGCGGCCGCGAGCAGGCCGGGATCGGGCTCCGTCCCCTCCGGCGCCTCCGGCGCATCCAGGGCGAGCGTGACCAGAACCGGTTTCCCGGTGGCCACCAGATCCGCCACGCGGTCCGCCGATGGCGCCGCTCCGGCGTCCAGCAGCCCCTCCGGCACGGGTGCTTTGTCCGGCAGTACCCACGGCTCGTGCGACTCCATGCCTCCGATCGTGGCACGATCTGTTACGGGTGGCGTCGACAGATCGGAGTTGATCGTGGTTGTGGTCCTCGTCCTGGCCTGCCTGGCGGTGCTGGGCGCCGTCGTGGCCCTGGCCATGGGCCTGGGCGGCGAGCTGTCGCCGGCGCATCGCGATCATCCGCCGCTGCGGCCGCCGGCGCCGGGGGTTCCGCCGTTCGCCGGGTCCTCGCCGCATCCGCGCCTGCCGCGCGGGCTCTGGGGCTATCAGACCGATGTGGCCGACCGGGCGATCGACGGCATCATGACGGCCCTGCACGAGCGCGAGGCCCGGATGGCCGCCCTCGAACGGCAGGTCACCGACCTGGAGGGCCGTCTCCGGGAGCGCGACCACGGCGGTTCCGAGGGACGCGCGGACGCCGGGGAGATCGCGCCGCCCTGGGCGTCCTCCGAGCCGGGCGGCATCGCCGACGTCGACCTGGCGAAGAACAACGGCGGCACCGCGAACCAGGAGGAGGCCCGTCCATGAGCCGTGTGGCGATCCATGCCGACGCCGAGTCGTCCGCGCCCGCCGAGCGGGTCTTCGAGCTGCTGACCGACTGGCCCCGCCACGACGAGTGGATGCCGTTCACCTCGGCCCGCGGCGGCCGCGGCGTGGGCGCCGAGCTGGAGGCCCGGACGGGCGTGGGCCCGGTCGGGTTCACCGACACCATGGTCGTCACCGAGTGGCTGCCGGGCCGCAGGGTGCATGTCCGCCACACCGGGAAACTGGTGCGCGGCGAGGCGTTCTTCGAGGTCGTCCCGCTGCCGGACGGCGGCAGCCGGATCCGCTGGGCCGAGGCGATCGATCTCCCGCTGGGCCCGCTGGGCCGGATCGGCTGGCTCGCGGCCGGACCGGTGATCGGCGCGTTCCTGCGGCTGGGCCTGCGCCGCCTGGCCGGGCTGGCGGCACGGGCGGACGACGGGGCGGACGACGGGGCCGGGGCGGTCAAGGATGTCGGAGGGGTGCGGTAGAACGGGTCGGTGACCACCGCGATCCTCGGTGACGACGGTCTGGCCCGCTGCCCCTGGGGGCTGTCGGCGCCCGACTACGTCGCCTACCACGACGACGAATGGGGCCGCCCGGTCCGCGACGACCAGGGCCTGTACGAGCGGCTGTGCCTGGAGGCGTTCCAGTCCGGCCTGTCCTGGCTGACCATCCTGCGCAAGCGCGAGGGCTTCCGCGCCGCCTTCGCGGGGTTCGACCTCGCGAAGGTCGCCGCGTTCGGGCCCGGCGACGTGGAGCGGCTGATGGGCGACGCCGCCATCGTCCGCAACCGGGCCAAGATCGACGCCGCGATCGCCAACGCGCGGGCGGCGCTCGACCTGCCCGGCGGCCTGGCCGCGACCGCGTGGCGGTACGCCGACCGGGACGCCCCCGCGCCCAAGGCGCTGGAGGACGTCCCGGCCCGTACCGACGGGTCCAAGGCGCTGGCCAAGGAGCTGAAGAAGCACGGCTTCCGCTTCGTCGGCCCCACCACCGCCTACGCCCTGATGCAGGCGTGCGGGCTCGTCGACGACCACCTGATCGACTGCCACCGCCGCGGCGCCTACGCCTGACCCGCCGTCCGGACGGTCATTCGGCCTTGGCCGCCTCCAGGACGGGGACGCCCGAGGCCCGGCGCGCGGGCAGCGCCGACGTGGCCGCGGTGACGGCGGCGGCCCCGGCGACCACCAGCGCCACCAGCCAGGGCGGCGGGTTCGGATCGAGGAAGGAGCTGCCCGTCGCGACGTGCAGCAGCCCCACGGTGCCGACGGCCGCGCCGAGGCCCATGAGGGAGCCCAGCAGCACGACCGTCGCCGCCTCCCAGCGCACGATCGCGCGCAGCTGGCCCGCGGTGGCGCCGACCGCGCCGAGCAGACCGAACTCCCTGGTGCGTTCCGCGACGCTCATCGAGACCGTGGTGGCCATCCCGAACAGCGCCAGCACGAGCGACATACCGATGAAGCCGTAGGCCACGTGGACGCCGTTGAGGAGTGCCCCTGACGCGTGCTCCACGTAGGCGGCCTCGTCCATCACCGTGACGCCGGGCACTCCGGCCATGGCGCGGGCGAGCGCGCCGGGGTCGCCGCCGCGCACCAGGACGGCCTGTGTCTGCGCCTGCCGGTCGAGCCGCTCCATCGTGGCGGGCGCGACGAGGGCCTGGTCGGCGAACAGGTGGGACGGGTCGTGGTAGGCGCCCGCGACCGTGAGCGCGACCCGGCCCTGCGGCCCGCGCACCACGATCCGCCGGCCCGGTTCGAGCCCGAAGGCCTTCATGGTGGTGGACGACAGCCCGATCCGCCCGGGTGCCAGCGGCGGGAGCCGTCCGCCGAGGCCGAGCACGGCCGGCAGCGCGGCCTGGTCGATCCCGTTGACCATGAAGTCGGCGGGCAGCGGTTCACCTGCCTCGGGGATGCGCGGCGCCGGGTCGACCAGTTTGACGGTCGTCGCCGTGAGGGACGCGGCGTGCGTCACCCCCGGCACGGCGGCGGCCTTGGCGGCGGTGTCGGCGGGGAGCGGCGCGGTGCCCGACGCGGTCTTGCCCGTCGTCGTCACCACGTGGCCGGCGCGCAGCACCTGCCGTCCCGCCTCGTCGAAGCGGTCCTGGGCCGACAGCATCACCAGCGCGGTCGCGGCGACCAGGGCCACGCCCAGCATCAGCGAGGACGCGGCCGAGGAGACCCGGCGCGGGCTGCGGGTGATGGTGGCGCGGGCCAGCCGCCCGGCCTCGCCGCTCACCGCCATCCCGATCCGGCCGACCAGCCCGCCCAGCGGGCCGACGAAGAACGGCGCGAGCACCGCCAGCGCGGCGACCGTGACCATCGACCCCAGGAGCAGCAGCACGGAGACGCCGATGGTGCGCTCCGGGCCGGGCGGTTCCTCCGCGGCGATCGCGAACGCGGGGCCGTAGAAGAACCAGGCGCAGGCGAAGACCGCCAGCGCGCCCGCCAGCCGGGGCCACCGGCGTCCGGCGGTCTCGGCGGACGCGGTGCGCAGCGCCTGCATGGGCGCGACCCGGCCGGCCCGCCGCGCCGCCCGCCAGGCGGCCAGCTGGGTGACCAGCAGCCCGGCCGCCGCCGGGACGGCCAGCGCGATCCACCCGAACTGGGCGTCGGCGGCGGAGATGTCGAACCCGTCCTCCGCGAAAAGCCGGGTGAGCAGCGAGGACACCGGGTAGCCGAGCAGCACCCCCGCCGCCGACGCCACCAGTCCCAGCGCGAGCGCCTCGAGCCGGATCAGCCGGCCGATCTGCCGCGGGGTGGCGCCGATCGCGCTGAGCAGCGCCAGCCGCCGGGTGCGCTGCCGGACCAGCGTGCCGAAGGTGTTGGCGACCACGAACAGCCCGACGAACACCGACACCGTGGACAGCATGCCGATCGCGCCGCCGACCGAGACGCCCGCCGCCTGCGTGTCGGCCGACTGCCGGTCGCGCAGGGACGCCGCGGTCCGCACCGTCACCGCGTCGCCTCCACCGGAGCGGAGGCCGCGGGCGAGGTCGGCGCGCAGCCGCGCCGCGGGCACGCCGGGCGCGGCCTTCACCCAGACGGTCTGCCAGGTCCCCTCGGGCAGGCCCGCCGCCCGCTGGACGGTCTGCGGCGGCGCCAGGATCAGGTCGCCCGCGGCCACCGCGCTCCGCCCCTGCACGGTCACGACCCCGACCACCTTCATCCGCCGGGACTCGCGCGGCAGCAGCAGCGTGAGATCGGACCCGGAGGAGAGTTTCCCGGCACGGGCCACATGCCGGACGACCGCGACCTCCCCGTCGGCCGCCGGGGCACGCCCCTCCACCAGCGTGTACGGGTTCAGCCGGGCGTCGGCCACCCACGGGCGCAGCAGCGTGCGGCCGCCCGCCGGGGCCAGGATCGGCTTCCCGTCCCGTCCCGCCGCCGACGCGGTGACCATGGCGTCCCCGGCCACCGCGGCGACCCCCGGCCGTCCCGCCACCCGGTCGAGCGGGACGCGGCCGTCCGGCGGCGCGTACACGTCGTCGGGGTCGGCCTGCCCGCCCTGCACCAGCACGTCCGCGCGGGCGTACTCGCTGGCGTCGCTGCCCGAGACCGCCTCCTGCGCGCGCAGCGTGAACTGCAGCGACCCCGCGATCAGCGCGACCGAGAACGCGGCGGCCAGCAGCGTCGCGAGCAGCCGCGGCCAGCCCTCGGTGAACGAGCGGCGCGCGATCAGCCACATCGCCATCGCCCTCAGCTCTCCATCCGGCGCATGCGGGCGTGCACGGTGTCGGTGGTGGGGCCGTCCAGCTCGTCCACGACGCCGCCGTCGGCCAGGAACAGCACCCGGTCGGCGTGCGCCGCCGCCACCGGATCGTGCGTCACCATGATCACCGTCTGCCGGTAGGCGTCCACCGCCGTGCGCAGGAAGCCCAGCACCTCCGCCCCGGACCCGGAGTCGAGGTTTCCGGTGGGCTCGTCGGCGAACACCACCTCGGGACGGGTCAGCAGCGCCCGCGCCACCGCCACCCGCTGCTGCTGCCCGCCGGACATCTCGGCCGGCCGGTGGCCGAGCCGGTCGCGCAGCCCGAGCGCGTCCACCAGCGTGCCGAACCACTCGGGGTCCGAACGCCGTCCGGCCAGCCGCCCGGTCAGCCGGATGTTCTCCTCGGCGGTCAGCATCGGCAGCAGGTTGAACGACTGGAACACGAACCCGAGCCGGTCGCGGCGCAGCCGGGTCAGCCCGGTCCGCGACAGCCGGGTGATGTCCACCCCGCCGATGAGCACCTGGCCGGAGGTGACCGAGTCCAGCCCGGCCAGGCAGTGCAGCAGCGTGGACTTCCCGGAGCCGGACGGGCCCATGATCGCGGTGAACCGGCCGCGGGCGAACGCGGCCGTGACGCCCCGGAGCGCCGTCACCGCGCCGTCCCCCGACCCGTAGGTGCGGACGAGGCCGATCGCGGCGGCCGCGTGATCGTCGTGAAGGTGCGCCGGGGCGGGCGCGGCGGATGTGGATGCCATGCCACCACCCAACGCCGGAGGACCCCGCCCGCGCAGTGGCGTGGACCGGAGAAGGCGCCGTGGGGCCAGCCCTACTACGGCCGCCTCGACCCCGGAGGTAGACCTGGCTCTACCCCAAGGTCGGCGGTCAGACCTAGAGATCTCCACGCTTCGGAACGGTTGCCTTGAAGGGCGCGAAAGCGCTGCTCAACAGCCCTCACGCGACCCTCGGAGCGGAGATCGATGACGCCCACGCATGCCCTGAGACACCTCCCCGCCCCCGTGCGCGGACGGGGTCGGGGCTCCTTCGCCGTCCAGCCCGCCCTCTACGCCGGGTTCGCGGTCTTCGCGGCCGTGACCGCGGCGGTGACAGGGCTGGCGCCGCACCGCGCGTGGGGCGGGCTCGCCGCCGTCGCGTACGGGCTCGGGGCGCTCGCCGCCCTGGCGCCGTGGGGTCGCCGCCACCGCGCGCGGGTCGCGGCCGGGGTGCTGGCGTCGGCCGTGCTCGTCCCGCTGGCCGTGCTGGTCGCGACCGGGCAGGCGCAGCCGGAGGTCGGCGTCGTGCAGCGCTCGGGCGCCCACCTGCTGGAGCACGGCACGCCCTACCTGGGCGCGGTGGAGCTGGCGGCGCACGGCGGCTACGAGGCGTACAACCCCTACCTGCCCGGGATGGCGCTGCTCGGCCTGCCGTGGGCGGTCGCGGGCATCGACGCCCGGCTGCTGTTCGGCGGGCTCTTCCTGCTGCTGCTCCTGGCCGCCGGCGGCCTGCTGCTGCGCGGGCATGGAGGCATCGGCGCGCGGTCGCTGCCGCTGCTGGTGCTCGCGGGGTCGCCCCTGGTCTCGCTGCCGCTGGTGGTCGGCGGGGACGACCTCCCGGTCATCGGGCTGGTCTGCCTGGGCCTGGCGCTGGCCGTACGGGACCGTCACGGCGCGGCCGGGCTCGCGCTCGGACTGGCCGCCTCGCTCAAGGCCACGGGCTGGCCCGCGCTGCTGGTCTGCCTCGCCCTGGTGGCGGCCAGCGCGCAGGGCCGGGCCGCCATCCGCCGGTACGGTACGGCGGCCTCCGGCGTCCTCGCGGCCGGGGTGCTGCTCCCCGCGCTCGTGGATCCGGAGGGGTTCGTCCTCAACGTCGTCCGGTTCCCGCTCGGCCTGGCCGGGACGGCCTCGCCCGCCGACAGCCCGCTGCCCGGCCGCCTGCTCGCCGACCTCGGCCCCCACGGCCACGCCACCGCCCTGACCCTGCTCGGCCTCGCCGCCCTCACGATGGGCGCCTCGCTGCTCGTCCGGCCCCCGGCCGGCGCCCGCCAGGCCGCGCTCCGGCTCGCCCTCGGGCTGCTGCTGGCCACCGCGCTGATGCCCGCCACCCGCTGGGGCTACCTCGTCTACCCGGCCGTCCTCGCCCTCTGGGCCCGCTTCGGCGTCCCGCCCGCCCCGCGAAAGCCCGCCCCGCGAAAGGAGGACGAGGAGCTGTGCCTCGTTGCCTGATCGTCACCAACGACTTCCCGCCCCGGCAGGGCGGCATCGAGACTTTCGTGTACGAGGTGGCCCGCCGCTTCCCGCCGGACGAGGTGATCGTCTACACCTCGTCCGAGCCGGGCGCCGCGGCCTTCGACCGCGCGCTGCCGTTCCCGGTGGTCCGCGACCCCGCGCGCACCCTCCTCCCGACCGCACGGGTGGCGCGCACCGCCCGCGCGCTGGCCCGGAGCCACGGCTGCGACAGCGCCTGGTTCGGCGCCGCCGCCCCGCTCGGGCTGCTGGCCGGACGGCTCGGCCTGCCCTCGGTCGCCACCACCCACGGCCACGAGATCTGGTGGGCGAACGTCCCCGGCACCCGCCGGATCCTGCGCCGCATCGGCGACCGGGCCGGCATCGTCACCCACCTCACCGAGCACACCCGGGCGCGGATCGCGCCCGCGCTCGGCCCCCGCGCCCGCACCGCCCGGCTGGTCCCCGGGGTGGACGCCGAGGCGTTCCGTCCCGGCGCCGACGGCACCACCGTCCGGGACCGGTACGGGCTGGGCGACCGGCCCGTCATCCTGAGCGTGGGACGGCTCGTCCCGCGCAAGGGCCACGACCGGCTTGTCCGCGCGCTGCCGCTGGTGCGCGAGGCCGTACCGGACGCCGCCCTCCTCATCGTCGGCTCCGGCCCGCAGGACTTCTGGCTGCACGGCCAGGCGGGAGAGGGCGTGGTGTTCGCGGGCGGCCGCCCGCACGCCGAGCTCCCGCCGTACTACGCCGCCGCGGACGTGTTCGCGATGCCGTGCCGCTCCCGCCGGCTCGGCCTGGAGACCGAAGGGCTCGGCATCGTGTACCTGGAGGCCGCCGCCGCGGGCCTGCCCGTGCTGGCGGGCGACGCGGGCGGCGCCCCCGAGGCCGTCCGCGACGGCGAGACCGGCCACGTCGTCGACGGCACCTCCGTGGAGGCGATCGCCGCCCGGCTCGTCGAGATGCTGGGCGACGCCCCGGGGCGGGCCGAGATGGGCCGGAAGGGCCGCGCCTGGGTCAGCGAGGAGTGGACCTGGGACGCCTCGTACGAACGCCTCCGTGAGCTCCTGCGCCGCGCGTCCTCTACGGTCGGGGCATGACCGAGGAGGAACGGGGGGCGGGGGTCTGGCGGGCCATGGCGGGGAGCCCCCGGCGGTTCCTGCTGTCCTCCTGGCCCTGGCGGTCGCTGGCGTACCTGGCGACGGGCCCGCTCGTCGCCCTCGTCTGGCTGGCGGTGGTGTGCGGCCTGATCTTCGCCGGGATCCTGCTGGCGCCCGTGGTCGTCGGCCTGGTGCTGCTGGCGCTGATCCCGGTGTCGGCGGTCGGGTACGCGGCCGTCGAGCGGCGCCGGGCCCGCTGGCTGGACCCCCGGCCCGCGCCCACCCCGCACCGCGAGCCGTCCCGTCCCGGCCTGCGCCCGTGGTTCTTCTTCCGGCTGCGGGAGGCGGCGACCTGGCGGGAGTTCGGGTACGCGCTGCTGTCGTCCCTGCTGGCGGTCGTGGACTTCGGCGTGCCCTTCGTCCTGATCGTCGGCTCCACCGTCTCGGCCTCCGCACCCGCCATGATCAGCGGCGGGGACCAGATCATGTACGGCCCCCACGTGACCGTGGACAGCCAGGAGGAGGCGTGGCCGGTCGCCCTGGCGTCCGTCCCGCTGTTCGCGCTGACCCTGTACGCGCTGAGCGCGCTCGCCGGGGCGCGGGCCGCGCTGGCCCGCGCGCTGCTGGTGCGTCCCGTCGAGGAGGAGCTGGTCGCGGTACGGGCGTCGCGGGCGCGGATGGCCGACGCGTTCGAGGCCGAGCGCCGCCGGATCGAGCGGGACCTGCACGACGGCGCCCAGCAGCGGCTCACCGGCCTGATCATGACGCTGGGCCTGGCGAAGCTGGACGGCGCCGACCCCGGGCTCATCGACAAGGCGCGCGCCGACGCCAGGGCCGCGCTGGAGGAGCTGCGCGACCTGGTCCGCGGCATCCACCCCTCCGTGCTCACCGACCGAGGGCTGGGCGCCGCCGTGGAGTCCCTGGCCGAACGGTCCGCGATCCCCGTCGAGGTGCGCGCCGACCTGCCGGAACGCCCGCCCGAGAGCCTGGAGTCGGCCGCCTACTTCGTCGTCGCCGAGGCGCTCGCCAACGTGGCCAAGCACAGCGGCGCCGCCCGCGCCCGCGTCACCGCCCGGCTCACCGGCGCCGCGCTGGTCGTCGAGGTCTGGGACGACGGCTCCGGCGGCGCGGACCCGTCCGGCGGCACCGGCCTGCAGGGACTGGCCGACCGGGTGGCGGTGCACGACGGCACGGTCCGGCTGTCCAGCCCGCCCGGCGGCCCTACGATCGTGCGGGTGGAGATCCCATGCGCGTCGTGATCGCCGAGGACTCGGTGCTGCTGCGCGAGGGCCTCGGCCAGATCCTCGCCCGGTTCGACCACGAGGTCGCCGCGGCGGTCGCCGACGCCCCCGCGCTCGCCGCCGCCGTCGCCGAGCACGCCCCCGACATCGTCGTCACCGACGTGCGGATGCCGCCCGGCTTCCGGGACGAGGGTCTGCGCGCCGCGCTCGCGCTGCGCGCGGACCGTCCCGGGCTGCCCATCCTGGTGCTGTCGCAGTACGTCGAGCAGTCCTACGCCGCCGACCTGCTCCAGACCGGCGGCGGCGTCGGCTACCTGCTCAAGGACCGGGTCGGGGAGGTCGCCGAGTTCGTGGAGGCGCTCGACCGGGTCGCCGCCGGCGGCACCGTCATCGACCCCGAGGTGGTCCGCGGCCTGCTCGCCCGCCGCGGCGCCGACGCGCCGCTGGAACGGCTGACCGGCCGCGAGCGCGAGGTGCTCGCGCTCATGGCCGAGGGCCGCTCCAACGGCGCCATCGCCCGCGCCCTGGTCGTCTCCGAGGCCGCGGTGATCAAGCACGTGGGGTCGATCTTCACCAAGTTCGACCTGCACCAGACGCCCGACGACCACCGGCGCGTGCTGGCGGTGCTCACCCACCTGCGCGGCGTCTCCCTCTAGCGTCCCTCGAAGGTGGGCTGCTGCTTCTTGAGGAACGCCTCGGTGGCGTTGCGGTGGTCCGAGGTCTTCTCGCACTCGTCCTGGAGCACGGCCTCCTTCTCCAGGGTGGAGGCCAGATCGTGCGAGGCGGCGTGGTCGAGCGCGGCCTTGACGGCGGCGTACGACCGCGTCGGCCCCGCGGCCAGCCTGCGCGCCAGCTCCACCGCGGCGGGCGCCAGCTCGTCGGCGGGAACGACCCGGTTCACCAGGCCCAGTTCCAGGGCCTCGGGCGCCTTCACCGGGTCGGCCAGGAGCAGCAGCTCGGCCGCCTTGGCCCGCCCCACCAGGCGCTGCAGCGTCCACGACATCCCGCTGTCCGGAGCCAGCCCGATCTTGGTGAACGCGGTCGCGAACGACGCCTTCTCCGACGCCACCGCCAGGTCGCAGGCGAACACCAGCGCCGCGCCCGCGCCCGCCGCGACGCCGTTCACCGCCGCGACCACCGGCTTGGGCATCGACGCCAGGCCCCCGGCGATCGGGTTGTAGTGCTTGCGGACGGTGTCGTCCAGGCCCTTGCCCGAGGCCAGGTTGTCGGCGTGCTCGCGCAGGTCCTGACCTGCGCAGAAGGCCCGTCCCGCACCGGTGAGGAGCACCGCCCGGGCTCCCGGGTCGCCGGCCGCGCGTTCCACGGCCGCGCGCAGCGCCTCCTTCATCTCCTCCGTCAGCGAGTTCATCGCGTCCGGGCGGTTCAGTGTGATTGTGGCCACACCGTCGGTCAGGTCGTACAGCACCGTCTCAGGCACCCTCGTCCTCGCCTTCTCCGTGCTCGTGCCGCGTGCCCGCCCTCCGCGGCGCGGCCTCTCGCCCATCCTCCAGGCAACGATCGACGAAGCGGGAGGCGGGGGCAAGAGACGCGCGGCGGCCTCGTCGAAGAACCGGGCCGCCCGCGCGACCAGGCCGTGCGGGTCGCCCTCGTAGGCGGAGCGGAAGCGCTCCGCCCGCACCGACTCGGCGGCCAGCAGCGGATCCAGCTCGGGGTTGGCGAGGGGGCCGATCCACGTCGCCTCGTCCAGGCGGGCGTAGCCGAGGTAGGAGAGCCCGGCGACGAGGCGCTCACGGCGGGCCCGGGCCCGGACGCGTTCCACGACCAGAAGGTGCCAGTGGCCGTCCCACGGGCCGAGATCGCGGTAGACGCGCTGCGCGGCCTCGTCCAGGCGCCGCACGGCCCGCGGCGTCAGCGCGTAACCGGGCACCGGGGCCGGGCCGTCACCGTCCGGGGCGCCGCCGTCCAGGCCCCGGGGGAGCCGGACCGGTTCCAGCCACCCCTGCCGCACCATCCGGGACACCGCGGTGCGGACGGCGGGGGCGGCCACGTCCAGCGCGGCCGGCAGCCTGACCAGGGCCGCGACCGGGGCTTTGCCTCCACGTTCCCTGAGGTGGTCGCCGTACAGATCGAACAGCGCCGAACGAGCGTTCATGGCAGCAGTCTCCCGGCCCCCAGTGGCTGATCGTTACCACTTCGCGCCCTGGACACGGGATAATGAACCACTACTGATGACGCGGATGCGACAGGCGGCCACGCGGCCAACGGTGCCCGGAGGCCCCACGCGGCCCTAGGCAGGAAGGGGATGCACGCATGGCGGCGATGAAGCCGCGGACGGGAGACGGTCCGCTCGAAGTGACCAAGGAGGGGCGCGGAATCGTCATGCGTGTCCCGCTCGAAGGTGGTGGTCGCCTAGTGGTCGAGCTGTCCGCCGACGAGGCCAAGGAGCTCGGCGAGGCGCTCAAGGCAGTCGTGGGCTGACCCCGGCGGCGGGGCCCGGCGCCAGGCGGCGCCCGAACGCTCGGACCGCCGGCCCCCGCCCGCCGCCGGGCCGGCACCCGTGCGAACCCGCGCCCGTGACTCGAGCCCGCGAGCCCGCGTACGCGGGCCCGGGCGCCGTTGACCGTCGTCGAACCAGATCAGGGGGGACCACTGCCATGCCCATCGAGACCCGCGTCCGGGAAGCCGGGACCGACCTCCTGGAGGCGGCCGGCCGGCTGGGCGCCGAGGTGCTGGCGGTCCCCGTACGGCCCGGCCCGGCGGCGCCCCCGACCGCGGTCGCGGACGCGCTTCCCTGCACGCTGGACGAGCTGCTCGCCCTGCACCGTGCCAAGGGCGAGGCGGGGGAGATCGTCTCCACCTCGGCACGGATCGGCGACAAGCCGCGCGAGCTGCTGCTGTACGGCGTCGGCGAGGGGAGCCCGGCCGAGCTGCGCCGGGCGGGCGCGGCGCTGGCCCGGCGCGGCCGGGGCCGCACCGCCCTGGTCGCGCAGGCCCCGGACGCCGCGCCGGCCGGTCTGGCCGCGTTCGCCGAGGGCGCCCTGCTGGGCGCCTACACGTTCAAGATCGGCACCGCTCCCGGCCGCGCCGCCCTGGCGACCCTGGCGCTGACCGGCGACGACCCCGGCGCCCTCCGGGACGCCGCCGAGCGCGGCACCCGGATCGCGGGGGCCGCCGCGCTGGCCCGCGACCTGGCCAACACCCCCTCGGGGGAGAAGGACCCGTCCTGGCTGGCCGGGCGCGCCGAGGAGATCGGCGCGGAGGCCGGCCTGACGGTACGGGTCCGCGGCGAGAAGGAGCTGGCCGAGGGCGGCTTCGGCGGCCTGCTGGCGGTGGGCTCGGGATCCGCCCGCCCGCCCCGCCTGATCGAGATGTCCTACCCGGGCGCCGGCGGCGGGCGGCACGTGGTCCTGGTCGGCAAGGGCATCACCTTCGACACCGGCGGCCTGTCGCTCAAGCCCAACGAGGGCATGAAGACCATGAAGACCGACATGGCCGGCGGCGGCGTGGTCATGGCGGTCATGAGCGCGCTGCGCGACCTCGGCGTGCGCGACCGCGTCACCGGGCTCGTGGCCGCCGCGGAGAACATGCCCTCCGGCTCCGCGATGCGGCCCGGCGACGTGATCACCCACTACGGCGGCACCACCTCCGAGGTCCTCAACACCGACGCCGAGGGCCGGCTGGTGCTGGCCGACGCGCTCGCCTACGCCGACGCCGAGCTCGACCCCGACGTCGTGGTCGACGTGGCCACCCTGACCGGCGCCGCCAAGGTCGCGCTGGGCCTGCGGCACGGCGCGCTGTTCGCCCGCGACGACGACCTCGCCGGGGCGCTGGCCGAGGCGGGCGCCGCGGCGGGCGAGCCGGTCTGGCGGCTGCCGCTGGTCGAGGACTACCGGAAGGCCATCGAGTCCGACGTCGCGGACGTGGCCAACATCGAGCGCCGCGGCTTCGGCGGCGGGTCGATCATGGCCGCCCTCTTCCTGCGCGAGTTCACCGGCGGCCGCCCGTGGGCGCACCTGGACATCGCGGGCCCGGGACGGTCGACGTCCGACGACGGCGAGCTGACCAAGGGCGCCACCGGCTACGGCGCCCGCCTGCTGCTGGCCTGGCTCACCGGCGCCGCCGCGTCCTGAACGGCCTGGGGCGGTATCGGGCGTTCCCGGGCGGTCCGGGGCGTCCGGCCGCCGGTCACTTCTTCCGGCGGTCGACCACCGGGATCTCGTGGCGGCGGCGGGCCTGCACCACGACCTCCTTCAACGGGACGTCCCAGCCCCGCTCCACCTCGAAGCACCAGGCCGCGGCCTCCGCGGTCGCCGGGACGTCGGGGAGAGTGAGCGCGATCAGCTGGGGCCGTTCCGCCGTCCGGGCCATCTCCAGCAGCTCGCCGGACGGCAGGAACACCAGGAAGTCCTGCTCGCCCCGGCGGGTCCCGGCCATGCCGCGGCGCACCGCCGCCATCGCCGTGACCCGCGACCAGGGAAGCAGCCGGTCGCCGCTGCGCGGCATCGGCCAGCGGGCGGGGCGCCGCACCCCCTCGTCGGTCAGCTCCAGCAGGGGCCGCCGGCCGAGCAGCTTCCCGAACGCGCCCAGCAGGCCCGCCCCGAACACCACCAGCCCCAGCGCGCCCAGCACGACGAACACCGCGCTGCCCGTGCCGGCGCCGCGGATCAGCCCGCTCCCGACGAACCCGGCCGAGGCCACGACCAGGACCAGCATCGCGATCAGCTGCCCCGAGTCGCGCCAGGTCGCCTTGATCCGGACCTGGAACGTCGTCTCGGGGGGCGGCGTCGCCGTGTCGTTCTCGGCCGGTTCGCTCATGGCCGGGGACTCTAGTCGCGTTTGACCGCGCAGAGCAGCCCGTCGCCGACCGGCAGGAGCAGCGGCACCAGCCGCTCGTCCTCGCGGATCATGGTGTTGACCTCGCGGATCGCCCGCGTGTCCGGGTCGCGCTGGGACGGGTCGGCCACCCGGTGGTGCCACAGCGCGTTGTCGAAGGCCACCACCCCGCCCGGGCGCAGCAGCCGCAGCGCCGCGGTCAGGTACTCCGGGTACTCGCTCTTGAGCGCGTCGCAGAAGACCATGTCGTAGGCGCCGTCGGTGAGCCGCGGCAGCACCTCCAGGGCCCGCCCGGTGATCATCCGGGTGCGGGAGGCGCCCAGCCCGGCCTCGGCGTAGGCGTGCTTGGCCAGCCGCTGGTGCTCGGGCTCCACGTCCACGCTCGTGAGCACCGCGTCCCTGGCCATCCCGCGCATCAGCCAGATGCCCGAGACCCCGCAGCCGGACCCGACCTCCACGACCGTGCGCGCGCCGATCAGGGACGCCAGGAAACGCAGCGCCGCCCCGCCGCCCGGGCCGATCGGCGCGGCACCGACCTCCTCGCCGCGCCGCCGTGCGTTCAGGAGCGGCTCGTCCTCGGGAACGAATTCCTCCACGTAGGCCAGGGTGGCCTGAATGGCGTCGATGGCTGCCTCCTCGCGGGACCCCCGCCTGGCTCATGCTGGAAAGACCATATCGCTGGTCGGGAACCACCCGGCCGTTCAGCGCGTTGTAGCCAATGACCGCGTCCACCCGTCAGGGGGGACGAGAACTTGATAGTCGAACTCGGTACAGGACCGCCCCAGCCCAGGCGCGACCGTGTCGTTCCCAAGCGACAGCATTGGCCATCAGAGAGGAACAGCCCGGCACCATGGGAGTCGCAGCACTGACATTTAAGGGCGCGGTGGGGGTCGGTCCCCGGCAGGGCGGTGGGCTTTCCGCCGCGACCGGACGTGGCCGGGCGGCCGCGGCGGCGCGGGAGAACGCCCCCGACGCCGAGTGGGCGCCGCCCTCCTGGGACGAGGTGGTCCGCGAGCACTCCGGCCGCGTGTACCGGCTGGCGTACCGGCTGACCGGCAACCAGCACGACGCCGAGGACCTCACCCAGGAGGTCTTCGTCCGGGTGTTCCGTTCACTGTCGAACTACACCCCGGGCACGTTCGAGGGCTGGCTGCACCGGATCACCACCAACCTGTTCCTCGACATGGCGCGGCGCCGCCAGCGCATCCGGTTCGAGGGGCTGGGCGACGACGCCGCCGAGCGGCTGCAGGGCCGCGAGCCCACGCCGGCGCAGGCGTTCGACGACCGCAACTTCGACGCCGACGTGCAGGCGGCGCTGGACGCGCTCGCCCCCGAGTACCGCGCGGCCGTGGTGCTGTGCGACATCGAGGGCCTGTCGTACGAGGAGATCTCCGCGACGCTGGGCGTCAAGCTCGGCACCGTGCGCAGCCGCATCCACCGGGGGCGGGCGCAGCTGCGGGCCGCGCTGGAGCACCGCGCGCCGCGCCGCCGTACGGCCGCCGCCGAGGTCGCCGGGGCCACCGCCGCGATCGCGACGGCCGCGACCGGGGCGACGGCCGCGACCGGCGTGCCGGGGGAGATCGCCGGGGCCACCGCCGCGGCCGCGTTCACGGGGGCGCCGGAAGGCGCGTGACGGCCGGGTCGAGAGACTGCGCGAGACTGGATCGGATCAATAAGGAGCCGCGTGAGTTGTCTGGGGGAGCGTCTGACCGCTCTGGTCGACGGTGAGCTGGGGCACGAGGAGCGTGATCGTGCGCACGCCCATCTCGCGGTCTGCGAGCGCTGCCGGTCGGAGGCCGACTCGCTGCGCAAGCTGAAGGGCCGGCTGCGCGGTCTCGGCGGCCTCCCGCCGAGCGACGGCGCCGACGACCTCCCCTCCGGTGACTTCATGGCCCGGCTGCGCGGCCTGGCGCAGCCCGAGGGCGGCGGCCTCCCGGGCGAACGCGGCCTCCCGGGCGAGGGCTCCCCGGGTGACCGGCGCCGCGATCACGACGACTTTCCGGGGCGGCGCGGCCCCGACGACGCGCCCTCGCCGGCGCCGCGCACGCGCCCGCAGCGGGGCCTGGGAGCCTCGTCGACATCGGCGCGCCCCCGTGACAACCGCCCCGCGGGACGGGTCGCCCTCGCGCCCGGCGGCGGGCGCGGAGCGGGCGCCGTGGCGGTCCGCCGGGGCTCCTCGCGCCGCTACCTGGCCGTCGGCGCCGCCACCCTGGTGATCGGGCTCGGCGCCGCCTCCTACGCCGCGGGCGGGCAGGCCGAGGTGCCCACCGTCAGCCCCGCCTTCGACCGGTTCGCCGTGGAGCACGCGCTGACCTCGGGTGATGTGCCGATGACGGATCCGGTCGACGGCGCCACCCCGGTGCCGTCCGTTCCGGAGCCGTGATCGGGCGGACCCCGGCCGGGTGGCCAGGGCGGCGGATGCGGGTCGCGCTGGTGTGCGGGCTCGCCGGGGCGGTGACGCTGGCCGCCGCGCTGGCCGGCGACACCCGCGAACGGCGCGTCCGCAACGATCCCGACGCGGTCCGCCTCTTGAGGGCGGCCGCGGACGCGGCGCTGCGCGTGCACTACGAGGGCACCCAGTTCCTCACCACCTGGAACGCCTCAGGGCCCGCCACCCACCGGGTCAAGGTCGAGCACACGCCCGGCGACGGGACGTATTTCACCCCCGATCCCGCCTCCGGTTCGTCCACCCCCGCCGGCCCGCAGGACCTGCCCGGGTCCGGGCAGCCGGCGGCCCCGCAGTCGCAGGCCCCGAGGCGCGTCGGCGCCTCGGCCGCGCCCGGCGCGGAGGCGCCGTCCGCGGCCGGTGCGCGACCGGAGGCCGGGCGGGCGTACCAGCCCGACACGCTGCCCGTGTGGGGCGGTTCGGTGGGCTTCACCGCCGAGATCCTCGGGCTGCTGATCCGCAACTACGCGGTCGTCCGCGGGCCCGAGGCCGTCGTCTGCGGACGCCGCGCCCGGGTCGTGGAGGCCCGCCGCGCCGACGGCACGGCCGCCGGGCGCTTCTGGATCGACGCCGCGACCGGGCTGATGCTGCACCGCGAGATGATCGACGGCCGGGGCCGCGCGGTCGCCGCGACGGGCTTCAGCGAGCTGCGCGTGTCGCCGGCCGGCGGGGGCGGGAACGAGCCGCTCGCGATGGCCGGCACGAAGACGCCGGTGCCGTCGGCACGGCCGTCCGCGTCGGTCCCCGCCGCCCTTCCCTGGGCCGACCGGCTGGAGGACGAGGAGCTGGCCGTCCTGCGCGACCAGGGCTGGCCGGTTCCGGGCGCCCTGCCCGGGCGGCTCACCCTGTACGACGCGCGCCGCCCCGCGTCCAAAGAGAAGCGCCCGGGGCGATCGGCCTCGGGCGCCGGGGGCCGCGACCGCGCCGGGGGCGGTGTCGTCCACCTCAGCTATTCCGACGGCGTGGCCGCGGTGTCGGTGTTCGTCCAGCGCGGCACCCTCGACGAGACCGCGTTCTCGGGATGGCGGCGCACCGCCTCCCGCGGGCGCACGGTGTTCCGGCGCGATTCCCTCCAGCGCTGGGCGGTCTGGGAACGGGACGGCTATGTTTTCACGGTCTTGACCGACGCCCCGGAGGACACGGCCGACTCCGTGGTCGCCGCCCTCCCGCATGGCGAGGACGCCTTCCGGGCCCGGCTGGGACGCGGTTTCCGCAGGTTGGTGTCCTGGATCAACCCGGTCGGCTGAAAGGGCCGAGATGTCCTTCTGGTGGAATTGTGCGAATTGAGGCGCCGTGCGGGGAATGATGTCATGGAGCCCATCGCGGGGCGCGCGCGTCACAGCCAGTGGGAACGCGCAGTAGGACAGGTCCGCAGGAAACGGGGACTCGGGCCTTTTATGCTCATCACACGCCCCGCTGGGCAGGATGAGCGCGATGACGAGGACCATGCTCGGTAGGAGAGATGGGGATGACGGAAGAGAGCCGCGAGCCGGTCAGGGGGACGTCGGACGATGACGACCTCGCCCCCGGTCGCGGGCACGGCCGCCAGGACGCCCCGGGTGCGGGGTCCACGGCCGGTGCCCAGGAGGTCGTGGACGGTCCCCAGCAGGCCGGTGGCCTCGACGACACGCCGGTGGACGACCCCCCGGCCTCCGGGGCGGGGGCCGGTCTGAACCTCGGCAAGGACCGGAGGCCCGAGGACGACCCGCCCGGGCAGGGCGGTCCCGGCGTGGCCGACCAGCTGGTCGCGGGCTTCGCCCCGCCGGACTCCTTCACCCGTGACACCGACATCCCGGGCCCGCCGCCCGCCACCGCCTTCGACCAGCCGCTCCCCGGCGCCTCCGGGGGCCCGGGCGGTCCTGGAGGCCCTGGCGGTCCCGGCGGTCCCGGAGCGCCGGGCGGTCCCGGAGCGGGGGAGCCGGTCGGGCACGAGATGGTGCCCGACGGGATCGTCCCGGACGGCCCGGTGCCCGACGGCCCCGTGCCGCCCGCGCCCGGCCCCGGCGCCGGACCCGGCCTTGAGCAGGGGAGGCCCCGGCCCGGTTTCGTACCGCACGGCTACGAACAGCAGGACCCGCGGATGGCCGCGGCCCACCAGCAGCCCGGCGACCCCCGCGGGGGAGGCCAGGGCACGCCCTACGGGTGGCCGCCGCAGCAGTCCCACCAGCAGCCTCCGCCGCTCGCCGGGCGTCCCCCGGGCGGGCCGCCCCCGGGTGCCGGGCCGATGGGCCCGCCGCCCGGCGGTCCCCGGCCGATGGGCGTCCCCGGCGGCCCGCCCGGGGCGCCTCCCGGCTCGCCCAACTGGGCCCCGGTGCCCGCGCTGCCGTCGGCCTCGCGCGGCGGTCCCGGCCTCGGCGTCCTCGCCGTGGTCGTGCTGATCGTGGCGCTGGTGGCCGGGGGCCTGGGCGCCGGCATCGGGGTGATGGCGGCCGACGGCGAGGCCCCGGGCTCGGTCAGCCTCGGCGGCGGCGACGGCTCCGGCCAGGTCAACCGGCCGCCGGACTCGGTCGCCGGCGTGGCCCAGAAGGTCCTGCCCAGCGTCGTGATGATCAGGGTGTCGGCGGGCGGCGAGGGCGGTACCGGCGGTACCGGCTTCATCGTCAACGGCGGCTACATCATCACCAACAACCACGTGGTGGCGCAGGGCGGCGACATCCAGGTCGTGTTCAACGACAAGAAGACGCTGCGCGCCACGGTCAAGGGCCGCGACCCCCGCTCGGACATCGCCGTGCTCAAGCCGGAGGGCCAGCACTCGCTGCCGCCGCTGACGCCCGGCAACTCCGACCAGCTGGCGGTCGGCGACCCGGTGATCGCGATCGGGTCCCCGCTGGGCCTGCAGGGCTCGGTGACCACCGGCATCGTCAGCTCGCTGAACCGGGCCGTGCCCACCGGCGGCGAGGGCGGCGGCGAGACCACCTTCCTCAACGCCATCCAGACCGACGCGGCCATCAACCCCGGCAACTCCGGCGGTCCGCTGGTCGACGCCAAGGGCCGGGTGATCGGGATCAACACCGCGATCGTCAGCCTGGGCGGCGGCGGGGGCGGGCTGCCCGGCCAGGGCGGCCAGGCCGGCAACATCGGGCTGGGCTTCGCCATCCCGATCAACCAGGGCAAGCGGGTCGCCGAGTCGATCATCAACACGGGCAGCGTCAAGACGGCCATGATGGGCGTCGTCCCCGACCCGCGCTACCAGCAGGGCGGCGCGCGGATCATCGACCAGGCGACCGGCGGGCAGGAGCCGGTCACCAAGAACGGCCCGGCCGACCGGGCGGGCCTGAAGCCCGGCGACGTGATCACCAAGGTGGACGGCCGTCCGATCGAGGACGCCACCGACCTGATCGCGCTGATCCGCAGCAAGGCTCCCGGGGACCGCCTCAAGGTGACCTACCAGCGCGGCGGCCAGGAGAGCACCGTGGACGTGACGCTGACCGCCGGCTGAGCGATCCCGCCGGACCGGCCCGATCGGTCGGTCCGGCGCGATCGGGCGGAGCGACCGGCGGCGTGATCGCCGGAGCCGGATACGCTGGGGGGACCGGGCCGTTCAGGGCCGGCCCCCCTTGGTGTTCGTGGAGGTCGAGTTGTTCGACGTCGGACTGGGCGAGATGCTGGTGCTCGTCGTGCTCGCCCTGGTCATCTTCGGGGACAAGCTTCCCCAGGCCGCCGGTCAGGCGGGCCGTGCGCTGCGGCAGCTGCGCCAGATGGCCAACAGTGCCAAGGCCGATCTGCAGGAGGGGCTGGGGCCGGAGTTCAAGGACTTCGACGTCGCCGACCTCAATCCCAAGACCTTCGTCCGCAAGCACCTCCTCGAGGACCATCCCGACGATGACGTGCGCTCCAACGTGAAGCGCGACGGAATCTTCGACGACGAGCCCGAGTACGCGGGTGTGCCGGGAGGCCTGGAGTACGGCGAGCGCCCGCCGTTCGACAACGAGGCGACCTGACGCCCGAGGCCGCCCCCGAAGGCCCCTGACACCCGAGGACGCCCCTGGAGGCCCTGGAACGTGAGGGCTCCTGGAACGCGAGGCCTTGGAACGCGAGGCCCTGACGTGGGGCCCTGAACGTGGGCCCCTGGAACGCGAAGCCTGAGGAGCCCCTTTTCGGGGGCTCCGGCCACGGGCGTCGTTGGTGTTCGGGACGGGTCAGCGGCGCTTGGGACTGAGGCCCAGCGACATGCCCGCCAGGCCGCGGGAGCGTCCGCCCAGCGTGTCGGCCATCGTGCGCAGCTCCTTGGCCGCCTCGGCGTCGGGGTCGGACAGCACCAGCGGGGTGCCGTTGTCGCCGCCCTCGCGCAGCCGGGCGTCGATCGGCACCTGCCCCAGCAGCGGGACCCGGGTGCCGAGCGTCTTCGTCAGCGCGTCGGCCACCGTCTGCCCGCCGCCGGAGCCGAAGAGCTCCTGCCGCTCGCCGCAGTGCGCGCAGGTCAGGTACGACATGTTCTCGATCACGCCGACCACCTGCTGGTGGGTCTGCGCCGCGATCGCCCCGGCCCGCTCGGCCACCTCGGCCGCCGCCTGCTGCGGGGTGGTGACCACCAGGATCTCCGCCGAGGGCAGCAGCTGAGCCACCGAGATCGCGATGTCGCCGGTGCCGGGCGGCAGGTCCATCAGGAGGATGTCGAGGTCGCCCCAGTAGACGTCGGCGAGGAACTGCTGCAGCGCGCGGTGCAGCATGGGGCCGCGCCACACCACCGGCTGGTTCCCGGCGGTGAACATGCCCACCGAGATCACCTTCACGCCGTGCGCGGACGGCGGCATGATCATGTCCTGGACCTTGGTGGGCGGGGCGTCCACGCCCAGCATCCGCGGCACCGAGTGGCCGTAGATGTCGGCGTCGACCACGCCCACCCGGCGGCCCTGCGCGGCCAGCGCGGCGGCCAGGTTGACGGTGATCGAGGACTTCCCGACCCCGCCCTTGCCGCTGGCCACGGCGTACACCTTGGTCAGCGAGCCGGGCTTGGCGAACGGGATCTCCTTGGCCGGTTCACCGCCGCGCAGCTTGGTCTGCAGCGCCTTGCGCTGCTCCTCGCTCATCACGTCCAGGTCGACCGCGACCGACGTCACACCTTCCAGCCGGGAGACGGCCTGGGTGACGTCGCGGGTCAGCGTGTCCTTCATCGGGCAGCCGGCCACGGTCAGGTAGATGCCGACGCGTACCGCGCCGCCTGGCGCGATGTCGACACCCTTGACCATGTCGAGCTCGGTGATGGGCTTGCGGATCTCGGGATCGTTCACCGTGGCGAGCGCCTCGGTCACCTGCTCCGTCGTCAACTGGGAGGCCATGCCCCCATGGTATGAACTGACCGGCCGTGGTCGCGAACCCGGCCCGCTACGATCGTGTCGTGACCATCCCTGGCGGTTCCCTTTCCGCCGAGGAACTCGCCGTCTGGCGTGCGATGTTGCGCGCCCAGGCGCGGATCTCCCGGCGGCTCCAGGCCGATCTGCTGGCCGAGCACGACCTCGCGCTCGCCTCCTACGACGTGCTCACCCGGCTGGGGGAATCGGCGGGCGGGCGGCTGCGGATGAACGACCTGGCCGACCGGGTGCTGCTGTCGCGCAGCGGCCTGACCCGCCTGGTCGACCGGATGCAGCGGGAGGGCCTGGTGGAGCGGGAGTCCTGCGCCAGCGACGCGCGGGGCCTGTACGCCGTCCTGACACCGCGGGGCAGGGCGAAGCTGGACGAGGCGGGGCCCACCTACCGGCGCGGCGTCCAGGACTCCGTGCTGAGCCGCCTCGACGAGGACGACCTGCGGACGCTCGCCCACGTCATGGGCAAGCTCGCCGACGACCAGCCCCCGCCGGGCGGCGATCCTTCCGCGGCGGGCGGCAGGGCGGTCACGACAGCGTGGGATGGGACTCCTTGCGCTCCCCGTCCAGCTCCTTGAGCATCTGCTGCAGCTCCGAGCGCAGGAAGTCGCGGGTCGCCACCTCGCTGATCGCCAGCCGCAGCCCGGCGATCTCCCGGGTGAGGTACTCGGTGTCGGCGATGCTGCGCTCGTTCTGGGAGCGGTCCTGCTCGTACTGCACCCGGTCGCGGTCGCCCTGCCGGTTCTGCGCCAGCAGGATCAGCGGCGCCGCGTACGACGCCTGCAGCGACAGCATCAGCGTCAGGAATATGAACGGGTAGGGGTCCCAGCGCAGCCACGACGGCGCCAGGATGTTCCAGCCGATCCACACCGCCACGAACGCGGTCATGTAGACCAGGAACCGGGCGGTGCCCAGGAACCGGGCGAAGACCTCGGCGAGCCGTCCGAAGGACTCCGGGTCGTAGTGCGGCCGCGGCAGCAGGGTGCGGCGCAGTTCGCGCGGCTGGTCCAGGCGTGGCGTCGTCATCAGTGCGTTCCCCGAGTCGTCGTGCCGGTGGTCGGTCGATCGGCCGATCGAGTGATCAGCTGATCGAGTGATCAGGTGGTCAGGCCGGAGCGGCCGCCGCGCAGCGCCTCCTCCTCGGGGTCGGCGACGGCCTCGGCGGTGGCGTCCATCACGTTCTCCCGCCAGTCCGCGGGCAGCAGGTGGTCGAGGACGTCGTCGATGGTGATCGACCCGAGCAGGTGCCCGTTCTCGTCGACGACGGCGCCCGCGGCCAGGTTGTAGGCGGCCAGGTACATCGCCACGGCCTGCAGTGAGACGGCGGGCCGCAGCGGGTCCAGCTCGCTGTCCACGATCCCGCTGACCAGGGTCGGCGGGGGCTCGCGCAGCAGCCGCTGGAAGTGCACGGTGCCCAGGTAGCGGCCGGTGGGCGTGGCGGTGGGCGGGCGGCACACGTACACCTGGGCGGCCAGCGCGGGGTTGAGGTCGGGGTTGCGGATCCGGGCCAGCGCCTCGGCCACGGTCGCGTCCGGCGGCACCACCACCGGCTCGGTGGTCATCAGCCCGCCGGCGCTGTCGTCGGGGTAGGTCAGCAGCCGCCGCACCGGGGCCGCCTCCTGCGGCTCCATCAGGGTGAGCAGCCGCTCGCGCTGCTCGGTGGGCAGCTCGCCGAGCAGGTCGGCGGCGTCGTCGGGGTCCATGGCCTCCAGCACGTCGGCGGCCCGGTCCACCTCCAGCCGGCCCAGGATCTCGATCTGGTCGTCCTGCGGCAGCTCCTCCAGGACGTCGGCCAGCCGCTCGTCGTCCAGCGCGGCCGCGACCTCGCTGCGCCGCTTGGCGGTCAGCTCGTGCACGATCCCGGCCAGGTCGGCGGGCTTCATCCGCTCGAACGCGGCGATCAGCCCGGCGGCGCCCTGGCCGTGCTCGACGGCGGAGAAGCCGTGCACCGCGTCCCAGTCGATGACCATCGTCTCGCCGCCGGGGCGGCGCAGCGGGGTGCGGCCGCGCCCGGGGCGGCCGTTGCGCCCGCCCTTGATGCGGCGCACCGCGACCTTGCTGACCAGCCAGTCCCGGGTGCGGGTGGGCTCCATCGCCACGTCCACGACCGCGACCGGGTCGTCGCCCTCCACCAGCCGGACGGTGCGGTCCAGCATCTCGGCGATCACCAGTGTCTCGGACTCGCGCTTCTCGAAGCGCCGCACGTTGAGGCGGCCGTCGAACACGATCGCGTCCGCCTCGATCACGGTGACCCGGGTGATCGGCAGGAACACCGGCCGGCGCGGCGAGACCTCCACCACCAGCCCGAGGACCCGCGGCGGCCGGGAGCCCAGGCGCAGCGCCACCACGACATCGCGGACCCGGCCCACCTGGTCGCCGGCCGGGTCGAACACGGCGATCCCGGCGAGCCGCGCGATGAACACCCGCGCCGGAACTCCGGTCATGGGACGGAGGTTACCCACGATCACCGAGGTCATCCGATCCCCGCCGGGGGACGGGCGGGGGTCGGGCGGGGAACGGGTACATGGCGGGGGGACGGCGCGCGTGCGGCTTCGCGGACGCGTGTCACATCCTCGGGCCCGGCCGCGTCCTTGCTGGTGACGTCCCGCGAAGGACGCGGGGACTGCGAAACGGAGGACGTCATGGCCCGCATCTCCCTCGATCCGCCACGGACGCTGCGCTACCGCGTCGGCTCCTGGTTCTTCCGCCGCAAGTTCGGCACCGACCTGGACCCGGGCCGCGCGATGGGGCACCACATGGGCGTCTCCACCGGGTACGCGACGATGGAGATGCAGGCGCTGCGCTGGAAGGCGGTGCCGCACCGGCTCAAGGATCTGGCGGTGATGGCGGCCGCGGTCAGGATCGGCTGCTCGTGGTGCGTGGACTTCGGCACCTGGGAGTCCACCACCCACGGCGTCCCGCTGGAGAAGCTGGAGGCCGTCCCGCACTGGCGCGACAGCGACCTGTTCGACGAGGACGAGCGCCTGGTGATGGAGTACGCGGAGGCGATGAGCGCCGACCCGCCCGAGGTGACCGACGAGCTGACCGCCGCCCTCCGCCGGTACCTGGACGAGCGGCAGCTGGTGGAGTTGACGATGATGGTGGCGCTGGAGAACCTGCGCTCGCGGTTCAACGCGGCGGCCGGGCTGACCGGCCAGGGCTTCAAGGACCGCTGCGAGATCCCGTCCGGCCCCGGGCGGGACGGAGGACGCGGCAGGGAGGCGGCGCGGTCGTGAACGAGAAGCCCGGCGGGGGCCAGGAAGGCGGTGCGGTCATGGGCGAGGAGCCCGGCGGGGGACCGGACGCGGTGTTCCAGGAGCATCGCAACCTGCTGTTCGCGGTCGCGTACCGGATGCTCGGCATCGCGGCCGACGCCGAGGACGCCGTCCAGGACGCCTGGCTCCGCTGGTCGGCGGCGGACCGGTCGGGGGTCGCCGATCCCCGCGCCTACCTGGTGCGGATCACCACCAACCTGGCGCTGGACCGGCTCCGGTCGGCGCAGGCGCAGCGCGAGTCGTACGTGGGCCCCTGGCTGCCCGAGCCGATGCTGACCGCGCCGGACGTCGCCGAGGACGCCGAGCTGTCGGAGTCGGTGTCGATGGCGATGCTGGTGGTGCTGGAGACGCTCAGCCCGCTGGAGCGCGCCGTCTTCCTGCTGAAGGAGGTGTTCGGGTTCCCGTACGGGGAGATCGCGCAGGCGCTCGACCGTTCCGAGACGGCCGTGCGGCAGCTGGGGACCCGGGCCCGCAAGCACGTGGAGGCGCGCCGTCCCCGGTTCGAGACCGACCGGCGGGCGCGGCGGGAGGCCACCGAGCTGTTCCTGGAGGCCTCCCTCGGCGGGGACCTCAACAAGCTCATGGAGGCGCTGGCGCCCGACGTGGTGCTGTGGACCGACGGCGGCGGGAAGGTCAGGGCCGCGCGGCGGACGATCCACGGCGCGGCGAAGGTGGCGCGCTGGGTGGTCGCCGTGACGGGCCTGCCCTACGCGGGGGTCCGGCCGGAGGACATGCGGCTGCGGTGGGCCGAGCTGAACGGCCTGCCCGGCCTGGTGCTCGACGGACCGGACGGCCCCATCGCCACGATCACCCTGGAGGTCGACGGCGAGGGCCGGATCGCCGAGATCCACATGGTCGCCAACCCCGACAAGCTCCGCGCCATCAGCGCGAACAGCGAGCTCCCGATGTGAACCGGGGACGGCGGGGAAACGGGAAGCGGGGAAGTGGGGGCGGGGAAGCGGGGGCGAAGCGGCGCGGGCGGGTCAGCGGTCGACGCGGCGCTTCTTCCCGCCCAGCAGCCGCGGCGGGGGACCGGCGGTGGTCGCCGGGCTCGGCACCGGCCGCACCACGGCGTACCCCTCCGGCCGGTCGTGCGGCCCCTCGATCACCTCGCCGGTCGGGGTGAGCCGGACGATGTACGACTCCTCCGCCCAGCGCACCAGCTGCCCCTCGTGGGTCTGGGCGTTGAGGCGGTCCTTCATGAGCAGCGGGGCGACCTCGTCCCACAGCCCGGTGCCCGGCTCGACCCGCTCGCAGGCGGCGACGAACGAGATCAGCCGCCCGCCCTTGTCCTTGCTGCGCAGCGTCACCGGCACCCGCTCCGCCTCCGGCAGGCCCGGCAGCGGCTGCTCGCCCTCGCCGCCGGTGAGCACGTAGGCCGAGCCGTCGTGCCACAGGTGCCAGGCGGCGCGGGGCTGGGGGAGACCGGGCAGGTCGAGCCACAGCAGCCCCGACTTCTTGGCCGCCTCCTCCACCAGCGCCGTCCAGCTCCGCCCGGCGGACTCCTTGGACTCCGTGGACTCCCCGGACGGCTCCCCGGCCCGCTGGTCGGCGGGGTCGGCGGCGGCGTCGCTCGTACCGGCAGGCATACCGGCAGCGTGCCACAAAACGGCGGTGGATAGCATCCGGGCCATGCGCTCGCGACGTACCACCCTTGCGGTCCCCGGCAGCAACCCCCGTTTTATCCAGAAGGCCCAGGGCCTCCCGGCCGACGAGATCTTCCTGGACCTCGAGGACGCGGTCGCGCCCAGCGCCAAGGAGGAGGCCCGCAAGAACGTGGTCGCCGCGCTCAACGAGGGTGACTGGACCGGGAAGGTCCGCGTGGTGCGGATCAACGACCTGGAGACGCACTGGGCGTACCGCGACGTGATCGAGGTCGTGGAGGGCGCCGGCGCGGCCCTGGACTGCGTGATGCTGCCCAAGGTGCAGGACCCGTCCCACGTGCAGTGGCTGGACCGGCTGCTCACCCAGATCGAGAAGGCGATGGGGTACGAGCCGGGCCGGATCGGGATCGAGGCCCAGATCGAGGACGCCCGGGGCATGGTCGCCATCGACGCGATCGCCGCGTCCTCGCCGCGGCTGGAGACCCTGGTCTTCGGGCCGGGCGACTTCATGGCCTCGATCAACATGAAGACCCTGGTGGTGGGGGAGCAGCCGCCCGGCTACACCGAGGGCGACGCCTACCACTACATCCTGATGCGCATCCTCATGGCCGCCCGCGCGAACGACCTGCAGGCCATCGACGGGCCGTACTTCAACGTCCGGGACGTGGACGCCTTCACGCGCGTGGCCCAGCGGTCGGCGGCGCTCGGCTTCGACGGCAAGTGGGTGCTGCACCCGTCGCAGGTCGACGCCGGGAACCGGGTGTTCTCGCCCGCGCAGGAGGACTACGACCACGCGGAACTGATCCTGGACGCCTACGACCACAGCACGCGGGTGGAGGGGCGCGGCGCCGCGATGCTGGGCGACGAGATGATCGACGAGGCGTCCCGCAAGATGGCGCTGGTGATCGCGGCCAAGGGCCGGGCCGCCGGGCTGGTCCGCACCTCGGCGTTCGAGCCGCCCGAGGCCTGACCGGTGCCTTGAGGGCCCCGGCCCGCGGGATCACTATCGGCACAAGCGTCGCCTTCCGGCACGTACGCTCTGTTACAGCGGAAGGGCCTTCGGGCCGCTGACCCAACAGGGAGGTCGCGCGTGTCGGATCCGGCGGACAACGGCTGGGCTCCGCCCGATCCCGGGCTGCCGGGTGAGAACGGCTCTCAGGGGCCCGCAGCGCCTCTGCCTCCCGCGAACCCGTCCCCGCCGTCCCCGGCACCGGCCTGGCCGGGACAGGGGCCGCAGGAGGGCCCTCAGGGCTGGCCTGAGATGGCTCCCGACACCCGCCCTGGCATGAGCCCTGGTCAGGGGCCTGGTCCGGGTGAATACCCGCCGCCCTACCCGCACCTCTACGGGGCTCCGCCCGGCACCCAACCGCATCCGCAACAACAGCCGTACCCGCACCCGCAGCAATACCAGTGGCACCCGCAGGCTCAGCACCAGCCCTACCCTCACCCGTACGCGCCTCAGAGCGGATATCCCCAGCCCTACGGCCCGCAGGGGATGCCCTACGCGGGCTATGGGGTTCCGGTCAAGCGCCCGTGGGACGTGCCGACTCCGCCCGGATCGCCGTACCACCGCATGGCCCGCACGGCGGTGCACCGCTGGTGGCGGCCCTGGGTGGGGACGCTCGCGATCCTGTTCGGCGGCTTCTCCTCGGTGATGGTGCTGGGCATCGGCGCGATGGTCATCGCGGCCGTGGTCACCGGCGAGGTGCCCGACGGGACCGGCTCCGGCACCACCATCCTCGGCAACGAGATCGCCGATCTGGGCTTCAACCTGGCCGCGCTGGCGGTCTTCCTGCCGTTCGCGATGCTGGTGCCCTGGTGGGTGCAGCGGCGCCGCCCCGGGACGGTGTCCTCGGTGGTCGGGCGGCTGCGCTGGCGCTGGCTGCTGGTCTGCGCCGGGCTGGCGCTGGCGTTCTGCGCGGTCTCGCTCGGCACGTCCTGGGTGGCGGGCCTGGCCGTGGACGACCCCGCACCGGCCGCCGAGCAGTGGGTCGGGTGGGAGCGCTTCCTGGTCGCCGCCGCGTTGATCGTGGCGCTGGTGCCGTTCCAGGCGTCCGCCGAGGAGTACGTCTTCCGCGGCTGGCTGCTGCAGGCCGTCGGGGCGTGCACGCTGGAGACCCGGCGGGGACGGGTCGGGCGGGCCCTCAGCGTGGTGTTCCGCACGCCCTGGCCGGGCATCGTGATCGGGTCGGCGCTGTTCACGTCAGGGCACGGCTACACCGGCTGGGGGATGCTGGACGTCTTCGTCTTCGGCGCGATCGCGGGCTGGATGACGGTGCGCAGCGGCGGCCTGGAGGCGGCCATCGCGCTGCACGTGTTCAACAACCTGATGGCGTTCCTGATCCCGGCCGCGGTGGGGCAGCTCGACATCGTGCAGGGCGCGGTGCCGTGGCAGTACGTGGTGGCCGACGTGATCCCGATGGTGCTGTACGCGGTCGCCGTGACGTGGCTGGTGAAGCGGCTGAGGATCCAGACCGTGGTGCCCGATCCCGACGCCGCCGCGCTCGCCTCGCCCGAGGCTCCGGCCCCTCCGGCCGGGCCGGAGGCGGAGCACGCGGGCGCGACCGCTCCCGGGGATCCGGTGGACGACGTGCCCGACGCCCAGATCAGCCCCGGAACCGGCTGGCGCTGACCGTCCGCCCCGGGGTCAGGGCTTGGCGGGGTCGGCGGGCGCGACCGGGACCCGGACGCCGTCGACCGTGACGGCCCCGGCGGCGGGCTTCAGCGCGGGCGCGGGACGCGTCGCCCGCCCTAGCGTGACGACGCCGACCTGGTCACCGCCGGGTAGCACGATCCAACCGCCGGCGAGCCGGGACCCCCGAACCGTCGAGGTCGCGCGGTACAGGCCCGCGGGCGCCTTCACGGCCCCGGCGCGGAAGGCGAACAGGCCGTCCTCGTCCAGGCTGGCCGCCCCGACCACGCTGTCGCCCTGCACCGACCCGGTGACCAGGCCCTCGGGTCCCTGCAGCCGGATCAGGCCCTCGGGGTGGATCCGGCCGCGCAGCCAGGCCTCCAGCCGCTCGCCGTCGCAGACGTAGGCGATCGCGGCGCCGTTCTGGACGGTGAGGGCCACCACCGCGCGGGAGTCTTTGACCCGGGCGGCGTAGGTGGTCGCGGGGCCCAAACTCGGCAGGCCGCCGGACGGCGACGGCAGGACGGTCCGCGCCGGCGCCGTGGGCGGCGGGGCTCCGGCGGGGCGGCCGGTCTCGTCCGGATCGGAGGAGACGGTCCGCACGAGCACGACGGTGCCGATGACGATGAGGGCCAGCAGGCCGGCGAGCAGTGCCGGCGGCGACCCCGTCCGGCGCATGGCTCCCCCGACCGCGGTGATGCCTTCGTCCGGCCCACCATCTCACAGCAGGCCCCACCCGCCCAGTGCGTCCAGGAGGCCGGGGGCGGCCGGGAGGGCGCGGAGCTCGGCGGGCGTGAGCCAGCGGGCCTCCGCCGCGTCGTCCCCGGCGCGCAGGGCGCCGCCCCGCACGGTGACCTCGTAGTCGTGGATCTCGTAGGTGACGCCGTCCGGGCCCGGCCGCTCCACCGTGCCCACCAGGCGGCCCACGGCCACCTCCAGGCCGGTCTCCTCGCGCATCTCCCGGACGACGGCGGCCTCGTCGCTCTCGCCCGGCTCGACCCGGCCGCCGGGCACCGACCACGTCCCGGCGGCGGGCGCGCGGCCGCGCTTGACCATCAGCAGCCGGCCCGAGCCGTCCCGGACGATTCCCCCTACGCAGCGCACGTTCACGTGCCCATTCTCCGTGCCCCCGCGCCCGGGCATTTTGTGCCCCTTTTCCGCCGGGTTGAGCTGGGACAACTTGACGTGAAGACTCCTTACACCGCACTGTTGGTAGCCATGAGGGCGGAGCCCACGTGCCCGCGCTGCGGCGGGCCGCTGCACGCGCCCAGCCTCTGGTCGAGCGACTGGAGCTGCGACGCTCACGGCGTGGTGCTGCCGAGGCAGCCGCCCCGAAGCCCCAGCGCCGAAGGGCTCGCCGCCGTCCTCCGCGAGGCCCGGGTGCCGGTGTGGGTGCCGTGGCCGCTGCCCCTGGGATGGCTTGTCACGGGCTTCTGCACGGTCGGCGACGACCGTACCGGGGCCCGCGCCTGCACGGTCGCCCTGTCCGGGCCGGGCCTGCTCCGCGGCCCCGCCGACATGCTCCTCATCGCCGAGCAGCCGGGGACGGGCCTGGGGGCCTTCTACGCGGGCCTGGACGCGCCCGATCCCGGCAACGTCTTCGAGGGCAGCCCGGCGGACGTCAAGATCGACGTCCAGGGGCCCACGGCGACCTGCGGGCACTCGGTCCCGATGTGGGCGGTGCCGTCCAAGCCCGACCGGGCCGTGTACGTGGGCGAGGCCATGGGCGAATGGCTGTGGGTGGTGCTGTGGCCCGCGGACGCCGGCGTCCTGATGCTGGAACGGCCCCACCTGATCGACCTCCGCGAGCCCGGCATGGAGGTCGACCTTCCGTACGGGGCGTTCAGCCCCCGCCTGGAGAGCTGACGTCACCGCTTCCTGGTAGATACGGGGCATGCGCATCGATCTGCACAGCCACAGCGACGCCTCCGACGGGATCCGGCCGCCCGCCGAGGTCGTACGCCGTGCGCGGGAGGCCGGGCTGGACGTGCTGGCGCTGACCGACCACGACACCGTCTCGGGCTGGGACGACGCCGCGCGGGCCCTCCCGGAGGGGCTGACGCTGGTTCCGGGCATCGAGCTGTCCTGCCGGTACGAGGGCCGCAGCCTGCACCTGCTCGGCTACCTCTTCGACCCGTCCGCCCCCGCCCTGGCCGCCGAGCTGACCGCCATCCGCGCGCACCGGGTGGACCGGGCCCGGAACATGGTCGACCGGCTGCGCGCCCTGGGCGCGGACGTCTCCTGGGACCGGGTGCGCGAGCTGGCCGGCGGCGAATCCGTGGGACGGCCCCACGTCGCCCGCGCGATGGTGGAGGCCGGGGTGGTGGCGTCCCTCGACGAGGCGTTCACCGGCGACTGGATCGCCGATGGCGGCAGGGCACACGTCGGCCCGTACCCGCTGGACCCGGCCCGCGCCGTCCGGCTGGTCCGGGAGGCGGGCGGCGCCTGCGTGCTGGCCCACCCGCGGCCGGGGCGGAGCGCCTACACCCTGGGCGACGAGGCGATCGAGGAGCTGGCGGCGGCCGGGCTGGCGGGGATCGAGGTCGACCACCCCGACCACGCGCCCGAGGACAGGGCCCGGCTGCGCGACCTGGCCGCCGGGCTGGGGCTGTTCGGCACGGGCTCCAGCGACTACCACGGCGAACTCCCCGACGACCGCCTCGGCCGCGAGACCACCGCCGTCCCCGCCTACGAGGCCCTCCTCACCTCGACCTCCGGCACCATACGACCACTCACGAGCACCTGAGCCCACGCCGGACCCGCCGGAGATCGTCCTGCCGCAAGGCGCGCCCGGACGATCTCCGGCGTCCCCATCCGGTGGACGGCGCGCGATAGGGTGCGGGCGTGGACGCGCGCATCGAACAGGTGGTGACGTCGGGGACGATCACCCTGGACGACACCGAGTACGACGTCGAGAACAACACCTACCTGGTCGGCGACGACGACGAGGTCATCGTGATCGACCCGGCCTACGACGCCGACGCCATCCTCAAGGAGGTCGGCGACCGGGAGGTCATGGCCGTCATCCTGACCGACGGCAACGAGCACCGCCTCGGCGTGGTGCTGGAGGTCGCCGCCGCCGGCGAGGACGACGAGGAGAACTGGGCGCCGATCGCCCTGCACCGCGCCGACCGGCTGCTGTGGCGCGACTACTTCGGCCGCCTCGCCAAAGAGGAGGAGGACGAGGACGACGCCAAGGCGCTGCGCTCGGTGGAGCCCGACATCTGGCTGGAGGACGGCGGCGTGTTCGAGATCGCCGACGCCCAGCTGGAGATCGTGCAGACCCCCGGGCACACCCCCGGCGCGGTCTGCGTGATCAGCGAGCAGCTCGGCGTGCTGTTCTCCGGCGACACCCTGCACCGCAACCGGCCCGGCTCCATCGGCGGCCAGTTCGAGGACCTGCGCAAGCAGCTCAACTCGATCGGGGCGCTGCTGACGCCGCTGCCCAAGGACCTGCGGGTGCTGCCGGGCCAGGGCGAGGAGACCACGGTCGGCGACGAGGACGCCCGCTGGGAGAGCTGGGGCGAGCTCGCCCGCGAGGGCGACAAGGACTGACCCGCTCCCCGCCTCCGACGGACGGTTCCTCTCATGGTCGCCGAGCAACTCGGCCTCGAAGGTATGCCGCAGCGGCTCTACACGTGCACGCCGTCACGGCTGAACAACTGGCTCGACTGCCCGCGCCGGTACCGGATGACCTACCTGGACCGGCCTTCGCCGCCCAAGGGACCGCCCTGGGCGCACAACAGCGTGGGCTCCAGCGTGCACAACGCCCTGGCCGCCTGGTGGCGGCTCCCCGAGCCCGAGCGCACCGTCGAGGCCGCCGGGTCGCTGCTGGCCCGCGGCTGGCTCACCGACGGCTTCCGCGACGACGCCCAGTCCGCCGAGTGGCGCGGCCGGGCCCGCGAGATGGTCGAGCGGTACGTCGCGCGCCTCGATCCCGCCGACGAGCCCCTGGGCGTGGAGCGCACGGTCGCGACCCGCACCGACCGGATCGCGGTGTCGGGACGCATCGACCGCCTCGACGCGCGCGGCGAAGAACTGGTCGTGGTCGACTACAAGACCGGACGGCACGTCCTGACCTCCGACGACGCCCGCGGCTCCCTGCAACTGGCGCTGTACGCGCTGGCCGCCGCCCGCGTGCTGCGCCGCCCCTGCCGGCGGGTGGAGCTGCACCACCTGCCCAGCGGCGAGGTCGCGGTCTGGGAGCACACCGACGAGTCGCTGCAACGGCATCTGCGGCGCGCGGAGCAGATCGCGGCGGAGGCGGCGGAGGCCGACGCCGCGTACCGCGAACGGCTGCGCCCGCCTGCGGTGCCGCGCCCCCGTCCCGGCGAGGGCGCCGCGGTCGACCACACCCCGTACGACGAGGCCTTCCCGCCCCGCCCCGGCGGCCTGTGCTCCTACTGCGACTTCGCGAGGCACTGCCCCGAGGGCCTGGAGGCCGCCCCCCGCAAAGACCCCTGGGCCGCTGTTTAGTTTTTGCATGCACGAGCTGCGCTCCTCGCCTGGCGGCTCGTCGCTGTGTTTATTGCGTTCGCGAGCTGCGCTCCTCGCCTGGCGGCTCGTCGCTTGTCGCGAACGCGGCGATCGCTGCATCGCTCCGAACTCGCCTTGACGGCTCGCTTCGCGATCAGGTTCTCGCTTCGCTCGAACCTGGCTTCGCACGCGATCGCAGCGCTTGAGCGACCGTTCGGGGCTGAGTCGACGGGCTGAGCTCGTCCGAAAGGGGAAGAGGCCGCGCGGTTCCGTGCCGCACGGCCCTCTTGGTTTTCGGTGGTCAGGCGTCGGAGGGTCAGTCCGGCTTTTTGCCGGGGAGTCGGAGGGGTCGCCACCCTCAGAGTGTTACTACCGTCTCTGTCAGGCGGATACGAGCGCTTCGCGCTCTTTCCAGCGGCGGGGGCTCTTGAGGCCGTAGAGGCCGTGGCTCAGGTCGTAGCCTTCGGCGGCCAGGCGGTGGCGGGCCCGGTCCAGCATGTCGCGGGTGGGCTTGGCGAAGGCGTAGTCGTGCATACGTTCCGGTACGGAGTTCATCGCCATCCGGAACGACCGCAAGGCGGTGGTGACGGCGGGCCGGGGGACTTCGGGCAGGGCTCCGTACATCTGGCGGGCCCAGTCCGGGAGCGTGTAGTAGCACAGGGCGCCGAAGGGGAACCAGCCGGGTTTGCCGGGGGCCAGGTACTTGAGGTTGTCCGGCATGGTGGGCCACATCAGGAACCGGACGGTGGCGGCGGCCTCCTCGGTGACGCGGAGCCGGGGCCGCATCTCGGCGAAGTAGGCCTCCATCTCGGCGACGCTGCCGGGGACGTCCTCGGCGTGCAGGCCGACGAGGGTGGCGCTGCGCCGCTGCTCGTCCAGGTAGCGGTCCGCCATGGCGTCGGTCAGGAGGAGTCCGGCGCGGCGGGCGACCTGGAGGTAGGAGTAGACCTCGGCGCAGTGCACCCAGAGCAGGAGTTCGGGCTGGTCGAGGCGTTCCTTCCTGCCGGTGTCGTGGTTGTGGATCCGCAGGCTGCGGTGGATGTCGCGGACGCGTCTGGCCGCGGTCTCCGCCTCCTCGGGGCTGCCGAAGGTTCCGATTCCGACGAAGTCGGACGTCCTCTGGAGCCGTCCGAAGGGGTCCTCCTGGAAGTTGGAGTTCTGCCAGACGCCCCACATGGCGACGGGGTGGAGGGCCTGCAGCATGAGGCCGCGCACCCCGCCCACCCACATGGACCGGTCGATGTGGACGCGCCAGGTGACGCTTTCCGGGGGCTGGACGGTCGCCGGCATGCACGCACCTCGCATCGTGAGACAAACTTCAGTAAGTGTGTCATTACACGGGCGCGCCCGCATCACCGGCCCCCGTGACAGGCGCGTCGGCGCAGGTCAGCGGGTGCAGCGTTCGCAGTGGTTCCAGAAGTCGGTGAGGGCGTGGGCGGTCGTCTCGGGCGCCTCGACGGCCGGGGAGTGCGCGGCGCCGGGGATGACCACCCTGGACGCGTCGAGCCGCTCGGCCATGGACGCCTGCTCGCGCGGGTCCCAGGCGTCGTCGTCCTCGCCGTACAGCACCAGGGTGCGCAGCCCGGTGTCCTCGGTCAGCTTGGCCAACTCGTCGACCTGGTCGGGGCAGCCCAGCAGCTCGTGCGCCATCGCCACCAGGGCGGTCTCGGAGTTGCCCATGGTGCGGGCCTGGAGGAAGTCGACGATCTCCTGCGGGAGGCCGCGCCTGCGGGCGTCCGGCTCCAGGCTGAGCGTCCAGATCTGCCCCAGGCCCAGCTGCGGGATCGCGTCCCGCAGCGCCGTCGCCCTGGCGGCCACCGGCCCGGTCAGCCCGGCCGGGCCGGAGCTCATGATCGTGTACGAGGCGGGCCGGAGGTTCCCCGACAGCAGCGCCTCCCGGGTGACCAGGCCGCCGAAGGAGTGCCCCACCAGGTGAACCGGGTCGGGCCCCAGGGCCGCGGCCAGGGCGGCGATGTCGTCGCCGAGCGCGGCCCGGGTGTAGGCGGACGGGTCGTCGGGCCCCGGGGTCTGGTACTGGCCGCGCATGTCGACGGCCACGACCCGGCGCCCGGCGCGGGCGAGCGTCTGGAGCACCGCCAGGAAGTCCTCCTTGCTGCCGGTGTAACCGGGCACCAGCAGGGCCGGACGGCGTTCGGGCACACCCGATCCGGGGAGGGCCTCCAGCACGGCGAACGCACCGCGGGAGGTCTCGACCGACGTCCGGCGAACGCCGGGGGGCAAGGTCAGGAACCGGGGCGTACTCACAGGTGGCCACCATACTCAATCTCGACGGGACGACACCGGTCAAGGCGCTTCGGTGGTAGCGTCCAGGCCGTGGATCAGGGCGCTGCACGGGACGACGGCGTGCCGCCGCTGCCGGGCGCCGCGGCGGCGATCTCCGCGCACCGCCGGGACGAGGCGGGCCTCGCCGGGCTGCGGGACGCGGTGGCGTCCGGTGCCGAGTACGTGGAGATCGATGTCCGGCGTACCGCCGACGGAGTCCTGGTCGTCCATCACGATCGTACCGCCGCGGGTGTGCCGCTGAACCGCTGCTCCTACGCGCGGGTACGCGAGCTGGCGCCCGATCCGGTGCCGCGGGTGACGGAGGCGCTGGAGATCATCGGGGGCCGGGCGCGCGGCCATCTGGACCTCAAGGAGCGGGGCTGCGAGCACGAGGCCGTGGAGCTGGCGCGGGAGGCGTTCGGCGAGGACGGGTTCGTGGTGACCACCCGCGAGGCCGGGTCGATCGCGCTGATCAAACGGGACTTCCCCGGGGTGACCGCGGCGCTGTCGGTGGGGCGCGGGCTGTGGGAGCGCGGCGCGGTGCGCGACTTCGTCCCGCTGCGCGCGATCCGCGAGTGCGGGGCGGACATGGTGGCGCTCAACCATCGGCTGGCGCGGGCCGGCGTGCTGCGCCAGTGCGCGCGGGCCGGGTTCCCCGCCATGATCTGGACGGTCAACGCGGTGCCGCTGATGCGCCGCTTCCTGGACGATCCGCGGGTCGCCGTGCTGATCACCGACCATCCGGGGGCCGCGGTGCGGCTGCGCGACCACCGGCGGCGCTGAGCCCGCCGCGCTGAGCGAGAGCGCCGCCGAAGGGGCGCGACCGTGGCCGCGCCCTCCGGGTCGCCCGCCGTCTCGGGCGGGACACTGCGAGATCACGTGGCGAGCGCGTGATCCCGCAGTGGGAGCCGGGACGCTGATCGGTGCGGCGCATCCCGGCCGGTCGGTCGGTCGTGTCGGTCAGGTGTCGTCGTGTCGTCAGGTGTCAGGTGTTCTGCGAGGCCTCGCTCGCGGCGGCCGGGGCGGTCTCGCCCTCCGCCACGGGCTTGCCGGCGCGGGTGCGGCGGCGGCCCCGGCTGCGCTTGCGCTCGGTCGCGACGGCTCCGCCGGACCGCTCGCCCTCGCCTCCGGGCTCGTCGGCCGCGGCCGGCTCGTCCCGGACGGCCCTGGTCGCGGCCTGTCCGGCGCCCTCGTGCGCGGCCGCGTCGACCGGCTTGCCGCCGCGGGTCCGGGCGCGGCTGCGCTTACGCCGGCGAGCGGGCCGGTCATGGTCGCGGTCCTGGTCCCGGTCGCGCCGGTGCGAGGAACGGACCTTGCCGGTCTCGCCGATGTCCTCCAGCTCCTCGGCGTCCAGCCCGGCGCGCTCGCCGCGCTGCTCCTTGGGGAGCTTGCCGGTGGTGCCCTCGGGGATGCCGAGCGCCGCGTAGAAGTGCTCGGAGGTGGAGTAGGTCTCCTCCGGTGCCGCGAAGTCCAGCGACAGGGTGCCGTTGATCAGCTTCCACCGGGTCAGGTCGGACCAGTCGACCAGGGTGACCGCGACGCCCTCCTTGCCGGCCCGGCCGGTGCGGCCGATCCGGTGCACGTAGGTGTCGGCGCTGTCGGGGCACTCGTAGTTGACCACGTGGGTGACGTCGTCGACGTCCAGCCCGCGGGCCGCCACGTCGGTGGCCACCAGCACGTCGATCTTGCCGTTGCGGAACGCGCGCAGCGCCCGCTCCCGCTGGCCCTGCCCGAGGTCGCCGTGCACCGCCGCGGCGGCGAAGCCGCGCCCGGCCAGGTCGGAGGCGACCCGGTCGCAGGCCCGCTTGGTCTGGCAGAACACCATGGTCAGCCCGCGGCCCTCGGCCTGCAGCAGCCGCGCCACCATCTCGGGCTTGTCCATCTGGTGGGCCTGCCAGACGTGCTGGACGACCTGCGGCGTGGCCTCGGACTCGGTGTGCGACTCGGCCCGCACGTTGGTGGGCCGGGTGAGGTACTTGCGGGACAGCGCCACGATCTCGCCCGGCATGGTGGCCGAGAACAGCATCGTCTGCCGCTGCGCGGGGATCCGCTCGACGATCCGCTCGATGTCGGGCAGGAAGCCCAGGTCGAGCATCCGGTCGGCCTCGTCCAGCACCAGCACGCCGACCTCGGAGAGGTCGAGGTGCTTCTGCTTGACCAGGTCGAGGAGCCGGCCGGGGGTGCCGACGACCACGTCGACGCCCTCCCGCAGCGCCTCGATCTGGGGCTCGTAGGCGCGGCCGCCGTACACCGACAGCACGCGGGTGCCGAGCTTGCCGCCGGCGACCAGGAGGTCGTCGGTGACCTGCAGCGCCAGCTCGCGGGTCGGGGCCACCACCAGCGCCTGCGGGCGGCCGCGGCCGTGGGTGATGCGCTGGAGCAGGGCCACGCCGAACGCCAGCGTCTTGCCGGTGCCGGTGCGGGCCTGCCCGATGATGTCGTGCCCGCCCAGCGCGATCGGCAGGGCGAGCTCCTGAATGGGGAACGCGTCGACGATGCCCTCGCTGGCGAGGGCATCGGTTATCTCGGGTACGACCCCGAGTTCACGAAAGGTAACCAGGGCTTCCAGCCTCCAAAAGTGCGGGGTCCTCGCTCCCGGGGCGGCGCTGCTCCGGGACCCGGCACCGCGATGCCGCGGTGGGCCGGGCCGATCGAACACACCGGCGCCGGCCGGGCCGTCCCGCGGGGACGGTCGCCGGGTCGCCAGGTGTGGCCGCGCGCTCGCGCGGGAGGGACCAGCCGTCGATCAAAATTCCTTCGGCGACCGCAGTCAGGGGTTGAAAGCAGTCACTCGCTGTGGCTGCGTGCGGTCACACTCCGCGACGCAGTGTACCGACCGTTGGATCCGTACACCAATGGCCGATCATAGGAAGGAACGCTTCCACCCGTAACGGCTATTCCCCGGGCGCCGGAGGTTGGTGTATATGGGGCGGTTGATTCGCGGTGGCGGGGCGGCGTTCGCGGGACGGATGGGACGACGCGCCCCCGGGCCCCGGCCGTCTCAGGGAAGGACCGAGACGGCCACAGTCGGCCATCGGAACGTTCCCGGCCCCTCGATCGTTCCCGCGTCGTTCGTCACGGACGGCATGCGCATGATCCTGACATTCTTGGCTCGTGAGCGATGGCAGGGACATGACGGGCGCGCCGTCCGGGGCCTCCGGGGCCCTGTGGCGGCTGCCCGGTTTCACCGAGGTGCGGGAGCTGGGCGCCGGTGCGCAGGGCCGGGTGGTGCTGGCCCGGCACGACGAGGGCGGCGGCCCCGTCGCGATCAAGTACCTGGCCCGGCGGGACGGCGACGTCCCCGAGGTCGAGCGGCTGCGGGACGAGGCGGCGATGCTCTCCCGGGTCACCGACGAGCACGTGGTGCGGCTCTACCGGTTCGTGACGAGCCGGCACGGCGCGGCGCTGGTCATGGAGGCCGTGGACGGGGTGTCGCTCGGACGGCTGCTCGCCGAGACCGCCCCGCTGGAGCCGGAGGCGGCGCTGGCGATCCTGAAGGGCTCGCTGCTGGGGCTGGCCGCCGCGCACGCGGTGGGGGTGGTGCACCGCGACTACAAGCCGGCGAACGTGGTGGTGCGGGGCGACGGGCTGAGCAAGCTGATCGACTTCGGGATCGCGGCGCCGGCGGGGGAGGGCTCGCGGTCGGGGACGCCCGCGTACATGGCGCCCGAGCAGTGGCGCGGCGAGGCGGCGTCCCCGGCGACCGACGTGTACGCGGCGACCTGCGTGTTCTTCGAGTGCGTGACCGGTGACCGGCCGTTCCGGGCCGAGGCCGCGGCGGGGCTGATGCACCGGCATCTGAACGAGGAGGTGCCGGTCGAGGACGTCCCGGAGCGGCTGCGCGACCTGGTGGCGCGCGGCATGGCCAAGGAGCCGGGCGCGCGGCCGCCGGGGGCCGAGGCGTTCGTGGCGGAGCTGGAGTCGGCGGCGGCCGAGGCGTACGGCGCGGACTGGGAGCGGCGCGGCGTGCGCGCGCTGGCGGTGGCCGCGGTCGCGCTGGCCGCGCTGTTCCCGCTGGGCGCCGCCGCGATCGGGTCGGGCGGTGCGGCCGTGGGGGTGAGCGCGGCCGGGGCGGCGAGCGCCGCCGGGTCGGGAGTCGGCGCGGGCGCGGTGTCGGGCGGTGCGGCTGCGGGCGGCGGCGTCATGGCCGCGACCGGGGCGAAGGTGGCGGTGGCGGTCGGCGCGGCCACCGTCGTGGCCGCCGGCGGGGGGACGGCCGCCTACGTCGCCGCCGACCGGGGAGAGGAGCCGGCCGTGCGCCCGGTCGCCGCCGTCTCCACCCTCAACCAGTCGACCCCGCTGCCGGGACGGCCCGCGCTCCAGGTCCAGAACGCCCAGTTCATCCGGATCAGCGGCCTACCGGACGCCGATCTGCTGCGGCGCGTCAACACCGCGCTGCGCGCGCCACTCGACCAGGCGATCCAGGGGCTCCGCAGGCAGGTGACCGGGCCGGTCTTCGGCGAGGCCAACCGCCCGCGCTGCGCCACCGTCGGGAGCCGCGCCGCCGTCCGCTACAGCGGCCCGCGGCTGGTCTCGGTGCTGTACGAGTTCGAGACCCGCACCTGCTCGGTCGCCGATGAGCAACCGGGGTTCAAGGGCGCCGTCAACGTCGACCTGCGGACGGGCCGGGCGCTCACCGCGGCCGACATCTTCCGCGACCTGGGCCCGAACGGCCTCGCCGCGCTGACCCGCGTCATGCCGGACATCGGCGACGCCCAGCGCGACTGCCTGCCCGGCGGCCGCCTGCGGCGCGCCGACCTCGAACCCGCCCAGGCGGGCGGGGCACCGATCCAGGTGGTCTTCACCCGGGAGCGGGCGGAGCTCACCCTGGTCGCGCCGGGCCTGGCGTGCGGCACCTTCGTGGTCTGGCCCGTCCCGTACTCCGGGATCATGAACCTGATCAAGCCCGAGGTGGCGGCGCTGCTGCCCGGTGCGTCCCCGAGCCCGGAACGGACATGAGCGTGAACTGGCAGGTCGACGGCTTCACCGAGGTGCGCGAGCTGGGCTCCGGCGCCCAGGGGCGGGTGGTGCTGGCCCGGCACGCGACCGGGAGCCCCGTCGCGATCAAGTACCTGGTCCGCCGGGACGGCGACGACGCCGCGATCGAGCGGCTCCGGGACGAGGCGGTGATGCTGGGCCGGATCACCGACCCGCACGTGGTGCGGCTGTACCGGTTCGTGAACGGGGAGCACGGCGCGGCGCTGGTGATGGAGGCCGTGAACGGCGCCTCGCTGAAGGAGATCCTGGCGCGGCACGGCGCGCTGGGGCCGGAGGCGGCGCTGACCGTGCTGAAGGGGTCGCTGCTGGGGCTGGCCGCCGCGCACGCGGTGGGGGTGGTGCACCGCGACTACAAGCCGGCGAACGTGGTGGTGCGGGGCGACGGGCTGAGCAAGCTGATCGACTTCGGGATCGCGGAGCCGGCGGGCGAGGGCTCGCGGTCGGGGACGCCCGCGTACATGGCGCCCGAGCAGTGGCTGGGCGAGCCCGCGTCCCCGGCGACCGACGTGTACGCGGCGACCTGCGTGTTCTTCGAGTGCGTGACGGGCCGCCGCCCCTACGCCGTGGGGGAGGGGCTGGGCGCGCTGCGCGAGGGCCACCTGAACGGCGCCGTGCCGGTGGAGGCCGTGCCGGGTCCGCTGCGCGACCTGCTGCGACGGGGCATGGCCAAGGGCGCGGCCGAACGCCCGCCCGGCGCGGCGGAGTTCGTCACGGAGCTGGAGACGGCGGCGCTGGCCGCGTACGGGCCGGGCTGGGAGCAGCGCGGGATCCGTGCCATGGCGGGCGGGGCGGTGGCGCTGGCCGCGATGTTCCCGCTGGTCGCCGCGGGCCTGGCGCCGTCCGCGACGGGAGTGGCGGGCACCGCCGCGGCGTCCGGGACGGCCGCGGGCGCGGTGGGTACGGCGGGCGCGGGAGGCGCTGCGGCGGGAGGAACGGCGGCGGGCGCGGGAGGCGCGGCGGTGGGAGGCGGCGCGGCCGGGGGCACCGCGGCGGGGACTGCTTCGGGCGCCGGCGGTGGCGGGATCTTCGCCGCCGCCAGTGCGAAGATCGTCGCCACCGTGGCCGCCACCACCCTCGCCGCCGGGGGCGTGGGCGCCTACGCCGTCGGCACCCGCGACGACGGGCCGCCCGCCGGGGCCACGCCCGCGCTCGTCCCGGTCAGCGCCCGCGTGGTGACCGCGAACCAGCCCGCGGGCGGCGGCGCGGCGGTCGCCGCGCAGCAGTACGTCACCGTCAGAGGGCACCGGGACAAGGCCGTCGAGCGGCGGATCAACGCCGCGCTGCGCGCCGCGTCCGACCGCGGACTGTCCACCTACCGCCGGGAGTACGCGGGCCGCCCGGACGTGCAGGAGGTCCACTCCACCGCCGAGATCACCCTGAAGACGAACCGGCTGGTCTCGGCGTCGTACTCGTTCGGCGTCACGCCCGTCCCGGACGGCTCGGGCAACTGGGTGAAGAACTTCACCAGCGAGGCCACGATCGTCGTCGACCTGGTCACGGGCCGCACGCTCGGTCCGAACGACCTGTTCACCGCCGCCGCGTTCACCCCCGCCGGGCTGGTCCGGCTGGCCGACCGGATCGCCCCGCACGACGAGCGGCGATGCCTGCGGCCCGGTCCGGTCCCGGGCGAGGCGAACAAGCCCTTCCGGATCAAGGCGTCCGACCTCCAGCGGACCGGCTCGCCGGTCCAGATCGCCCTGGCGCCGCGCGAGGCCCGGTTCGAGATCGCCGTGGAACGCCTCGACATGACCATGGCGGGGCAGGTGTGCCAGGTGACGGACGCGAGGGTCCCGGTGGACGAACTCGCGGATTTCCTGACGCCTGCCGTGCTCAAGGAGATGCGCTCGGCCACTCCGACGCCCACGCCCAGCCCGTCCTGACGATCCTGACGGCACGTGGACGTGCGGAAGGCCCCCGCGTGCAGGGCGCGGGGGCCTTCCGGTCTCGGGGCGCCGACTCTCTGGACGCCGTTTCCGTGTTCGTGTTCTCTTCGTTCTCCTCGTGCGCCGTACCCCGCGCGGGGGAGCGGCGCGTCAGTGCGTGTGCCGGCGCGCGCCCCAGCGGCGCCCGCCGCCGCGGGAGTTCACCGAGGTCAGCACGGCCACGCCGAGCGCGGCGATGAGCACCGAGAACACGATCGCGACGAGGGTGCCGGCGCCGAGCGCGTCCGACACCACGCCGCCGAGGATCGCGCCGGCGATCCCGACGAGGATCGTCAGCAGCATCCCGATGGGGTTGCGGCCGGGAACGATCAGTCGCGCCAGTGCCCCGACGACGGCACCGACGATGATGAACCAGAGAATCGTCGTGAGCATGGTCGATCACCATCCGTTTTTCTGGGGGTCGTTGTGCATCTTCCGCGTTCACGACCCGCGGTCGGCGATCGATATGCCCGTTGTGTCGGTTTCAAACGTGCCCCTCGCCGGACGGACCCGGAAAAGGGGATGAAAGCGCAGGTCAGGCGTACTGGCTCCCGCCGAAGCCCACCGTCTGCCGCTCCTCCTCGGCGATCTCCAGATAACCCACCCGGTCGGCCGGGATCACCACCCGGCCGCCGCGCTGGTCACGGAGCACCAGGACGCCCCGCTCCTCTCCCAGCGCGTCGGCCAGCGCCCGCTGCACCTCGTCGGCGGACTGCGTGGTCTCGACCACCAGCTCCTTGGGCACGAACTGGACGCCGATGCGAACCTGCACGCGAAGCTCCCTGTGCTCACCCGCCCCGCCACCCCCGGCGGGACGTCCTGCTCCGATGGTCGCACGCGGACGGGGCGAAACGCCCTCCGGACGCTTCGCCCCGAGTGAAACCGGAGTGAACCGGGCGCAGGGCCCGGCACTGGACCGGCCGCCGGGCCCGGTGCCGGGGCCGGTCCCGGGCGCCGTGCCGCGCGGCGGCGCCGGGGTCAGCCGGCGGGCGTCATCGGGAAGCCGGAGATCCCGCGCCACGCCAGCCGGGCGATGATCTTCTCGGCGGTGTCCTTGGGGATGGCCCGGTGCTGGGACAGCCAGTAGCGGGCGCTGACCTCCGCCATGCCCACCAGGCCCATGCCGAGCAGGTGCGCCTCGTCGCCGGGCGCGTCGGTGTCCTCCGCGATCACGCGGGCGATCATCTCGGCGCACTGCTGGTTGGCCCGCTCGACGCGGGCCCGCACCGGGGCCACGTTGCGCAGGTCGGACTCGAACACCAGGCGGTACGCCTCGCCCTCACCGGCCACGAAGTCGTAGAAGGCCTGCATGCTGGCCTGCACCCGCAGCTTGTTGTCCGAGGTGGACTCCAGCGCGTCCCGCACGGTCTTCACCAGGGCCTCGGCGTGCTCGTCCAGCAGCGCCAGATAGAGCTCGAGCTTGCCCGGGAAGTGCTGGTAGAGCACAGGCTTGCTGACGCCTGCGCGCTCGGCGATCTCGTCCATCGCCGCGGCGTGATAGCCCTGGGCGACGAACACCTCCTGGGCCGCGCCGAGCAGTTGCCTGCGGCGCGCCAGTCGCGGCAGTCGCGTGCCACGAGGGCGGGCGTCCGGGGTCGCGGTCACCACACTCTCCGATCACCGAATCAGTGCGACGGAAAGGGGTACCCGTCGCTGGGAACCAATCCCAACATCCTACGCGCCGGTAACCTCGCCGGTCACCCGCAACACCGAGGTCGCCCGACCGGAGCCGGCCCGGACCGTCCCGGGCCCTCCCGGGCGCGGCCGCGGCGGCCCCTCGTCCGGCCTCAGCGGTAGTCGTCCTCGTCGAGCTCGACCACCCGCCGCTGCTCGGCCGCGTCGGCCTCGTCCGCGTCGAAGGGTACCGGTTGCGGCCAGCCGGAGCGGTCCTCGTCGTCGCGCAGCGCCGTCCGCTGCTCGGCCGCGTCGGCCTCGGGGGCGTCCACGCTCAGCTCGGCCTCCTGCTCCGTGTCAGGCTCGGCCGCGGTCGCGCGGTCGGGCTCGGCCTCGTTCATCTCGCTCATCGCTCCTCCTGGGGGAGGTCCGGGCCGTGGCGGCGACGTACTACCCGGCCGCGACGAGGTCTATGCCGTGGATCGGGGCCCGATCGGGGGTCGTCGTCACGGCAGCGCCCGCCCGTGCTCGCCCAGCAGCGGTTCCAGCAGGTCGCCGTGCTCCTCGATCCGCTCCAGCACCTCGTCCGGCGAGAAGACCAGCGCCGCGGCGTCGTCGCAGTCGTCCAGCTCCTCCCAGGTCACCGGGGTGGAGACCGACGGGCTCGGCGCGGCCCGCAGCGAGTACGCGGCGACGGTGGTCTTGGCCGGGTTGTTCTGGCTCCAGTCCACGAACACCTTCCCCTTGCGCAGCCGCTTCTCCATCCGGCTGACGACCAGGTCGCCGTGGTCGGCGGCGAGGCGCTGCGCGGCCTTCTTCGCGTACTCGGAGGTCCGTTCGCTCTCTCTGATCGGCACGTACAGGTGGAGCCCCTTCTTCCCGCTGGTCTTCGGGTACGAGTCGAGGCCGTCCTCCGCCAGCAGATCGCGCAGCAGCCGGGCGACCTCGCACGCCTCCACGATCGTCGCCGGCGCCCCCGGGTCCAGGTCGAACACCACCAGGTCCGGGTCGTGCAGCCCGCCGCGCGGCCCGACCGTCCACTGCGGCACGTGCAGCTCCAGCGCCGCGAGGTTGGCGCACCACACCAGCGTGGGCAGGTCGTCCACCACGACGAAGTCCAGCGAGTCGCGCCCGGACGAGCTGCCCGGCGTCGGGACGCGCGCCGTGCGCACCCAGTCGGGGGTGTGCGACGGCGCGTTCTTCTCGAAGAACTTCTGGCCGTCCACGCCGTCGGGGTACCGGATCCGGGTCGCCGGACGGTCCTTCAGGTGCGGGAGCAGCACCGGCGCCGCCCGCACGTAGTAGTCGATGACCTCGCCCTTGGTGAACTCCGGGTACAGCTTCTTGTCCAGATTGGACAGCGCCAGCTCCCGGCCCTCCACCGTGACGGCGGTCTTCTTAGGGCTCACGGATCACCTCGAGTGGGTCCTTGTCGTCGCGCAGACCGCGCCATGAGGGGAAGCGCAGCCGGCCGTCCCTGGTCCGCACGCTGTAGGCCACCTCCCCGACGAGGACCGGCTCAACCCACTGGGCGTCGCGGGCGAACTCGCGCGGCACCGGCTCGTCGAACGGGCCGACCGCGCGGCGCAGCGGCCACAGCGTCTCGTACAGCTCGTCCAGGGCCCGGTCGCTGAACCCGGTGCCGACGTGGCCGACGAAGCACAGCCGGCCCTTGGCGTCGTACTCGCCCAGCAGCAGCGACCCGACGCCGCCCTCCCGCCGCCCCTTCCCCGGCTTCCAGCCGCAGATGATCACCTCGCGGGTGAGGAAGTTCTTGACCTTGCGCCAGAAGTCGACCCGGCGGCCCGGCCGGTACACCGAGTCCAGCCGCTTGGCCAGCAGCCCCTCCAGCCGCTGCTCCTTGGTGAACTCCATCAGCTCGGCGACCTGGGCGGTGTCGCCGCCGTCCAGGAACGGGGGCACCTCGACCGGGCCGGTGCCGCCGAGGTCCAGCTCGGCCAGCAGCGCCCGGCGCTCGGTGTACGGGACGTCGTAGAGCAGCCGGCCGTCCAGGAACAGCAGGTCGAACACCACGTAGCGGACGGGGACCTCGCGGATCAGCCGGGGGTCGGGGCGGCCGACGTGCATCCGGCGCTGCAGCCGCTCGAAGCTGGGGCGGCCGTCCTCGAAGGCGACCACCTCGCCGTCCAGGACCACGTCGTGGTGGGGGAGGAGGTCGGCCAGCGCGGACAGCTCGGGGTAGCGGCCGGCCAGTTCGGTGACGCGGCGCCCGCTGGCCCGCACGCCGTCGGCCGAGACGTAGCTGATGACGCGGACGCCGTCCCATTTGAGCTCCAGGGCCCAGCGTCCGGTGTCGTCGGGGAGTTCTCCGGTGGCGGCCATCATGGGGTGCACGGGCCACGGCATGGTCATATCCGCGTCTTACCCTCCCCTTCGTTCGGAGAAAAAAGGATCAAGAGCGCGTTCTGGTGCAATTCGCCACCGGTTGGGACGCTAAGGAGCACAGGCCCCGGGGTAAGGACGGACCATGCGCAGTATCTGGAAGGGCGCGATCTCCTTCGGGCTGGTCACGATCCCGGTGAAGCTCTACTCGGCGACGGAGCAGCGGGACGTGTCCTTCCACCAGGTGCACCGCGAGGACGGCGGCCGGATCAAGTACAAGCGGGTCTGCACGGTGGACGGCGAGGAGGTCCCCTACTCCGACATCGCCAAGGGCTACGAGCTGCCCAGCGGCGAGATTGTCGTGCTGACCGACGAGGACTTCGCCGACCTGCCCCTGTCGAGCAGCCGCCGCATCGACGTGCTGCAGTTCGTGGAGCGCGACGAGGTCGACCCGATCTACTTCGCCAAGACCTACTACCTGGAGCCCGACCAGCAGGGGGCCAAGCCGTACGTGCTGTTGCGCGACGCGCTGGAGGACTCCGACCAGGTCGCCATCGTGAAGGTGGCGCTGCGGCAGCGCGAGTCGCTGGCCACGCTGCGGGTGCGCGAGGGCGTCTTCGTGCTGGAGACCATGCTCTGGCCGGACGAGGTGCGCGAGCCCGACTTCCCGTTCCTGGAGGAGGACATCGAGGTCCGCAAGCAGGAGCTCAGCATGGCCACCTCCCTGATCGAGAGCATGCAGGGCGAGTTCGACCCGGGCCAGTACAAGGACGCCTACCGGGAGGCGCTCCAGGCCGTGATCGAGGCCAAGATCGAGGGGCGCGAGGTCACCCGTCCCGAGGCGGAGGCGGCCGAGGAGCCCGCCGCCGACCTGCTGTCGGCCCTGCGCGCCAGCGTCGAGGCGGCGAAGAAGGAACGCGGGGAGAAGAAGCCGCCGGCCAAGTCCAAGGGCCGTGGGAAGGCCGCCTCGTCGCAGTCCGCGTCGTCGTCTTCGTCGTCGAAGAAGGGCGAGTCCAAGCCCCGCGGCCGCAAGTCCGCCTAGCCGGCCGCGGGGCCCTCCCCTTCAAGGGAGGGCACGCAATCGGTCAAGAACACGCCGGGGGCCGTCTCCGCCCCGCCCGACCCGGGAATCGCTCCCGGGGAGGTCGCGGTGCAAGCGTGGTTCACCAAGGAGATCGTGGACGGCGGCAGGCTGCGGCTGCTGTGCTTCCTGCTGGCCTTCATCGCCGCGTTCCTGTTCATCCGCTTCAGCGTCCGGATGATCCGCAGGCAGGCCCGCTGGTGGCCCGGGAACGTCACCCCGGGCGGCCGGCACATCCACCACGTGGTCTTCGGCATGGTCTTCATGTGCGTCGGCGGCATCGGCGGGCTGGTCGTGCCCGGGGTCTCCTCCGGCTGGGCCGCGGCGACCTCCGCCGTGTTCGGCGTGGGGACGGCGCTGGTCCTGGACGAGTTCGCCCTCGTCCTGCACCTCAGCGACGTCTACTGGACCGAGGAGGGGCGGCTGTCGGTGCAGGTCGTGATGATCGCGATCGCCCTCTCCGGGCTGCTCCTGCTGGGGTTGCGGCCGCTGGGCGTCGGCGAGAAGGACGTGCCGGGCGAGCCCTGGCAGATCGCCTTCGGGCTGCTGCTCAACCTGGCCATGTCGCTGATCGCGCTGCTGAAGGGGAAGACCTGGACCGGGCTGATCGGCCTGTTCATCGGGCCGCTGGCACTGGTCGGCGCGATCCGCCTGGCCCGTCCGGGATCGCCGTGGGCCCACCACCGCTACACCGAGGGGTCCCGCAAGTGGTCGAAGGCCCAGGTCCGCGACCGCAGGCTCCGGGCGCCGGTGCAGCGGTTCATGATGAGGTTCCAGGACTTCGTGGCGGGACGGCCCGACCAGGGGCGGTGACCGGAACGTCCTGCGGCGTGGCGGCGGGCCCGTGCCGGACCCGCCGCCGCGCGCGGTCGATCAGCGGCCGAACGGGACCGTGGTGCAGAGGAGCCGGGCACCCGCCTCCCCCGTGCGGCGGTCGGTGGGCTTGGCGTGGATCACCACCGAACGCTGGCCCTTGGCGACCCGCCACGGCACGACGGCCCGGGAGTGGCCGCGGCCGTCGCGGTCGATCCGCACGTCCAGCCAGATCTCCTTGAAGCGCAGCGGCGTGCTCGACCTGGCCAGCCGCTGGTAGTGCGTACCGGAATGGGACGCCTTGGGCCCGCACTTGTTCTGGTGGACGTGGGCGCCGAAACGCTTGCCCGCGGCGGACCTCGGGAACCCGGACACCCGCAGGTCGACGACCGTCCTGCCGCGCGCGCCGTGGACGGTGACGACCTCCTTCACCGCGGAGTAGCCGCGGTGGTAGGTGTGCGTCGGCCCCTTCACCCTGGTCACGCCCTGCCGGTGCTTCGGGCACGCCGCCGCCGGCGCGGCGATCAGGCCGAGAGCGATCCCGGCCGCGGCCGAGGTGACCGCCGCGCGCCTCAGGGCGGCGCGTCTCTTCGTCGGCATCATCTTCCCCTTCGTCGGTTGAAGGACGGGGCCGATCATGCCCAGGGCGTGACGCCCGCGCATCGCTCCGTGACCGCGCGTGGGAGGCGTGAGGCCGAGATTTCACCAACGCAAGACCAGGCGCGGCCCCGGCGGCCTGGTCCGTGCCGCCGGGGCCGCGCCCCCGCCCCGTTCTCCCCTCGGGGTTCAGGTGCCGGCGGGTTCGAGCTCGCGCTCGGGCGCCGGAGACTCCTCGCCCTCCCGGATCCCGTACCGGCGGTACACGCGGACCAGCGGACCCGGCGCCCACCAGTTGGCCCGGCCCAGCAGCCGTATCGCGGCCGGGACCAGCAGCGCCCGCACGATCGTCGCGTCCACCACGATGGCGATCACCATGCCCACCCCGGTCATCTTGATGAAGGTGATCCCCGAGGTGGCGAACGCCCCGATCACCACCACGAACAGCAGCGCCGCGCTGGTGATGACCGCCCCGGTGCGCTGCAGCCCGGCGGCGATCGCGGTGGTGTTGTCGCCGGTCAGGTCGTACTGCTCGCGGACCCGCGACAGCAGGAACACCTCGTAGTCCATCGAGATCCCGAACAGCATCGCCAGCATCAGGATCGGCATCGCCGGGGAGATCGACCCGGTGGCGGTGAAGTCCAGCAGGCCCGACAGGTGGCCGTCCTGGAAGATCAGCACCACCGCCCCGAACGTCGCCGACAGCGACAGCAGGTTCATGACGATCGCCTTGAGCGGCAGCACCACCGAGCCGAAGGCCAGGAACAGCAGCACGAACGTGGCCAGCCCGACCGTCACCCCCAGCCAGGGCAGCGTGGCCCCCATGCTGTCGAGCTGGTCCACGACCGCGGCCGTGACACCGCCGACGTAGGACTCGGCGCCGGGCGGCGGCGGCACGTCCCGCACCCTCACCACCAGGTCGCGGGCGGCATCGGAGTTCGGATCGTGGTCATACCCCAGCGCGATCCGGGTCGTCTCGCCCTTCGCACCGGTGACGACGGTTCCGGTGACGCCGGAGACCCCCTCCAACCGCTCGGCGTACGCGCGGACCGCGGCCTGATCAGAGGTGCCGTGCACGACCGCCGTGATCGGGCTGGTGGCGTTGCGCGGGAACCGCGTCTCCAGCGTCTCCGCCACGACCTGCGCCTCGTTCCCGGCGGGCAGCACCTTGCCGTCCACGCCGCCCCAGTTGATCCCCAGGAACGGGGCGCCGAGCGCCAGCAGCAACCCCACCGTGGCGACCGTGTAGACGATCGGACGGCGCATCACACTGCGCACCAGCCGCGGCCACCAGCCGGACCCCGCGCCCTCCCGCCTGCGGACCGGCAGCGCGTTCACCCGGTGCCCGAGCACCCCGAGCAGCGCCGGCAGCACGGTCAGCGCGCCCGCCATGCAGACGAACACGGTCGCGATCCCGCCGTACCCCATCGACAGCAGGAACCGCTGGTCGAACAGCAGCAGCCCGGCCAGCGACACCGCCACCGTCACGCCGGAGACCGCGACCGTGCGCCCCGCCGTCGCCATCGTCGCGGCCAGCGCCCGCTCGGTGGACGGATCGCGCCGCAGCTCCTCCCTGAACCGCCCCACCATGAACAGCCCGTAGTCGATCGCCAGCCCCAGCCCGAGGAACGTGGTGATGTTGATCGCGAAGATCGACACGTCGGTCACGTACGTGAGCAGGTGCAGCGCCGTGAACGACCCGAGGATCGCCAGCCCGCCCACCAGCAGCGGCAGGCTCGCCGCCACCAGCCCGCCGAAGATCACGATCAGCAGCACCACCAGCACCGGCAGCGCCATCCCCTCGGCCCGGGCGATGTCGGACGACACCCGCTCGTTGATCGCGACCTCGGTGGCCAGCGTCCCGCCGACCTTCGCGGTCAGCCCGCCGCCGACCTCCCCGAACCGGCCGCGGAGCGCCTCGTACCCGTCCTGCCGGGCCTCCGCGTCCCCGGCCAGCCGCACCACCGCATAGGTGGACGCACGATCCCGGCTGACCAACTGCGGAGAACCCGTCGACCAGTAGGTCCCGGTGGAGGCGACCTTGTCACGCGGCAGCGCCCCCAACGCCGCCTCCACCGCACTCCGGTAGCGGGGATCGTCCACCGTGAGACCACCATCGGCCCGGTAGAGGATCACCACATCGGCTGCGTCCCGTCCCAGCTCACGCTCGGAGACGCGCTCCGCCCGGTCGCTGTCGCTCCCGGGCGTATCGAAGCCGCCCCCAGGGGAGAGCGCGCCGAACACCCCCGTCCCCCACACCGCGGCGACGGCCACGAACAGCAACGCCACCGCGAGGACCGGCCGGCGCCGCCGGTAGGTCCACCGCCCCCAACTCTCGAACATCCCCACCCCGCTACACACTGTCACTAGAGTGAACATCGTTTACTGCGAACGCCGTTAACATCGCACACGCCGTAAGCTTCCGTCAACGGCGTTCATGGTGAATCATGTGGGGACGTCGACGAGGGAGTCAGAGGCTTTGGGGGAGTCACGGCGCGACCGGATGCGCGCGGCGACCGTTCAGGAGATCACCCGGACGGCCCGGCGCATCCTGGTCGAGCAGGGCCCGGACGCGGTCACGCTGCGGGCGATCGCCCGCGAGATGGGCATGACGGCGCCCGGCCTGTACCGCTACTTCGACAGCCACGCGGAATTGCTGCGGCACGTCGTCGGCGACATCTTCGCCGACCTCACCGCCGAACTGCACGCCGGACTGTCCGGAGTCCCCGACGGTGACATGAGCGGAAAACTCCTGGCCGTCGCCCGCAGTTTCCGCCGCTGGGCCTTCGCGCACCGCCGCGAATACGCCCTCCTCTTCGGCTCCCCGATGCCCGATCTGGCCCACCGCAAGGAAGTCGACTTCGCCGAGGAAAGCGCCCAGCGCTTCGGCTGGGCCTTCCTCTCCCTTTTCCTGGAACTGTGGCGGAAGGCCCCATTCCCCGTCCCCGCCGACAAGGACATCGACCCGCGCCTGAGAGGCCAGCTCCGCCGCTACCGGGACTTCACCGTAGAGGGCTCCGACCTGCCCCTGGGCCTGATCCAGACCTTCCTGCAGTGCTGGGTCCGCCTCCAGGGCGCCGTAAGCCTGGAAGTGTTCGGCCACCTGGAATTCGCCCTGGACGACCCCGAACCAATGTTCGAACTAATGCTATCCGAAATGGCCCCCATCCTAGGCCTCACCTACTCCCCGCCCGCACGACATCCCAAAGACGAGCCGGACCGGTAGCCGCCGCCCTGGAAGCTGTCGCGACCAGGCTCGCCGCGACACCGTCCCAACGCTTGCGGCGGACCTTAGGTCACGCCCTCAATGCGCGGTGCAGCCCGTCCACAAACGCAGGCGCTGCGACTCCTCCGGGCGCCGGCGAGCATCACTGCAGGTAGTGACCTTGATATCGCTCCAAGTTACGAAGTGTCTGGACGGGCACGATGCCCTGCACTATCTTTGATCTCCGGGTCAAGGGGCTTGTCATTGCGGGGGCCTGGATAGGTGGGCGACCCGATTTCCCCACCCTCCAAGGCTAGAACGGGGTGAAATGTCCGAAGTAGAGGTCGTCCGGTCAGCACTACGCCACGTAGCCAAGAACCTCGACCGAACGCTCCAGTCCTTCGAGGGCGCAGGCTCTCCCGATGATCTACGGACGAGAGCAGCCATCACCGCACAGCACCTGGGCAACTGGGACGCGGGCCAGACCCTGTCCATCACCACCGGTCTGGCATCCCGCCACCTCGGAGGCTCCTATCGCGAGTTTCTGACCGAGTACCAGGCCGCAATCTCGGCCCTCCTCAAGGTCGCCGAAACCTACGACGATGCCGAAGAGATGACCGAGAAGCGAGTCCGCGACGTCATGACCGGCACCGACGAGGGATGACCTGATCGTGGGGAATGAGCGTCCCCTCCGCGGACCGGAGCCGACCGGTTCGGTGGAAGGGCTCAAACTAGAGCAGGTCCGTGCCCGCCTGCAGTCGACCAGCCCTGAAAAGGTCGCAGCCGCCGGACACGCCTACAACGCAGCCGCTGCGAAGCTCTCAACCGCCCACCGCGAACTCAGCGAGGCGATCACGTACCTAACGCAGCGCTGGCGAGGCCCCGCTGCCAACGAGGCGCTGGCTGCGTTGATCAAACTGAGAGACACGGCCCAAGAAATGGCGGCGAAGAGCGGGCAGACAGGGAAGGCTCTGCAACAGTACGGCGAAAAAATCTTGCCCTGGTACAAAAGCCATCTGCCTGACGACGGATTCATCCGCTCCGGCCGAGACGATGAATACGCCCAGAAGCTGATGGCCAGGCTGAACAGCCGCATCACCCAGACCCACGCTGCCCTGCCCGACGGCCTGAGGGTCAAGCTTCCGGGCATCAGTCAGGGCGGCGAGTCGGCTCGTGACCACTCACCCCTCGGCCCCGGCTCTCCACACGGGGGCTCTCCGGTTGGGCAGTCCGGCGGCGTATCGCTTTCCTCAGCAGCAGATTCAGCGTTTCCTCCATCAGCGAGCCCAGGGAGCGGAGGTGCCGGCCATGACCCGAGGGGCGCTGGTTCGGGCTATGGACAGACCAGCACACCGGGCCTGATCGGGACAGAGTTGGCTTCGACCCAGACAGGCATGCCGACAAGCACAGGTAACAGCCCGGGGCTGGGCGCGCCCCCCACCGGGGCGCCCGTCTCCAGCACGCCAGTTGGCGGAAGCGTTGGGGGACCTGTACCGATGTCTCCGGGGGTTGGCCCGCGAAATCCCTCGCCAGGTGTGAGCGGTCGGGGGCTAGGCCAAGGCGGCATGAGTGCCTCTGGCCGCGGTCCTCGGGGCGGAGGAACAGCTTCGATGGTCCCAGGAGGCAACATCCTCGGAGGTATGGGCGGTGCGGGGCGTTCAGAGGATGAGCACGAGCGTTCGACGTGGCTTGCCGTGGATCCGGACATCTGGGGAGCCGATGATGAACAATGGGCACCTCCGGTAATCGAAGGCTCTGAGCCCGCACGCCCAATTGAGGGGCCTCTAGGGCGAGTGAACCAAGCCGACCAACCGTTGGCTCCCAGCGCTGAGCAGCCCGAGGCGAGCGGCGAGGAAGACGAACTGGATCTGGTTCTGGCTGAACTGGAAGCCGAGTTGGAGCGGGAACTTGAGATGGCAGGTCTCCTGGAGGAGGGACGCAGTGCCGATGGGCAGGAGAATCCGGCGCTGGATGACGGTCCCAACGGCCTGCTTGGTCGCCTTCCCCATCACGACACCAGCCTTGGCGGCGATTCCCAGGCCACGAAGTGAACAATGGTGGCTACGCCAGTGGCAGGCGGAGAAGATCTGGTCACTTACCCAGGGGCAGGGCGTGACCGTCGCGGTGCTAGATGGCGGAGTCAACGCTCACCTGCCCGACTTGGCGGGAAGGGTGCTTCCTGGTGGGGATATGCTGGGCGGCGGAACGAACGGCCTCAAGGATCTTGATACGCGCCAGCACGGCACGAATATCGCCGGTTTGATCGCGGCGCAGGGACAGGGCACAGGAATGCTGGGGATCGCACCCCGATCCCGAATCCTTTCGATCCGCATGAACAACGAAACACATGGCTCGGGGTCGGATAAGAACATGGCCGCGGCGATTAGGTCGGCAGTCCGCCAGGGAGCCAAGGTCATCAATATATCGCTGGCTGCCGGGTCGGACACTGGGCGCGTTTGCGATCCAGAGCGGGAGGCGGCGGTCACCGAAGCTCTGCAGCGAGATGTCATCGTGGTAGCAGGGGCGGGCAATAACATCCACGAGAGGAACGTGCCGTTGCAGCCAGCCGCTTGCCCCGGGGTTCTTGCGGTCGGATCGCTCGATAGGAAAGGACGCCCCGATCTTTACTCGCAGCCACAATCGTACGTCGCCGTCTCGGCACCGGGTGTAGAAATCGCCTCAATCAGAGAGGAGTCCTTCGCGCCCAAGGGATACATCGAGAAGGATTTGCGCGGGACAAGTCTCGCCACGGCCCTCGTCTCGGGTGTCGTCGCATTGGTGCGCTCCAGATATCCGCAGATGCCTGCACGTGAGGTGCTGCGCAGGATCACCGCCACGGCCGAGGACGTCAAGCCGAAGGGGCGCGATACTAAGACCGGCTTCGGTGCTGTCCGCCCATATGAGGCGTTGACAGCGCAGCTTCCCGCGAGCGCCCCCAATCCCGTCTACGAGGCGTGGGAGCGATCACGCCGTGAACGCGCCCTGCATCCCCTTCCCGGGCGGACCCAGGAGACCATCCGAGACGTGGTGCCCCTACGCACACGGATGATTCAGATCGGGACAGCAGTGGGCGTACTCGTGCTCGTCGGGATCGGCACCGCAACTGTAGTGGTTCTCATAGTCAGGCGACGAACCCGAACCCGTTCCCGGCCCTTCAGAAGCGATCCCGGTCCAGCGCCGAGGTTGTGAAGTGAAAGGTATGGCGGCCTGATATAGCCAATTGTGATTTGGGGTGATTCTGATTCGACGGATCACCTCGATGGAGCCGGGAGGACTTACGTGATATGAGTAGGGATCTTGGTGGGATGCTGAATAGGAGCACCCCATTCGCCCCGACGAGCGAAGACGAAATATCCAAGCGTCTGGAAAGTCCAAGGCCGGGCCAGGCGGCTGATGCGAAAACGCGTCCCTCCACACTGCCTCCAGAAAGCCAAACGACACACGATGATGTCCAGGAGGAGAGCGAAACGGCTAAATGGGAGGTATATGTGCCCGTGGCTGAGAAGCCGCACAGGGACGACGGACCTGTGGTTGTCGAATACGAAGTCCGCGAGACCGAACAGGGGTCGGGGGCGGTCCTCGTTTATACCTCACCAGAGATTCTTCAAGGTGAGCTGGGGCAGTTTCAGCCGATGGTCAAGGTCGACATCATCGAACTCCTACATCATATTCACGGGCAAGTGCCGGTCGTGGTGAATCCCACCCTTAAAAGTGGGGTTCAGAGGCGCCAAGCAGAGGAGGATCAGTGAGTGAATTTAGTGCTCAAATCGATTCTCTCGTGGATGCTGGACGGCAATTTCAGAAGATTGCCGTCGACTACAAGGGGGATATATCGGGTGGCTTTGAACGCCCTTCCACAGGCAATGGTAAATCCGACGCCATGTTGGAAACAACGCTTAAGCTGATTGATCTCCTGCATGGCGCCCTGGCTGACGCTGTATGGCAACACGGCGAAAAACTCCAGTTGGTGGCTGAGGAGTTCCAAACTGCCGAGGACGCCAACATCACCGTTCTATACAAGGCTGCCGTAAATGCCTCCACCACCCCCGGAGACATGCCAAGTATTGGCGCCAAGAAATAAAGGCGGGACAACGATGGCCCCTGGCAGGGAGAAGCGAGCAGAGCCACTACCAAGCATTCCTCCGGCGGAAACGCCAAAAATGCGTGCATATATACCCCCAACCTGGGGGAAAGTGTACATTGAGGGGGATTGGAATGGGCTTTCTGCTCTGGCTGGAAAACTCTACGCATTCTCGCAGGCCGGTAATCCGCGAGTGGACGAGCTCACCGGCCAGGTGAATAAGCTGCTCGGATATCAGAGCACTGTGAAGTACAGTGGTAGAAGTGCTGAAGCCTTCAGGACGAACTATGGCCAGGATGCCCTGATGATGGCAGGCTTGAATAAGATCATCAACGCCGCTGCAGGCATTATCGACGCACTGGCCTCAAGGCTTGCAATGCTCGAGCAGCGTATCGAGAACGCCCTAGTCGCAGGGCGTCAGGCAGGCTACTTTGCGCAGGACGACAACGTCCACACGAGGCACGCACCCACTCTTCCCGACCCTCCTCCGATAGGATCCGTCACCAGGATGGATGAATGGCATGATCTGCGTAGAAGGTGCTTGGCGGATGCCGAGAAGTCCCGTGTACTCGCGGCGGCACAGTTGAGCAAACTGGCAGACGCGTTGATGGAGGGCTTGAACTACTATAAAGGCCAGAGGACGGTTGGAACCCTCGACCCAAACGGCTTGCTCCGTAAGGGGCAGGTCGATTGGTACTCTCCTCGAATCGAGGAATTGCGTAAGAAGCTCGAAGAGGGCAAGGGTGATCTGAATCTAAAAGGTTCGGATGCGAATACTGTCCTGAAGGACATGAAGGCAATCGGTGGCGGCGCGAGTGCGGTTGGTGACGCAATTTCAGGAATTCCCCACCCGGCTGCGCAGGGGACCGGTGGAGCCGTAAGCGCAGTCGGTGGTGTACTCACCGCACTGTCGGGTGTTGGAGAGCATTTTTCCAAGAAGTAGTAGCGATGGAGAAGACACAGGGGGCAATCCCTTTTCTAGTGGTTTGCTCACCTCTAGTCCGCACTTCGCGACTTGCGGAACCGTGCAAAACGCGCACAGAAGCATGGTGGCAGGGGCAGCTTTGATGAAGGATGTGGAGTTTTATGGATCAGGAGACCGGCCCTCGCCATTGCCGTTGGCCTCTGTTTCACGCTGTGGACGGCGGCAATCTTGTGGTGTTCAAAGCGCTCGTGGCTACGCCACTGCTTGGAACGTTTCTTGTTGGCTGCTCAGGGTCGACAGAGTCTCTGCCCACCTCATCCGCCGTCCCTAAAACTCCTGTTCCTTCGACGTCAGTGATGTCTCGGGGTTTCGAAAGGGGAGAGATCCGGACCACGCCGGATCCGCGGACTCTGCTTTCACCTAGCCTGCGCCGGGACCTGCGATTCGCGGACGCCAAAGCCTCAAGTTGCAAGAAGGAAAAGGCATACGATCGGGTGGAAAAATGGGTATGTCACCTGTTCACGCCTCAGGAGTCGTCCGAGAGCGATATGATCTCGATCCGCGTGGAGCTGCCAACACCTGAGAATGGGAGGACTGCAACGGAGAAAGCGACCAAAGAGTTCGCTGATCTGAAATGGTCCCTCCGAAATTTTTCCCCTTGCTCAATCCGGGTTCAACTCGGTGACGAGGCATGTCAGTCTCCAAAGTACACCTCATCCCTAAAATCGAGCGCCGTTCTGTTCCGAATTCGAAATGTGAACGTGCAGATCATGGCGGCTACCGGCGATAAGGACAGAGCCAGTGTGTCAGCGTTGTCTGACGAGCAAGGGCGCCGGGCTTGGCGGGTCGCTTCTGAGTTGGCTCGGGGGCTTGAGCGGCGTGGGTGATGGGGGCGTTAGTGGGTGAAGAAGTCGAATTCGGCGTTGCGGACGCCGGCTAGGAAGGCTTCCCATTCACTGCGGGTGTAGACGATGACCTCGGCGTCGGGGTGGTGGCTGTGGCGTACGGCGACGCGTTCGGTGCCGTCGTTCAGGGGACCGGCCTCGACGCAGTTGCCCCCGTTATTGGGGCTGTAGGTGCTGATGTGCCACGCGACGCGGGCACGTTCTTGAGGGCTGAGTCCTTCGGCTGCCTCTGACATCCTTACTGCCATTCCTCTGCTATCGCCGAAATCAGGTCGGCGGACTCGGTCGGCCCGAGGGCCATGCGCTTGTGCCCATCGTAAGCCCGGACGAACCGTTCAGACTCGGGCGGCTCAACGTAGATGCCGCCTGCCATCGTCTCGGTGTACGCCATCTCGGGGAACGGGGCCGGCAGTTCGAAGATCTCGAAGGTGCCATACGTGCTGGCCGGGGTGCCTGCGCGGAAGGGGAGCACCCGGATGTCGATCTTGGACCTGCTGGAGCATACTGTGAGATGACGAAGTTGGGCCGCCATGATCTGCGGGCTGCCGATCGGGCGTCGAAGGATGGACTCGTCCAGGATCACTGAAAACCGGGTGGGAGCGTCTCCGGTGAGGATCTGCTGCCGGGTCATCCGCAGTTCGTGCCAGCGCTTGATCTGCTCGGGTGTGGCGTCGGTGTCATTGATGCGGATGACGGTCTCGGCGTACTCGGGTGTCTGGAGCAGCCCGGGTACGACGATTGCAGCGTACGACCGAACGTGCGTGGCACGTGACTCCAGCCAGACATAGTCGATAAGTGAGCCGACGACGTCTGTGGAGTAGCCGTCCCACCAGCCCTTTTGCCAGACATCCTGGCTGAGCTGTAGGAGTGCTTCGCGGCGCTGGGGATCGGAGACGCCGTACAGGTCCAGGAGGGCCAGCAGGTCGGGGCGGCGAATCGGGTAGAAGCCGGATTCGAACCGGCTGACTGTCCCCGGGTCACGCTGGAGATATTCGGCGACCTCCTTGATCACGAGCCCGCTGTCGTCGCGCAGTTCACGAAGCTGCTGGCCAAGCCACTGGGAGCGCAGAGTCGCCCGCTGCGGAGTGCGCATGCCCGACTCTCCTTCCGCCGATATCGCGCCGCGAAGATCATTAACAATAATCGAGCTGAACAACTTGTTCCTTGCTCGACGTGATGGAACTATACCAACCGTAGGTCAATGGCTACGGTCCGCGACTGAAAGCGGGTCAAGAGGAGGGCCGGGACGCTGATCGCGTGGTGGCGGAGGCGTCCCGGCCCGGTTGCTCGGAAGGGAGCACCCTGATGGATGGCATCCACGAGTCCGAACCATCATTTGTCTACCACGTCGACGACCGGGCCGCCGCTGAGGTAGCCGAGCTGGCCGGGGGTGCGGTGGCGCGGATGTTCGCGCTGGTCCAGGAGTACGACGACGACAACGAGCAGCCCGTGCGTGAGGTCGTGGCCTACGGGATGGAGTTGCCGGGCGGGCTCGTCATGACGGTTCCGCCGTCAGGGGCGGGGCTCTCCAAGTGGCAGAGTCCGGACAGTGCTTCGCGGCGGACGGGAGCGGAGCTGGTCTGGCTTGGGTGAGTGCGGTGGCCCCGGGGCCCGGCCCCGGGGCCATCGGTGTCAGTAGGAGGGGAGGCTTGGGTCGATTTGCTTGACCCAGGCCAGGACGCCGCCGCCTACGTGGACGGCGTCGGAGAAGCCGGCGTTCTTGACGACGGCCAGGGCCTCGGCGCTGCGGACGCCCGACTTGCAGTGCAGGACGATCTTCTTGTCCTGGGGGAGGCGCTCCAGGGCGCTGCCGTCCAGGAACTCGCCCTTCGGGATGAGCGTGGCGCCCGGGATGGAGACGATCTCGTACTCGTTGGGCTCGCGCACGTCCACCAGGAAGATGTCGTCGCCGCGGTCCTGCATGGACTTCAGCTCGGTGGCCGAGATGGTGGAGTCCTTCACGGCCTCGGCGGCCTCGTCGGAGACGGCGCCGCAGAAGGCCTCGTAGTCCTCCAGCAGCTCGGTCTGCGTCGGGTTCTTGCCGCACAGCGGGCACTCGGGGTCCTTGCGGACCTTGACCTGGCGGTAGTTCATCTCCAGGGCGTCGTAGATCATCAGGCGGCCGACCAGCGGGTCGCCGATGCCGGCGAGGAGCTTGATGGCCTCGTTCACCTGGATGGAGCCGATCGAGGCGCACAGGACGCCGAGGACGCCGCCCTCCGCGCAGGACGGGACCATGCCGGGCGGCGGGGGCTCGGGGTAGAGGCAGCGGTAGCAGGGGCCGTGCTCGGCCCAGAAGACCGACGCCTGGCCGTCGAACCGGTAGATGGACCCCCACACGTACGGCTTGCCGAGCAGGACGGCGGCGTCGTTCACCATGTAGCGGGTGGCGAAGTTGTCCGTGCCGTCGACGATCAGGTCGTACCGGCCGAAGATGTCCATGATGTTGTCGCGGTCGAGCGCGGTGTTGTGCACAACCACGTCGATCAGCGGGTTGATCTCACGGACGGTGTCGGCCGCGGACTCGGCCTTGGGCTTGCCCAGCGACGACTGCCGGTGGATGACCTGGCGCTGCAGGTTCGACTCGTCCACGATGTCGAAGTCGATGATGCCCAGCGTGCCCACGCCCGCCGCGGCCAGGTACATCAGGGCGGGGGAGCCGAGGCCGCCCGCGCCGACGCACAGGACCTTGGCGTTCTTGAGCCGCTTCTGCCCGGCCATCCCCACGTCGGGAATGATCAGATGTCGCGAGTAACGGTTGACCTCGTCGCGGGTGAGCTCCGCCGCGGGCTCTACCAGAGGTGGCAACGACACTGTGGGTGCTCCTGTGCTGACGCTCGGCTGTAACGGGGGTACTTCCTCCCACCGCACAACCTTGCCATGCCGCAGGGCATTCCCCGAACCCCCCTGCCGGGCTTAGTCGCACGTCAGTGCGTATGGAGGGGGTTCGGGGAAGTGTCGCCCGCTTGACTGATCACCCTGACGGCAGGGCGCAACAGGTCAAACCACAGCTAATCTTGACGGTTGTGGCGTTCCTGCCCCCCAACCCCTCATCGGGCCCTCCGGCGACCGTGCTCGGGCTGCACGCCCGGCAGTGGATGGTCGTCGCCGTCGCGCTCGGCTGCTGCTACCTGGTGGTCGCCGCGGTCGCGCTCACCGGCGCCTGGGCCATGCTGAACCGCGAGCCGACCACCGCCGAGCTGCAGCGCGCCGCCGACGCCGAGGTGGCGCGGCGCTGGGAGGCCTGGCCCGCGGGGAGGATCTTCCCCGAACGGGTCGGGTACGACCTCGGCCGCGGCCGGAGCGAGTTCGCCTCCCGCGTCGGCATCGCCGCGCAGGGCACCTGCCAGACCGCCGTCGACCCGGAGATCGCGGCCGTGCTGCGCCGGCACGGCTGCCGCGCCCTGCTCCGCGCCACCTACACCGACCAGTTGCGGGGCGTCGTCGTGACGGTCGGGGTGGCCGCGTTCGCCGACGCCTGGAAGGCCGACCGGGCGTTCAAGGAGCTGCCGACGGCCGCGCTGCCCGACCGGTCCAGCGGGGTGCGGCCCGCGCTGCGGGCTGTCTCGTTTCCTGGTACGGCCGCCGCCCGGTTCATCGACGCCGCCCGGCAGGATCGAACCGCCGACCGCGGCGGCCCGTACGTGTTGCTGACCACCTCGGGCCACGCCGACGGGCGTCCGGCCACCGCCGTCACCAAGGAGCATCCCGGTGATCCCTACGCGCTGGCGCCGCAGGTGGCGCGCGGGATCTCCCGCCCGCTGGCGCAGAAAGCCCTGCCGGACTGCTCTCGGCGCGAGTGGCGGTGCTGACGTGCGGATGAGGAGAGCGGCCGCGGGCGTCGTGCTGGCGCTGCTGGTGGCGGTGCCGTTGCCCGCGCACGCCGACGAGGTCCGCGACCGGCAGCGTCCCATGATGGCGACGCTGGACGTGGAGACCGCGTGGAAGAGCACCCGCGGCTCGGGCGTGACCGTCGCGGTGGTGGACTCGGGCGTGGACGCCGGCCACGCCGACCTCGCCGGCTCGGTGATCAGCGGCCCCAACATGCTGGCGGCCGTCGACGGCGACACCAGGCCGACGCGGATGCACGGCACCGGGATGGCCTCGCTGATCGCCGGGCACGGCCACGGCCCCGGCGGCCGGGACGGCGTCATGGGCATCGCGCCGGAGGCGAAGATCCTGGCGATCCGTGCCCTCGCCGAGCGGGAGGACCCGAGCTACCGGCTGGCCCGCACCTCCGAGCAGGCCGACGACGCGGTGGCGCGGGGCATCCGGTACGCCGCCGACAACGGCGCCGACGTCATCAACCTGTCCCTCGGCAAGAACGACGCGGACCTCCAGGAGCGCGAGGCCATCGGCTACGCCATCGGCAAGGGCGTGGTGGTGGTCTCGGCGGTGGGCAACGACGGCGACAAGCGCGACCGGCTGGACCGCGACGGGTTCGCGCCGTACTCCTACCCGGCCGCGTTCCCGGGCGTGATCGCGGTGGCCGCCACCAACTCCCGGCACGCCCGTGCCGCGTTCTCCAACCGGAACTACTCCGTCGTGGTGTCGGCGCCCGGCTCCGGGCTGCCGGTCGCCGGTCCGGGCGGGGACTACTTCCTGACCGACGGGACGAGCGACTCCTCGGCGCTGGTGTCGGGGATCGCGGCGCTGATCCGCTCGCGCCACCCGAAGCTGCCCCCGACGCTGGTCGCGCAGGCGCTCATCCAGGGCACCCGGCACGGCCCGAGCGGCACCTACGACCCGAACGTGGGCTTCGGCGAGGTCAACGCGGCCCGGGCGCTGACCGCGTCGGACGCGCTGACCACGCCGCGGGCGGGGGCGGCCGGCAAGCCGGCCGGGCAGCGCTTCGGCACGGGCGCCCAGGAGCCGGTGAAGGTGATCCACCGGCCCGCGTGGGTGAGCGCGGTCATCGTGATCGTCACGGTGACCGGTGTCGCGGGCGCGGTCGGGGCCGTCGTGATCGCGGTCATGCTGGCCCGCCGCCATCCGCGGCGGCCGCCGCCCCAGGCCGGTCCCGGCGCGGGGTTCGCACTGGCCGGGCCGGGGGTGTGGGGTGGTCCGCAACCGGGGCTCGGCCGGCCGGGGTTCGGCGGGGTGCCGGCGCGTGCCGAGCCGTGGCCGCCGCCGGATCCGCGGGCGGCCGGACATCCGCGGATGGAGCCGCCGCCTCCCGGCGGGCCCTCCTGACCTGGGACGCCGCGGACTGGCCGGTTCCGGACCCGCCGTTGTGATCATGATGAGACACGGTGCCAGTTGTATCTGGCGACGTGTCCATGACTCCTGATCCGACCGTCCCGCCGCCGCCCGAGCCCCTGCCCGCGCCGGCGTTCCCGGCCGTGTCCCCGCCGCCCGGACGTCCCCGGCGGTCCGCGCGCTCGATCGCGGCGATCGCCGTGCTCGCGCTGCTCGGTGTGGCGGCCGTCGTGGGCGGCGCGGTGCCCGTCGTCGCGGACCTGACCCGCGAGCCGACCGAACGCGAGGTCAGGGCCGCGGGCGAGAAGGAGATCGGCGTCCGCTGGCGCGTCCTGAAGGCGTCCGCGATCTTCCCCGCGCGGCTCGACCATCGCGTCCGGCTGAGGAGCGAGGGCGGCCGGGCGGTCGATCCGCCGGCCTGGAGCGCCCTGCGGGCCGGGATCGCGCCCGCGGCCTCGTGCGCCAGGGCCTTCGACGCGGCGTTCGCGCGCGTCATGGACCGGCACGGCTGCCGTACGGTGCTGCGCGCCACCTACGTCGACGACACCGGCACCCTCGTCGCGACGCTCGGGCTCGCGGTGATGCCCGACGCGGCCCGGGCGCTGCGGGCCGAGAGCGATCTCGGCGCCACGTACAGCCGGGCGGCGCTCGACCGGACCGGGCTCCGGGCGGTGCCGTTCCCGGGGACGGCCGCGGCCGGTTTCGGCGACGCCCGCCGCGCCGCCTTCGGGATCGAGTCCAACGGGACGCCCTACCTGTTCTTCCGGGCGAGCGGCTGGGTCGCCGACCGCGGCAGGCCCGCGCCGGGCGCCGTCGCGGAGAGGTTCGAGTTCGCCCGCACCGGGCTCAACAGCATCGTGGCGATCTTCGCGGCGACCACCGCGGTCTGCGAGCGGGAGGGCGTGCGATGCTGATCCGCCGTCTCTCCGCGGCCTCGGCCGCCGCGGCCCTCCTGCTCGGTCTGCCCCCGCCGCTGACGGGCGCGGCCGAGGCCGCGGCGCCGAAGGACTGGGCCCTGCGGTTCGCGACCGACTTCCTTGAGGCGCAGCGGGTCTCCAAGGGCGAGGGTGTGAAGATCGCGCTGCTGAGCGACGGGGTGACGCCCGGCATGCGGACGCTGTCCGGGGCGCTGGGCAAGGGCCGTGACCTCGTCGGCACGCCCCGGCCCAAGTCCTTCATGGGGACGCTGTCGGCGACCATGCTGGTCGGGAGCGGGCCCACCGCGCGCTCGCCGCTGGGGGTGCGGGGCGTGGTGTCAGACGCCACGCTGCTGCCCGTCCGGGTCTATCCCGCCGAGGAGACGGCGGCGGCGGGGCGCTGGTGGAACGAGGAGGACATCTCCGCGACCGTGGCCCGGGGCATCCGGCACGCCGCCGACCGGGGCGCCCAGGTCATCGCTGTGGAGCCCAGCGTGGACGACGTCGAGGCGTACACCACCACCGGCGGCCTGATCCGTTCGGCGCTCGTCCACGCCGCCGCCAAGGGCGCCGTGGTCGTCGCGGCGGCCCACCCCAAGAACGAGCCCGCGAAGCCCGGCTATCCGGCCGCCGCGGCCGGGGTGCTCGGCGTCGGCGCCACCGACGCGAAGGGGCGCCGCCACAAGAAGTACACCGCCGCCAGCACGGCGGTCGCGGTGTCCGCGCCGGGGATCAAGGTGGCCACGACCGGGCCGGGGGACCGGCCCTACGAGTTCTGGGGGCCTTCGGTGGCCCTGGCCTGGGTGACGGCGGCGGTCACGATGGTCAGGTCGGAGTACCCCAAGCTCACCCCGCCGCAGGTCGTGGAGGCCGTCACCTCGTCCGCCCGGCACCCCAAGGGGGGCGGCCGGTACGACACCGAACTCGGCTACGGGTACCTGAGCGCGATGGGGGCGCTCACCGCGGCGCGCGCGCTCTCGGAGAGGCCCGCCCCGGCGACCGGTGCCGCCGCGCCGTCGGCCGTGAAGGACGCGGCGCACTTCGGGGGCGACGGCCCGCCGGCACCCGTGCGGGCGGTGCCGTACGACCCCGCGATCCTCGGCGGCTTCGGCGGGCTGATCTTCGCGGGCCTGGTCGCGATCGGGGTCGCGCTGGCGCTCGCGCTGCGGCCTCCCCGCCCGGCCCCGGCGCCCGGTGGCGGAGCCGGACAGCGGGGCGTCAGAATCGGCGGGTGCGAGCGGACCCTGATGACTACGCCGAGGCCGTACTGGACGCGGTCGAGCGGATTCCGCCCGGCCGCGTCCTGGCGTACGGCGACATCGCCGAGCTGGTGGGGAGCGGAGGCCCGCGCCAGGTCGGCCGGGTGATGTCCCTGTACGGCGGCGGGGTGCCGTGGTGGCGGGTGATCCGCGCCGACGGCAGCCCGCCGTCCGGGCACGAGGTCGAGGCCCTGGAGGAGTACCGGGTGGAGGGGACCCCGATGCGCCCGGACGGCCGCCGCGTGGACATGCGCCGCGCCCGCTGGGACGGCCGTTCCTGAGCCGTCCGGCCCTGGCTAGGCCAGGCGGCGGCGGTGCAGGGGGAGCGCGGCCAGCATGACGGCCAGGACGATCGCGGGCCCCAGCGCCCCGGCGACGATCGGCGCGGGGCCCATCAGCGCCCCGCCGGCCGCCGCGCCGGCGGCGAGCGCGGCGATCACGGCCGTGCGCAGTCCGGAGGCCGCCGCCGAGCCGATCGCCAGGGCGCCCATCATCGAGGTGAGGGTGCCGGTGACGAACGTGGTGGTGATGCCGTCGGCCGCCAGCGTGCGCGCCGCGGCGGTCTGCACGCCCATCGCGGCCGACGACAGGGCGACGAGCGCGAGCAGGGTGCCGCCCTCGGGACGGGCGCCGGTGGCGATCCAGCCGGCCAGGAACAGCAGCTGCAGGACCAGGTCGGCGGCCAGCGCGCGGGTCACGGCGGGCGGCCAGACCCGCTCGGGGTCGCCGCGCCCGGACATCCGGAAGCCCAGCAGCAGGCCCAGCGCGAACGCGACCGTGGCCGCGCCGCAGCGCGCGAGCTCGGCGCCCGAGCCCTCGCCCGCCGCCATGCCGAACAGGACGATGTTGCCGGTCATGTTGGCGGTGAAGACCTGGTGCATGCCGAGGAAGCCGACGATGTCGATGACCCCGGCGGCGAAGGTCAGGGCGATCAGCAGGGCGGCGCGGGCGCGCCTGGCTCCGCGGCCGGACGGACCCGGTCCGGCCGTTGCGGGCCGGGCCGGGTCCGGGGCGGCGGGGGGCGGGGTCGGAGTGGTGGCGGACGTGGTCAACGGGCTCCTCAGAAGATCGCGATTCCGATCAGGGTGGACACGACGAGGCCCGCGATGACGGGCAGGAACGAGCGGCGCACCAGCTCCAGCGCGGAGACGCGGGCGAAACCGGCCACCGCCAGCAGCGACGACCAGGCGATCAGCACGCCGCCGCCCGCCCAGATGCTCCCCATCTGCCCGATGGCGGCCAGCAGCGCCGGGTCGACGCCCGCGGCCGGGCCGAGCGAGCCGGACAGCGAGCCGGTCAGGGGCAGCCCGGAGAACCCGGAGCCGTCCAGGCCGGTGAGGATGCCGATCAGCAGCAGCCCCAGCCCGACGATGATCCCGTTGTCGGGGATCGCGCCCTCGATCCTGGTCACCAGGTCGAACAGGAAGCCGGGGGCCTTGGCGCCCTCGTCCAGCGCCAGGATCTTCCCCGCGAAGTCGGCGTTGCCGAGGAAGAAGAACCCGGCGATGGGGATCACCACGCCCATCGCCTTCACCGCGAAGACCAGGCCGTCCACGATGTGCTCGGCGCAGGTCTCCAGGCAGCCCCGGCCGTCGCCCATCAGCGCGGCGACCAGGAGCAGCAGGACGGTGGCGCCGCCGACCAGGGCCGCGGCGTCGTTGCCGACGACCTCGGGGACGGCGCCGGTGAACTTGCCGAGCAGCATGTAGCCGACGAGCCCGGCGAGGGTCAGCGGGACCAGCAGCGCGAACAGCTTGGAGCGCCGTACGCGGTCGGCGCCCGCGTCCCCGCCGGAGCCGGAGCCGGGGCCGCCGGCGGACAGGGCGGCGTCGGTCATGGCGTCGCGGCGGGCGGGCCCGCGGTCGAGCACGGCCGTGGCGGCGCCCGCGGCGTCGTCGCGTCCCGCGCCCGCCGAGCCGCCGGAGGCGGTCCTCGCCTCGGCGCCCTCGGCCGCCTTCACCTTCTCGTGGACGGTCTCCGCGGTCTCCGCCGCGGCGCCGGAACCGCCGGAACGGGAGGCGAAGAGGAACAGCCTGCGCCTGACCCGCACCGCCGGCTCCACCGTGCCCGTCTCCCAGGCCACCAGGTGCCGGACGTCGGGCTCCCGGAACTCCCGGCGCTGCATCACGTACACCAGCGCCAGCGCCACCGCGCCCGTGATCAGCGACAGGACCATGGCGCGGTCGGCGACCTCGGTGGTGCCCACGCCCGCGGCCTTGGCCGACAGCCCGGGGGCGACCTGGATGACGTAGTCGCTGGACAGCGCCATGCCCTGCCCGGCGATGGCGATCGCCAGCGCGGCGGCGACCGGCGGCAGCCCGGCGGAGATCGCGGCCGGCAGCAGCACCGCGCCGATCAGCGGCACCGCCGGGGTCGGCCAGAAGAACAGGCTGATCAGGTAGGTCATCCCGGCGATCACCCAGAACGAGGAGTGCCCGCTGCGCATCACGTGCCGGAACGGCTCCACCATCCGGCGGTCGGCGCCCAGCGCGCGCAGCGCCCCGAGCAGCGCGGTGACCAGCGCGATGATCAGGAAGATGTTGAACAGCTCGGAGGCCGCGGTGAGGCTGGCGTTGAACAGCGACTGGAGTGCCGTCACCGGGTTCCCGGTGTAGGCGAGCGCGGTGCAGAAGGTGGCCGCGATCGCGGGGACCACCACGTTCCTGCGAGCGATCATGACCGCGATGATCAGTACGATCCCGGACAGAAAGACCCAGTGGGCGGCGCCGATCTCCACGCCACCACCTCCTTGTCGACCTCGGGGACGAGGCGAGGCTCGCGAGTGGTTGCAGAGAATCTGCTGGATGGCCCGTCGATGAACAATGAGGAACGTGCACAGCCCGGCCGTGGTCGTTTTGTGCATCGTGCCGGGCGGGCCGCCGACCGAACGGCTCGGCGCCGCCCGATGTGCGCACTGCCCAAGGAAGGGCGCTGATCTTCGGCATTCGGTCCATGTCGGACGCCCCGACCCGGCCCTGACACTGGGGTCATGCCAGCAGAACCAGCAGTGCCGGCGGCCGAGGCGGCCGAAGGACGGGATGCGGCGGCGCGCGCCCTGGCGGGGGAGTTCGGCTGCCAGGGGCGCGGCCCCACGGTCGGGACCGGCGGGATGGCCGCCTCGAGCCACCCGGCGGTGAGCCGGATCGGCGTGGACGTCCTGGAAGCGGGCGGCAACGCCGTGGACGCGGCCCTGGCGATGGCCGCCGCGTCCTGGCTCGCGCTGCCGGGGCAGTGCGGGATCGGCGGTGACGCGTTCGTCCTGCTGCGGCGTCCGGACGGCACCGTCACCGCGTTCGGCGGCAGCGGGTTCGGCCCGGACGGCGGCGACCCCGGTTTCTACCGGGAGCGCGGCCTGGACGCCGTGCCGCTGGAGGGGCCGCTGGCCGTCGCCGTCCCCGGGGCGGTGGCCGCGCTGGCCGCGCTGCACGCCGACGCGGCCTCCTGGGGCCTGCCCCGCCTCTGGGAGCCCGCCGCGCGGATGGCGGAGCGGGGGCTGCCCTGCACCTACAAGACGCGGGACGACGTCGTCGAACGCCGCGCGGCGCTGTCCCGCGACCCCGGCACGGCGGCCGTCTACCTTCCCGGCGGCGCCCCGCCCCGCGTCGGCGCCCCGCTGCGGCAGCCCGAATTGGCCGCCACCCTCCGCCGCGTCGCCGCCGACCCCGCCTCCTTCTACACGGGCGAGACGGCCGAGCGGGCCGTGTCCTCGCTGGCGGGCGCGGGCGCGCCGTTCAGCGGCGGGGAGTGGGCGGCGACCGGTGAGGCGCTGGTCGGTGACGCCCTGACCTGCGCTTACCAGGGGGTCACCGTCCACCAGACGCCGCCGCCCACGCCCGGCTGGATGATGCTGCAGCAGGCCCTCCTCAACGACGGCGTCCTCGCCGGGCTGCCGTGGCTGTCGGCGGAGGCCGTGCACCGGGCGGCGGGTGCGGCGCGGCTGGCGTTCGCCGACCGGTTCGCCGGCTGCGGGTCCGAGAACGACCACTGGAAGAGCCTGCTCACCGCGGACGCCGTCGCCGCCGCGCGCGCCCGGCTCGACGCCGGCGACCCGCCCGCGCCCGCGACCCCGGCCGTCCCGGTCGACGGCGACACCACCTCGATGGTCGTGGTGGACGGCGACGGCACGGCGGTGAGCCTGATCCACTCGCTGGCGTTCACCTTCGGCGCCCGCGTGTCGGTGCCCGGCACCGGCATCGTGCTCAACAACCGGCTCGGCCGGGGCGCGTACCTGATCGACGGCCATCCCAACGAGGTCCGCCCGCGCCGCCGCCCCCTGCACACCCTCAACGCGTGGCTGGTCACCGGCCGGGACGGGGCGCTGCGGCACGTCGGCAACACGCCGGGCGGCGACGGCCAGGTCCAGTGGAACGCGCAGCTGCTGTCGCACCTGCTGGACCACGGCCTCGACCCGGCCACGGCGGTGGCCGCGCCCCGCTTCACCGTGCACCCCGGCAGCGACGCCGACGTGATCGGGCAGCCGCCGGAGCTGCGCTGCGAGTCCCGCCTCGGCCGCGCCCGCCTCGATGCGCTGCGCGCGCTGGGGCACGACGTCCGGGTCCAGGGGCCGTGGGCGGCGGGCGGCAGCGCCCAGATCATCTCGGTGGACGCGGACACGGGCGCGCTGCTCGGCGCGTCCGACCCAAGGCAGGACGGAGTGGCCCTCGGTGTCCAGTGAGAAGGCGGGGCTGCCGGACGCGCCCCGTCCCCAGGGCGACTACGTGCCCGCCGTCATCGCCCCCTGCGATCCCGGCCTTCACCTCGTGACGAGTGCGGGCATGACCCCGCGACGCGACGGGACGCTCACCGTCACCGGCCTGGTCGGCCGCGACGTGGACCTGACCGCCGCCCGCGACGCGGCCGGGCTCGCCGCCCGCAACGCGGTCTCCGCCGTCGCCGCAGCGGCCGGCGGGCCCGAACGGATCCGCACCTGGCTGCGCATGACCGTGTACGTCGCCTGCGACGACGGCGTCACCGAGCTGTCGGCCGTCGCCGACGGCGCGTCCGCCGCGCTGGCGGAGCTGACCCCGGACGCGGCGCTGCCCGCCCGCAGCGCCATCGGCGTGCGGGCGCTGCCCGGCGGCGCCCCCGTCGAGGTCGAGCTGACCGCGCTCGCCCTCGTCCCGCAGACAGCCGCTCCACAGGAAAGCGAGGACCGCTGAGCATGCAGACCCGACCACCGCACGCCGGGCTGAACTTCGTCGCGGGGGAGTGGGCGCCCGCCGCCGGCGGCCGCGCCTTCGCCCGCCGCAACCCCGCCGACCGCGACGACCTGGTCGGCGAGTTCCCCGAGTCGTCGGCGGCCGACATGACCGCCGCGATCGGCGCCGTGGCCGAAGGCGCCGCCGAATGGGCCGCCGCCCCCGCCGAGCGCCGCGCCGGGGTGCTGGAGGCGGCCGCGAACTGGCTGGAGGAACGGGCCGGGGACCTCACCGAGGAACTGGTCCGGGAGGAGGGCAAGACCCGGGCCGAGGCCGCCATGGAGACCGGCCGCACCCCCAAGAACCTGCGCTTCTACGCGGCCGAGGCGCTGCGCATCACCGGCACGTCCTACCCCGCCGATGACGGCGGCCTGGTCTACACGCGCCGCGAGCCGGTCGGCGTGGTCGGCGCCATCACGCCGTGGAACTTCCCGCTGAACATCCCGTCCCGCAAGCTCGGGCCGGCGCTGGCGGCCGGCAACGGCGTGGTCTTCAAGCCGTCACCGGTCACGCCCCTGCTCGCGCAGCGGCTGGTGGAGGCGCTGCTCGCGGGCGGGCTGCCGCCGCGCGCCATCGCCCTCGTCCACGGCGGCGCCGAACCCGGTGCCGCGCTCGCCGCCGATCCCCGCGTGGGCGCGGTGACGTTCACCGGGTCGACCGCGACCGGACGCGCGATCCACGCGGACGTCGGCCCGTCCCGCCGCAGCCAGCTGGAGATGGGCGGGAAGAACCCGGTCATCGTCCTGGACGACGCCGACCTCGACCGCGCCGCGCAGATCATCGTCAAGGGCGCGTACGGGCTGAGCGGCCAGGCGTGCACCGGGACCAGCCGTGTCATCGCGCACGAGGCCGTCCACGACGCCCTGCTGGAGCGCGTGGTCCGCCTCGCCGAGTCCCGGACGGTCGGCAACGGCCTGCACGAGGGCGTCGACATGGGGCCGCTGGCCGCCGACTTCCAGCTCCGCAAGGTCCTGGAGTACGTCCGGATCGGCGAGGAGGAGGGCGCCAAGCTCCTCACCGGCGGCCGCCGCCTCGACGACGAGTCCGGCTTCTTCGTGACCCCGGCCGTGTTCGCCGGCGTCACCCCGGGCATGCGGATCGCCCGGGAGGAGATCTTCGGGCCGGTGCTCGCCTTCCAGCGCGCCGCGGACCTGGACGAGGCGATCGCGCTCGCCGACGACACCGAATACGGCCTTTCCGCCGGCATCGTCACCCGCGACCTGGACCGCGCCCTCGCCTTCGCCCGGCGCGTCCGCAGCGGCCTGGTCAAGGTCAACCAGCCGACCTCCGGAATGGCGATGACGGTGCCGTTCGGGGGCCTCAAGGAATCCAGCACGCAGACATTCAAAGAGCAGGCGGGCGACTCGATGATGCTCTTCTACACGCAGGAGAAGAGCGTCTACATCTCCCCCTGAGCAGCGGCTACAGGGTGCACACTGCACACGCGACGGCCCCGGTGCTGTGCGTTCCGGCCATGGCGGACCGGGCCGGCGCCCACCTAACTTCGAAAGACGGATGGAAAGGAGCCCGAAAATGGCGGAACTGCTCTCCAAGGACGATTTCCGTAAGGAACTCGAGAATGCCATCAAGGGGCGGGAGGCGAAGAACGCCTCGTTCAGCCGCGCCTGGGCCGAGGGCGAGCTGAAGCGCGAGCACTTCGCCCGCTGGGCGGAGAACCACTACCACTACGTGGGCCCGTTCGCCGACTACCTCGCCCACGTCTACGCCAACACCCCCGACGAGTTCACCGCGGCCAAGGACTTCACGCTCCAGAACATGTACGAGGAGGAGCTGGCCGACATCCGGCACACCGACCTGCTCATCCGGTTCGCCGAGGCGTGCGGGACCACCAAGGAGCGGGTCGAGGACCCCTCCAACATGAACGCCATCACCCGGGGCCTCCAGGCGTGGTGCTACGCGGTCGCGATGCGCGAGCACTTCGTGGTCGCGACCGCCGCGCTGGTGGTCGGGCTGGAGTCGCAGGTGCCGAGCATCTACAAGAAGCAGATCGTGCCGCTGCGCGAGGTGTACGGGTTCACCGAGGACGAGATCGAGTTCTTCGACCTGCACATCACCTCGGACGTGGTGCACGGCGAGCGCGGCTACCAGATCGTCCTGGACCACGCCGACACCCCGGAACTCCAGCAGCGCTCCCTGCTGCTGTGCCGGTGGGGCGCTGAGATGCGCTTCTCCTACACCCAGGGCCTCTACGACACCTACGTCAAGCCCGACCTGGTCGGCAGCCCCGCCTGACCCGGGCCGCCTGACCCGGACGGGGCCCCGGGAGGCGGCGGGCGATGAGGCACGGCGCCCGCCCGCCGCCGCCCGGCGGCCCCACGAGCGATCGAGGAGTGAGATGACGACGACGGACCAGTGGGTGGAGGCCGCGCGCCTGGCGGACGTGCGCCGCCGCAAGCGGCTCGCGGTCACCGTCGCCGGGCGGGACATCGCGCTGTTCCTGGTCGGCGAGACCGTGTACGCGCTGGACGACGTCTGCGTGCACAAGCAGCGCCGGCTGACCAGGGGGACGCTGCTGTACGGCCGGGTGATCTGCCCCGGCCACCAGTGGAAGATCGACCCGGCGACCGGCGAGATCGAGGACCGCGAGGAGTGCCAGCCCACCTACCCCGTGCGGGTGGAGGCCGGAGTCGTCTACGTCGACCCGGGCGCGCGGGTGCCGGCCGCGCCGGCCGCCGCGGCCGTCCCGGACGAGGAGCTGTGATGATCGAGTCCGTCATCGTCGCGGGGGCCGGGCAGACCGCCGCGGTCGCCGCCCGCACCCTGCGCCGCCGCGGCTTCGACGGCCGGCTGACGCTGGTCGGCGAGGAGCCGGAGGCGCCCTACCAGCGGCCGCCGCTGTCGAAGGAGTACCTGACCGGCGACCAGGACCGCGACGAGCTGTGCCTGCTGACCCCGGAGTGGTGCGCGTCCAACGCCGTGGAGCTGCGCCTGGGGACGCGGGTCACCGCGATCCGGGCCGGCGGCCGCGCGGTCGAGTACGCCGACGGCTCCGCCGAGACGGCCGGGGCGGTGCTGATCGCGACCGGCGGGCGGCCCCGGCGGCTGCCGGGCGTGGAGGGCGAGCGGGTCCGCTACCTGCGCACCCTCGCCGACGCCGAACGGCTGCGCGCCGAGCTGCGGCCGGGCACCCGGGTCATCGTGATCGGCGCCGGGTTCATCGGCTCCGAGGTCGCCTCGACGGCGCGCGGGCTGGGCGCCGAGGTCACCGTGATCGAGCAGGCCGGGCAGCCGCTGGGACGGGCGCTCGGCGAACTGATGGGCGACGCGCTGGCCGCGCTGCAGCGCGCCGCCGGGGTGGACCTGCGGACGGGCGAGAAGGTCGAGTCGTACCGGGAGACCGCGACCGCCGCCGTGGTCACCACCAGCGGCGGCGCGACCGTCGAGGGCGAGGTGGTCGTGGTCGGCGCCGGCATGGTGCCCAACGCCGAGCCGGCCGCCGGACCCGGCTCGGCGGTCGAGATCGCCGGGGACGGCGGGATCGTGGTGGACGAGTACTGCCGCACCGGCCAGGAGGGCGTGTTCGCCGCCGGGGACGTGACCAGCTTCCACCACCCGCTGTTCGGCCGCCGGATCCGCGCCGAGCACTTCGACAACGCCAACGCGCAGGGTATGGCCGCCGCCAAGAACATCCTCGGCAGGCGGACCGCGCACGCCGCGTCCCCCTGGTTCTGGTCCGACCAGTTCGACCGGAACCTCCAGTTCACCGGGTTCACCGGCGACGCGGACCGGATGGTGGTGCGGGGTCGGCTGGAGGACTTCGACTTCGTCGCGTTCTACCTGGCCGGGGGCGTGCTGCGGGCCGCGTTCGGCGCCGACCGCGGCGGCGAGGTGGCCGTCGCGCGGGAGCTGATCGGCGCCCGCCTCGCCCCCGACCCGGACGTCCTGCGCGACGAGGACGCCGACCTGACCGACCTGCTGAGCTAGCTGAGGGGGCTTATCCGATGGAGACTGCGGAGGACGTCGAGTACCACTATGTGGCCCGGTCGGGCCAGGTGCCCGAGGGGGTGGTGCGGCGCTTCTTCGTCGGGGACGACGAGGCCGAGATCGCCGTGGCGCGGTCCGAGGGCGTCGTGCACGCGATGTCGAACTACTGCACCCACCTGGACTGCCTGCTGTCGTCCGGGCGGGTCACCGAGGACGGGCTGCTGTGCTCGTGCCACGGCAGCGTGTTCGACTACGCCGACGGCGAGCCGATCACGCCGCCCGCCACCAGGGCGGTGGCCGTCTATCCGATCAAGGAGGCGGACGGGAAGATCTGGGTGGCGATCCCGCCGGGCACCGAGCGGCCCGGCCCGCGACGGCGGCGGCAGGGTGTCGAGCGATGACCTGACCGGCGGGGGCGGCGGGGCCGGGCGGTGGGCGGCGCTGGTCCCGCTGCTGCTCGGCACGTTCACCGGCACCGTCGCCAACACCATCGTGAACGTCCCGCTGAGCCTGATCCTGGACGATCTGGGCGTGCCGGTGTCGGCGGGCTCGCTGCTGGTGATCGCGTTCACGGTCACGTTCGCGGTGCTGCTGCCGATCTCCGGCTGGCTCGGCGACCGGTACGGCCACCGCCGGGTGTTCACGGCGGCGACGGCGGTGCTGGGCGCGGCCTCGGCGGCCGCCGCGCTCGCCCCCGACCTGACCTCGCTGGTGGCGGTGCGGGCCGTGCAGGGCGCCGCGACCGCCGCGATGCTGCCGACCGTGATGTCGCTGATCGCGGCGCTGTTCGACGGCGCGCGGCGGGGCCGGGCGCTGGCGCTGTGGGCGGCGGTGAACGGCATCGGGCAGGCGGCCGGGCCCGCGCTGGGCGGCGGCCTGGCCACCTGGGCCGGGTGGCGCGCGGTGTTCTGGCCGATCGTGCCGCTGGGGCTGGCCGCCGCCGCGGTCGCGGTACGGCTCGTGCCGCGCGACCGGCCCCGCAGCGTCCCGCTCGACTGGCGGGGCGCGTCGCTGCTGACCCTCGCCGCCGGGCTGGCGCTCGGGGCCGCGTCCGCGGTCGCGCCGCTCGGCGCCGCGTCCCCGGTGGTGTGGCTGGGGGCGCTGGCGGGCGCGCTGGCGGCCGTGGCGTTCCTGTTCGCCGAACGGGGACGGGCCGACGCGTTCCTGCCGCCCCGCCTGCTGCTGGAGATCCGCTACCTGCGGTCGTGCCTGACCGTGCTGGCGCAGATGTTCTGCCTGGGCGCGACGCTGCTCGGCGTCCCCCTCTACCTGACGACCGTGCGGCGCACGGAGACGCTGACGGCGGGGGCGCTGCTGCTGTGCCTGCCGCTCGCGATGTCGGTGTTGGCGCCGGTCGTCGGCGTCCTCATGGAGCGGCTCGGCGCCCGTCCGGTGCTGCGGTGCGGGCTGGTCCTGCTGGTGGCGGGGCAGTCGGGGGTGGCGGCCGTGCTCACCGGGCACGGCGGCGTGCCGGGGCTGCTGGCGGCGCTCCTGCTGACCGGCGCGGGCGTGGCCCTGGTGCAGACGCCCGCGGCCACCGGCGCGACCCGTTCCGAGGCGGGCCGGTACGGGGCGGGCCTGGGCCTGTTCAACCTGGTGCGCTTCGGCGGGTCGGCGCTGGGCGCGGCCTGGGTGGCGGCGGTGCTGGACCGCTCGCCCGCGTTCGGCGCCGTCTTCGTCGGCTGCGCCGCCATCGCCGCACTCGGCCTGCTGTCCTCCTTCACCGGCCCGGACCCCGCCCGCTAGCGGCGTTCGGCGGGCGGGGTCAGCTCGTCGGCGAGCGTCTGGGTGACCGAGCTCAGCGTCTCGATGTGGTGCGCGAGCCAGAACATGAACTGCGCGTCGGCCGTGCGGATGTCCATGCGCAGCGCCCGCGACGCACGGTCGAGCTTGTAGAGCATCGTGTTGCGGTGCAGGGTGAGGGAGCGGGCCGCGGCGTTCAGGTTCCCCGCGTTCCTGATGTAGGCCAGCACGATCGGCTCCAGGTCGCCGCCGCCCGCCTGCCGCAGCGGCGCCAGCGTCTCCGCCGCGAACGCCTGCCCCTCCGCGCTGCCCGCGACCTCCTTGAGCGCCGCGAACACCCGCAGGTCGTCGTACCCGCACACGCGGTCGGCGTCGGTGTGCCACGACAGGCCCATCGCCAGCCGCGCCTCGTAGTAGCCGGTCGCCACGCCCGCCGCGCCCTTGCCCGGACGGCCGTGCGTCACCCGCAGGTCCTCGCCCAGCGACGGCAGCAGCCGGCGCCGCAGCCGCTGCGCGAACCGGCCCGCCTCCTGCCGCTCGCGCAGCGGGTCGCCGCACGCCGCCAGCTGCCGGATCACCACGATCGTGGAGCCGATCGAGGCGGTCAGCGTGCTGCCGTCCGGCTCCATCGCCTGCGCGATCCGGGTCGCGGTCAGCTTGTGCCGCAGGTAGTCGCGGCCCACCGGCAGCAGCGCGGACGCCGACACCACGTGCACCGCGAACGTCCCGGACACGTCGAAGCCGTGGTGCCGGGCGCGGGCGCCCAGCTCGTGCGGGTCGGCGAACCGGCCGTGCACCAGCGCCTCGACGAAGTCGCCGCGGGCCCGCTCCTCGGCCGCCCGCACCGACCGCTGCCGCAGCATCTCCGAACCGGTCAGCGTCGCGCCGTGCTCGGCGATCACCCGGTGCTGGGCGAGGTCGTGGTCGTCGGGCGGGAACGCGCGCTCCAGCAGCACCAGCCGCCCGTACGGCTCCCCGCCGACGATGATCGGGGCGAGCAGCGCCCGGACCGGGTCGCCGTCCGGGGACGGCCGCAGGTCCAGCTCCACCGGATGCCCGCCCGCCGCACCGCCCGCCGCGCCCGGTGCCTCGGGGCCGCCGGGGACGGGGCCCGGCTCCGCGGCCGGCTCCGGGACGGCGGGCAGGGCGGCGGCGATCCCGTCCGGGTCGGTCGCGGTGCCGCCCGGCGGCTGCTCCCAGGCCAGGCGCTCGCCGTCCTCGTCCAGGATCAGCACCGGGCAGCGCGACAGGTTGGCGATCGCGTGCGCCATCGCCGGGATCCCCGACCCCTGCGCCAGCACGTCGGCGAGGGCGCGGTGCACCCGCGCGCCGTACTCCAGCACGTGCGAGGTCTGCGCCAGCGCCTTCTGCCCCACCAGCCGGCTCACCGCCCGGTAGTCGGCCTCCTCGCGCAGCGCCAGCAGCGGCACCCGGGCCCGGTCGGCGGCCCGCGCCGCGGCCTTCAGATCGCACCGGGTGCCCGGCTGCTGCCAGGCCAGCAGCGCCGCGGCGCCGCGCCGGGACAGCTCGTGGATCAGCGCGATCGCCTCGTCCGCCGCGGCCAGCATGGTCGCGGGCAGGTGGACGGCGATGCCGCCGAGGTCGGCCGAGCCGACCTGCCCCTCGGCGTAGCGGCGGGTCTCCGACAGCGGCAGGCACCAGGAGACCCGGCGGTCCAGCCCGGCCGCGCCCGCGACCAGCCCGCCGCGCAGCAGCGGCTCGGCGAGCAGCGCGCCCACCGTGACCCGGCCGTCGGCGTCGCTGTCGGGGGCGGCGTCGTGCCCGGTGTCCGGGGAGGGGGAGTCGATGATGTCCACGTGCTGATGTGCCATGTGCCCACATCCTGTCCCGATGGTTCGGCAGAGTGTACATAGTCCGGTTCGCCGGGGTCCCGGAGACTGACTGCCGTGACCGCCGGAGGGGACGGGCGGGGCCAGGGAGGGCCTTCCTTTTCTCCGCAGCCTCCATTCTGCGGCACGAAATCGAATCGAGCAATACCTGAATTGCGGATAAAAATGCGGCCGGCGGTCGCGGATCCGCAATTCTCTGGATTGCCTGAACGGGAACAGGAGGACGAATGCAGACCGTTCATCGGCTGACCCTGGAGGACGCCCTGGTGCTGCTGGAGGCGGCCGAGGCGGAGGCGGAGCGGATCGGGGTCAAGGAGACGATCTGCATCGCCGACGACGGCGCCCACCCCATCGCCCTGCACCGGATGACCGGGGCCCGGCTGACCGGGGTGGAGATCGCGATCGCCAAGGCGTTCACCGCCGCCGGACACCAGCGCGACACCCACAAGTTCAACGAGCCGCCGGACGGGCCCGCGCTGCCGGGCAACGAGGCGTTCGGGATCAACCAGATGCACCCCGGCAAGTTCGCCATCTTCGTGGGCGGCTTCCCGATCGTGTACGAGGGCCGGGTGATCGGCGCGGTCGGGGTCAGCGGCGGCAACGGCGAGCAGGACAAGGCGGTCGGGGCGGCCGCGCTGCGCGCCTTCGAGGAGAAGGTCGCGCCGCGTACCGCGCCCTGACCGGCGGGCGATGCATGGGGGACGCGGAGCGGGGTAGGCGCGATCCGGACGTAACCGGCAAGAGGGGGCAATCTTCCGGTCACGTCCGGACCATGCCGCCGACGATCAGGAGCACCCATGGCCGCGTCTCCCGCCGCCTCCCCCGACCAGGGGACCGAGGGCACCGAGCACTCCGGGCAGCGCATCCGCCGCCGCCTCGAGCGGCTCATCGGGATCGCGGCCACCGAGGGCAACGAGGTGCTGCCGCTGCGCAACGGCGACCGGATCTTCCCCGCGATGCTGGAGGCGATCGGCCGCGCCGAGCGCACCATCGACATGATGACCTACGTCTACTGGCGCGGCGACATCGCCCGCCGGTTCGCCGACGCGCTCGGCGAGCGCGCCCGCGCCGGGGTGCGGGTCCGGCTGCTCCTCGACGGGATCGGCTGCCATCCCATCGAGAAGGACCTGGTCGACCGGATGAGCGCGGACGGCGTCACCGTGGCGTGGTTCCGCAAGCCGCCCTACCTCTCGCCGTTCAAGCAGAACCACCGCTGCCACCGCAAGGTGCTGGTGGTGGACGAGGGCACCGCGTTCACCGGCGGCGTCGGCATCGCCGAGGAGTGGTGCGGCGACGCCCGCGACGAGAACGAGTGGCGCGACACCCACGTCCGGGTGCGCGGGCCCGCCGTGGACGGCGTCGCCGCCGCGTTCGCGCAGGGCTGGGCCGAGTGCCACGACGAGCTGTTCGACGAGCGCGACCGCTTCGGCGGGCACGAGCCCGCGGGCGACGCGGTCGTGCAGGTCGTGCGCGGCTCGGCGAGCCTGGGCTGGCAGGACATGCAGACCCTGATGCGGGTGGTGCTGGAGTCGGCCGAGGAGCGGGTCCGGGTGTCCACCGCCTACTTCGCCCCCGACCGTTACTTCACCGAACTGCTGGGACGCACCGCCCGCCGCGGCGTGGAGATCGAGATCCTGCTGCCCGGCCCGCGGATCGACAAGCGGGTCTCGCTGCTGGGCGGCCAGCAGCACTACGAGCGGCTGCTGGCCGACGGGGTCCGCATCTGGCAGTTCCAGCCGACGATGCTGCACACCAAGGTGCTCACCGTCGACCGGGCCGTGTCGCTGGTCGGGTCCACCAACATCAACCGCCGCTCGATGGACCACGACGAGGAGATCATGCTGGCGGTCGTCGACCGCGACTTCACCGCCGCGCTGGACGGGCATTTCGACGACGACCTCCGGCGCAGCGAGGAGATCCGCGAATGGCGCTGGAAGAAGCGGTCGAGGCTGCAGCGCGCCGCGGAAGTGTCCATCCTCCCCATCCGCAGATTCCTCTGAACGAGGCCGATCAGCCCCCGCGCGAGCGCGTTACCTGCCCGGTGAGGCGATGCCGAAGGCGAGCCTCACCGGGCAGATCGCGAAGCGATGCCGCGCTCGCCCAGAAACCCGGTCAGGGTGCGAGCCGCTAGGCGAGTGCCCTGGGCCGGGGTTCAAGAAAGCACAGCTTCCACGGCCGCCGCCGCGGCCAGCACCAGCGCGTCGGCGTGCCGCCGCCCGACGATCTGCAGCCCGACGGGCGCGCCGCCGGCCCGTCCCGCCGGGACCGACACCGCCGGATGCCCCGACAGGTTGAACGGGAACGTCACCGCCAGCGCGCCCCAGTGGTCCACCGGACGGCCCGCGATCTCGGCCGGCATCGGGCCCTCGGCGGGGAACGCCGGGACCTGCGTGGCCGGGGTCAGCAGCAGGTCGAAGCGGTCGAACGCCTCCGCCAGCGCGGCCACCAGCCGGGCCCGGGTCTGGTGCGCGTCCACCAGCGCGTCGGCGTCCAGGGCCGCCGCGGCGTCGCCGTACCCGCGCACCGTGGGGTGGACGGATCCGAGCCTCCCGGGCGGCGCGGCGCGCAACTCGGAGTGCACGTCCGGCACCGACAGCGTCCGGTACGCGGCGCCGCACGCCGCTTCCAGGCGCAGGTCGGCCGGGACGCGCCGCACGCCCGCGCCCGCGATGAACTTCTCCGCCGCCGCCTCCACCACGGCCGCCACCTCGGGGTCGCACGGCGCGTTGCCGAGGTCGGGCGTCCACGCCACCCGCAGTCCCCGCAGGCCGGCCGGGCGCAGCGCGTCCTCGAACGGCTCGGACGGCGCGGGCAGCGAGGACCGGTCGTACTCGTCGGACCCGCACACGCAGTCCAGGAGGCGGGCGGTGTCCCGGACCGTGCGGGTCAGGACGCCGTAGTGGTCGTTCTCGGCCGTCCCCCAGTGGTACGGCCCGCGCGGGACCCGCCCGTAGGTGCCCTTGAACCCGACGAGCCCGCAGTACGACGCCGGGATGCGCAGCGAGCCCGCGCCGTCCGTGCCGGTCGCGACGGGCACCATCCCGGCCGCGACCGCGGCGGCCGACCCGCCGCTCGACCCGCCAGGGGTCAGGTCGCGGTTCCACGGGTTGCGCGTCACGCCGTGCAGCGCGGACGCGGTGAACGATGCCCGCCCGAACTCCGGCGACGCGGTCGCCCCGATCGGGATCGCCCCGGCCGCCACCGCCCGCGCCACCAGCGTGGACGTGTGGCCGGCGATCCGGTCGGCGTGCAGCGCGCTGCCCATCGCGAACGGCCAGCCCGCCACCGCGTGCAGTTCCTTCACGCCCAGCGGCACCCCGGCCAGCGGCCCGGGATCGTCGCCGCGCGCCACGCTCTCGTCGATCTCGCGGGCGCGGGCGAGCGCGCCGTCGGCGTCGATGTGGACGAACGCGCCCAGGTCGCCGTCCAGCTCCGCGATGCGCGCGAGCGCCTCCGCCACCGCCTCCCGGGCCGCCAGCTCGCCCGACCTGACCAGCGCCGCCGTCTCGACGACGGTCCGCGGCGCGGCCGGGCTCACAGCACCACCGTCGCGATCGCCGTGGCCACCACCAGCCCGGTCACCACCGGGACGAACAGCCGCCGGGCCAGATCGACCACCGAGACCCCGGTGAGCCCGGCCACCACGATCAGCGAGGACCAGATGACCAGCGTGCCGCCGCCGGTCCAGCTGGCGCCGTTCTGCGCGATCGCGGCCAGCGTCGCCACGTCCGCGCCCGATCCGTCGCCCAGCGAGGAGGCCAGCGACCCGGTGAACGGCAGTCCCGGCCAGCCGTTGCCGTCGAGCCCGATCACCATCCCGACCAGCAGCATCGCGAACGAGGCGAACACCGGGACCTGCGGGATGTGCGGCTGGACGTGCGCGATCGCGTCCAGCAGGAACGCGGGCGCCTTGGCGCCCTCGGGCAGGCCCAGGATGTCGCCGGAGTAGTCGGAGAGGCCGACGTAGACGAACCCCGCGACCGGGATCACCATCCCCATGGTGCGGAACGAGAACGCGATGCCCTCGGTGAAGTGCCCGCCGACGTCCTCCAGCCAGCCCTTCCGGTTCGCGACCAGCGCGATCGCCACGAGCGCGAGGGCGGCGGTGCCGCCGACCAGCGGGGCGCCCATCCCGTCGTCGATGTTCGGCACGAGGGAGGTGAACCGGCCGAGCAGCATGAACACCAGCAGCGCCGCGAACAGCACCGGCACCGCGACCGCCACGATCCGCGCCTTGGACGAGGCCGCCGCCGGCTCGTCCTTGCCGCCGGAGGAGGCGGTGGTCAGCGTGGCCGTCCCGCTCCCGCCGCCGGTCTCCGCGGCGGCGCCGCCCGCACGCTGCCCCGCGGTGCCGGTGTGGACCGTTCCGACGTGGTGCGCGGTGGCGGCCTCGGACACCGGCAGGACGACGGCCGCGGAGGCGATCGGGTCGAGCATCCTGGTGCGCACGTCGCGAAGGTACGCCACGGCCAGCGCCACCACCCCGGCGACCAGCGAGATCACCATCGCCCGGTCGGCGATCAGCCCGGCCGGGACGTCGGCGCCCTCGGCGGACAGACCCGGCGCCACCCCCATGATGTAGTCCGAGCTGAGCGCCATGCCCTGCCCGGTGATGGCGATCGCCAGCGCCGCCCCGAACGGCGCCAGCCCCGCCCGCACCGCCGCGGGCAGCAGGATCGCCGCGATCAGCGGCAGCACCGGCGTGGGCCAGAACGACAGCGACAGCAGGTACGTCACCACCGCCAGCACCACGTAGGAGACGTGCCCGTTGCGGAACAGCCGGCCCAGCGGCCGGATCATGACCGCGTCCGCGCCCAGCCCCCGCATCGCCCCCAGCATGGCCGTGACCAGCGCGATGATGATGAAGACCGGCAGCAGCTCGCGGGTGCCGACGATCGCGGCGTTGAAGACCGATCCGAGCCCGGTGGTGACGCTGCCGCCGTAGGCCAGCCCGGTGAGGAAGGTCGCGACGACGGCGGGCGCGATGACGTTCTTCTTCGCCACCACGGTGGCGATGAGCACGGCCAGGCCGAGCAGGTAGATCCAGTGGGCAGCGGACAACGCGTCACCATCCATTGCGGGGAAGGGCTGGCAGGGGAAGGCTTACAGGGGCGGCTGGTAGGCTCTGTTAAACGTTGATTTCGGGGTTGTTACGGGATCCGTCCGAGGGGGCCCGGCGGTTCCAGAGACTCTGTCCGATCGGTTATCGACGGACAATGAGAAAAGCGCACACCCGGCCCTGTGAGGCTTTGTGCAAGGTGCCGGATGACATTTCCGCCGCATTCCGATAGGTCTTCCGCAGGCCCGGTGCGCGCCCGCGCCGTGATGCTCCGTCCTACTCCGTGGCGTCCGTCACGTCCAGTCGCGTCCCGTCACGGGATGCCCACGGACCGTGCCGGCGGCGGCGCCGCGGCGCTCACGTCCCGTGATCGTGTGCGGTCTCATCCGCGACATGCGGCGGATGTGGTCAGAGCAGCCCCGGTGATCTGCTCCAATGAAATGTTGTGCCACCAGCCTCCTACCGTCTCGTGCGCCGCGCGGGTCCCGCGCGGGCCGTCCCGCCGGTGCTCGACGAGCGGCAGCGGCGGGTGGTCGAGCATGCCGGCGGCCCGCTGCTGGTGCTGGCCGGGCCGGGCACCGGCAAGACGACCACGATCGTGGAGGCGGTGGCCGACCGCATCGACGAGCGCGGCACCGACCCGGAGCGGGTGCTGGTCCTCACCTTCAGCCGCAAGGCGGCGGGGGAGTTGCGCGAGCGCATCACCGGGCGGCTGCGCCGCACCACCCGCACGCCGCTGGCGCTGACCTTCCACGGCTACGCCTACGCGCTGCTGCGCCGCGACGCCGTCCTGAACGAGGAGCCCCCGCCGCGGCTGCTGTCGGGCCCCGAGCAGCTGCTGGAGGTGCGGCGGCTGCTGGAGGGCGAGCTGGCCGACGGGGCGCGGGACTGGCCCGAGCGGCTGCGCGCGGCGCTGGCCACCCGCGGCTTCGCCGAGGAGCTGCGCGACTTCGCCCTCCGCGCCGCCGAGCGGAGCTACTTCCCCGAAGACCTGGTCGCCACCGGCCGCACCCGGGGCCGCGACGACTGGACCGCGATCGGCCGGTTCATGGAGCGCTACGCCGAGCGCTTCGCCGTCGACCCGGTGCAGACCTACGACTACGCCGAGCTGATCCACATGGCCGCCGGGCTGCTCGCCGCCGACGAGGACGCCATGCACCGCGAGCGCGACGCCTACGACGTGGTGTTCGTGGACGAGTACCAGGACGCCGACCCCGCCCAGGAGGCGCTGCTGCGGCGGCTGGCCGGCGACGGCCGCGACCTGGTCGCCGTGGGCGACCCCGACCAGTCCATCTACGGTTTCCGGGGCGCCGACGTGCGGGGGATCCTGGAGTTCCCCGAGCGGTTCCCGACCATCGGCGGCGACCCGGCCCCGGTGGTGGCGCTGCAGGACTGCCGCCGCATGGGCCCCGACCTCCTGGAGGCGTCCCGGCGGATCGCGCGGCGGCTGCCCGCCGGGGTGCTGGCCGCCGAGCACCGCGCGCTGCGTCCCGTCGAACGCCCCGAGTCCGACGACGCCATCGGCGACGAGGTCAGAGCCGTGATCGCCGACTCCGAGAGCCAGGAGTCGGCGCTGGTCGCCGACGAGCTGCGCCGCGCGCACCTGCTCGACGGCGTCCCGTGGTCGCGGATGGCGGTGCTGGTGCGCAGCGCCGTCCGGCAGGTCCCCGCGCTGCGCCGCGCGCTCGCCCAGGCCGGGGTGCCCGTGGTCGTGGCGGGCGACGAGGTCCCCCTGATCGCCGAGCCGGCGGTGCGGCCGATCCTGGTGCTGCTGCGCGCGGCCCTGAAGAAGGACTTCATGGACGAGGTGGTCGTCGAGGACCTCCTCACCGGCCCGCTCGGCGGCGCCGACGCCCTCGGCATGCGGCGGCTCAAGCGGGCGCTGCGCGACCTGGAGGACCTGTCCGGCGGGCACCGCACCCTCGGCGAGCTGCTGGTGGCGGCGGTCGACGACCCGCGCGAACTGATCCCCGTCCACGAGAAGGTCCGCGCCCCCGCCGAACGCGTCGCCCGCCTCATCGGGCTCGCCCGCGAGAGCGCGCACGGCGGCGGCTCCGCCGAGGACGTCCTGTGGGCGGTGTGGCGCGAGAGCGGCCTGGCCGACGAGCTGCTGGAGCAGAGCGTCCGGGGCGGCACCCGCGGCGCCGCCGCCGACCGCGACCTCGACGCCGTCGTCGCGCTGTTCGACCACGCCGCCCGCTTCGTCGACCGGCTGCCGCAGGCCGGGCCCGAGCTGTTCGTCGACACCATCGCCTCCCAGGAGATCGCCGGCGACACCTTGGCCGAGCAGGCCCCGGAGGGGGAGGCGGTGCGGATCCTCACCGCGCACCGCTCCAAGGGCCTGGAGTGGGACGTGGTCGTCGTCGCCGGCGTCCAGGAGGGCGTCTGGCCCGACCTGCGGCTGCGCGGCTCGCTGCTGGGCATCGAGGAGCTGGTCGAGCTGTCGGCGGGCAGCGAGCTGGAACGCGAGGCGCAGGCGCACGCCGAGGCCCTCGCCCGCGCCGGCGGCCGCGACGGCGGCGGCAGCGCCGCGGCGGCGGGCGCGTCCATGGCCGCCAAGATGATGGACGAGGAGCGCCGCCTCTTCTACGTCGCCGTCACCCGCGCCCGCCACCGCCTCGTCGTGACCGCCGTCGGCGGCGACGACTCCGAGGAGCGCCCCTCCCGCTTCCTCAACGAGCTGCTGCCCGGCGCGATCGAGCAGTCCCAGCTCGACGAGAAGACCCGCTGGCTGTCGCTGCCCGCCCTGGTCGCCGACCTGCGCTCGGTGGCGTCCGACCCGTCCCGGCCCGAGCCGATGCGCCGCGCCGCCGCCGGCCACCTGGCCCGGCTGGCCCGCGCGGGCGTCCGCGGCGCCCGCCCGGAGAACTGGTACGCCATCACCGCCCTGTCCGACCCCGGCCCCGCGTTCGCCGAGGACGAGCAGATCACCATCTCGCCGTCGCAGGTCGAGGCGTTCACCACCTGCGGGCTGCGCTGGCTGCTGGCCTCGGCGGTCGGCGCCCAGGAGGGCGGCCCGAACGAGTTCTCCACCATGGGCAAGGTCATCCACGCGGTCGCGGAGATGGCCGGCGCCGACGACGGCGTCACCGAGGTCGACCTGGCCCGGCGCCTCGACGACATCTGGAACGACCTGGAGTTCCGCAGCTCCTGGTACTCGGAGAAGCAGCGCGACCAGGCCGCCACGATGGTCGACAGGTTCCTCGGCTGGCACCGCGACAACCCCAACGAGGTCGTCGCGCTGGAGGAGTCCTTCAAGGTCGACCTCGGCCGCGTCGTCATCAAGGGCCGCATCGACCGCGCCGAACGCGACGAGCACGGCCGCGCCGTCATCATCGACATCAAGACCTCCACCACCGCCGTCCCCAAGGACGACCTGGCCCGGCACCCGCAGCTCGGCGTCTACCAGTACGCGGTGATGCTCGGCGCGTTCGAGCGGCACGGCCTGATCGAGCCGGGCGGCGCCAAGCTGATCCAGGTCGGCAAGGCCGCGTTCACCGCCAAGGCGCGCGAGCAGGAGCAGCCCCCGCCCGGCGACGACCCCGACCCCGAGTGGCCCAAGAAGCTCATCGAGGTCGTGGCCACCGGCATGGCCGGCGACGTGTTCCAGGCCCGCGCCAATGACAAGTGTCGGACCTGCCCCGTACGGTCCTGCTGCCCCGTCCACGACGAGGGCGGGCAGGTCGGGCCATGAGGCGGCGCTCCGGGGCCGGGGCGCGGGAGGGTGAGGGCGGGTGATCACTCCGGCGGAGCTGGCCCGGCTGCTGGAGATCCCCGAGCCGACCGACGAGCAGGCCCGGGTGATCGAGGCGCCGCTGGCGCCGATGGCGGTCATCGCGGGGGCCGGGTCGGGCAAGAGCGAGACGATGGCGGCGCGGGTGGTGTGGCTGGTCGCCAACGGGTTCGTGCGGCCCGAACGGGTCCTGGGCCTGACGTTCACCCGCAAGGCGGCGGCGGAGCTGGGCGCGCGCGTCCGCAAGCGGCTGGACCGGCTGCGCGAGGTGCTGCCCGCCGACGAGCTGGCCCGGATCGGCGGGGAGTCGCTGTTCGACGGCGAGCCGATGGTGTCGACGTACCACTCCTACGCGTCCCGGCTGTTCGGCGACCACGCCCTCCGCGAGGCGCTGGAGCCGACCATGCGGCTGATCTCCCCGGCCGTGGCCTGGCAGATCTGCTCGCGGGTGGTGGACGCCTACGACGGCCCCATGGACCGCATCGACTGGCAGCCCGACACCGTCACCAAGGCCGTGATGGAGCTGTCGGGCGACCTGTCGGAGCACCTGCGGACGGCCGAGGACGTCCGCAAGGTCGGCACCTGGCTGGACGAGCGGTTCGCCGTGCTGAAGAAGCCCCTGAAGGCGCAGCGCGACATCCTCGCCAAGCACGCCGTGCGCGAGCAGATGATGCCGCTGATCGAGGCGTACCACCGCGCCAAGTCGGGCCGCGAGGTCATCGACCACGACGACCAGATGGCCCTGTCCGCCCGCATCGCCCACAAGCACCCCGAGGTCGGGATGATCGAGCGGTCGCGGTTCTCGGTCGTGCTGCTCGACGAGTACCAGGACACCAGCCAGGCGCAGCTCGTCCTGCTCAAATCGCTGTTCGCCGGGGGGCACCCGGTGACGGCGGTCGGCGACCCGTGCCAGTCGATCTACGGGTGGCGGGGCGCGAGCGCGGGCAACCTGCTGCGCTTCGCCTACGACTTCCCGCTGCAGCCGGCGGTGGCCGGGCGGCGTCCCGACGCGGCGCCGGTCGTGCAGCTCAGCCGCAGCTTCCGCAACGGCGAGCGGATCCTGGACGCCGCCGCGAAGGTGCAGGAGGAGCTGCGGGCCGAGACGTCGGCCGTGCCGCGGCTGGTGCCGGGCGCCGGACGGGAGGAGCGCGGGCGCGTCGAGTGCGCGCTGTTCGAGACCGTCGAGGACGAGGCCGAGCGGATCGCCGCCCGCATCAAGCAGCTGCTGGCGGGCGATCCGGCGACCGCCCCCGACGGCGGGCCCTGGATCGGGCCGGAGCCGCTCGAGTACGGCGACATCGCGATCCTGGCCCGCAAGCGCTCCCAGTTCCCGCTGCTCCGGCGGGCGCTGGAGAACCGGAAGATCCCCGTCGAGGTGGTCGGGCTGGGCGGGCTGCTGACCGTCCCCGAGGTGCAGGACGTCGTCGCCACGCTCCGCGTGATGCACGACCCCACGGCGGGCGCCTCGCTGGCCCGGCTGCTGACCGGGCCGCGCTGGCGGCTCGGCCCCCGCGACCTGGTCGCCCTCGGCCGCCGCGCCCGCACGCTCGCGCAGGAGGCCGGACGCGACATCACCCCGCCCGAGAAGAGCGAGGACGAGGCCGTCCAGGATGCCGCGGCGGAGGGCTCGGAGGGCTCGGACGGCTCGGACGGCGAGGGGGCAGCGGCGGAGGGGGGCGCGGACGATCCGCTGCGGCAGCTGGTCAGCGAGCTCAACCAGGAGACCGGCAGCCTGGTCGACGCGCTCGACGACCTCGGCCCCTACGAGGCGTACTCCCCGGAGGGCTTCGGACGGCTGCGGCGGCTCCGCGACGAGCTGCGCCACCTGCGCGGCCAGGTCGGCCTCGCGCTGCCCGACCTGGTGAACGAGGTCGAACGCGCGCTCGGCCTCGACATCGAGGTCGCCGCCCGCTCCGGCCTCGACCCCGTCACCGCCCGCGCCGACCTCGACGCCTTCATCGGCGCCGCCGCCACGTTCGCGGGCGACGCCGAAGACCCGACCCTCGGCGCGTTCCTCGCCTACCTCAAGGCCGCCGAGAGCGAGGAGTTCGGCCTGGAGGCCGGGCGGGTCGGCGAGACCAACAGCGTCAAGCTGCTCACCGTGCACGCCTCCAAGGGCCTGGAATGGCCGGTCGTCATCGTCCCCGGGCTGTCCTACACGCCGCAGAAGAGCGGCGGCCCGGCCAAGGGTTCGATCTTCCCGTCGCCGCCGCAGAACGCCACCCGCTGGACCGCCAACCCGCGCGTGCTGCCGTTCATGCTCCGCGGCGACCGCGCAGACCTGCCCGCGCTGCACGGCCTGGAGAAGGACGACCTGAACGCCTTCGACGCCGCGTGCGCCGAACGCGACCTGCGCGAGGAGCGCCGCCTGGCCTACGTGGCGGTGACCCGCGCCTCCAGCCTGCTCATCGTCACCGGCTACTGGTGGGGCGCGTCCGGGCGGCCGCTCGGGCCGTCCCCGTTCCTGGAGGAGGTCCGGCAGGTGTGCCTGGCCGGGGCGGGCTCGGTCGCCGTCTGGGCCGAACCGCCCGAGGAGGGCACCGCCAACCCGCTCCTCGCCGAGCCGGAGACCTCCGACTGGCCCCCCGAGCAGGGCGCAGGGCTCGGCGACGCCGCGTCCCGCGAACGGTACGAGGCGATCGTGGACGCCGCCCGGATGGTCGAGGACGCCATGCTGGGCCGCACCCGCCCGTGGGCCGGCACCGACGGGCTCGGTGCCGCCGACCGCGGCCGCATGACCGCCTGGGCCCGCGACGTGGAGCTGCTGCTGGCCGAACGCGACCGCGGCCGCGGCGGCGACGGCACGCTCGTCGAGCTGCCCGCCCACCTGTCGGTGTCGTCGCTGGTGTCGCTGGCCCGCGACCCGGCGGCGCTGGCCCGCCAGATCCGCCGCCCGATGCCGCGGCCGCCCGCCCCGTACGCGCGCCGCGGCACCGCCTTCCACGCCTGGCTGGAGGGCCGCTGGGGGCAGCAGCGGCTGCTCGACCCCGACGAGCTGCCCGGCGCCGCCGACGAGGGCGCCGCCGACGACTCCCACCTGGAGGAGCTGCGCGACAGCTTCGAGCGGTCGGAGTGGGCGGCGCGCGAGCCGCTCGACGTCGAGGTCCCGTTCGAGACGATCATCGGTGACCGGCTGGTGCGGGGCCGCATGGACGCCGTGTTCCGCGACCGCGACGGCCGGTACGAGGTGGTCGACTGGAAGACCGGCCGGCCGCCGTCCGGCGACGACGCCCGCTTCGCCTCCGTGCAGCTGGCCGCCTACCGGCTGGCCTGGGCCGAGCTGGTGGACGTCCCGGTCGACCAGGTCAGCGCCGCCTTCCACTACGTGCGCGCGAACGTCACGGTCCGTCCGGCGGACCTGCTGGACGCGGCCGGGCTCACCGCGCTGCTGGAGAGCGTCCCGGCGGTCTGACCGGTTCGACGGGCTCGACGGATTCGACGGGTTTGAGGGGTTCGCGGCGGGCGATCGCGATCCGCCTCTGGTCACGGTGCGTGGTTTCAGGGATGATGCGCGCAACGACCCCGCGGGTGAGTGGAGGCACTAGTGGTGGTGGCGCACGACGAGAAGGTCGTACAGGAGTTCTCCAAGCAGGCGGAGGGATTCGGGGATCCGCGGCTGAACGTCGCGTTCACCCGGCATCTCGGCCGGCTGGTGGAGTTCATGGAGCCGGAGCTGGACCTGGAGGACGTCGTGCTGGAGGTCGCCGCCGGGACCGGGCTGGTCTCGCGCGCGATCGCCGGGCGGGTGCGGCACGTGACCGCGCTCGACCTCACCCCCGCCATGCTGGCCCAGGGCAAACGGGAGGCCGACCGGGACGGCGTCACCAACGTCACCTTCACCCGCGGCGACGCCGCGTCCCTGCCCTACGCCGACCGGTCGTTCACGCTGGTCGCGACGCGGTTCGCGCTGCACCAGGTGGCCGACCCGGAGGCGGTCGTGACGGAGATGGCGCGGGTCGGCCGGCCCGGCGCGGCGCTGATCATCGCCGACCTGGTGCGCCCGGACGGCCTGGAGGGCGACCCCGACCGCATCGAGCGGCTCCGCGACCCCTCGCACGGCGCCCTGCTCACCGAGGAGCGCATCACCGAACTGGTCGCCGCGACCGGCGCCGAGGTGCGGCGGGCCGAGCGGTTCGAGTTCGTCCGGCCGGTGGAGCCGTGGCTGGGCCTGGCGCACACCTGCGCCGACGCCGCCGCGCAGATCCGCAAGGAGCTGGCGGACGAGCTGGCCGGCGGCGCCCCCACCGGCATGCGCCCCAGCGAGGTCGACGGCGAGCTGCACTTCACCCACTCCTACCTCTACCTGCACGCCAACGTCGCGTAGCCCGCCGCGCAGCTCCGCTCGACGTGGGACACGCGAGTGATTTCCGGGAGAAGTGCGACCGGAGTCGCTCGTGTGTTCTATGTTGTCGACCATGAGTTCAGGTGCGCGTGCGACGGGTGGCAGGGAGCCGGCGGCGCTGGCGATGCGGATCGGCCTGGTCGCGGCGGAGGCGGCCCTGGCCACCTTCGCCCGCAACCTCGACCTCGACGAGCTCGAGTCCGGCGAGGTCGACTTCCGCGGCTCCATCGGGCCCGCGGAGTGGCCGGTGTTCTCGCTGGTCATCGACACGCTTGCGGAGGCCGACCCGGGCGACGAGCGCCCGCTGGACGAGCGGCGCGTGGACGCGCTGAACGACCTGGCCCGCATCTGCATGGCCGCCAAGCAGCGCACCGGAGCCGGCGCCGGAGTCGCCTGACCTTCGCGCCCCCGGTCAGATCAGGTCTGCTTCACCTTGCCGGTGCTGGTGCGCGGCAGCTCGTCCACGAAATGCACCTCCCGCGGCACCTTGTACCGGGCCAGCCGCTCCCTCACCAGCGACTTGAGGTCATCCTCGGTCACCGACGCGCCGGGCGCCCGCACCACGTGCGCGGACAGCCGCTGCCCCCACTGCTCGTCCTCCACCCCGGAGACCGAGACCTCGGCCACCTCGGGATGGTCGCCGAGCAGGTCCTCCACCTCACCCGGGAAGACGTTCTCGCCCCCTGACACGATCATGTCGTCGGCGCGGCCGTCCACGAACAGCCGCCCCTCGGCGTCGAAGTGGCCGAGGTCGCCGGAGCCGACGAGACCGTCCCGCTCCCGCCTGTCCTCGCCCCCGGTGTACCCGGCGAACCGCAGCCCGCCGCCGGTGTGGATCTCGCCGACCTCCCCGGTCGGCAGCGCGCGGCCGTCCTCGTCCAGGACGCGGACGCGGAGCCGGAACGACGGGCGGCCGACGGTCCCCGGGGCCTCACGGGCGTCCCGGGGCGTGGCGATGGTCGTCCAGCCGGTCTCCGTCGACCCGTACACGTTGTGGATCACGTCGCCGAACGCGTCCGTGAACGCCTCCGACAGGTGCGGGTGCAGCGCCGAACCGCCGCACACCACCACGCGCAGCGACGCGGGCCGCGGGCCGTCCGGGACGTCCAGGAGCCGCCGCAGCATGATCGGCACCGCGACCAGCGTCTCCGCCCGGTGCTCCTCTATCGTCTCCAGGACCCGGCGCGGGTCGAAGCGGCGGAACAGGATCAGCGGCATGCCCAGGCCCACCGCCACCGACATGTAGGCGTACCCGAGCACGTGGAACAGCGGCGGCGCCACCACGATCGGCGCGCCCGACCGCACCGGCACCCGGACCATGTGGCTGAGCGCGGCGGGCAGGAGCGAGCCGAGCGAGACGTCGTGCCGGGCGCCCTTCGGGGTGCCGGTCGTGCCCGACGTCATCAGGATCACCCGGCCGGGGCGTTCCGGCCGCAGCGGCTCCGGCTCGGTGCCCGCCAGGCCGTCGATCGTCTCGTACGGTCCCGCGCGGCCGTCGCGCCAGGCGTGGATCCGCCGGCGGCCGTAGCCGGCCTCGTCCACGACGGGGTCGAACTCGGCGTCGTGGACCAGCAGCCCGATGCCCTCGCGCTCGGCGACCTCGCCCAGCTGCGGCGCGGAGAAGTCGGTGTTCAGCAGCACCACGTCGGTGCCGAGCCGGGACCCTGCCAGCACCGCCTCCACGAACCCCCGGTGGTTGCGGCACAGCACCCCGATCCGGCGCTCCTTGCCCGGCCCGGCCAGGCGGGCCTGCAGAGCGGTGGCCAGGCCCGCGGCGCGCCGCTCCAGTTCGGCGTACGTCAGCGTCCCGCGCTCGTCGATGATCGCCGTGCGGCCGCGGAAGCGCAGCGCCGCCATCGCCCCCACGGTGGCGGGCACCGGACCGTACCGGCGGTACTGGAGCGGCAGCCGCACGGCCCGGTCGGGGCGGACGGGACGGAACGCGCCCACGTCCCACAGCGCCCTGACCGAGCGCGCTCCCAGAGCTGCCAGCGTTCGCATCCGGTCGAGCGGCACGGCGCCTTCTCCTTCACGGGATCGTGGACGGACGGACCACCACGCCATACCCGCACCTTCGCCCGATATGTGACCGCGGAGCCGACGGCGTTCTGCGCGTTGTCACTGCTGGTCGGAGGCACTGGATGGAGGGGGATCGGCGAGGTCGTGCAAGAAGTCGGCGGCCGCTTCGGCGGGGTCTTTGCCGATCAGGGAGCCGATCGATGATTCCCATGTCACGGCATGCTGCTCGACTTCTTCCCGAAAGGAGGCGTTCAGCGTTTCTTCGTTCAGCAGTCCCGCCAGATCGAGGAGCGGCCGGCCCGGCCCGCGTCCGGTTACCGTCACCCGCGGATTGATCAGCCACATGCCGTTGTCGGACGGCGTTCCGCCGACCGTCACCGCCATCGACATGAACGGGTGGTCGAGGGACGCCCTGACCGAGGGCGCGGCGGTCAGGTCGGCCTCCAGCCGCCAGTTCCGGCGGGTGAGGGCCGCCCACGGGCCTGGGACGGCATGCTCGCCCGTGACGCGCAGAGGAGTCCGGCTTCCCGGGCTCGGCAGGGACGCCGTCCAGGAGTGGTGCCCGCGCGTGCCGTCCATCCGGATCCCGCCTTGGCCGTCCCGCAGGAGCGTGACGGCGGGCTCCGGGCCGTCCTTCCGCTCGCGGCGCTCTCGCTTGGGCCGCCGCTCCTCGGCTGCCTCGCCCAGGGCGGCGGTGAAGGCGTCCAACCAGTCCTTCGGGACGGCCGTCACGGTCGTCTCGTCGCGCAGCACCAGGGGCCCGCGCGCCGGGGACGCCGCCAGCCTGGGCGTGAACTCCCGCCGCCAGGTATGGGCGAACCCGTTCAGCGCCTTGCGGTAGCCGATCGCCGTCCTGCGCCGCCTGAACAACAGGAACGCGGCGACGAACGGCAGGGCGGGGCCCCGGCCCCGCACGATCGCCGTCGGGGTGACGGCCCAGCCCTTGGCGGCCTTCCTGACGCTCACCCGCAGCCCGGCGCGGAACGGTCCCGCGGTGAGCGTGACCGCCACCGGCCCCGCGTCACCGCCGCCCTGGCTCCTGCGGCGGGACGCGGCGTCGTCCCACCAGCGGCGCAGATCGGCGCGCGCGTCCCAGGACACGCGGATCAGCCTGGTCCCGCTCCACCAGGGGCCGGTGCCGCGGCCGTCGCCGCTCACCCGTACGGCGCGCAGCCGGCCGCCGGTGCGGTCGAGGACGACGGTCGCCCACGCGGCGACGTGACCGCCGGCGACGTTCACCCGGAGCCTGCTGATCCCGGACGGCCGCCAGGCGATCACCTCCACGTCGGCGCGCCAGGCCCCCTCCGGGGAGAGGGTGATCTCGTACGCGGCGCCGTCGGCCAGGTGCCGCCCGCGCACGAGCCGCACCGCCTCGACACCGGCCTCGGCCTCGGCGCCGGTCGGAGTCCCGAGGTCGAGGCGGCCGCCGTCGGCGAAGCGGAGTTCCCCGGCGGCCTCGTACAGGAGCCCGGTCGCGTGTTCGACCAGGTCGCGGGGCAGGGCGGTCAGCCCGATCTCATGCCGGAAGCGGGTCATAACCGACGATCATGCACCACCCGGGCGGAACGGTTCAGCTCAGGTAGTGGAACGCCGGTTTGGGGTGCATCAGGAAATCGTGGTGGGAGATGTTCCAGGCGTACGCGCCCGCCATGCCGAAGGCGATGAGATCGCCGGGGCGCAGGGACGACGGGACCGGCACGTCGCGGGCGAACACGTCCTTCGGCGTGCAGAGCTGGCCGACGAGCGTGGCGGGGGCGGGCGCGGTACGTCCGCCGCCGTCCCGGGGCAGCACGGTGAAGGGCTGGTCGTGGCCCTTGGTCACGGGCGTGCGCAGGTGGTGGGTGCCCCCTCGCAGGACGACGTAGGTCTCGCCATGGGTGGTCTTCACGTCGAGGACGTCGGTCACGTACCACCCGTGGTAGGCGGTCAGGGCGCGCCCTGGTTCGATGCGGAGCCTGGCCGCGCAGTCGGGCAGGCCCGCTGCGTACGCCCCCCAGTCGAACCGGGATTCGGGGGAGCGGTAGTCCACGGCCATGCCGCCGCCCAGGTTGAGCTCGGGCCTCTCCACGCCGTGGGCCTCCAGCCAGGGCAGGGCCCAGTCGATGATGTGCCGCGCCAGGTCGAGCATCGCGGGGGCGTCCAGGCCGGAGGCCAGGTGGGCGTGGACGCCTCTGAGGGTGAGGTGCGGGGTGTGGGCGATGCGGTGCGCGCACGCGTTGAGGGCTTCCTCGTCCATGCCGAAGGGGCCGCTCATCTGGAGTGCGGCCCCGGCGGTACGGATCGGGAGGTTGGCCCGGAGGAGGACGGCGGCGCGGCGTCCCATCTCGGCGAGACGGGCCAGTTCGTGGGGGCTCTCCACATGGATGCGCTCCACGCCGAGATCGAGGGCCAAGGCCAGCTCTTCGTCCGTCTTGCCGGGGCCGCCGAAGGCGAGGCGCGCGGCGGGCAGGGTCTCCCGTACGTGCGTCAGCTCGCCTCCGGACGACACCTCGAAGCCGTCCACATGGGGGTCGAGGGCGCGGAGTATGGCCGCGTCGGGGTTGGCCTTGGCGGCGTAGAAGAGCTCTGGACCGAGGGCGCCCTTCATGGACGCGCTGATGGACGCGGCGTGCTGCTTGAGGCCGTTCAGGTCGTAGACGTAGGCCGGCAACCGCGTCAGACCGCGTAGAAAGCCGTGCGGGGTCATGATCCGGCGAAGGGGTTGGGGACGGGCACGTAGGTCGCGGTGCGGTCGGCGGTGCGTGCCCAGCGCGCGCGCAGGTTGGCCTTGGCGGGGAAGGGGACCCCGGCCAGCAGCGCGCGCAGCTGCGGATGGTCGCCGCAGGAGGCGAAGTGGGGGCGTGCCGCAGGCCAGAGTTCCGCGTCGATGCCGGGGTGCAGGTCGGCCACGGCCGCCGCTATCTCGGTCAGGTGATTGACCAGGAGGCAGTACACGACGCGGTTCCAGGCGCGTCCCGGATCGTAGGTGAGGGCGTCGCGCACGCGGGGCGGGAGGGCCGCGAGACGGTCGTGCCAGGCCGGGGTGAGCTTGGTCCCCTCCAGGTCGCGGAAGGCCGTCTGGACCGGCATCCCCTCGTCGTCCACGGCGACCAGGACGTTCTGCAGGTGGGCCTCCAGGACGATCCCGTGTTGCAGGTACACGCGCAGGGCGGGACGTGCCACGTGCCGTACGTAGGCGTCCCACCAGGCGAGGGCGCCTTCCGGGGTGGCCAGAGCCGGGAGCCCGGAGAGGGTGTCGCCGTAGGGATCGGCCAGGGCGGCGGAGAGAAGGGGCGTTCCCTTCAGCCCGCCCACGCCCTGGCGCAGGATCACCCCGAGTCCCTCGTGCAGTCTCCGGTCGGCCAGGGCGACGCTGCGGTAGGCGGGTTCGGCCAGGAACGTGCAGCCGTCCAGTGAGGCGAAGACGGGTTGGACGATCTCGTTGAGGGCCACCGCGCCGGTCAGTTCGTACCAGGCGTTCTTACGGACGCAGTTGGTGATGCGGATGTCCAGGCTGAACTTGCAGAAGACGTCGGCGGCGGGCACGTAGGCCGTGCGGACCGACGATGTGGGCGCCACCTCGGGGGCGGCGGGTCCCAGGTCGTGGAGCAGCCCCTCGGCGAAGGCCCGGCGCAGGACGGGGCGGTCGGCCAGGAGCGAGAGCTGCCACGGGTGGGCGGGCAGGAGGCGATGGCCGGGCGGTGCGGCGGGGCCCAGCTCGTCCAGGACGGAGAACGCGGCGCGGTCCCCCTCCTCGATCAGCAACTCTTCCCGTACGGCGAGCCAGCGCGGGAGGAAGCGAGCCCTGGTCTCCGGCGCGTACGGCAGCCATTGGGCCGGGTCGCCCTGGCGCGCCTTGGGCGAGGGGTGGAAACGGTGCCCGGAGAGCAGGGACTGCTCCGATTCCACGTAGGCGTCGACGGAGGGGTCCGCCGGTGATTCTTCGCGCGCCCGCAGAAGCGCGGCCAGGGTGGAGTGGCTGTCGCGCACCTGTGCGAGGAATTCGGGATTGGCCTGGCCGGTGGCCAGTTCCAGCTCGCCCGTCACCAGGTCGGCCAGCCGGTCCCAACCGGTGGCGATCCAGGCGGAGTCGCGGTGTTCCTCGAACGGGGGAGCGAGCCTGTAGGTGGGGCCGGACGGGGGCCTGGCCAGGCCCGTGCGGAGCGTGACCCCGACGCGGGGCAGCCGCACCACCAGGTGCCCTCCGTCCTCCCGCACCTGCTGCTCGGGCGCGCACACCTCCCGGACGAGGCAGTTCAGCAGGGCGGTGGCGGTGGCGTCGTCGGCGGTGAGAGCCGGTCGTGTCAGCAACACGTGTCGTCCCGAAGGTAGTTGGGCCCCGGCGGGCCGTAGTGCTTGTTGATGTCGGCGGAGCCGGTGCGGGCCTTGTCGACGAGGGTTCCGGCGGTGACCATCGCCTTGGTCGGCAGGGTGCCGGCGTCCAGGGTGCGGGCCCGGAGGAAGGCGTCCCCGGGGCCGAGCGCCGCGTCGAGCCGGTCGCGGATCATCGCCAGACCGTCCGGCAGCGGCAGCAGCCCCCGCTCGGCCAGCCCGAAGGCGGGCGCGGCGGCGCACAGGTGGAGCGTGATGGTGACGAAGACCCTGGCCAGCGCCTCGGGGTCCTGCGTCGCCATGCGGGGATCGATGAACGAGCCCTCGTGGGACTCTCCGTCCCCGAGTACGAGGGTGCCGTCATAGTCCTTGACGAGCAGCTTCAGCCCGCCGCCCTCCAGTCCGTCCTGGGGAAAGGCCGCGTCCAGGACGAGGGACACGTTCTGCTGGTGCGCCTCCAGGGCGATGCCGCGCCGGAACAAGGTGACGTTCCAGGACAGCAGCGCGTCCAGGTAGGCGCCGAAGAGCGTGGGCACGTCCCAGCGTTCGATGACGAACCCGCCCTCGGGTGCGCGTGCGAGCAGGGCCGCGACCGGGACGACGTGCGCGCGCGCCGTTTCGGGTGGGAAGCGGCGTACCAGGTAGGCGAGCAGGGGTGAATCAGCGTGCCCGTAGGTCTGCTCGTCGGCCAGCAGGATGGGGAGTCGCGGTTCTTCTTGGAGGACGCGGCGGAGGAGGCGTTCGGCCAGGGCGCCGTCGGGAAGCGTGCGCGGAACGATCGTCCGCCTGTTGCGCAGCCCCAGGGTGCTGGTGGGCAGAGGGACTTTCAAGTGCGTGAGCCGGTCCGCCTCCACGACCATGCTGCGCATCGACAGCGTCGGGGCGACGGGGACACGCGGCTCTGGAGCGAACGTCACGCCCGTGAGGTGGGGCACCGTCAGGGGGTGCACAGGGAAGAGGCCGTCTCCGGGCCACCACTCAGGCAGCACTCCCATTTCCGTGACCCGCTCCGAAGGGACTCGTGCCCAGTGCATCGGGAACGTCGGCGCGAACTCGGGCGCGTGGCGTTCCAGGTCTTCCGGCTCCAGCCCAAGGCGGCAGCGGCCCATGGGGTGGACGGGGTGGTCGGTGTAGGCGGCGAGGGTCTCGTAGTAGGCGCCGGGGCCGACGCGCAGCTCGTCGGGCAGGCGCGCGAGCCGTTCCAGTACGGCGGGCTGGGCCGACTCGTGCAGGCGCGCCGTGGCCAACATCTCCCGGCACTCCCGTTCAAAGGCCGCGACGTCATCGCGCGGGTCGGCCAGTGACCGCACCAGGGCGAGGACATCGTCGAGCCTCAGATCCTGTGCCGGGTCCACGACGTGGGTCGAAAGGAAGCCCCCGCCGATGAGGCGCACGCTTCTCCTGCCGCCGCCGGGCAGATCCAGGGTCCGCCCTCTGGCGAAGCGGCGAAGACCCGCGTAGTCCTCGCGCAAGAGGGCGTCGAGCACCCGCGCGGCGAGCGTGGCCTCGTTCACGCGATCGTCCAGGAGTGCGCCTTGCGGAAGCGCTCCAGGGCTGATTCGACCTCGTGCTCAGAGGGGCCGATGGCGCGGATCGTCCCCAGGAAGTCGCGGTTGGTGCGGGTGACGGCGATCCGCTCGCCGACCTTGCGCTGCGGCCGGTACGACACGTGCACGCCGCCGTCGGTCAGTTCCATGGGCTGGGGGGCCGCGGCCAGGACGCCGTCCCGTTCGGCAAGGACGACCTCGGCGACGGCGTGGCGGCCCTCGCCGTCCGCAGGGGGTTCGTAGGCGGGCAGGCGCTCGCCCAGATGCACCCGGAGGATCCAGTCGAAGAGGGGCACCCCGAGCAGGTCCGCCATGAGGAAGTCGCAGTGGTCGCCGATGAGCCGGTAGTTGACCTCGATCAGCCGCGCGCGCCCTTCGTGCACGACGAACTCGGTGTGGCAGGCCCCGAAGCCCACGCCCAGCGCCTCCAACTGCGCGATCACCTGGCCCGTCTCGGGGAGAGGCGGCGCCCATGCGAGCCGCTCTTCGATGAAATAGGGGGGCGGCGACAGCTTCGTATGGAACGAACCGAGCACACGCAGCGAGTGGCCGTCCCCGAGCGTTTCCAGGGTGTGCAGTTCCCCGGGCAGGTACTCCTCCGCGACGAGGGGATCGGAGCGCCGTGCCCGGATCTCCGCTCGGCGTGCGGCCAACTCCCTGGCGTCGTGCACGAGGAAGACGTCCTCGCTGGCCACCCCTTCGCGAGGCTTGAGGACCAGTGGGTACGGGGCGTTGCCGGGCACCCTGTCCGCCGCCGCAGAGAAGACGGGGTCGATCCCGGCCAGATGGCGCCGCATGAGGGCCTTGTTCTTGGCGCGGGTGGCCGCCCTCCAGTCCTTGCCGGGCAGCCCGTAATACGCGGCGGCCAGGGCGGTGGGGGCCTGCAGGAAGTCGCTGTTGGAGAAGAGCGCCGCGGGCGCGCCCGGCCCGGCCAGGTCCTCGCACCGCGCGATGATGTCGCGGTAGTCGGACACCTCGCACCGGACGATCGGGCCGTCGAACACCTCGGCGTGCTCGTCCGGCCGGTCGGTGAGCACCGTGACGGGCGCGCGGCCGGCGGACGCGGGGGCGAGCCGGGCGGCGGCGGGCAGGAACCCGGACGTCACCGAGTCGGTGACCTTCCCGGCCACGAGGACGAGGGGGAGCGAGGCGGAGAGCGGGGCGCCCACGGCCACCTTCCTGTACTGAGGTAAGGCTTGCCTAACTCGAAGAAGGCACCCATAGTGTCGGGGCCGCGGGCCCGGTGCAAGCAAGGCGCCGGGCGTGTCTCGCGGGCCCCCGTCCGACAGGATGGGGACCATGGATCTGGTCGATCGCTGGGTCGCGCTGGCCGGCCCCCAGACGCGCCGCATAGGGGCGGAGCTCGACGCGCGCTACGGCGAGAAGCACCGCCGCTACCACACGCGCGAGCACCTCACCGCCGTCCTGGACCTCGTGGACGAACTGGCCGGGCACGCCGACGCCCCCGACGCCGTACGCCTGGCCGCATGGTTCCACGACGCCGTCTACGACCCCGAACGCGCCGACAACGAGGAGCGCAGCGCCCGCCTGGCCGGCCGCATGCTGGCCGACACCGACCTGGCCGACGACGTGGTCGCCGAGGTCATCCGGCTGGTGGAGCTGACCGAGACGCACGCCCCCCAGGCCGGCGACCGCAACGGCCAGGTGCTGTGCGACGCCGACCTGGCGATCCTGGGCGCCGACCCGGAACGGTACGCGGCCTACGCCTCGGCCGTGCGGGAGGAGTACGGCTTCGTCCCCGAGGAGTTCTTCAGGGTCGGGCGAGCGGAGGTGCTCAGCGGCCTGCTGGCCCTCCCGGCGCTCTTCCACACGCCCCAGGCGCGCGAACGGTTCGAGGCCCAGGCCCGCCGCAACCTTGAGACCGAACTCATGCTCCTCAAGGCCACCCCGCCCTCTTAGCCCCGTCCGGCGAACCGCTGGGCGGCGCATCCCGCTCATAGACCGCATGGCACCCTCCCTGGGGGCACAGGGAGGGTGCTAGGCGCGGGCGAACTTGCGGCGGCGCAGGCCCGCGCGGGTGAGCCGGTGCAGGAGTTCCTGGCAGCCGACCTCCTCGGCCCCGAGAGTGACCGCGGCGCCGTAGAGTTCGGAGGGCACGTCGTAGTGGTCGCGTTCGAAGGCCCGTGGAGGCAGCCCGAGATCGGCCGCGAAGACGTGCAACTCCTGGAACGACACGTCGCTGACCATGTGCGACCACACACGTCCCCGCGCGGGCCACAGGGGCGGGTCAATCAGGATCACGGGGCCTCCCGACGCTCGTTCGCCTGCCCTTGTCCTATGCCGGTGCCGGCGCCTTCCGCAAGTCGCCCGCCGCCGGGAGCGGCCGGAGCGGCGTCAGAAACATGCACAAGGAGATAGCTGGTGGACGTTTCCGAATACATCGGGGCGAGCAAGGAGCGGTTCTTCGCCGACCTGAAGGAGTGGCTCGCCATCCCCTCCATCTCGGGGGATCCCGAGCGCAGCGCGGACGTACGGCGCTCGGCCGACTGGCTCGCCTCCTACCTGCGCGGCATCGGCTTCCCCACGGTCGAGCTCTGGGAGACGCCCGGCCATCCCGCCGTCTTCGCCGAATGGCCCGCCGCCGACCCGGACGCGCCCGCGGTCGTCGTCTACGGCCACCACGACGTGCAGCCGGTCGAGCCGCTGGACGAGTGGGAGACCGACCCGTTCACCCCCGTGGAGAAGGGCGACCGGCTCATCGGCCGCGGCACGTCCGACGACAAGGGGCAGGTGTTCTTCCACACCCTCGGGATCCGCGCCGGGCTCGCGGCCTCGGGCGCGACCGCGCCGCCCGTCACCGTCAAGCTGCTGGTGGAGGGGGAGGAGGAGTCGGGCTCGGTGCACTTCGCCGAGCTTCTGCGCACGCATCGCGAACGGCTGTCCTGCGACGTTGTCGTCATCAGCGACACCACGATGTGGTCGGAGGACGTCCCGTCCATGTGCACGGGCATGCGCGGCCTCACCGAAGCCGAGGTGGCCCTGTACGGCCCGGAGCGCGACCTGCACTCGGGGTCCTTCGGCGGGGCCGTCCCCAACCCGCTGCACGCGATGGCCGCTCTCCTGACGGCCCTGCACGACGCCGACGGCCGCGTCACCGTCCCCGGCTTCTACGACGACGTCGTCCCGCTCACGGACGAGGAGCGCGACCTGTTCGCCCGCCTCCCCTTCGACGAGGCCGAGTGGCTCCGCACCGCGGGCAACAGCCGAGCCCCGTACGGAGAGAAGGGCTACACCACCCTGGAGCGGGTCTGGGCGCGTCCAACAGCCGAGATCAACGGCATGTGGGGCGGCCACACCGGCCCCGGCGGGAAGACCATCGTCCCCCGTGAGGCACACGCCAAGATCTCGTTCAGGCTGGTCGCCGGACAGGAGCCGGGCAAGGTGCAGGAGTCGTTCCGCGCCTGGGTCGAGCAGAACACCCCGCCCGGCGTGCGCGCCGAGGTCACCATCCCGGGCGGCGGCGTGCGCCCCTGCTTCTCGCCGATCCGCTCGGCCGGCGTGCAGGCGGCCAGGCGCGCCATGGAGAAGGCGTTCGGCAAGGAGGTGCTGTTCACCCGGGAGGGCGGCAGCGGCCCGGAGGCCGATCTGGCGGACATATTGGAGGCCCCGCTGGTGTTCCTGGCGGTGGGCCTCAACGGCGACCGCATCCACGCCCCCAACGAGAAGGTCGAGATGCCGCTGCTCCTCAAGGGCGCCGAGGCGGCCGCCTACCTGTGGGACGAGTTCGCCACCGCGTTGCGTTCTTCCTGAGGACGGCGCGTGGCCGGCACGAGGTCGGCATGATGAGAGACCGGGCCGTACAAGAGGAGGGTCGTTGACAGACGCGAAGACCGAGCCGCCCACCGAGTCGATGCTGGAATGGCTGGCTCTGGCGCGCGGCACCCTGGACAGGGCCGCCGAGCGCCGCCGTGACCAGGACTGGGTGGAGGCCACCTGGGCGGACCCGCGCACGCGGGTGTTCACGATCGAGGGCGGACGCGTGCTCGTGTCCTACGATCCGGGCCCCGCACTGGTCTTCACGCCCTCCGGCAAGGCCCCCGAGGGGGAGCGCTACCTGCTCGGCGTGGACGACGAAGGCGTCGCCTACTTCGTCGTACGAGGAACGCTCCCCACCATCGAGGGGGCGGAGCGGGCGGGCCTGAGGCGAGTGGGCGCGCTCCTGGGAGACCAGGACTCGGGCCTGCTCACCCACGCGGTCGCCCTGGAGCACTGGCACGCGACCAACCCGTACTGCCCGCGCTGCGGCGGACGCACGGAGGTCACCGCGGCGGGCCACGTGCGCGTGTGCCCGGCCGACGGCTCCGAGCAGTTCCCCCGCGTGGACCCGGCCGTCATCATGCTCGTCCGCGACGACCAGGACCGCGTCCTGCTGGCGCGCGGTCCGAGCTGGCCCGCCGACCGCCGCTCGATCCTGGCCGGCTTCGTCGAACCGGGCGAGTCCCTGGAACAGGCCGTCGCCCGCGAGGTGCGCGAGGAGGTCGGCCTGGACATCGACGACATCCAGTACCTGGGCAGCCAGCCGTGGCCGCTGCCGCAGAGCCTCATGCTGGGCTTCTTCGCGCGCGCACGAGGCGACCAGGAACTGCGCCCCGATCCCGAGGAGATCCTGGACGCGGCCTGGTACACCCGTGACGAGCTGAGGGACGCCCTGGAAAGCGGCCGGATCGTGTCACCCGGCCCGCTCTCCATAGCGGCCCAGCTCATCATGCGCTGGTACGGGGGCCCGCTCCCGGACATGCCCCCGTTCTGACGTCCCGGGGAGAGTCTCAGACGCCGAGGAGGCGCTTGACCTCCTTGGCGCTGGGGTTGGTCAGCACGTGCCGTCCGGCCTCCGGCGTGTCGATGACGACCGTGGGCACCGTCTGGTTGCCGCCGTTGACGCTCATCACGAAATCCGCCGCGGCCGGGTCGCGCTCGATGTCGACCTCGACCATCTCGATGCCGTCCCGGGCGAGCTGGCTCTTGAGCCGCCTGCAGAAGCCGCACCAGGTCGTGGTGTACATGGTGAGCGGCCCGGTGGGCGCGTTCGCCTGGTCCGTGGTGGGCGTGGCCATCGGCGCGTCGTCTCCTTCGTCTGACACTGCGACTGATGTGGTGCGTAGGGCGATCGAACGATTCAGGCGATGGCGACAACACCCGGCCGGCGCCTCGCATTCCGCTCAAGGAGGTTATCCACAGACCCGGCAGGAGGCCGATCCGGTCCCCGCCTGGTGCCAGGATGGGGGCATGGAGGCTGAGCGTGTACTGGCGGGGCTCGACCCGGAGCAGCGGGCCGTGGCCGAGGCGGTGAAGGGCCCGGTCTGCGTGCTGGCGGGCGCCGGCACCGGCAAGACCAGGGCCATCACGCACCGGATCGCGTACGCCGCGCTGACCGGCGTGGTCGCGCCGCAGCGGGTGCTGGCCGTGACGTTCACCAACCGGGCGGCCGGCGAGCTGCGCGCCCGGCTGCGGCAGCTGGGCGCGCCCGGCGTGCAGGCCCGCACGTTCCACGCCGCCGCCCTGCGCCAGCTGACCTACTTCTGGCCGCGGGTGATCGGCGGCGAACCCCCCAAGATCATCGAGTCCAAGATCGCGCTGGTGGCGGACGCCGTCCGGGCCTGCCGGCTGGCGTTCGGCCGCACCGAGCTGCGCGACATCGCCAGCGAGATCGAATGGGCCAAGGTCACCCAGCACCGCCCGGAGGACTACGCAGGCGCGGTCGCCACCGCCTCCCGCAAGATGACCGTCGACGTGGCCGACGTCGCCCGCGTCTACGACATGTACGAGACGCTGCGCCGCGAGCGCAACCTGCTCGACTTCGAGGGCATGCTCGAGCTGACGGCCGCCGTGCTCACCGAGCACCGCGAGGTCGCCGCCCAGGTCCGCGAGCAGTACCGGCACTTCGTCGTCGACGAGTTCCAGGACGTCAACCCGCTGCAGAAGCTGCTCCTCGACACCTGGCTCGGCGGCCGCGACGACCTGTGCGTGGTCGGCGACCCCAACCAGACCATCTACTCCTTCACCGGCGCCAGCCCCTCCTACCTGCTCGACTTCACCCGCCAGTTTCCCGACGCCAAGGTGGTGAAGCTGGTCCGCGACTACCGCTCCACCCCCCAGGTCGTGCGGCTGGCCAACGGCGTCATCGGACAAGCCAGGGGCGAGGCCGCCCGCCGCCACCGGCTGGAGCTGGTCGCGCAGCGCCCCGACGGCCCCGACCCCGTCTTCAACGAGTACGACGATGAGATCGCCGAGGCCGACGACATCGCCCGCCGCGCCCGCAAGCTGGTCGAGGAGGGCGTGCCCGCCCGCGAGATCGCCGTCCTCTACCGCGTCAACGCCCAGTCCGAGGCCTACGAGTCGGCGCTGGCCGCCGCCGGCGTGCCCTACGTGCTGCGCGGCGCCGAGCGGTTCTTCGAGCGGCCCGAGGTCCGCGAGGCGGTGATCCGGCTGCGCGGCGCCGCCCGGGCCGGCGCCGACGCCGAGACCGACGGCACCGGCCTGATCGCCACCGTCCGGCACGTCCTGTCGGGCGCCGGGTTCTCCGACCGCCCGCCCGAGGGCTCGGGCGCGGTCCGCTCCCGCTGGGAGTCGCTGGCCGCGCTCGCCCAGCTCGCCGAGGACATCGCCGCCGACGACCCGCGCGCCGGGCTGCCGGAGTTCGTGGCCGAGCTGGAGGAGCGCGCCGCCGCCCAGCACGCCCCGCCGCTGGAGGGCGTCACGCTCGCCTCGCTGCACGCCGCCAAGGGCCTGGAGTGGGACGCGGTCTTCCTTACCGGCGTGGTCGAGGGCACCCTCCCCATCATCTACGCCGAGACCCCGGAGCAGGTCGAGGAGGAGCGCCGCCTGCTGTACGTGGGCATCACCCGGGCCCGCGAGCACCTGTCGCTCTCCTGGGCGCTGTCCCGCTCCCCGGGCGGCGCCCGGCGCCGCCGCCCGTCCCGCTTCCTGGACGGCCTCACCCCCAAGACCATGACCCCCGTCCCGGCCCGCGTCGACCGCACCCACCGCCGCGCCGGCAAGGGCCCCCAACCCTGCCGCGTCTGCGGCCGCCCCCTGACCGCCGCCATCGAACGCAAGCTGGGCCGCTGCGAGAACTGCCCCGCCGAGCTCAACGAGGACCTCCTCCTCGCCCTCAAGGACTGGCGCTCCCAGACCGCCGCCGACCAGAAGATCCCCGCCTACGTCGTCTTCACCGACGCCACCCTCCAGGCCATCGCCGAACACAACCCCGGCTCCGCGGAGGAGCTGGCCAAGATCCCCGGCGTGGGCAAGGTCAAACTGGACCGCTACGCCGAAGCCGTCCTCTCCCTGTGCACAAGCACCTCCCCACCCCCCTGACCCGACCCCGCGAAGCCCCGGATCGGCCAGGAGGACTGCCGCGCAGCGGGTCGAGCGGTTCTAGAAGACTGCTGAAGATCTTGGGGTTCTGGCCCCGTCGCGGTTGCGGCGGGGCCAGTGTGGTGTGGTGTGGTGATGGGTGAATGGGCCGGGGAGAGGGTCGGTCCGGATGTGTGGGAGACG